>NZ_JBELMJ010000017.1:5737-63652 GCF_042095875.1 Sphingomonas sp.
AAGCTCGACGGGCTGGGCGAGGCCGAGTTCCAGGTGCTGCTGACCGAGTTGAAGGTCGATCTCGACCGCTATCTCGCGACCACGCCGCCTACGGTCACGACCCGCACGCTCGATCAGGTGATCGCGTTCAACCGCGCGCACGCGGACGCCGAGATGCCGTTCTTTGCGCAGGAAACGTTCGAGAAGGCGGCCGCGACCAAGGGGCTGTCCGATCCCGCCTACAAGGCGGCACGCGCCAAGTCGCTGCGGCTGGCAGGGGCGGAGGGGATCGACGCGATGCTGCGCACCGCCGACGCGCAGATACTGGTCGAGCCGAGCTACGGCGCGGCGTGGCTGAGCGACACGGTCTACGGCGACCAGTACAACGGCCCGTCCGCCGCCAGCCTGCCCGCGATCGCGGGTTACCCGCACCTGACGGTGCCGATGGGGCAGGTGCGCGGCCTGCCGGTCGGGCTGTCGTTCATCGGCACGCGCGGCACCGATGGGCGCGTGCTGGGCGCGGGCTACGCCTATGAACAGGCGGCGCGCGCGCGTGTCGCGCCACGCTACGCGGCCACCGCCGACGCGGGGTCGGGGCTGGACGGTACGCGGTGACGCGCGACTTTCCGCGCGGGCGTTAATCATGTATGCGGTCGGGCAGGGGGAAGTTCGATGAAGCATCGCCGACGCGTCGCCATTGCCGCCACCGGAGCCCTGCTCGCGATGGTCGCGCTTCGTCATCCGACCGCCGACCTGCGCATCGTGACGCACGAGGCGCGCGACACCGCGCCGCATCGCGTCCAGGCGGCGATCGACCTGGGGCTGGTCGGCGTCTCGATCCTCTACACCTGGACCGCGCCGCGCATCACCGGCTGAGTTGACGGACACGTAAAGTCACGCTTCGTCAATTGAAGCGTGCCCCGGTCTTGCTTACACGCGTGTCAATGACCGACGAGCGCGCCTGGCAAACCCGATACCGCCACCCGACACCCTGGGCGGTCGACCTGCCGCCGATGTCGATGCCCGACATGTTCGAGCGCTCGGTCGCGCTCCACGCCGACAAGCCCGCGATCGACTTCCTCGGGCGGCGATATCGCTACGACGAGGTGGCGGACGGCGCGCGGCGCGTGGCGGCGGGGCTCGCCGCGCTGGGCTACGGCAAGGGCGACCGGATCGGGCTGTTCCTGCCCAACGTGCCGCATTACGTCGCGGCTTACTACGGCGCGCTCCTGCTCGGCGCGACCGTGGTCAACTTTTCCCCGCTCTACACGGTCGACGAACTCGTCCACCAGGTCGAGGATTCGGGCACGCGCGTGCTGTTCACCGTGTCGGCGAAGGCGTTGCTGCCGACCGCGCTCAAGGTGCTGGACAAGAGCCTGCTCGAACGGGTGATCGTCGGGTCGGTCGCGGGCGTGCTGCCGCCGGCCAAGTCGCTCCTCTACCGCCTGTTCAAGAGCAAGGAGGTGGCGAAGCGCCCCGACGACGCGCGCGTGACCGCATTCTCCGCGCTGATCGCCAACGACGGACAGTTCACGGCACCTCAGATCGACGCCGCCAGCGACGTCGCGCTGCTGCAATATACCGGCGGCACCACCGGCGCGCCGAAGGGCGCGATGCTGACCCACGCCAATCTGACCGCGAACGCGCGACAGGTGGTATCGCTCGACCCGCACCGCGATCAGGTCGACCGCATCGTCGGCGCGCTGCCGCTGTTCCACGTTTTCGCCAACACCTGCGTGCTCAACCGCACGGTGCTGAACGGCGGCGAGATGGTGCTGCTGCCGCGCTTCGAGGCGGGGCAGGTGCTCGACGCGATCTCGCGTACCAAGGCGACCGCGCTGCCGGGCGTGCCGACGATGTACCAGGCGCTGTTCGATCACGCCAAGTTCGCCGGAACCGATTTCTCGTCGCTGCGCGTCTGCATCTCGGGCGGGGCGCCGCTGCCCGCCGAGTTGCGCGACAAATGGGGCGCGGCGACCGGCGCGCGGCTGGTCGAGGGCTACGGCCTGTCGGAGAGTTCGGGCGTGCTGACGTGCAACCCGTACGAAGGCGAGCAGCACCCCGGCACGATCGGGCAGCCGTTGCCGGGCACGCGGCTGCGGCTGGTCAACAAGGAGGACCCGACCAAAACGGTGCCGCCGGGTGAGCCGGGCGAGATCGTAGCGCGGGGCGCGCAGATCATGGCGGGCTACTGGAACCGCCCCGAGGCGGCGGTGGACGCGTTCGTGGAACAGGACGGCGAGCGCTGGCTGCGTACCGGCGACGTCGGCGTGATCGACGAGCACGGCTTCGTCGCGGTGGTCGACCGGCTGAAGGACATGATCTCGGTCGGCGGGTTCAAGGTGTTCCCGAGCCAGATCGAGGAAATCCTCTACCACCACGGCGCGATCAAGGAGGCGTTGGTGGTCGGCGTGCCCGACGCGTACCGGGGCGAGGCGCCGCGCGCGTTCGTGACGCTCAACGACAACGCGCCGGCGACGGACAGCGCGGCGCTGATGATGTGGCTCAATCCCAAGCTCGGCAAGCACGAGCGCGTCGACGCGGTGGTGGTTCGCGACAGCCTGCCCAAGACGATGATCGGCAAGCTGAGCCGCAAGGACCTGCTCGCGGAGCTGCGCGCGAAGGCGGACGGCGCACGGTGATGCCGCTGCTTGACCAGCCGCGGCGCGCTGCCGCATAGCCGCAGGCATGGATCAATCGACCGAGAAGCTGTCGTTCGAGGACGCGATGCGCGAGCTGGAGGCCATCGTCGGCAAGCTCGAGTCGGGCGATACCCCGCTGGAGGACGCGATCCGGCTGTACGAGCGCGGCAGCTCGCTGCGCGCGCGCTGTGCCGAGCGGCTGGACGCCGCGCAGGCGCGGATCGAGGCCATCCGCGTCGGCGCCGACGGCAAGCCCGCGGGCGTGCAGCCGTTCAACGTCGGATGAGCTCCGCGCCGCTCCAGCCGACGTCGCTCGGGCTCGCCGACGCGCTCACGCAGGTGCAGGCGGAGATCGACCGGCGGTTCGACGCGCTGCTCGCGGTGCCCGACGACGCGCGCGCGCGACTCTACCAGGCGATGCGCCACGCCGCGATCGGCGGCGGCAAGAGGTTGCGCCCGCTGCTCGTCTTCGCGACCGCGCGATTGTTCGACGTCGACCGCGAGCACGCGGGGCGCGCGGGCGTCGCGCTGGAGGCGATCCACGCTTACTCGCTCGTCCACGACGACCTGCCCGCGATGGACGACGACGACCTGCGCCACGGCAAGCCGACCGTCCACAAGGCGTATGACGAGGCGACCGCGATCCTCGCGGGTGACTGCCTCCACGCGCTCGCGTTCGAGGTGCTGGCCGATCCGGCCACCCATCCCGATCCCGCTGTACGCGCCGAGCTGATCGCCGATCTCGCGCGCGCGTCCGGGCCCGCGGGCATGGCGGGCGGGCAGATGATGGACCTGGTGGCGGAGAACGAGGCGTTTGACCTCGGCACCGTGACGCGGTTGCAGCAGTTGAAGACCGGCGCGCTGATCTGCGCCGCGGTGGAGGCGGGCGCGATCCTGGGCCGCGTGCCGCCGGACGCGCGCACGTCGCTTCGCGGCTACGCGCACGATCTCGGCCTCGCCTTTCAGATCGTCGACGACCTGATGGACGTCGAGGGCGACGAGGCGCTGGCGGGCAAGAAGCTGCGCAAGGACGAGGCGGCGGGCAAGGAGACATTCGTGTCGCTGCTCGGCATCGAGCGCGCGCGGGAGCAGTCGCGGCTGCTAGTCGACCAGGCGATCGAGCACCTGCGACACTACGGCGACGAGGCCGACCTGCTGCGCGCCATCGCGCGCTTCGTCGTTGAGCGGGATCGTTGAGCATGAGCGCCGGTAACGACCGATCGCAGACGGGCACGCCGCGGATCGGCGTCTATCCCGGCACCTTCGATCCGATCACACTCGGTCACATGGACATCATCCGCCGCGGCGCGAAGCTGGTCGACCAGCTCGTCATTGGGGTCACCACAAACCCATCCAAGTCGCCGATGTTCTCGGTTGAAGAACGCATGACGATGGTCGAGCGCGAGGTCGCCAACCTGCCCGGCGACATTCGCGTCGTGCAGTTCGACTCGCTGCTGATGGACTTCGCCGAGCGCGAGCGCGCGAGCGTGATCGTGCGCGGGCTGCGCGCCGTGGCCGATTTCGAGTATGAATATCAGATGGCGGGGATGAACCAGAAGCTAAACGATCGGATCGAGACGGTCTTCCTGATGGCCGACGTCGGATTGCAGCCGATCGCGTCCAAGCTAGTCAAGGAGATCGCGATCTTCGGCGGCGATATCCGCAAGTTCGTGACGCCGACGATCTGCACCGAGGTCGTCCAACGCGTCGAGCAGGTCGGCCGCCGCGGCTCCTGACCGCGACGTGCCCGCGTAATCCGCGGCGCGGTTGCCGCCATTCACGTTGGCGCAATCGGCGATTTGCTTTAGGTGGGCGCATCCTGTCATCACCGTGAAGGTCCGATGCGCTACATTGCCGCTTTTCTATCGCTGATCCTGTCTTTCCTGGCGCTGCCCGCGCTCGCGCAGGAACCGCAGCCCGCGTCCGCCGGTGCGGCGCAGCCGCTGCCGACCACCGATCTCCAGAACGTGTGGCTGCTCGACCTCTCGACCGGCGGGCGGGTCGCCATCCTGCTGCGCCCCGATGTCGCGCCCAAGATGGTGGAGCGGATAAAGACTCTGACGCGGCAGCATTTCTACGATGGTTTGGTGTTCCACCGCGTGATCGACGGCTTCATGGCGCAGGGCGGCGACCCCAAGGGCGACGGCACCGGCGGCTCGCAGCTGCCCGACGTCGTGGCCGAGTTCAACTACCTGCCGCACGTGCGCGGCGCGGTCGCGGCGGCGCGTGCCGAGGCGGAGGACAGCGCCAACAGCCAGTTCTACATCGTCTTCCAACCGCGACTGCAGCTCGACAAGAAATACACCGTGTTCGGGCGCGTGATGACCGGCATGAACTACGTCGACGCGATCGAGCGCGGCGAGCCGCCGGCGAACCCGTCGCGGATCGTCCACGCTTATATCGCGGGCGACAATCCTCCGGCCTATCAGCCCGGTGCGGCCACGCCGGTGATCCCGGCGGCACTCGGTGACGTGACGCTGCCGGGTGCGAAGCCCTCGAAGGCCGCGCCATCCGCTCCCGCGAAGAAGCGCAGCCCGCGCCGCTGAGCCGCGCGCGCGAAGGCCGAGAAGCGTGAACGTCGACCTGTTCGATTTCGACTTGCCGGGTGAGCGGATCGCGCTGCGCCCGGCCGCGCCGCGCGATGCCGCGCGGATGCTGGTGGTGGATGCGGACGGCATGCGCGACCGCGTCGTGTCCGACCTGCCGGACGCGCTGCGCAGCGGCGACCTGCTCGTGTTCAACGACACGCGCGTCATCCCCGCGCGGCTGGAGGGGACGCGCGGGCAGGCGCGGATCGGCGCGACGCTGCACAAGCGTGAGGGACCGCGGCGCTGGCGCGCGTTCGTGCGCAACGCCAAACGGCTGCGCGAGGGCGACGTGATCGATTTCGGCGCCGGCGTGACCGCGGGCGTCGACGCGCGCGAGGAGGACGGCAGCCTCGCGCTCGACTTCCTCGGCGACGAGCCGGTCGAGCTGCTGCTGGAGCGCGCGGGGCAGATGCCGCTGCCGCCCTATATCGCGGGCAAGCGCGCGACCGACGCGCGCGACCGCGACGATTACCAGACGATGTTCGCGCGTGAGGCTGGCGCGGTCGCCGCACCCACCGCGGCGCTGCACTTCACCCCCGATCTGCTCGCGCGGCTGGAGGCGGCCGGGATCGCGCACGCGACGCTGACGCTCCACGTCGGCGCGGGCACCTTCCTGCCGGTCAAGGCCGAGGACACAGACGATCACCGCATGCACGCCGAGTGGGGCCGCATCGACGCCGCCACCGCCGATCGCCTGAACGCGATCCGCGCGCGCGGCGGCCGCGTGATCGCGGTCGGTACCACCTCGCTGCGCCTGATCGAGAGTGCGACCGGCGAGGACGATCTCGTCCGCCCATTCGAGGGCGACACGCGCATCTTCATTACGCCGGGCTACCGCTTTCGCGGCATCGACGGGCTGATGACCAACTTCCACCTGCCGCGCTCGACGCTGTTCATGCTGATCTCGGCGCTGATGGGGCTGGAGGGGATGCAGGCGGCCTACGCGCACGCGATCGAGCATGGCTACCGCTTCTACTCCTACGGTGATGCCTCGCTGCTGTTGCCCGGAGCGGCGCGGTGATCGGGTCGGTCATGCTCGCGCTCGCGTTGCAGGTGGCAGCGCAGGAGGGCGGCGATGTGGTGGTGCGCGCGCCGCTGCCGGGCACGCCGCAGACGCCCGCGACAATGGTGGTGGAGCCGGCCGCGATGCTGATTGCGACGTTCGATACGAACGGCGACGGTCTGGTCGACCGCACCGAGCTGATCGAGGGCGTGCGCCACACCTTCGAGGCGATCGACACCGCCAGGACGGGGCAGCTGCGCTACATCGCCTTCGCCGACTGGGCGGAGCGTTGGCTGGGTGACCGCAACGCCTTGCCGAGCCCGTTCGAGGTCGACCGCGACCAGGACGACCAGGTCTCACTTGACGAGTTGCAGGACCATTTCTCGCGACTGTTCGCGCGCTACGACCGGAACGGTGACCGGCAGATCAGCCGCGCCGAGCTGCTGACCTATCGTACCGCTCCGATCGACGCCAAGGGGCCGACCGCGGGGCGCCCGCCGGTCAAGCCGCCCGCGCCACCCGCGAAGAAGCGGAGGTCCAGGTGAGCCGGTTCGAGTTCACCATCGCCGCGACCGACGGGCGCGCGCGTACCGGCGCGATCCAGATGGAGCGCGGCACCATCCGCACGCCCGCGTTCATGCCGGTCGGCACCGCCGCGACGGTCAAGGCGATGAAGCCCGCCGACGTGCGCGCGGCGGGAGCGGACATCATCCTGGGCAACACCTATCACCTCATGCTGCGCCCGGGGGCGGAGCGGGTGGCGAGGCTCGGCGGACTGCACGCGTTCATGGGGTGGGATCGCCCCATCCTGACCGATTCGGGCGGCTATCAGGTGATGAGCCTGTCGGCGCTAACCAAGCGGTCGGAGGAGGGTGTCGCCTTCCGCTCGCACCTCGACGGCTCGCGCCACATGCTGTCGCCGGAGCGCTCGATCGAGATCCAGCGGCTGCTCGGCAGCAACATCACCATGGCGTTCGACGAACTGGTCCCGACCACCTCGACGCGCGAGGTGCAGGCCGCGGCGATGGAGCGGTCTATGCGCTGGGCCAAGCGCAGCCGCGACGCGTTTGACGGGCTGGACGGGCGCGGCGGCGAGCGCCACGCGTCGCACAACGCGATCTTCGGCATCCAGCAGGGTGCGCTTAACGAAGGGCTGCGCCGTGCCTCCGCCGACGCGCTGGTCGACATCGGCTTCGACGGTTACGCGATCGGTGGGCTCGCGGTGGGTGAGGGGCAGGAGGCGATGTTCGCCTGCCTCGACTACGCACCGGGTCAGCTGCCGGCCGACCGCCCGCGCTACCTGATGGGCGTCGGCAAGCCCGACGACATCGTCGGCGCGGTCGAGCGCGGCGTCGACATGTTCGACTGCGTGCTGCCGACGCGCTCGGGGCGGACCGGTCAGGCGTTCACGCGCGGCGGGCCGATCAACATCCGCAACGCGCGCTTCGGCGAGGATCAGGCGCCGCTCGATCCCGCCTGCGCCTGTTCGGTGTGCGGCACGTGGAGCCGCGCCTACCTGCATCATCTGGTGCGCGCGGGCGAGATGCTGGGCGCGATGCTGATGACCGAGCATAACATCTTCTTCTATCAGGCGCTGATGGCGGACCTGCGCGCCGCGGTCGCCGGCGGCACGCTGAACCTGTTCGCCAGCGATTTCCGATCGCGCTACGGCGCCGACAAGGGAGAGTGAATGATGAGCGACGAGCCGAACGAGATACTCGAAGCAGCCAAGGCGGCGAAGGCGCACCAGGACGCGGGCGCCGACAAGGCGAAGGCGAGCGACCGTGCCCGGCGCTGGCAGCTGGGCAAGTACGTCGGCGTCGGGATCGGTTCGGCCGCGGTCGCCGCGGCGCTGCTGTTCGCCAACGGCAAGAAGCGCTAAACCGCGTAAACGCCGCCCGCGGCCGTGCCGCGCCGGGACGGTGCGCAGATGCTAGCGGATCGACAAGGTTCGATCGGTTAAGGCGCGTGCTGACCCGCCTGACGCGGGCGCGTGACGGAGAATGACGATCGCCAGCGTGGCCGACCCGGTACAGCGACGAACCGCCCTAGTGCGCTTGCGCGAGGTGCGCGTGCTGCCGGTCGTGCTGGCCGCGCTCGCGATCCTGGCGGTGTCGGCGCTGGCGGCGCAGGTGCTGTTGCGCGTGATCGGGGTGGCGCCCGCCGTCAGTCGCCCGGTCCGCAGCGTCAGCGTGCCCGCACCTGCGCGCGCGCGCCCCCCGGCTGCCGCGCCGATCTATGCGTCGCCGGCGGCGGGCACGACGGGAACGATCGCGCTGCCGCCGGTGCCGCTCGCCTTCGATCGGATCATGCCCGGCGACGGGTCGGTCGTCGCCGCGCAACCGTTCTCGACCGCGCTGGCGAGTGCCGCCGATCGCGGCCGCGCGCTGGAGTGCCTGACCGCCGCGATCTACTATGAGGCAGCGTCCGAGCCCGACGACGGACAGCGCGCGGTGGCGCAGGTAATCCTCAACCGCGCGCGTCACCCCGCCTTTCCAGCAACCGTCTGCGGCGTGGTCTATCAGGGGTCGGAGCGCAGCGTCTGCCAGTTCAGCTTCGCGTGCGACGGCGCGTTGGCGCGGGTGCCGTCGCGCGGCGGCTGGGCGCGCGCGGCGCGCGTCGCGGCGGCGGCGCTCGGCGGCTACGTCTTCGCGCCTGTCGGACTCGCGACTCATTACCACACGTACGCGGTCACGCCGGCGTGGAACCGCACGCTGGTGATGACCGACGCGATCGGCGCGCACTTCTTTCATCGCTGGAAGGGCTATTGGGGCACCGCGGGCGCGTTCGTGCAGCGCTATCGCGGGGGCGAGCCGGTGCCGGGACCGCATCGACCGGCCGACCCGTTGCTGACGCCGGTGCTGCCGGTGCCCGTGATCGCGGACAGCCAGACGATCGTCTCGACGCCGCTGGTCGGCGCAGCCAACGCAGCCGTGCCTGTTGCCACGGCGACGCCGCGGGCGATCACACCCGACACACAGTTGCAACCGCGTCACGCGCAGAGCGGAGAAGCGCGGACGCCGGCACCATCGCCGACAGCGCCGCCGCCCGTGCCCGAGTCCCAGATACTGGATCGCTGGAAGGACTCGGGCAAACCGCTCAGATAGGCTGGCTCAGCGGCAGCGGACGTTGTTCCTGTCGACCGACTTGCCGAGTGCGGCGCCGCCCGCACCGCCCAGCAGCGCACCGAGCAGTCCCGAGCCGCCGGGCTGGAGCGCGGTGCCGAGCACGCCGCCCGCGAGGCCGCCGACGATCAGGCCGGTGGTACCGTCGTTGCGGCGGCAGTAGTAACGCCCGTCGCGGCCGGCATAGACGCGGTCGCGGCTGTTCAGGCGGCGCTCACGGTAGCGCGCGTCGTCGCGATAGTAGCGATCGGCGTAATAGCCGCCCTGACCGGGATCGGGCCGGTTGTAGTCGTAGGCGCCGTACCCGTTGTAGCTGTTGCCACCCAGGCCGCCGCCCAGCCCGTTGCATCCCGACACCAACATCGCCGCGCTCAACGCCGCCACTACCATCTTCATTATCCGCCTCCTGTTACGTGGATATGAGAGGCAATGATCGACGCGACCGATCGGTTGCGAACCGGTCCAATCTATTGTTCGGGACGGGTCGCTTTATTCAGCGCGCGATGCCGCCCGCCGCCAGCACCGCCAGCGTCACCAGCTCGCTGGCGGTCGAGGTCATCGGCGCGATCTGCACCGGCTTCTCCATGCCGATCAGCATTGGGCCGATCATGTCGTCGCCGCCCAGCTCGCGCAGCAGCTTGGCCGAGATGTTGGCCGATTGCAGCCCCGGCATGACCAGGATGTTCGCCGGGCCCGACAGGCGCGCGAACGGGTAGTTCGCCTGCTGCTTGGGGTTGAGCGCGACGTCGGGCGACATCTCGCCCTCATATTCGAAGCTCACCTGCCGCCCGTCGAGCACGGTGACCGCCTGGCGGATGTTGTCGAGGAACGAACCCTCGGGCGTGCCGAAGGTCGAGTAGCTGAGGAACGCGACGCGCGGCTCGTGGCCCATGCGGCGCGCCACGGCGGCGGTCTGCTCGGCGATGTCGGCCAGTTCCTCCGCGCTCGGGCGCTCGTTGACGGTCGTGTCGGCGATGAAGATCGTGTGGCTCTGCCCGACGAGCACGTGGATGCCGAACGGCGTGCGCTCGGGCTTGGGATCGATCACACGGCGCACTTCGCGGTAGCTCTGCGCGAAGGTGCGCGTGATGCCGGTGATCATCGCGTCGGCCTCGCCGAGCTGGAGCAGCACCGCGCCGAAGGTGTTGCGGTCCTGGTTGATCATCCGCTCGCAATCGCGGCGCAGGTAGCCGCGGCGCTGCAGCCGGCCGTAGAGGAAGTCGACCATCCGCGGCACCAGCGGCGACTTGCGGCTGTTGTGGACCTCGTACTCCTCGGGGTTGGCAATACCGAGTGCGCCCAATCGGTCGTGCACGTCGTCGCGCCCGACCAGCACCGGCGTGCCGTAGCCACCTTCCTTGAACGCGATCGCCGCGCGCAGCACGACCTCCTCCTCGCCTTCCGCGAAGATGATGCGCTTGGGATGCGCGCGCGCGCCCTCGTAGGCGAGGCTCAGGACCGAGGTGGTCGGGTTGAGCCGCGCGCGCAGCGTCTGGCGGTACGCGTCGATGTCGAGGATCGGCTTGGTCGCGACGCCCGAGTCCATCGCCGCCTTCGCGACCGCGACCGACACCAGCTCCATCAGCCGCGGATCGAACGGCGCGGGGATGATATACTCGGGGCCGAAGCTGTGCTGCACGCCGTAGGCGGCGGCGACTTCCTCCGGCACGCGCTGCCGCGCCAGTTCGGCGATCGCGTTGGCGGCGGCGATCTTCATCTCGTCGTTGATCGCCGACGCGCGCACGTCCAGCGCGCCGCGGAAGATGAACGGGAAGCCGAGCACGTTGTTGACCTGGTTCGGATAATCCGAGCGCCCGGTCGCGATGATCGCGTCGGGGCGCGCGGTCTTGGCGGCCTCGGGCCGGATCTCGGGCTCGGGGTTCGCCATTGCGAAGATGATCGGCGCCTTCGCCATGTCCTTGACCATCTCGGGCTTGAGCGCGCCCGCCGCCGACAGCCCTAGGAACACGTCGGCACCCGCCAGCGCCTCCGTGAGGGTGCGACGATCGGTCGCGACCGCGTGCGCCGACTGCCACTGGTTCACGTCGTCGCGGCCCTGGTAGATCACGCCGGTACGGTCGCAGATGATGACGTTCTGCTGGCGCACGCCCATCGCCTTGATCAGGTCGGTGCAAGCGAGCGCGGCCGCCCCCGCGCCGTTCACCACGACCTTCACGTCGGCGAGGCGACGCCCGGTCAGCAGGCAGGCGTTGATCAGCCCGGCGGCGCAGATGATCGCGGTGCCGTGCTGATCGTCGTGGAAGACCGGAATGTTCATCCGCTCGCGCAGGGACTGCTCGATGATGAAGCACTCGGGCGCCTTGATGTCCTCCAGGTTGATGCCGCCAAAGCTGGGTTCGAGCAGCGCCACCGCGTTGACGAAGGCGTCGACGTCCTCCGTCGCCAGTTCGAGATCGATCGAGTCGACGTCGGCGAAGCGCTTGAACAGCACCGCCTTGCCCTCCATCACCGGCTTAGAGGCGAGCGCGCCCAGGTTGCCGAGCCCCAGGATTGCGGTTCCGTTGGAGATTACCGCGACGAGATTGCCCTTGGCGGTGTAGTCGTAGGCGAGCGCGGGATCGTCGGCGATCGCGCGCACCGGCACCGCGACGCCCGGCGAGTAGGCGAGCGCCAGGTCGCGCTGCGTCGCCATCGGCTTGGAGGCGATGATTTCGATCTTGCCCGGCCGTCCCTCCGAGTGGAACAGCAGCGCCTCCCGCTCCGAGAACTGGACGTTGGTCACTTCTTCGGCGGCGCCGTTGCGGGAGTCGGTCATGCGCGTGCCCTTACGTAAAGCGGCGGGGGATGTGAACCGCTACCATGCGCCGGAGATGCGACGTTCGTGATCCAGCAGGAAGCGTTTCGCCGCCAGCCCGCCCGCGAAGCCGGTCAGCGCGCCGTTCGCACCGACGACGCGGTGGCACGGCGCCACGATCGATAGCGGATTGCGCCCGTTCGCCGCGCCGACTGCGCGCGTGGCCGCGGGGCGTCCGATCGCGCGCGCGATCTCGGCGTAGCTGCGCGTTTCGCCGAACGGAATGTCGGCGAGCGCGAGCCACACGTCGCGCTGGAACGGCGTGCCCTGCGGTGCGAGCGGCAACGCGAAGCGCGTGCGCGTGCCGGCGAAATACGCGCTCAACTGCTCGGCCGCGGCAGCGAGCACGGGATGGTCGTCGCGCTCGGCGGCATCCGCCAGCCGCACCCGGCCGGGCGCGTCGTCGGGCCACAGGATGGCGACCAGCCCGTCATCGCACGCGACCAGCGTCAGCGATCCGATCGGGGAGGGCAGGAGTGTGCGGTAGAGCATGGCGGGCGTCTCGTGGCGGCGTGCGCTCTGCCTAGCGTACCTACGAGCACCCGGACACGTCTTTCGCGCGCGCGCCCGCTTCTGTATCGCGCCCGCGATGGCGAGCGTTTCCACCCCGACCCCGATGATGGCGCAATATCTGGCGCTGAAGGCGGAGGCGGCGGACTGCCTGTTGTTCTACCGCATGGGCGATTTCTTCGAACTTTTCTTCGACGACGCGCGCGTCGCGGCGCAGGTGCTCGACATCGCACTGACCGCGCGCGGCGAGCACGAGGGCGAGAAGATCCCGATGTGCGGCGTGCCGATCCACGCCGCGACCGGCTATCTGCAACGCCTGATCAAGGCCGGGCACCGCGTCGCCATCGCCGAGCAGACCGAGACACCCGAGGCGGCGCGCAAGGCGCGGGGATCGAAGGCGCTGGTCGGGCGGGCGATCGTCCGCTTCGTCACCGCGGGCACGCTGACCGAGGAAGCGCTGCTCGACGCGCGCGCGGCGAACTGGTGCGCGGCGATCGGCGAGGTGAACGGCGCTGTCGCGATCGCGGCGGCGGACGTGTCGACCGGACGCTTCGTGGTGATCGAGACAGACTCCGGCGACATGGGCGCCGAACTCGCGCGGCTGGGTGCGGCCGAAGTGGTCGCGTGCGAGGGCGCGGATCACCCCGCCAGCGTGTGGCGCCCGCGCGCCGATTTCGACAGCGCGGGCGGCGAGGCGCGGTTGAAGCGGCTGTACGGCGTCGCCACGCTCGACGGCTTCGGCCAGTTCTCGCGCGCCGCGCTGTCGGCGGCGGGCGCGCTCGTCGCCTATCTGGAGCATAACGCCAAAGGCGCGCTGCCTTTCCTGCGGCCGCCGACGCTGGCGGCCGCCGCCGAGACGATGGCGATCGACGCCGCGACGCGCGAGAGCCTGGAGCTGACCTGCACCGTGTCGGGGCAGCGCAAGGGAAGCCTGCTCGACGCGGTCGACCGCACGGTGACGGGCGCGGGCGCGCGCCTGCTGGCCGAGGACATTGCCGCGCCGCTGATGGATCTGCCCGCGATCGAGGCGCGGCAGGCGCTGGTCGCGCTATTCCACGACGACGATGTCTTGCGCGAGCGGTTGCGCGCGAGCTTGCGCGCCTTGCCCGATATCGGCCGCGCGCTGGGGCGATTGGCGGCGGGGCGGGGCGGACCGCGCGATCTCGGGCAGTTGCGCGACGGGCTCGACGGCGCGTGGCACCTCGCCGAACTGCTCGGCCGGATCGCGCCCGCACCCGCGCTGCTCGCCGAGACGCTGCCGCGGCTGCGCGGACACGGCGCGCTGATCGACCTGCTCAAGCGCGCTTTGGTGCCCGCTCCGCCAATCGAGGCGAGCGACGGCGGCTATATCGCCGCGGGCTATGACGCAGCACTCGACGACCTGCGTGACGCAGGGATGGGCGGGCGGCGCGCGATCGCGGCGCTTGAGGCGAGATACCGCGCCGACACGGGCGTCAGTGCGCTCAAGATCAAGCACAACGGCGTCCTCGGCTACCATATCGAGGTGCCCGCGCGCGCCGCCGACCCGCTGATGCGCGCCGACTCCGGCTTCACGCACCGGCAGACGATGGCGGGCGCGATCCGCTTCAACGCGCCCGAGCTGCACGAGGTGGCGAGCCGCGTCACGCAGGCAGGCGCGCACGCGCTGACCGCGGAGGCCGCGCACCTGGAGGAATTGACGCAGACCGCGCTCGCCGCGCGCGAGGGGGTGGCCGCGACCGCCGACGCGCTCGCCCGCCTCGACGTCGCGGCCGGGCTCGCCGAGCGCGCGGCGGAGGGGCACTGGACGAGGCCGCGGCTGGTCGAGCAGGCGTGTTTCGAGGTGACCGGCGGACGCCATCCGGTGGTGGAGAGCGCGCTGGCGAAATCGGGCGACCGCTTCGTCGCAAACGACTGCCGCCTGTCGGAGGCCAACCGGCTGTGGCTCGTCACCGGCCCCAACATGGGTGGCAAGTCGACCTTCCTGCGGCAGAACGCGCTGATCGCGGTGCTGGCGCAGGCGGGCAGCTACGTGCCCGCGATGACCGCGACGATCGGGCTGGTCGACCGGCTGTTCAGCCGCGTCGGCGCGTCGGACAATCTCGCGCGCGGGCGCTCGACCTTCATGGTCGAGATGGTGGAGACCGCCGCGATCCTGGCGCAGGCTTCCCCGCGCAGTTTCGTGATCCTCGACGAGGTCGGGCGCGGCACCTCGACCTACGACGGACTCGCGATCGCCTGGGCGGTGGTGGAGGCGATCCACGAGGAGAACCGCTGCCGCTGCCTGTTCGCGACCCATTATCACGAGCTGACGCGGCTCGCGGAGCGCTGCGACGCGCTGTCGCTCCACCACGTCCGCGCGCGCGAGTGGAAGGGTGATCTGGTGCTGCTGCACGAGGTGGCGGAAGGCCCGGCGGACCGCAGCTACGGGCTGGCGGTCGCGCGGCTCGCCGGCATGTCGCCCGGCACGGTGTCGCGCGCCAAGTCGGTGCTCGCCAAGCTGGAGGCGGGGCGCGCCAGGACCGGCGGGCTCGCCGCCGGGCTCGACGACCTGCCGCTGTTCGCCGCCGCCGCGCAGGCCGAGGAGGAGAAGTGCGACGCGATCCGCGCCGAGGTCGAGGCGATCGATGTCGACGCGCTCACCCCGCGCGAGGCGCTCGACACGCTCTACCGATTGAAGGCGCTCGCGCGCGAAGGATGATTGTCGGGACCGACGCGGGGCTCCCCATCGGCGCGGCGCGCGCTTATGTCGGGAGCCATGCGCCGATCCTTCGAGCAACTGCCCAACCGCCGCGCTATCGTCGACCGCCGCGCGCTCGTCGACGCGCTCGCAGCACTGCCGGGGAAAGGCGACGCGCAGCTCCGCCGCGGCGCCACCGCGATCCTCAAGCGCGCGCTCGATGCTGGGCGCGCCGAGATCGCGCGGCGGCTGGCCGAGCATCCCTCGCGCGGGCTGGAGGCGGCGAACGCGCAGGCGTATCTGGTCGACCAGGTCATCGTCGCGCTCGCCGACTTCACGACGTCGCGGCTCTACCCATTGAGCAACCCGACCGCGTCGGAGCGGCTGCTGCTGATCGCGGTCGGCGGCTACGGGCGCGGCGAGATGGCGCCGTTCAGCGACGTCGACATCGGCTTCGTGACCCCGTGGAAGCAGACGCCCTGGGCCGAGCAGGCGATCGAATCGATGCTCTACGCTCTGTGGGACCTGGGGCTGAAGGTCGGTCATTCGAGCCGCTCGCTCGACGACATGGTGCGCCAGGCCAAGGCCGACGTGACGGTGCGTACCGCGCTGCTCGAAGCGCGCTACCTGTGGGGCGACGAGGGGCTGTACGAGGAAGCCGCGGAGCGGTTCGACAAGGAGGTGCGGAGCGGCACCGAGCGGCAGTTCGTCGCCGACAAGCTCGCCGAGCGCAACGCGCGCCACGTGCGAATGGGCGACACTCGCTACGTGGTGGAGCCCAACATCAAGGAAGGGAAGGGCGGCCTGCGCGACCTGCACGCGCTCTTCTGGATCGGCAAATACGCCTACAAGGTGCAGCGCGCGGCGGAACTGGTCGGCAACGGCTTGTTCACGCGCGCCGAATACCGGCTGTTCCACCGCGCCGACAACTTCCTCTGGGCGGTACGCTGCCACCTCCACCTGATCGCGGGGCGCGCGGAGGACCGGCTGACTTTCGATTACCAGCGCGAGATCGCGGCGCGGATGAACTACGCCGACCGCCCCGGGAAATCGGCGGTGGAACGCTTCATGCAATTCTACTTCCTGCAGGCGAAGACGGTCGGTTCGCTGACCGGCCTGTTCCTCGCCCACCTGGAGGAGCGCTACAACCGCCGCCACAGCGGCGAGCGGATCAAGCGACTGCTGCGCTCCCCGCGCAAGCTGAACGGCTTCACCATGGACCGCGGACGGCTGGCGATCCCCGGCGACGATTTCTTCGCCGCCGACCCGGTCCGGTTGGTCGAGGTGTTCGCGCTCGCCGCGCAGACGCAGATGGAGATTCACCCGCTCGCGCTGCGTTGCGCGACCCGCGACGCGAAGCTCGCCGCCTCGGTCAGGCGTGAACCGCGCGCGAACGCCTTGTTCCTCGACGTGCTGACCAGCCGCAACGATCCCGAACTGGTGCTGCGCTGGATGAACGAGACGGGCGTGCTGGGGCGCTTCCTGCCCGATTTCGCGCGCGTCGTGGCGCAGATGCAGTTCGACATGTACCACCATTACACGGTCGACGAGCACACGATCCGCGCGGTCGGGCTGCTCGCGCGGATCGAAAAGGGCGAGCTGAAGGACGATCATCCGCTCGCCAGCGCGGTGATGGAGCAGGTCGTGTCCCGCCGCGTGCTCTACGTCGCGGTGCTGCTCCACGACATCGCCAAGGGGCGCGGCGGCGACCATTCGGTGCTGGGCGCAGAGGTCGCGCTGCGCGTCTGCCCGCGGCTCGGCCTGACGCGCGCGGAGACGGAGACGGTGTCGTGGCTGGTGCGCCACCACCTGCTGATGTCGGCGACCGCGTTCAAGCGCGACCTGTCGGACTTCAAGACGATCCTCGATTTCACCGCCACCGTGCAGAGCGTTGAGCGGCTGCGCCTGCTGCTGGTGCTGACCACGGTCGACATACGCGCGGTGGGACCCGGCACGTGGAACGGGTGGAAGGGGCAACTGCTCGCCGATTTGTACGACGGCGCGGAGGAGGTTCTGAGGCTCGGCCACAAGCAGAAGGGTCGGGCCGAGCGGATCGCCGCCAAGCAGGACGGCTTGCGCGCGGCGATGGGGTGGGACGCGGACGCACTCGCCGCCTACGTCCGCCGGCTGCCCGAGCCGTACTGGATCGCCGAGCCCGCCGACGTGCTCGCTGCCAACGCCGCGGTTGTGCGCGACGCGGGCGACGCGCCGCTGTCGATCGCGGCGCAGGTCTATCCGGAGCGCGGCGCGACGCTCATCACCGTCTACGCGACCGATCACCCGGGATTGTTCTTCCGCATCGCAGGCGCGATCAACGTCGCGGGTGGCAACATCATCGACGCGCGCATCCACACGACGCGCGACGGCATGGCGCTCGACAATTTTCTCGTCCAGGACCCGCTCGGCCGCCCGTTCGACGAGGCCGAGCAGTTGCAGCGCATCCGCGTGACGATCGAGGACGCGCTCGCCGGACGCGTTCGCCTGACCGACCGGCTGAAGGCCAAGCCGCTGCCGCGGCTGCGCGCCGACGCGTTCGCGATTGCGCCGGACGTGCTGGTCGACAACAAGGCGTCGAACCGCTTCACCGTGGTGGAAGTCGCCGCGCGCGATCGCCCGGCGCTGCTCAACCAGCTCGCGCACGCGCTGTTCCAGTCGAAGGTGACGATCCACTCCGCGCACGTCTCGACCTACGGCGAGCGGGCGGTGGATACCTTCTACCTGACCGACCTGACCGGCGACAAGATCGCGCTCCCCTCCAGGGTCAGGAGCATCGAGCGGCGGTTGCTGGCGGCCGCGGCGGGCAAGGCGCTGGAGGAGGCCGCCTAGGGCCGATAGAAAAGGCCGGCTCGCGGATGCGAACCGGCCTTTCCCTATAACTGCTCAGCCGATCAGAAGCGCGTGCGCAGCGTCACGCCGTAGGTCCGCGGCTCGGCGAGGTAGGAGGTGAACACCTGGTTCGCGGTGGCGAAGCCGCCGGTCGCGCCGAATGCCTGTACCTGCGCCTGGCTGCCCGCACCCTGGAACGGCGCGTTGAAGGCGACCTGCTGGTAGTTCTTGTTGAGTAGGTTCTGCGCGAACACCTCGATCGCCCACAGGTCGTCGCGCCCGTGCAGGCCGACGCGCGCGTTCACGACCGTGAAGCCGTCCTGCACCTTCTCCGGAAAGTTGTCCGATCCGGTGTTGTAATCCGACGAGGTGCGCTGATCGATGTAGAACAGCGCCGACAGCCCGTTCGAGCCGATGTCGGGCGTCCATGACGCCGAGGTCGTGATGACGTTGCGCGGTGCCAGCGGCATCTGCGCGCCCGGCAGCAGGAACAGCGCCGGGTCGAGCGGCTCGCCCGAGGCGGAGCCGACGATGTTGCGGCGCACCTTGGTGTCGGCGAAGGTGTAGCCCATCGTGATCGCGACCTGGCGCGCGGGGTAGAAGCCGGCCTCGACCTCGACGCCCTGGCTGCGCACGCCGGTGCCGACGTCGCTCGTGCAGCGTCCGGTCGCGGCATTGTTGTCGACGTCGCCGCCGTTCAGGCTGTCGTCGCAGCTGCCCAGATTCTGCACGATGAAGTTCGTGCCGTTGAACGTGTTGAGCTGGAAGTTGGTGAAGTCGGAGCGGAAGCCCGCCAGGTTGAAGGTGAACCGGCGCGACGAGTATTTCAGGCCGACTTCGTACGCGTTGACCGTCTCGGGGTCGAAGCGCAGCGCGGCCGCGTTCGGCGCCAGCGTCGTCTGCGGCAGATAGGCGAGGCCCAGGTCAGAGCGGTCGAGGTTGTAGCCGCCCGCCTTGAACCCGCGCGAGTAGCTCGCGTAGGTCATCAGCCGGTCGACCGGCTTCCACGACAGCACCGCGGTGCCGGTGAACTCGTCGTTGTCGAAGCTGTCGCTGATCGACTTGCCGCTGATCGTCGAGCTGGAATTGCCGGTGCAGCTGAGCGTCAGGATGCCGGCGACGGTCGAGGCGAGCTGCGGATTGGCGAGCAGCGGCGCCAGGCTGCCGAGCTGCTGCGCGCAGACGGTGTTGTCGTTGGTGAAGCTGGCGTTCAGGTCCTTCATCTCCTTCGTCCAGCGCAGGCCGCCGGTCAGCGACAGCCGATCGGTGATCTTCAGGACGTTGTGGGTGAAGAAGGCGTAGCTCTCGCTCTTCTGGTCGTAGATGTCGCGCAGCGCGCCGCGGTCGCTGATCGTCGACAGGCGGTCGATGCCGGCGAGGATGGTGCCGGTGGCGGCGCCGAACGCCGGCTGCGTGCCGGGTACGACACCCGACAGCACCGCGCGACCGGCCGCGCTCAAGCAGCCCGGCTGGCGCGGCGCGCGCAGTGCGGCGGCCGGATTGGCGCTGGCGATCACGCGACAGGCGGCGAACGCGCCGTAATCGGTGCCGAAGCGCAGGTTGTCCGACACGCGCAGCTTTTCGTTGCTGTAGAAGCCGCCGATCAGCCAGTTGAGCCGGTCACCGAACGCCTCGCCGTTCAGGCGCAATTCCTGCGTAAAGGTACGGAAGCGGCGGAACGCGTTGCCGTCGTCGGCGCGGTAGACGAGGTCGAGGTTGCCGTAGTCGAAATCGCCCGCGCCGAACGACTTGTACTCGCGGTACGCGGTGATCGAGGTCAGCGCGGCACCGCCGAAGTTCCAGTCGATCTGCGCCGAGCCGCCGTAATCCTTGGTGATGTTCGAGTAAGCGCGGCCGCGCGTCTGCGCGATGCGACGGTTGTATGGATCGCCCGCGCTCGGGAACACCGCGCCGAGCGAGGTCATCACGTCGACGATGCGGTTGGCCGGCGCGATCGCGAAGTCGCCCGCGACGCCCGGCGTCGGATCGGTCTTCTCGCGCAGGTCGACGTAGACCGCGCCGCAGCACTTCTCGTCGCGGCGGGTATAGTCGCCGATCAGGCGGACGGAGAAGTCGCTCGACGGCTCCAGCAGCAACTGGCCGCGCACGAAGAAGCGGTCGCGGTCGTTGTAATCGGTGTCGTTGATGACATCGCGGTAGAAGCCGTCACGCTTGGCGTAGACGCCGTCGACACGGAAGGCGAGCAGGTCCTTGACGATCGGCCCGGTCAGCGCGCCGGCGACGCGGACGGCGTCGTAATTGCCGTAGGTCGCCTCGCCGTAGCCGCCGAAGTCGAACGACGGCGCCTTGGTGTAGATGTTGATCGCGCCCGCCGACGAGTTGCGGCCCGACAGCGTGCCCTGCGGCCCGCGCAGCACCTCGACGCGCTCGATCTCGCCGATGTCGTTCAGGCCGGAGCCGGTGCGGCTGCGATACACGCCGTCGATGAAGGTGACGACCGAGCTTTCCAGGCCGGGGTTGTCGCCGACGGTGCCGATGCCGCGGATGCGCGCCGACGCGTTCGCTTCCGATCCGGTCGACGACACGCTGAGCGACGGCGCGAGCTGCGCCACGCCGCGGATATCGGTCGCGCCCGAATTCTGCAGGCTCTCCTGGCTCACCGCGTTGATCGAGATCGGCACGTCGGCCAGCCGCTCGGCGCGGCGGGTGGCGGTCACGACGATGTCGCCCGCGCCCAGCTCGCCCGTCGGGCTCGTCTGCGCGGCGGCGGTGTTGGACTGGCCGTCAACGGCGGCGTTGGTGGTGACGGGGCTGGTCTGCTCCTGCGCCAGCGCGGGGCAGGCCGCCAGACAGGCGACGGTGGACAGCAGGGTCGCGGTAATGCGCATGGAAACGGCCTCTCCCAGATTTTGAATATTGGGTTTGGCGGCGTTCTATGCGGCTGCGTTTACGCGTCTAGTAAAACTTACGTGTCACGTAACGGAAAGCCGAGGGGGTGTAGCGCCGGCGCAACACCTGCGTGGAAAACGTCGGCGTCGCGCGTGCGGGGTGCCGCTACGGAAACCAGCACATCCGGCCGCGGGTACGGCGCGCCGGCGGCCGACCCGCCGACGCGCAAGCTAATTATTTGGGCGACAGCACCATCAGCATCTGTCGACCTTCCATCCGCGGATAGGCCTCCACCTTGGCGATCTCGTTCGTCGCCTCGGCCACGCGCTGGAGCACCGCCATGCCGAGCGAGCCGTGGCTCAGCTCGCGGCCACGGAAGCGCATGGTGACCTTCACCTTGTCGCCTTCCTCGATGAACTCGACCACCTTCTTCATCTTGGTGTCGTAATCGTGGTCGTCGATGTTCGGACGCATCTTGATCTCCTTGATCTCCTGCGTCTTCTGGCTCTTGCGCGCGGCGTTGGCCTTCTTCTGCGCCTCGTACTTGAACTTGCCGACGTCGAGGAACTTGGCCACGGGCGGGTCCGCGTTGGGCGACACCTCGACTAGGTCGAGCCCGACTTCCTTGGCCTGCGCCATCGCTTCGCGCGTGTACATCACGCCGAGATTCTCGCCCTCGTGATCGATCACGCGGACCTTCTGGCTCTGGATCCACTCGTTGAAGCGAGGGCCGTTCATCGGCGGCGCCTGCATGGGGCGGCGCATCATGGGCGGACGGATAGATACTTCTCCTGTTGATTCACTAGGCCCGATATAAGCTTTCGGTTGACGAATCGGAAGACGCCCGACGCATCGCGCTTCACGAAGAACGGGTGCGCCGGTGCTTTGTTCGCGAACTGTGTCTCAAAACCGACCGCGCAGCGTCACGCCGTAGGTGCGCGGCTCGCCCGGAAAGGCGATGAACAGCTGGTTGGCGGTACCGGAGAAGCCGCTCGACGCCGCTGCCTGCACGGCGCGGAACGTGCCCGATCCTTGAGCCGGTATGTCGGAGGCGAGCTGGAAATAACGCTGATCGAGCAGGTTCTGCGCCCACAGCTCGACGCCCCAGCTCTTGTCCGCGCCGTAGAGGCCCAGCCGCCCGTTCACCACCGCGAACGCGTCCTGCACCTTTTCCAGGTCGAGGTCGGAGCCCGTGTTGGTGTCGCTCTGCGCCCTGACGTCGAAGTAGACGAGCCCGCTCAAGCCCCGAGTGCCGATCGCGGGCGTCCAGCCGATCCCGGCGGTGGTGACCAGCTCGGGCGCGTTGGACAAATTCTGGTCGGGCAATTGGAACAATACCGGCGACAGCGGTCGCCCGCCGGTGCCGACCAGATCGCGGCGATAGCGCGTGTGCGCGTAGGTCAGCCCGAGATTGACCGCGACGTCGCGCGCCGGGCGGATCATGCTCTCCAGCTCCACGCCGGTCGACAGCACGCCGGGGCGCAGGCGGTCGGGCGCGCACGCCCCCGTCGTCGCCGACGCGTCGGTATCGGCGCGGTTCAGCGAGTCGCGGCACGACTGGATATTCGCGACCTCGAAGCTGGTGCCGTTGTAGGTATTGAGCTGATACCCGCTGAACACCTGGTGGAAGGCGGCGACGTTGACGTCGATGCCGCGACCGTTCCACTTCGCGCCCAGCTCGTACGCCGTCACCTTCTCGCTCGCGTAAGCGAGATCGGCGACCTCGGCGCGGCCGTTGCCCGGCGTGTTCGCGGGCCGTGCGAGCAAGGTGGCGCACGCCGCCGCTTGCGCCGGCGTTCCCGCGCCCGCGAAGCACGGCCGGTCAAGCCCGGAGAAGTCGAGGTTGAACCCGCCCGCCTTGTACCCGCGCGACGCGGAGGCGTAGAGGAGCACGCGCTCGACCGGCTTGAACCCGAGCACCGCGGTGCCGGTCCACTGCCCGTCGTCGAAGGTCGAGCCGGGCGTGCCCTGCGGAATGTCGATGCCCGCGCCGTTGACCACGCAGGCGAGTCCGGCGAGCGACTGGAGCGAGGAGTTGAGCAGCGCCGGGCAGAGCGTGTTGGTGGCACGGTAATCGGCGCGCACCCGCTTGTGCTCGTCGGTGTAGCGCACGCCGACCGTCGCGAAGACGCGGTCGGGGACGATCGCCAGCGTGTTGTGCGTGAACAGCGCCCAGTTGCGGCTCACCTGCGTGAAATTGCCGTCGTTCGCGCCGGTACCCACCAGCGGCGCCGCGCCCAGCTGCCGTGCGACCGCGTCGTAGCCCGCGAACACGCTCGCCGGCGCGGTCGAGCAGGTCGGGGAGGCGAGGCTCACCTGACCCGCGCCTGACGCGGCGAACGAGGTCGCGATGATGCAATTGGCTAAGCGGGTGTAGTCCTGGCCGTAGCGCTGGTCGTCGTCGACCCTCAGCTTCTCGTTGCCGTAATAGCCGCCGACCAGCCAGTCGAGCCGATCGTCGAACGCGCGCCCCGCAAGCCGCACTTCCTGCGAGAAATTACGGAAGCGCCGGTCGAGGTCCTGCCGGTCGAGCAGGTCGAGCCGGTTGAAGTCATTGTCCTGCCCCATCCGGTTCTTGTAATCGCGCCACGCGGTGATCGAGGTCAGCGTCGCAGCGCGGAACCGCCAGTTCACCTCGCCCGACACCCCCCAGTCGCGCACGTCCGACCGGTACGGCACGCCCGCGCTGGTCGAGGTGGTGAACCCGAAGCGCTCGCCCTCGGGCGGTAGCTGGTAGTTCGCGCCGAGCGCCTGGAGCAGCGGCAGCAAGGTGTTGGGGCCGACCGCGACCGACCCGCCAGCCGGGTCGGTGCGCGTCAGGTTGCGCACCGGGCCGAGCAACGTACCGTTGCAGCAATTCTCGTGACGCTCGGCATAGTCGCCGATGATGCGCAGCGACAGCGCGTCGCTCGGCGCCCAGGCGAGCTGTGAGCGCGTCAGCCAGCGGTCGCGGTCCTGGATATCGGGCTCGCCGGGGGTGAGTTGGCGGATGAAGCCGTCGCGCTGCTGCCACACGCCGTCAACGCGCAGCGCGGCGGTCTGGCCGACCGGCAGGTTCACCGCGCCGTCAACGCGCATGTAATCGTAATTGCCGTAGGAGACTGAGCCGTGCGCGTCTGCGCGGCCGAGCTCGGGCGCGCGCGTGACGATACTGATCGTGCCCGCGGTCGAGTTGCGCCCGAACAATGTCCCTTGCGGCCCGCGCAGCACCTCGACGCGGTCGACCTCGCCCAGTTCGGTCAGCCCGACGCCGCTGCGCGCACGGTAGACGCCGTCGACGAACAGCCCGACCGAGCTCTCCAGCCCCGGGTTCTCGCCGACCGTGCCGATGCCGCGGATGCGCGCGGTGAAGTTCGCCTCGCTGGTCGCGCCCGAGACGAGCAGCGAGGGCGCGACCTGGCCTATTCCGCGCAGGTCGACCGCGCCCGTCGCCGCGAGCGTCTCGCCCGAGATCGCGGTGATCGCGATCGGCACGTCCGCCAACCGCTCCGTGCGCCGGGTCGCGGTGACGACGACGTCGCCCGGCTCGATCGCCGCGGGCTGATCGCCGTTCTGTCCGACCGGCGATTGCTGCGCCGTGGCGGGGAGGGCGAGCAGCAGCGCGGAGGAGAGCAGGCTGGCCGCGAAGGCGGGTCGGTACATGGATGCGTTCCCTGGTCGCGGCATCTGTGCGCCGCTGGAGGGCGCGGCGGTTAGCGGTCGCGCAGGGAAAGTCACGCGCTTTGTTGCTTCAACGCGACGAGCGGATCGGCGGCGGTGCCGCCGTCCCGCTCGATCGATCAGCGCGTCAGGTCGGGCGCGCGCGCCTCCTCGGTCAAGTGCCGGGTAATGTCGCCAAGCGCGACGACCTCCTGCCCCTGGCTGCCGAGGCGACGTACCGCGACGGTCCCTTCGTCGGCCTCGCGCTTGCCGACGACCAGCAGCACCGGCACCTTCGCGACCGAGTGCTCGCGCACCTTGTAGTTGATCTTCTCGTTGCGCAGGTCGGTCTCGACGCGCAGCCCGGCGGCGCGCAGTTCGGCCGCGACGCGGTGCGCGTAATCGTCGGCGTCGCTGACGATCGTCGCCACCACCACCTGCACCGGCGCGAGCCACAGCGGGAAGCGCCCTGCGTGATGCTCGATCAGGATGCCGATGAAGCGCTCGAACGTGCCGAGGATCGCGCGGTGGAGCATGACGGGGCGGTGGCGGTTGCCGTCCTCGCCGATGTACGCCGCATCCAGCCGCTCGGGCAGCACGCGGTCGGACTGGATCGTGCCGACCTGCCACGTCCGCCCGATCGCGTCGGTCAGGTGGAATTCGAGCTTCGGCGCGTAGAAGGCGCCTTCGCCCGGCAGCTCCTCGAACTTCGCCTTGATCGCGTCGGACAGGCTGGAGGCCTGCACCGCCTCGCGCAGCTCGGCCTCGGCCTTGTCCCACATCTCGTCCGAGCCGAAGCGCTTCTCGGGGCGCAGCGCGAGCTTCACCGCGTAATCCTCGAACCCCAGGTCGCGGTAGACGCTGTCGAGCAGCTCGCAGAACTTGCGCACCTCCTCGACCAACTGGTCCTCGCGCACGAAGATATGCGCGTCGTCCTGCGTGAACTGGCGCACGCGCATGATGCCGTGCAGCGCGCCGTGCGGCTCGTTGCGGTGGCAGCAGCCGAACTCGGCCATGCGGATCGGCAGGTCGCGGTAGCTTTTGATCCCCTGCTTGAAGATCAGCACGTGCGCCGGGCAGTTCATCGGCTTCAACGCCATTAAATCGGCATCGCCCGACAGCACCGCACCCTCGTCCTCGGTGTTGGGGATCTCATCGGGCACCACGAACATGTTCTCGCGGTACTTGCCCCAGTGGCCCGACTGCTCCCACTGCCGCGCGTCCATCAGCTGCGGCGTCTTCACCTCGGCATAGTCGGCCGCGTCCAGGCGGCGGCGCATGTACGCCTCCATCTGCCGCCACAGCACGAAACCCTTAGGGTGCCAGAACACCGAGCCCTGCGCCTCCGACTGGAGGTGGAACAGGTCCATCTCCTGCCCGATCTTGCGATGATCGCGCTTGGCGGCCTCCTCCAGCATGAACAGGTGCTGGTCGAGCTGCTTCTTGTTGAGCCACCCGGTGCCGTAGATGCGGCTCAGCATCGCGTTCTTCTGGTCGCCGCGCCAGTACGCGCCCGACACGCGCGTCAGCTTGAACGCTTGCGGGTCGAGCTTGCCGGTCGAGGCCATATGCGGCCCGCGGCACATGTCGAGCCACGCGCCCTGACGGTAGATCGTCAGTTCCTCGTTGTCGGGCAGCTCGGCCGCCCACTCGGCCTTGAACGTCTCGCCTTGACGGTTCCAGGTCTCGATCAACTGCTCGCGCGTCCAGACTTCGCGCGTGAACGCCTCGTTCTTCGCGATGATGCGGCGCATTTCGGCCTCGATCGCGGGCAGGTCGTCGTCGGTGAAGGGCCGGTCCTTCGGCGCGAAATCGTAGTAGAAGCCGTCGTCGGTTGCCGGGCCGAAGGTGATCTGCGTGGCCGGAAACAGATGCTGCACCGCCTCCGCCATCACGTGCGCGAGGTCGTGGCGCGCGAGTTCCAGCGCGTCGGCCTCGTCCTTCTGCGTGACGAGCGCGAGTTGCGCGTCCTGCGTCAGCGGGCGGGTGATATCGCGCAACTCGCCGTCGACGCGCGCGGCGATCGCCGCCTTGGCGAGGCCGGGGCCGATCGCCGCGGCGATGTCGGCGGGCGTGGTGCCGGGTGCGACCTCGCGAACCGAACCGTCGGGCAGCGTGATCGAGAGCATGTTCATGGGGCAGTCCTGAGGATTGGTCGTTTACCGCTTATGGCGACGGCGCGCCGGCGGGAAGGGGCGGCGCGTCGTGGAGCGACCCGGCGCCGGTCAGGCGCGCGCGTCGCCGGACCCCGGGTTCGCCGGGGCGGTGCTAGTTCGCATGATAGGATGCGGCGTCATCGCGTGCCGACATAGCGTGGGCAACCGCACTCCGCCAGCCTGCCGGACCATTGGGTGAGGTGGTGCGGCTTCCTATATCCCGGTCACGATGACGACCGACTTCGCGGGCAACACCCACTTCTACATTCTGATCGGCGTACTGCTGGTCGCCTCGGTGATCGCGCGGCGTGTGCCAGTGCTGCGCACATTGGTGTCCCTCGCGGTCTGGGCGGGGCTGGCGACGCTGCTCTACATGGTGGTCGCGCAGCGCGAGCGGTTCGATCCGTGGATGGGGCGCGTCGCGGCGGCGCTCAACATCGAGAGCCAGCAGGTCGCGGGCGAGGAAACGCGCATCCGCATGTCGCCCGACGGTCACTTCTACGTGCGGGCGCGGATCGGCGGCGTGGAGAAAAGGCTGCTCGTCGACAGCGGCGCGACGATCACCGCGCTCTCCCCAAATACGGCCGCCGCCGCCGGGGTCGAGGTGAAGCCCGCGCTGTTCCCGGTCGTACTGCAGACCGCCAACGGCGCGATCCGCGCCGACACGGGGGAAGTGAAGGAACTGCGCTTCGGCAACGTCGTCGCCCGTGACCTCGCCGTGGTCGTGTCGCCCGCGTTCGGCAACATCGACGTGCTCGGCATGAACTTCCTGTCGCGGCTGAAAAGCTGGCGGGTCGAGGGCCGCACGCTGATCCTGACGCCGCACCATCCCCAGGATCAGCGCGAGAACGCGGCCGAGGCGTAAGGATCAGGCGGGCGTCGGGTCGGCGTTGAGGCCGGCGCGTTCCCGACCGCCACGCGCGCGCACGCTCCACAGCAGCAGCGGCACCGACAGCCCGATCGCGATCAGGTCGATCACGACTGGCTCGGCGATCGCCGGCCGCACGAGCGCGAGGTGTCCGATCGCGGTCAACAGGATCGAGCCCGCGCAGACCCGCCGCAGCGCCGTCGCATCCGCCACGCGCGGGTAGAGGACGGCAACCAGAACCGCGGCGGCGAAGGCACTCAAGAAACCGAGCGCGAGCGGCGCCTCCGTGCCCAGCAGCGCGCGCGCCCAGATCGCCCAGACCATCAGCGTCGCCGTTCCCCAAACCGTCATGTTCCAGCCTGCGCGCAGCCGCTCGCCACCCAAGCCGCGTCGACGACGCTTTTCGAGCCACAGGCTGTTGCCGGTGGCGGTGATCGCGCAGAGCGCCAGCCCCATCAGCATGTAGGCGATCTCGACCGGCAGGCCGGCGAAATTGCCGAAGTGCAGATTGTACGACGAGGCCGCGACCTGCTGGCCGATCGCGCCGTCCGATAGACCGGCCTTGGAATGGAACGCTCCAGTACGGTCGAAGAAGTAGCTCTCGCCGTAGATCAGCCGGCGCGGATGCGCGACCAGGATCTGGACGTGCTGCCCCGCAGTCAGCGGCTCGTGGACGATGACGTAGGTGGGCGCGGCACCCGGCACGCGCGCCTCAAGCGTTCGCATCGCTGCGGCCGCGTCGGCGATTGGCGCGCGGGCGGGGTTGGACGGCGGCTCGTGGCCGAAGATGTTGGCGTATACCTTGAGCAGGTCGCCGCCGGTGTACGCCTTTGCGAGCATCGTCGTGCCGACGCTGCCCAGCCCGATGAACGCGCCGGTCAGCGCGACCGCGAGCACGAACGGCAGCGTCCACACGCCCAGCCGGTTGTGCCAGTCGGCGCGCGCGAGCTGCGGGTCGTGGCGGGTGCGCAGCGAGAAGGCGTCGCGCACGATGCGCGGGTGCGCCAGCACGCCCGTTGTCACCAGTGCGCACAGCATCACGCCGAGCGCGCCGACCAGGATCATGCCCCAGGTCATCGGCAGGTGCAGATACTCGTGCATCGCCACCATGAAGTCGGTCCAGCCATGCGCCTCGCGCGCCGCGATCCGCCCGCTCGCGTCGACGTACCAGCCGCCCGAGTCGGTGGTGACGGTGGCGCGCGGCATCTCGGCGCTCGGCAACCGGACGTAGAGGTGCGTGGTTGCAGGCTTCCCCGCCTCGCGCGCCAGCGCCGCGGAGATCGCGGTCTGCACCGCGGCGGGCGACAGCGCGGTCATTTCCGGCACGTCGGGCTGTTCCCAGCGCTGCCAGCGGTCGTGGATCACGATCAGCGTGCCGCTCAGGCAGATGATGTAGATCAGCGCGCTGGCGAGCAGCCCGATCGCGGCGTGGCCGCCCAGCGCGCGCTTGACCAATGTATCGCGCGCCGAGACGGGCGGTGCGCTCACGCCGCGCCCCACAGCATCGTGCCCGCGACCGCGGCGATCAGCGGCGCCGCCATCATCTGCGACGGCTGCGCGCGGGTGAGCTGCACCGTCAGCAGCGCGGTCCAGATCACCGGTTGCAGGAACAAGGTCAGTACCACCGCGTCTCCGTCGAGCGCTGCGCCGCCGCGCACCGCCGCCTGCACGCCGAAGGCGAGCCACTGCGCGGCGGCGAAGGCGACCGGCACCGACAGCGCGAACACCGCGAGGCGGCGCATCAGGTCGCGGCGGTGATGCGGGATCGAGATCGCGGGCGCCTCGCGCGGCGCGCGTGCGCGGCGGACCGGCGAGGTCCAGCCGGCGTGCAGCACGAAGCCGAGCGCCACCGCCATCCCGGCCACGATCCCGACCGACAATCCCCAGGCGCCGTCCCGAACGACGAGCGCGATCAGCGCAGCCGTGCCCAGCGCCCAGCCGAGCGGGGCGACGCCGCGCGGTCCCTGCCAGCCGATCCGGACCAGCAGCATCGCCGCGGCGACGGCGAGGAGCGCGAGGGCGGTCACCGCGCTGTTCCGGCGATCGGCATGGGTGTCCGCGTCATCTGTTCGCTCCGTCACGCGCCCTCGGCGCACCGTTCCCGGCCGCCATAGCGGGCGCGCTATTGCAAATCAATCGCAATGTTGCGGCGTGATGCGCGGCTAATGCCCGCCCTCGACCCAGCCGATCCCGGCGGCGCGGAACGCCGCGGCGAGCGCTTCCTCCAGCTCGATCGACTCCCATCGCTCCATCGGGTTCAGGTGCGCCGTCACGTCGGGCAACAGCTGCACGCCGAAACGCTTCACCGCGCCGCTCGCCTTGTACCCCGCCTTGTGCTGGTCGAAGCGCCAGTCGGGATCGCGCGCGGTCTGTCCGACGTAGAGGCCCCACTGCAGGCGCCGCGCCGGATTGTGCAGCAGGATGACGTACACCGAGTAGCCCGCGCGCGCGCTGCCCCGCGACCCCGCGCGGAACGCGGCGGCGGTGCGGGTGGCGAGGGCGACGACTTCGCGGTCGGACATCGGCACGGGCATCAGAAATCAGGCGTCCGCCAGGTCGATCCACACCGGCGCGTGGTCGCTCGCTCTGTCCCACCCGCGCACCTCGCGGTCGACGCCCGTGTCGCTCAGCCGCGCCGCCAAGGCAGGGCTGAGCAGCAGGTGGTCGATCCGCAACCCGGCATCGCGCGTCCAGGCGTGGCGCAGGTAGTCCCAGAAGGTGTACGGCGCATTCTCCGGGTACAGGTGCCGGAGCGCGTCGGTCCACCCCTGCGCCAACAGCCGCGCGAAGGCGGCGCGGACCTCGGGCGCGAACAGCGCGTCATTCGTCCATCGCCGCGCGTCGTACACGTCGTGCTCGGTCGGGATCACGTTGAAGTCACCCGCGAGCACGACAGGTGCGCCACTCTCCATCAGCATCGCCGCGCGCGCGATCAACGCCTCGAACCACGCGAGCTTGTAGTCGAACCTGGCGCCGGGGCGCGGATTGCCGTTCGGCAGGTACAGGCCCGCGACGATCACGCCGCCGACCGCCGCCTCGATGTAGCGGCTCTGCGTCGGGTCGGGATCGTCGGGTAGCCCCCGCTGCGTCTCGTGGATCTCGCCGACCCGGCTGAGGATGGCGACGCCGTTCCAGCGCGGCTGGCCGAGCCACGCCGCCTGGTACCCGGCCTCGCGCAGCGCTGTCGCCGGGAACTTGCCGGGCGGCGCCTTCAACTCCTGCAGGCACACCACGTCGGGCGCGGCCTCAGCCAGCCAGCGCAGCAGCACCGGTAATCGGCCGTTGACGCCGTTGACGTTGAAGGTGGTGATCTTCACGCTGGTGCTTCCATGGGACACGCACGCTTGCAGCTTGCCCGCCGCCTCAGACGCGCGGAGTTGCCATTCTGTTCCGGCGAGGACCACGGGCGGGAACCATCGCGCGCCGTGGCCGTCGTTCGCGGATGGACGCTGCCATCGTACAAATGGGATTGGTCGAGGACGATACGATCCAGCTCGACGCTGCCGCGCTGGAGCTCGCCGCGCTCGACCATCCGGCGGTTGATCTCGAGCCTTACGTCGCGCTGTTGACCACGATCACCGAGCACGTCGCCGCGCTCGCCGACGAGGCCCCGACCGCGAGCGCGCAGGCGGCGGTGCTCTCGGCCGTGCTCACGCGGGAGTTCGGCTTCTCCGGCGACCGCGACCATTACGACGATCCCGACAACGCCGACCTGATCCGCGTCATCGACCGACGGCGTGGGATGCCGATCAGCCTGGCGATCCTCTACGTCGCGGCCGCGCGGCGCGTCGGGTGGAGCGCGGAGGTGCTCAACACGCCTGGCCACGTGCTGGCGCAGATCGGGGCGCCGACCAGCCCGGTGCTGATCGATCCGTTCAACGACGGGCAGGAGATGAGCCAGGCGGGGCTGTCGGCGCTGCTCGCGGGCATGCTGGGCGCGGGCACGGTGCCGCGCGCCGATCACGTCGCCGCGATGGCGAACCGCGACGTGCTGGTCCGCCTGCTGATCAACCAGGCGACCCGCGCCGAGCGCGCCGGAAATGCCGCCCGCGCGCTGGTGCTGTTCGCGCGCATGACCACGATCGCGCCGTCCAACCCGCACGTCTGGTGGGAACACGCGCGGCTGTCGCTGATGAACGGCGACGTGGCCGCCGCGCGCGCCAGCCTGGGCGCGATGCTGGAGACGACGCGCGACACCGCGACGCGCGTGCGGATCGCCGCTGCGCTCGATTCGCTCGCCGGTACGAGCTGACGCGGCTCAATCCGCCAGCGCGGCGGCGACCTCGTCCTCGCTGATCTTGAACGCGTGCGCGAGCGCGGCCGGCGACGCGCCGCGGCGATGGAGCAGGCGCAGGCGATCGAGGTCGAGCTCGGTCGCGTAATGGCGCGTGTCGCGCTCCTCGGTCGCGTGGCCGGTGCGCGCGAGCGAGCCGGTGCTGCTCCGCCGCTTGGGCCGGGCGTCGCGCGCGTCGGCGGCGGCAGCGCGGCGCTGTTCCTCCTCAGCGCGCCTGGAAGCACGCATTCGCTCGCGCTCGTGCGACTGCGCGTCGCGCGCGGCGGCGCGCGCCTCGGTCCGCGCCTCCGCGGCGGCGATCCGCTCGGCGGCGCGGCGCTCGCGCGCCTCGGTGCGCTGCTGCTCGCGCTCGTCGCGCGTGCCGCTCGGCGTCGCGCGCGCGCCGGCACCCCAGGAACTATCCATCGCTCACCACTCGCCCAATCAGATCGCGCGCAGTGCCTGCGCCGGCCGCACGTGCATGATCGGCCACGCCCCCGCGATGCCGATCACGATCGTGCTGCCGAGCCCCGCGACCAGCGTCAGCGCGACCGCGAGCGGGTCGGGTGCCCAGGGGAAGTCGAACATCTGCGTCACCACGTACCACGCGCCTGACAGTCCCAGCAGCAGCGCCAGTCCCGCGACCACCACGCCCAGCAGCGTGTATTCGATCAACTGCGCCGCGATCAACTGCGCCCGCGTCGCGCCCAGCGTCCGCAGGATCACCGCGTCGTAGGTGCGCGCCTCGCGCGCGGCGGCGATCGCGCCGACCAGAACCGCTATGCCCGCCGCCACCGCGACGCCTGCCGCCGCCGCGATCGCGAGCGCGACCTGACCGACCAGGTCGCGCACCTGCGACAGGACGCCGCGCACTTCGACCGCCGAGGCGGACGGGAAGGGCGCGAGCAACGCCGCGGTGATCGCGCCCTCGCGCCCTGCCGGTGCCTCGATCGTCGCCGCGAGATTGTGCGGCGCGTCGCTCAGCGTGCCGGGTGAGAACACCAGCACGAAATTGAACCCCAGCGTGTCCCACTGAATGCGCCGGAACGAGGCAACGCGTGCGGTGCGCTCGACCCCCAGCAGGCTGACCGTCAGCGGATCGCCGATCTTGAGGTCGAGCGCCTTCGCCAGCCGCTCGTCGACCGACACCAGCGGCGGTCCGGCATAATCGCGCGGCCACCACCGCCCCGCGACCAGCGTGCTCCCCTCCGGCAGCGTGTCGGCGTAGGTCAGCCCGCGCTCGCCGCGCAGCGCCCAGGCGCCTTCGGGCAACTGCTTCAGGTCGGCGACGCGGGTGCTGCCGTAGGCGGTGATCGTGCCGCGCAGCAGCGGCACGGTGCGGACCTGCGCGGTGGGCGCGACCGATGCGACGACGCGGCGGAACTCGGCCGCGCGGTCGCGCGGCACGTCGAGCACGAACAGGGCCGGCGCGCGCGCGGGGATCGTCGTCGTGATCGCGGCGTCGATGCTGGTGCGGATCGCGGTCAGCAGCACGAACAAGGTGAGCCCGAGCCCGAGCGCCACCACCAGCGCCTCGGTCCGCGCACCCGGCCGGTGCAGCGCGGTGAGCGCCAGGCGCGGCAGGGGACGGCGCGGCGCGGGCAGGCGGCGCGCGGCGACGCGCACCAGCCGCCCGAGACCTGCGAGCAGCAGCAGCGCGGCCGCGAGCGAACCCAGGAACGCCGCCGCCAGCCCCGGCTGCGCCGAACTCAGGATCGCGAGCGCCACCGCCGCGCCACCCGCCGCCAACGCAATGGCGCGCGCGCGCCACGATGCCGCGCGCAGCGGGGCCAGCGCGCCGCGCAGTAGCCCCGCCGCGGGCGTCGCGCTGGCCGCCGCGATCGGTGGCGCGGCGAAGGCGACCGCAATGAGCGCGCCGTACGCCGCGGCGCGCCCGAACGGCCACGGCGACACCGCCAGCCCGACCGCGATCGGCAGCACGCGCCCGAGCAGTTCCGCGAGCAGCGGGATCGCGACCGCGCCCACCGCCAACCCCGCGCCGATGCCGATCGCGGTGGCGACGCCGATCTCGACCGCGTAGATCCGCGCGATATCGCCGCCGGTCGCGCCCAGCGCCTTCAGCGTCGCGATGCTGCCGCGCCGCGCGGCCAGGAACGACGACACGCCGTTGCCGACGCCGATGCCCGCGATCGCCAGCGCCGCGAGCCCCACCAGCGTCAGGAACTCGCCCATGCGATCGACGAAGCGCGACGCGCCGGGCGAGGCACGGTCGCGCGTCTTCGCCTCCCACCCGCCGGCGGGAAAGGCGCGCTGGAACCGCTCGGTCACGCGCGCCGGGCTCGTACCGGCGGGCAGGCGCACGCGGTAGCGCGTGTCGTACAGGCTGCCGGGCTGGACCAGCCCCGTCCGCGCCAGCGTGTCGCCCGACACGAGCACGACGGGGCCGAGCGTGAAGCCTTCGCCCAGCCGGTCGGGCTCGTCGGCGATGATGCCGTCGACGCGCACGCGGGCGTCGCCCAGCCGCAGCGCCGCCCCGCGCGCGAGGCCGAGCCGCGCGGCGAGCGCCGGCGCGATCCACGCCGCGCCCGCGGGCGGGTGCGTCGCGCGGCGGCCATTGGACAGGCGCACGACACCGTACAGCGGGTAGGCGTCGTCCACCGCCTTCAACTGGATCGGCGCGCCGCGGCGCGCGGTCACCGCATTTGCCTGCATCCGGATCGTCTCCGACACGCGGCCCGCGGCGTCCAACATCGCGCGCTCGGCCGCGGTCGCGCGGCGCTGCGACACCGACAGCTCGACGTCCCCGCCCAGGATCGTCGCCCCGCGCGCCGCCAGCTCGTCGCCGACCGCGCTCGCCAGCCCACCGATCGCGGCCAGCGCCGCGACGCCCAGGAACAGGCAGGCGACCAGGATGCGCAGCCCACGGAATCGCCAGTCGAGCTCGCGCAGCGCGACCGCCCAGGCGAAGCGCGAGCCGGTCATCGCACCTGCCCGTCGGCGAGCGTCACCGTCCGGTCGCAGCGCGCGGCGAGCGCGTGGTCGTGCGTGATGACGATCAGGGTGGTGCCCAGCGCCCCTTGCCGCGCGAACAACAGGTCCATCACGCGCTCGCCGGTCGCGGTGTCGAGATTGCCGGTCGGCTCGTCGGCGAAGACGATCGGAGGACGCGAGGCCAGCGCGCGCGCGATCGCCACGCGCTGCTGCTCGCCGCCCGACATCTGCGACGGATAATGATCCATCCGGTGCGCGAGGCCGACCGCGGCGAGTTCCTCGCCCGCGCGCGACCAGGCGTCCGTCACGCCGGCGAGTTCGAGCGGCACCGCGACATTCTCGCGCGCGGTCATCGTTGGCAGCAGGTGGAACGCCTGCAGCACGATGCCGATCCGCCCGCGCCGCGCCCGCGCCAGCGCGTCCTCGCCCAACGTCGTGAAATCGAGTCCGTCGACGATCACGCGCCCGCCGCTCGCGCGCTCCAGCCCGGTCAGCACCGCCATCAGCGACGACTTGCCCGATCCCGAACTGCCCAGCAGCGCGACGCTCTCGCCGCGCGCGACGCTCAAGGAGATGCCGCGCAGCACGGGCGTGTCGCCCAGCGTCAAGGTGACATCGCGCGCGTCGATCACCATTTGGGGCAGGCCAGTGTCGGTCATGATGAGGAAACGCCTTTGCTTACCCGAATAGGACTGACGCGCAGCATCGCGGGCGTGCTGCTGCCCGCCATGCTGGTCGTCGGCTGCAGCCGTCAAGACGCCGCGCCGGTGCCCGCGACCGACAATATGGCGACGCCCGCGCCGATTGCCGAGGTCGCGCGTCCGCGCGGACCCGAGCGCGTGGTGCTCGCGTTCGGCGACAGCCTGTACGCGGGCTACGGGCTCGACCGCGGGCAGAGCCTGCCCGACGCGGTCCAGGCGCGGCTGCGCCGGGCGGGCGTCAACGCGACGCTCGTCAACGCGGGCGTATCGGGCGACACCACCGCGGCGGGGCGGCAGCGGCTCGCCTTCGTGCTCGACCAGATGAAGCGCCAGCCCGACCTCGTGATGCTGGGGCTCGGCGGCAACGACGTGCTGCGGCAGATTTCCCCCGCGGAGACGCGCGCCAACCTGACCGCGATGGTGGAGGAGCTGCGCAGCCGCGATCTGCCCGTGCTGCTGACCGGCATGCGCGCGCCGGCCAATCTCGGGCGCGACTACGTGAACGCCTTCGACGCGATCTGGCCCGACCTGGCGAAGCGCTACGACGAGACGCTCTACCCCTTCATCCTCGACGGCGTGATCGGCAATCCCGCGCTGATGCAAGGGGACCGCGTCCACCCCAACGCGCGCGGGGTGGATCGGATCGCCGATTGCCTCGCGCCGCAGGTCGAGCAGGCGCTGCCGCCCACGGAGTAACGCGGCGGTTGTCGCGCCGCCGCCACTTGTGCACTAGGGCAAGTGCGGGGAGGGACACAGTTGCGCTCGACGATCAAGGATGTGTCGGAACGCGCGGGCGTGTCGATCAAGACGGTCAGCCGCGTGCTCAACAACGAACGCTACGTCGGGGCCGCCACGCGCGAGAAGGTCGAGGAGGCGGTACGCGCGCTCAACTTTCGGCCCAGCCTCGCCGCGCGCTCGCTCGCGGGGCGGCGCAGTTTCCAGATCGGGCTGATCTGCGACAATCCCAGTCCCGCCTACGTCTACGCGATGCAGACCGGTATCCGCGACCGCTGCGAGGCCGATGGCGTGCGCATGATCGCGCAACCCTACGACCGCAACTCGGGTAGGCTGCTCGAGGAGGTCGAGGCGCTCGTCGCGACCAGCCACCTCGACGGCCTGATCCTGACCCCGCCGGTCAGCGACCACGACGACGTGCTCGATTATCTGAAACAGCGCGGCGTGCGCGTCGTCCGCGTCTCGCCCGGACGCCGGCCGGAGGCGAGCGCGGCGGTGTTCATCGACAACCGCGCCGCCGCGGCCGAGGTGACGCGCCACCTGCTCGCACGCGGGCACCGCCGTATTGGCCACATCGTCGGTCAGCGCGACTTCGCGACCAGCGCGCACCGGCGCGAGGGCTATCTGAGTGCGCTGGCGGAAGCCGGGATCGCGCCAGAGCCCGAACTGATCGAGCAGGGCGACTACGACTTCGCCAGCGGCGCGCACGCGGCGGAGGCGATGCTGTCGCTTGCCCATCCACCGAGCGCGATCTTCGCGGCGTCGGACGACATGGCCGCGGGGGCGCTCGCGGCGGCGCATCGGCGCGGGGTCAGGGTGCCGGCTGAGGTCGCGATCGCGGGATTCGGCGACGATCCGCTGGCGAGCTACGTCTGGCCGCCGCTCACCACTATGCGCCAGCCGGTGCGCGACCTCGCCTGGAACGCCGCCGACCTGCTGCTCGCACCCGAGGAGACGTTCGAGCAGCGTGAACTGCCGCACGCGCTGATGGTGCGCGATTCTACCGGTTAGCCGATCAGGAACACCGCTGCGGCGAGTGCGAGCAGGAACGCGCACAGGGTCGAGGCGGCGATCACCAGCATCGGCCGCGGGCCTGCCTCCAGCAATTGCGACAAGGGCGAGCGGATCGCGGTTGCGGTCACCGCGGCGGCGAGCAGTGCGGCGGCGACGCGCTCGGCGGTGCCGGTGACGATCGCGGGGATGAACCCGGTCGAATTGACGCCGGCGAGCACGAAGAAGCCGACGACGAACCACGGCAGACCCTGCCGCTTGCCCGATGTTTCACCGCGCGGCAGGAACATCGCGACGATCGCGAGCACGGGGGCTAGCAGCGCGACGCGCGTCAGCTTCACGATCGCGGCGATCTGCCCGGCGGCATCCGAGTAGGAATAGCCCGCGCCCAGCGCCTGCGCGACGTCGTGGATCGACGCGCCGAGCAGGAAGCCGGCCTTCAGGTCGCTCATGTGCAGCCAGTGCGCGACGAACGGGTAGGTGACCATCGCCAGCGCGCTGAGCGCCGAGATGCCGACCAGCACCAATGTCAGCTGCGCCTGGCTCGCGCGCCGCTCGCCCAATGTCGTCGCCAGCGCCATCGCCGCGCTCGCGCCGCAGATCGCCACCGCGCCGCCCGCCAGCGTCCCGAACGCTGCGTCGAAGCCGAGCCGCCGCCCGACCAGCACGCCGCAACCGATCGTCAGCGCGACGATCGCCAATACGGCGAGCAGCGCGACCGGACCCAGCGCCACGATCTGCCCGAAGGTGACGCGAAGCCCGACCAGCACGATGCCCCAGCGCAGCAGCGAGCGCGACGCGAACCCCAGGCCCGGGGTCAACCGCCCGTCGGCGGACAGGAAGTTGAGCGCCAGCCCGATCAGCAGCGACATCAGCGTCAGCGGTGCGCCGTAATGGTCGGAAATGAACCCCGCCGCCAGCGTTCCCGCCGCGACGATGACGAGGCCGGGCACGTGATCGCGCCACGTCGCCTTGGGACTGGGTTCGAGATCGCCGTACAGGTCTGCCGCCATCGGCAGGGTAGCAGAACGTGCAGCGGCCATCGTCGATCCCAGTGTTAGAATGCACACGGGACTAGCCTAAGCGGGCGCACTCTGACAACGTTGTCGTCAAGCAAATCGGGAGAGGGACATGGCGGTGGACGGCGGTGCCGGCGGAACGGCAGGTGGGGAGGGCAATCGCGCGCGGTGGATCATCGTGGCGATGGTGTTCGTCGCCATCATGCTCAACTACGTCGACCGGCAGATCCTGGCATTGCTCAAGCCGACGCTGGAGGCGGAGTTCCGCTGGTCGGATCAGGATTACGCCAACATGGGCACCGCGTTCCAGGTCGCGACCGCGTTCGCATTCCTCGGCACCGGTTGGTTCATCGACCGCGTGGGGTTGAGGCGCGGGTTCGGGATCGGCGTCGGCGTGTGGAGCCTCGCTGGTATGGCGCACGCCGTCGCGACCACGGTGACGGGCTTTCTCGGCGCGCGCGTCGTGCTGGGCGTTGCCGAATCGATCGGCACGCCCGCCGCGGTCAAGTCGGCCGCGACCTATTTCAACCACCGCGACCGGCAGATCGCGCTCGGCATCGGCAACACCGCCCCCAACGTCGGCGCGGTGCTGACCCCAGCGCTGATCCCCCCACTCGCGGTCGCCTACGGCTGGCAGGCGGCCTTCCTGCTCGCGGGCGGGCTGGGGCTCGTCTGGGTCGCGGTCTGGTTCGCGCTGCGCGTCAAGCCGGTCGCGCTCGACGCGGTGGCGGCGGCGCCGATCCGCTGGGGCGACATATTGCGCAGCCGCCGCACGCTCGCGATCGCGATCGCCAAGGTGCTGTCGGATCAGGTGTGGTTCTTCATGCTGCTGTGGCTGCCCGACCTGTTCCACCGGCTGTTCGGGTTGCAGCAGGGTACGCTCGGATGGCCGATCGCGCTCACCTACGGCCTCGCCGCGATGGGCGCGATCAGCGGCGGCGTGCTGCCCGCGCGGTTGATGGCGCGCGGGTGGAGCGTGAATGCCGCGCGCAAGTCGGCGCTGCTGCTCTACGCGCTGCTAGTCACGCCGGTGCCGCTCGTCATGTCGGTCGACAGCCCGTGGTCGGCGGCGCTGCTGCTCGGGCTCGGCTTGTTCGCGCACCAGGGGTTTTCGACCAACATCTTCGGCCTCGCGACCGACGTGACGCCCGCGCGCGCGGTCGGCTCGACGATCGGCATCGCGGCGTTCTGCGGCAACCTCGGCTCGATCGGGATGATCCAGTTCCAGGCCTGGGCGCTGGCGAACGGGCTCGGCTACACGCCCGCGCTGGTGATCTGCGCGACCTCGTACCTGCTGGCGCTCGGCTTCGTCCAGCTGCTGATCCCGCGCATCGAGGCGGTAGAGCAGGACGGCGACGCGCCCGCGATCGTCGCGCACTGAAGGTCCGACAAAGTTACGGGGACACGAAAAAGCCGGCGAGGGGATGACCTCGCCGGCTTCTCCTTGGGCGCGACGCTTAGAAGTTCACACGGGCATTGACGCCGTAGTAGCGATCCGCCTCGCGCGGAATGATGTAGCGGTAGCTGCCGCCCGGCCCGCCCGAGGTGATCGCCGCGGCGAAGCTCTGGTCGAACAGGTTCTTGACCTGGAAGTTCACGCGGAAGCGGTCGTTCGCCTCGACGATCCCTGCCTGCACGTCGACCAGCCCGTAACCCTTGATCGTGGTCCGATCGCGCACGGTTTCACTAGCGTCGAGCTGCGAGAGCTGCTTCGACTGATACGACCCCTGCGCCCCGAGCGCGAAATCGACCGCGCCGCCGGTGCGCAGGCGATAGTCGGCGCCGAGCGAACCCTTCCACTTGGGCGCGTAGCCGAGCGTCGTGCCATTGGGGATGACCGCCGGAATGACTCCGGGCGGGGCCGGGGGCACGCGGAACTGGTCGATATGCGCGTCGGTGTAGGCGAGGCCGCCCGAGAACGACAGGTCGCGCACCGGCTGAAACAACAGGTCGAGCTCGCCGCCGCGCGTCGAGATCGTGCCGGCGTTGGTGAAGCGCGTGACCAGCACGCCCGCGACGACGTCGGGGTTGTTCGCCTGAAAATTGTCGTACTTGGCGTAATAGGCCGCGAGGTTGACGACCAGCTTGCCGCCGAACAGCGTGTTCTTCAGCCCTACTTCGTAGCTGTCGGCCGTCTCGGGCTCGATCGCGTTGGTGCCGGTGCCGGTCAGGTTGAAGAAGACGTTGAACGCCGGTCCCTTGTACCCGCGCGAGTAGGTCGCGTAGGCGGTCGACTGCCGCACGATGTCGAACTGCAGCCCGGCCTTGCCCGACCAATTGTCGTTGGTGGTCTTGCCGTTGAACGGACCGAAGCTGCCGTTGATGCCGGGTCCGGCGAGCGTGGTGACGCGGCTGTGGAACACGTCGAGCTGGTCGGTGGTGTAGCGCAGGCCCGCGATGCCGCGGAGCCGATCGGTGAAGTTGAGCGTGCTCTGCCCGAAGAAGGCTAGGTTCTTGAACACCGATCCGAACACCGCGGTGCCGGTCGGGCGGGTGACGGTCAGGCCAGGGGTCGAGCACGGCACCGGCACGGCCGGGGCAGGGGTGCAGACCACGTCGTTGCGCGTGAACGTCCGCGTCGTCTCCGCGCGCGAGTAGAACGCGCCCAGCACGTAGGAGAAGAACTGGTCCGACGGGCTCGTCAGCCGCAACTCCTGCGTGATCGTGTTCGACGTCTGCGGGCCGAAATCGTGCAACTGGTTGAACGTCGTATAGGCGCGCGGCAACCAGTCGCCGTCGCGGATCTCGGTGTTGTCGTACTCGCGGTACGAACCGATGTACGTGATCGTCTGGTTGCCCAGCGTCCAGTCGGCCTGGCCCGACACGCCCCAGCTCTTCTCGTCGGTGTGCGTGATCAGGTCCTGGTTCGCCCGGCGAGTCTTGTCGCCGCGCGGCGTCGGCAGCACGCCCGCGTTGATGAAGCCGTTGACCTGCGCGACGGTGGTCGCGTTGGTCGAGGTCGGACCGGTGCCGATCACCTCTGCGCAGCAATCGTCGTCCGACTCGCGGTAATCGCCGATGATCGTGATCGTCAGGTTCGGCGTCGGGTCGGCGACGATCATGCCGCGCACGCCCCAGTGATCGTAGCCGTTCACCCGCTTGCCATTGTACGCGTCGTTGCGGATGTTGCCGTCGTAATTGCCGTAGAAGCCGGTCACGCGCGCGGCGATGCCGTCGCTCAGCGGCAGGTCGAGCGCGCCGCGCACGCGGTACTCGTTGCCGTTGCCGAAATAATAGCCGCCGTCGATGAAGCCGCCGAAGTCCTTGCCCGGGCGCTTGGTGACGATGTTGATGACGCCCGCCGAGGTGTTCTTGCCGAACAGCGTCCCCTGCGGCCCGCGCAGCACCTCCAGCCGGTCGATGTCGATCAGGTCGCTGAACGCCTCGCCCGCGCGGCTGTAGACGACGCCGTCGACGACCGTGGAGATCGACGGCTCGCCCGCGATCGAGAAGGTCGAGGTGCCGACGCCGCGCAGGAACAGCGACTGGTTGATCGCGGTGCCCGACTTGCGGAAGTTGAGTGTGGGGACGAGGTACTGCGCGCCTTCCAGGTTGACAGCGCCCTTCGCCGCGATCGCGTCGCCCGACAGCACCGAGACGGCGATCGGCACGTCCTGCAACCGCTCCGAACGCTTCTGCGCGGTGACGATGATGTCGCCGGGCTCGGTGGCGGCGGTACCCGCGGCGGTGTCGCTGCCGATATCGGCGGCGGTGGTGGCGCTGCCGGTGCCGGTCGTCGTCTCCGGCGGCGTCGTCTGCGCCGCGGCCGGCACGGCCATCAGCGCGAGCCAGGCGGTGCTCACGGTCAACATCGTCTTCATGTTCGTCCCTCCCTTTGCACCCATTCTCTCGCTGGAGAATTAGGTCGTTGTCATCGAAGATCGCTTTGCGTGTTCAGAACCCGAGCTCGCTCATCGCGACGACGCGGTGCTCGCGCGCGCTGATCTCGGCCGCGGTGCCGATCGCGACCGCCATCAACCCGTCGCGCGCGGTGACCTCGACCGCGCCTTCGCCCCGCATCGCCGCGTTGAAGCGCTGATGCTCGTAGAAGGTCGAGCCGTGGTGGCTGCCCGCGTTCAGCGCGGTCTCGTCGACGTGCACCGTCGTGCGTTCGACCTGCTTGGGGTTCATGAACCCGACGCGCGGCGAGTAGACGATCTCGCCGTCGGGGATCAGCACGTCTAGCCGCGCCTCGTCACCGACCGCCGTGATCTCCTCCTGGTTGGTCGCGCCGTCGGCGAACATCGACAGGTCCAGCATCGCGCGCACGCCGTTGGCGAAATCGACCGTGGTATAGCTGTTGTCGATGATATCGGGCGTGCGCCCATCGTACGATTCGTCGAGGTGGTTCACGTCCATCGCGCCCGAGCAGTAGACGCGCACCGCCTCCGACTGCGTGATGAGGCGCATGAGGTCGAAGAAGTGGCAGCATTTCTCCACCATCGTGCCGCCCGTGTTGGCGCTGAACCGATTCCAGTCGGCGACCTTCTCGAGGAACGGAAAGCGGTGCTCGCGGATCGACAGCATCTTGAGCGCGCCGACACGCCCGCCGTGTACCTGCCGGATGAACTCGGCCGCGGGCGGCATGTAGCGATATTCCATCGCGGTCCAGAATGGCCGCGCGCTCGCCTCCGCCTGCTCGACCACCCAGCGTGCGTCCTCGATCGTCGTCGCCAGCGGCTTCTCGCACAGGATCGCCAGACCCTCGCCGAACAGCGGGGTCAGCACGTCGCGGTGGGTGTAGTTCGGGCTGGCGACGATCACCGCGTCGACCAGCCCGCTCTTGGCGAGCTCGGCGGAGGAGGCGAACGCCTGCACGCCCTCGACCCGGGTCCCCAGCGCCTTCTTCGCCCATTCGAGCGAACGCTCGGTCGGGTCGGCGATCGCGGTCACCACCGCGCCCGGCGTGATCGCCAGATTGTTGAGATGCTCGACCCCCATCATGCCGGTGCCGACCAGGCCGTAACGCACTTCCCCTGCCAAAGCCCTTGCTCCTCTCCACTCGTCGCCGTACTTATGACAACGATGTCTGAAATCACTCTATCGCCCGAACCACGTCCCCTCGGCAAGAGCGGATTGTCTGTCAGCCCGATCGCCTGGGGGATGTGGCGCTTCGCCGGCGTCTCCGCGGCAGAAGGGCGCGCGCTGATCGAGGCGGCGTTCGACGCCGGCGTCACGCTGTTCGACACCGCCGACATCTACGGCTTCGACGGTAGCAGCGGCTTCGGCGACGCCGAGTCGCTGCTGGGTGAGGTGTTCGCCGAGTCGCCGGGCTTACGCGACCGCATGGTGCTCGCCACCAAGGGCGGGATCACCCCGCCGGTGCCCTACGACTCGAGCACCGCCTATCTGATCAAGGCGCTCGATGATTCGCTGCGCCGCATGAAGGTCGACTCGGTCGATCTCTACCAGGTCCACCGCCCCGACATCCTCGCGCACCCGCAGGAGGTCGCCCGCGCGCTCGACGACATGGTGTCCTCGGGCAAGGTCCGCGCGGTCGGCGTGTCGAACTACACGCCTGACCAGACGCGCGCGCTCGCCTCGTTCCTGTCGGTGCCGCTCGCCTCGCAGCAGCCCGAATTCTCGCCGCTGTTCCTCGATCCGCTGACCAACGGGCTGATCGACCAGGCGATGGAGATGGAACTGGCGGTGCTCGCCTGGTCGCCGCTCGGCGGCGGGCGGATCGGCACGCCGAGCAACCCGCGCGAGCAGGCGGTGGCCGACGTGCTCGATACGGTTGCGACGCGCTTCGGCGTCAGCCGCGCGGCCGCGACCTACAGCTGGATCATGGCGCACCCGGCGCGGATCATCCCGATCGTCGGCACGCAGAACATCGGGCGCATCGCCGAGCTGGCCGACGCCTTCAAGGTCAGCTGGACGCGCCAGGACTGGTACGACGTGCTGGTCGCCGCACGCGGCGAGCGGCTGCCGTAACCGACACACGACAACGAACGAGAGGGGAGAGGATTGTGAGCGATTCCACGCGTGGACCGTGCGAGATTTCGTGGTTCTCGGCTTTGTGCGACGATGACTACGAGTTCCTGGGCGTGCCCGACCCGAAGCTGAAATCGTCGTGGGAGCATTGCCGCGACATCGTGCAGCAGGCGGAGACCGGCGGGTTCGACAACATCCTGCTTCCCTCGGGCTACGCGCTCGGCATCGACACCACCGCCTTCGCCGCCGCGGTCGCGACGCTCACCCGCAACATCCACCTGCTGATGGCGGTGCGCGTCGGGGAGAGCTGGCCGCCGCAGCTCGCGCGGCAGATCGCGACGATCGACCAGATCGCGCGTGGCCGGCTCAAGATCAACATCATCTCCTCCGACCTGCCAGGCGAGAAGCTCGCCTCCGCGCCGCGCTACCAGCGCACCGTCGAGGCGATGCAGATCCTCAAGACGCTGCTGACCGGCGAGCACCTGAGCCATCAGGGCGAGTTCTGGAACCTCGACCTCGATCCTGCGGGCGTGAAGACCTTTTCAGGGAAAGCGCCGCCGCTCTACTTCGGCGGCCTGTCGCCCGACGCGCGCGACGCCGCCGCGCGCGCCTGTGACGTCTACCTGATGTGGCCCGACACCAAGGACAAGGTGGCGGAGATCATCGCCGACATGACCGACCGCGCCGCCAAGTACGGCCGCACGCTCCGGTTCGGTTACCGCGCGCACGTGATCGTCCGCGAAACGGAGAGCGAGGCGCGCGCCTACGCCGACCGCCTGCTCTCGAAACTCGACGCGGCGGAGGGCGCGCAGATCCGCGCCAAGTCGCTCGACGCGACCTCGATGGGCGTCGCCGCGCAGGCGGCGCTGCGCGAAGGCGCGTCGGACGACGGTTACGCCGAGGAGAATCTGTGGACCGGCGTCGGCCGCGCGCGCTCGGGCTGCGGTGCCGCGATCGTCGGCGATCCCGACCAGGTGCTCGCCAAGCTGCAGACGTACCGCGACATGGGCATCGACGCTTTCATCCTGTCGGGCTATCCGCACGCGGCGGAGGCGGACCTGTTCGCACGGCACGTGCTGCCGCGGATCGACCACGCGCCGCTGTGAGGCGGCGCTGAGGAGGGACGGCAGCATGGACAAGCCACTGGTGGTCGGGATCGGCGGCACGATCGGCGGGCTGTCCTCGACCGAGCGCGCCTTGCGCATCGCGCTGGAGGCGGCGGGCGCGCAGGGGTTCTGCACCCAGCTGTTCGGCGGCGACGCGCTCGCGCGGCTGCCGCTCTACGATCCCAAGGCGACCAGCCGGACGCCCGAGGAACAGGCGTTCGTCGCCGCGGTGCGTCAGGCGTCCGCCATCATCATCGCGAGCCCTGGCTATCACGGCAGCATCTCGGGCGTGGTGAAGAACGCGCTCGACCTGCTGGAGGAGACCGCGCGCGACGCCGAGCGGCCGTATCTCGCCGACGTGCCCGTCGGGCTGATCGCCACGGCCTACGGCTGGCAGGCGACCGGCTCGACGATCGCGGCGCTGCGCTCGATCGTCCACGCACTGCGTGGCTGGCCGACGCCGTTCGCCGCCGCGATCAACAGCCAGGTTACCAAGTTCGACGACGAGGGCGGCGCGAGCGACGCCGCGGTGGTCGAGCAGCTCCGCCTGGTGGGGCGGCAGGTCGCGCGCTTCGCCCCGTTAGTAGTGCACGATGCCGCCGCGCTTGCCTGATCCCAAGCTCGGGCGGCGCGAGGCGCTCGCGCTGCTGGGGCTAGGCGGGGCGGGATTGGCGTCCGGCGCAGTGGCGCAGCAGGTCGACCTCGGCTTCGCGGGCGGCACGCGTCAGCTCTCGGGCGACTGGCCGCAGAAGGGCAGCATGATCGTGCTGCGCGAGCGCGCGCCGCTGCTCGAGACGCCGCTCTCCGCGATGGACGGCGCGGTCTTCACCCCCAACGACCGCTTCTTCGTCCGCTGGCATTATCAGGACATCCCGACCGCGGTTGATCCCGCCACCTTCCGCCTGCGCGTCGGCGGCGCGGTCCGCCGTTCGGTCGCGCTATCGCTCGCCGACCTCCTGAAGCTGCCGCGCGTCGAGATCGCGGCGGTGAACCAATGCTCGGGCAATTCGCGCGCCTTGTTCAGCCCCCGCGTGCCCGGCGCGCAATGGGGCGACGGCGCGATCGGCAATGCGTTGTGGAGCGGCGTGCGCCTGCGCGACGTGCTCGACCTCGCCGGCGTCGCACCCGGCGCCGCCAACGTCCGCGTCTCCGGGCTCGATCGCCCGCCGCCCGGCGCACCGTGGTTCGCCAAGTCGCTTAAGCTCGACCACGCCCGCGACGGCGAGGTGATGATCGCGCTGGCGATGAACGGCGCGCCATTGCCGATGCTCAACGGTTATCCGATCCGGCTGATCGTGCCCGGCTGGTACTCGACCTACTGGATCAAGGCGCTCGATCGGATCGAGGTGCTGACCGGCGCGGACGACAATTACTGGATGGCGAAGGCGTACAAGATCCCGGCGACGCCGAACGCGGGCGTACAGCCGGGCGTGAAGGACTTCCCGACCGTGCCCATCAACAGCATGACCCCGCGCGCCTTCTTCACCAACGTCGACCGCGCGATCAAGTTGGTGGCGGATGACCCCTTCTACGTCCGCGGGCTCGCGATGGGCGGCGCGAGCGCGGTCGCGCGTGTCGATCTGTCGATGGATGCGGGTAAGAGCTGGCACGCCGCGCGACTCGGCCCCGATCAGGGGAAATACGGCTTCCGCCTGTGGGAAGCGACGATCGGCGGGCTTCGCCCCGGCGGCTACCGCCTCTGGGCGCGCTGCACCAACACGGCCGGACAGGCGCAATCGATGGACGCGATCTGGAACCCCGGCGGCTACATGCGCAGCCAGATCGCCTCGGTCGCGGTGACGGCGGCGTGAGGACCGTGCTGATCGCGACCCTGGCGCTGCTCGCCGCCTGCTCGTCGGAGCCCGACCCCGCGCCCAAGCCGAGCGGCGCGCTCCAGCCGGTCAGCATCACGCTGCCGGCGGAAACCGCGGCGCTGCCCGACACGCCGGCGGGCACCGTGCTGTCGCAGCATTGCACCGCCTGCCACTCGCCCGATTTCCTCACCCGCCAGCCGGTGATGACTGCCGAGAAATGGCAGGCCACCGTCACCAAGATGCGCGAAGCCTATCACGCGCCGATCACTCCGGCCGACGAGCCCGCAATCGTCGCCGCGCTCGTCACCTTGCAGGGCGCGCCGCCCGCGCGCTGACGCATTACCGCGCGGGCAAGCCGCTCAGCGCACCACTCGCGCGCCCGTGCCGGCCGTAGACCCACTCGAACAACGGACTCGCCATCATCGTGGTGACGATCGCCATCAGCACCAGCATAGCGAACAGCGTCGGCCCGATGATCCCCTTCTGCAGCCCGATGTTGATGATGATCAGTTCCATCAGCCCGCGCGCGTTCATCAGCGCCCCGATGCCGAGCGCGGTACGGTTGTCCTCGCCCGCCAGTCGCGCCGCGAGGTAGCACGCACCGCCCTTCGCCAGCACCGACGCCGTCAGGATCACTGCTGCTACCAGCAGCAGCGCGGGCGAGCTGACCGCGTCCAACCGCGTGTTGAGCCCCGAGTAGGTGAAGAACATCGGCAGCAGCAGCACGACCGTCAGCGGCTCGATCTTGCGGCGGATTTCCTCGGTCAGCGTGCCCCGCGGCATCACCACGCCCATGATGAACCCGCCGAAGATCGCGTGAATGCCGACCGCGTCCATTAAGAAGGCGGACGCGCAGAACGCGATCAGCACCACCGCCAACAGCGGCGGCGTCAACTCTCCGCTGCGCTCCACTGCGCGCGCCAGCGGTGCAAGCAACCGCGGCCCGGCGAGCAGCACCAGCGCCGCCCACGCGATTCCGCCACCGATCGCCAGGATCGCGACGCCCGCGCCGCCTCCGAACGTCGCCAGCACGATCGCCAGCACGCACCACGAACACGCATCGTCGAACGCACCAGCCGTTAGCGACAAGGTGCCGAGCGCCGAGTCCGCCAGCCCGCGCTCGTTGATGATCCGCGCCAGCATTGGAAATGCGGTCAGCGCGATGCACGCACCCAGGAACAGCGTCGCGTTGAACGGGCTGATCCCGGCCGCGAACAGTCCCGGCACGCTTAGCAGCCACGGCGTCAGCAGAATCGCGACCCCGAACGGCGCGGCGATCCCGGCGAGCGATACTACCGACGCGCTGCGTGCCTTGGATCGGAAATGATCGAGCCTCAGCGTGGTCCCGACCAGGAACATGTAGAGTCCGACACCCAGCTGCGCGCCGGCGTAGAGAACGTTCTTCGTTTCCTTGGGGAAGATCGCCCCCTGCAACTCGGGCGCGAGCAAACCCAGCAGCGAAGGGCCGAGGACGACGCCCGCGATCATCTCGCCCACCACCTGCGGCTGGCCGAGCGCGACGCGCCCGATCCAGCCCACGACGCGGCAGGCGAGCAGGATCACCGCGAGCTGGAGAAAGAAGTGGATCGAGAAATCGCCCGGCGCGTAGCTCGCCGCGCCGTTCACCACCGCCCCGTGCGCGCCCAGCATCCCGCCCGCCGTGTGCCGGAAACTGTTCCACCAATCTTGCATCGTCGCCCGCCCCTCGTCCGCGTGAGACGACAAAGGCGCGCGCGTGGCAAGGGGTCAGGTCGTTGCCACGCGCCGGCAACATCAGCGAGGCGGGCAAACGCTAGCCGCGGGCGCCCGCCGGGCCGGGGTATACGGCCGCGGGGCAGCACGGTAAGTGGGGCTGCTCGTCGGCGACCATGTTCCGGTCGCCCCGGCGATGCGCCAGAACCGGGGAGCGTTCCTATCAAGCAGATCGCCGCCTTGCCGTACCGCATCGATGCCGCCGCGGGCGGGGAGGGCGTGTGCGTGCTGCTCGTCACCTCGCGCGGGACCGGGCGCTGGGTGATTCCCAAGGGAAACATCGGCCCCGGCAGCAGCTTGCCCGCCGCCGCTGCGCAGGAGGCGGAGGAGGAAGCGGGGGTGAGCGGCGCGCTCTGCCCGGTGCCGCTCGGCGCCTATCGCTACCGCAAGCGGCGCGGCAGCGGCGCGTCGCTGATGGTCGACGTCGACGTGTTCCCGCTCGCGGTGACGCAGGAACTGCCCTCGTGGAAGGAGCAGGGCGAGCGCGAGCGGCGCTGGTTCTCGCTCGCGGAAGCGGCCGAGCGCGTCGACGAACCCGACCTGCGCGAACTGATCCGCTCCTTCGCTCCGTCGCAGTTCCGCGTTGCAGTGCAACAATCCGATGCTAGGGCGACCGCGAATCGGGCTTCAAACCAAAAGTGGGGTACAATGTTCGCGTGGTTTCAACGGCTGCTGCCGAAGACCGGTAATTTCTTCGAGATGTTCGAGGCGCATGCCGCGACCGTGCTCGCCGGGGCGGAAGCGACCGCGCGCCTGCTGGAGGGTGGCCCCGCCGCCAAGGAGCATATCCGCGAGATCATCGAGCGCGAGCACGACGCCGACGCGATCACGCGCGACGTGCTGAAGACGGTGCGCGCGACCTTCCTGACGCCGTTCGACCGCGGTGCGATCTCCGCGCTGATCGGCGCGCTCGACGATACGATCGACGAGATGCAGGCCTTCGCCGCCGCGGTCGACCTGTACGACGTCGACATGTTCGAGCCGGAGATGCGCGACATGGCCGCGATCATCGTCGACGCCGCGCGCGTCACCGCGGAGGCGATCCCGCTGCTGCGCGACGTCGCACGCAACGGCGACCGCCTGCACGAGCTGACCGAGCGCGTGATCCGGATCGAGGGCCATGCCGACGAGATCCATGCCGCCGGCCTCAAGCGATCGTTGCAGAAATTCGGCGCGCAGGACACGCTCCGCTTCGTCGTCGAGCGCGAACTCTACAAGCATCTGGAGCGCATCGTCGACGCGTTCGAGGATGTCGCCGACGAGGTCGACGGCATCGTGATCGATCACGCCTGAGGGCGGGACCATGCACGAACTCGCTTTTCCGCTGCTCGTCGGCCTGATCGCCGTCGCGCTCGCCTTCGATTACCTCAACGGGCTGCACGACGCCGCCAATTCGATCGCCACCGTAGTCGCGACCCGGCTGCTGTCGCCGGTCAAGGCCGTGCTGTTCGCGGCGGTGTTCAACTTCGCCGCCTATTTCCTGACCATCGCCTTTCCCAGCTTGCACGCCGTCGCTGAAACGATCGGCAAGGGGTTGATCGACAAGGATGTTGTGACGCCCGCCGTCATCTTCGGCGCGCTGGGTGGGGCGATGTTCTGGAACGTCGTCACTTGGCTGCGCGGCATTCCTTCGTCGAGCAGCCACGCGCTGGTCGGCGGGCTGATCGGCGCGGGCGTCGCGCACGCGGGGATCGGCGGCATCCAATGGGGAGGGCTCAACAAGACCGTGCTCGCGATCGTGCTGTCGCCCCTGCTCGGCATGATGCTCGCCATGCTCGTCATGCTGATCTCCAGCTGGGCGTTCCGACGCTCGACCTCGGTCCAGGCGGAGCGGAGCTTTCGCGCGCTCCACCTGCTCTCCTCGGCTGCCTACTCGCTCAGCCATGGGTTGAACGACGCGCAGAAGACGATGGGGATCATCACCGTGCTGCTCTACTCGACCGGGCGCCTGTCGGGACCGTTCGAGGTGCCTCACTGGGTCGCGATCAGCTGCTACGTCGCGATCGCGCTCGGCACGATGACGGGAGGGTGGAAGATCATCGAGACGATGGGCTCGCGCATCACCAAGCTGTCGCAGCACCAGGGTTTCTCCTCCTCGCTCGCGGGCTCGATGGTGCTGTTCACCGCTTCCGCGCTCGGCATCCCGGTGTCGACCACGCACACGATCACCGGCGCGATCATCGGCGCGGGTACCGCGCGGCGCGCGTCGGCGGTCCGCTGGGGTGTCGCGCAGAGCGTGGTGATCGCGTGGATCATCACCATTCCGGCGTCGGCCGCGGTCGGCGCGTTGTTCTACGGGCTGACGCGGCTGTTCTGATCCGCTTGCCCTGCTCGCCGTCACGCGACATGACGGCGGGCAGGGGAGGATGCGCGGATGGCGGCAGCGGCAACGATCGACGACCAAGAGGCACCGTCGCACGGCGACGTCCGGCTCGTCATCTCGGCCTCCGCGCTCGGTACCGTGTTCGAGTGGTACGATTTCTTCATCTACGGCACGCTCGCCGCATCGGGCATCATCGGCCGCGCCTTCTTCCCGGCCGGCAACGAGACGGTGCAGACGCTGCTCGCCTGGGCGGGGTTCGCGGTCGGCTTCGGCTTCCGCCCGCTCGGCGCCGCGCTGTTCGGCTATCTGGGTGACCGGCTCGGGCGCAAATACACCTTTCTCGTCACCATCACGCTGATGGGCGTCGCGACCGCCGGGGTGGGCCTGACGCCGTCCGCCGCGTCGATCGGCTACGCCGCGCCCGCGATCGTGCTGCTGCTCCGCATCGCGCAGGGGCTGGCGCTCGGCGGCGAGTACGGTGGTGCCGCGATCTACGTCGCCGAACACTCGCCGCCCGGTCGCTCGGGCTTCTACACCAGCTTCATCCAGGCGGGCGTCGCCGGTGGCTTCATCCTCAGCCTCGCCGTCATCCTGTTGTTCAAGGCGCTGGTGCCCGGGCCCGCGTGGGAGGCGTGGGGCTGGCGGCTGCCGTTCCTGTTCTCGCTGCTGCTGCTCGCGGTTTCGCTGTGGATGCGGCTCAAGCTGTCGGAGAGCCCGGTGTTCCAGCGCATGCGCGCCGCTGGCGAGCGCGCGATCAATCCGCTGAAGGAGAGCTTCACCTATCCCGGCAACGTTCGCCGCATGGTCGTCGCGCTGTTCGGCATCGCCGCCGGGCTGACCGTGATCTGGTACACCGCGATGTTCACCGTGCTGTCGTTCCTGCAGACGACGATGCGCGTCGAGGAGACCACCGCGCAGCTCATCACCGGCGTCGGCGTGCTGATGGGCACCGGCTGGTTCCTGCTGTTCGGCCACGTCAGCGACAAGGTCGGGCGCAAGAAGCCGATCGTCGTCGGCTATTTGCTGACGCTCGTGCTGCTGTTCCCGATCTTCTGGACGATCGGCGCCGCGGCCAACCCCGGCCTCGCTCGCGCGGCCGCGGCGAACCCGGTCGTCGTCGCGGGTGCCGACTGCCGCTACAGCCCGTTCGACAAGGAGCAGGCGACCGCCTGCGGCAAGCTGCTCGACGCGCTGTCGAAGAAGGGCGTGCCTTATACAACGCAGGTCGCCGCACAGACCCGCGTCACGATCGGCGAGGCGGTGGTCACGGATACCTCGCCTGCCGGACTGGACGCGGCACTCGCGCGCGGCGGCTATGATCTCGCGAAGGTGACGCCGTCCGCCGCCAACATCGCGCTGATCCTCGTCGCGATCCTCGCCATGTCGATGCTGTCGGGGATCACCTACGGCCCGGTCGCCGCGCTGCTGGCTGAGATGTTCCCGCCCGCGATCCGCTACTCCTCGCTGTCGATCCCCTATCACCTCGGCACCGGCTATTTCGGCGGCTTCCTGCCGTTCATCAGCCAGTATATCGTCGCGAAGACGGGCGATCCGTATTCCGGGCTGTGGTACACCTGGGGCGTCACCCTGCTGGCGCTGGTGGTCACGGTCATCGGGCTCAAGGATACTCGACCCTCTGCTCATCCGGGCGCGCCCGACGCGGTGGCGTGATCGCACGGGAGCGGGTAGGGGCGCGCGGATGATCCTTCCGTGCCGCCCCGTCCGTCCATGAACGCGCCGCACCGCCTCAAGCTCGACGGCGCCGCGCTGGCGGCGAACTGGCGGGCGCTCGCGCGCATGAGCGGCACCGCCGCGTGCGGCGCGGCGGTCAAGGCCGACGGCTACGGCCTCGGCGCGCGCGCGGTGGTCGCGCGCCTGCTCGCGGCCGGGTGCCGCGATTTCTTCGTGTCGTCGTGGAACGAGGCGGCGGCGCTGGCGGACAGCGGCGCGCGCGTATCGGTGCTCCACGGCGTGCGCGACGAGGACGTAGCGGTCGCGCGCGCGCTCGATGCTCGCCCGGTGCTCAACACCCGCGCGCAGGTGCGCCGCTGGCGCGACGCGGGCGGGGGGCCATGCGACGTGATGGTCGACACCGGCATGAACCGGCTCGGCATCGCGCCCGACGACGTCGCGGACGGTCTGCTCGACGGCCTCGTCATCGACACGCTGATGAGCCATCTTGCCCGTGCCGAAGAGGATAGCGCGATGAACGAGCACCAGCGCGCGCGCTTCGCCAGCCTCGCCGGACGAACCGGTGCGACGCGGATGAGCCTCGCCAACTCGGCCGGGATCGCGCTGGGTGCCGACTACCACTTCGACCTGACCCGCCCCGGCCTCGCGCTCTACGGCGGCCTGCCGGTGAAGACCCTGGGCGAAGCGATCCGCCCGGTCGTGCAGATCGAGGCTGAGGTGCTGCAACGCCGCACCGTCGCCGCGGGCGAGAGCGTCGGCTACAACGCCACCTGGGTCGCCCCGACCGAGACGGATGCGGCGATCGTCAATCTCGGCTACGCCGACGGTTACTGGCGCGGCTTCTCTGACACCGGCGTCGCCTTCGCCGGGCGCGCGGTGTTGCCGGTGATCGGGCGCGTGTCGATGGACCTGCTCGCGCTCGACGTCACCGACGCAGACGTGGCGGAGGGCGACTGGATCGCGTTCGACCCCGACCTGCCGCGCGCCGCCTGCGCCTCGGGGATGAGCCAGTACGAGCTCGTCACTGGGCTCGGCCAGCGCTTCGATCGCGTCTGGTTCGACTGATCCGCGCGTCCATGCTGCGCAGCATCAACTGTCCCGCGCTGCAACGCCGCGGGCGTGTTGCAGCGCGGCAGCGGGTGCTATAGCCTCGCGGGAGAAGCTGAAAAGGCGAGGCGAGGATGAAGAAGCAGCGTACCGACGGCACCGTTATCATCAAGAAATACGCCAATCGCCGGCTCTACAATACCGAGGGTTCGTCCTACATCACGCTCGATCACCTCGCCGCGATGACGCGCGCGGGCCGCGATTTCAAGGTGCTCGACGCCAAGACCGACGAGGACATCACCCACAATGTCCTGACCCAGATCATCATGGAAGAAGAGAGCCGCGGCCAGACGATGCTGCCGGTCAGCTTCCTGCGTCAGCTCATCTCGCTCTACGGCGATTCGGTGCAGAAACTGGTACCCGGCTATCTCGAAGCGTCGATGGACAGCTTTCACCGCAACCAGGCCGAGTTCAAGACCGCGGTCGAGGGCGCCTTCGCCGGCTCGCCGTTCGCCGAGATCGCGAAGCGCAACATGGAAATGTTCGAGGCCGCGGCGAACGCCTTCACGCCGCAGGCATCCGCCGGCCACGCGACCGCGGCCTCGGGTGCCAGCAAGGACAATGAGATCGCGGCGTTGAAGGCCGAACTCGCCGCGCTGCAGGACAAGGTCGACAAACTGGTGCGGTGAGCGGCGCGCGATCCGCCGCTCACCCCCGGCGGATCAGCGCGGCTTGACGAAACGCAGCGTCATCCGGTCGCTCTCGCCGATCGCGGCGTATTTGGCGCGATCGGTGTCGCCCAGCGCGAAGGTCGGGGCCAGCGTCCACACGCCCTTGGGATGATCGGCCGTGTCCTTCGGATTGGCGTTGACCTCCGACGTCGCCACCAGCTTGAACCCCGCATCCTCGGCGAGCCGGCGCACGGTCGCGACCTTGAGGTACCCGCTCTCGCGCTCGCGCGCGGCGTCCGCGCGCTCGGGCAGGCGATGCTCGACGATGCCCAGCGTACCGCCCGGCTTGAGCATGGCGAACCACGCCTTGAACACCGTCGCCGCCGAGGTGCCGCCCGCCATGGTCAGATTGTGCACGTTGCGGAACGTGAGCACCACGTCCTGGCTGTTCGCGGGTACGCTCGACGCGCCGGTCGCCGGGTCGATCGTCGCGACCGTGCCGGTCAGGCCCTTGGCCGCCAGCATCGCGCGCGCGCCGTCCGCGCCCTTGGCCGAGGTAACCAGCGCGGTGTAGCTGCCGCCGCCGGCGGGCACGCGCGCGAGGATCTGGCTGTACCAGCCGCCGCCCGGATTATACTCGGCGACCTTCTTCGCCGGGGTCACGCCGAAGAAGGCGAGCGTCTCGGCCGGGTGGCGGTAGCGGTCGCGCGCCCGATCGGCCTCGCTGCGCGCCGGATTCGCAATCGCGCGCGCGACCGCGGGATCGGCCTTGGGCGCGGCGGCGTGAACGCCCACGGCGAGCGCGAGCGTGAGGGGCAGGGCGGCTAGGGTGAGGTGACGCATGAGAACTCCTTGGATCGTGGTGCGCAGGCTGGACGAGCAATGAACGCCGCACAAGTGCTCAGCGACCCGAGCGGGACGCGATTGTTCGGCGCGGCCTTGTCGGCGGCGTGCCTGATGCTGGCGCTATTCGCGGCGTGGCGCGAGCGGCGACGCGCGCGGCGGCACGATCCCGACGCGGTCGGCTGGGTCGACTGGCGCGGGGTGCAGATGCTGACGCTGATCGCGCTGGCGGTCGGCGTGCTGCTGGTCTGGAAGGGTCAGTAGAAGCTGGCGAGCGTCAGCGGTCGCTCGCGGCCGTCGCACGTCGTCAGCGCGACGACGCGCCCGGGCGTACCCGCACTCCACCCGGCGAGTGCGCTGTTCGCGTAACCGGCGGTGATCGCCTGTCCGTCGACGCGGCAGATCAGCTCGCCCGCCTGCCAGCCGGCCTGCTCCGCCGGGCTGCCGCGCATGACGTGGAGCACCTTCAGCCGATCCTCGGCGATTCCGAGCAGCAGCCCGCTGGTCGATCGCAGCGGCGGCTTGTCCGCGCCCGCGTTCGCGCTGAGCAGCATCTGCCCGGCGGTGGGATCGAGCAGGACGCGGTAGTTCTGCAGGAAACCCGACCCGATCCGTCCCGCGACGCCGATCGCGTCGGAGAAGCCGCCGCTCGCCTCCACCCGCACCTCGACGTTGCGCGCGACCGTGCGCCCGACGACCAGCTGCGGCACGATCGCGACCTCGCTGACGACGGCGCCGGCGAGCCCGAACGACACGGTGGTGGTGGTCGCGCGGCTCGGCATCTGCGCGGCCGTCCAGCCTGCGGTGCCGAGCGTGATCGCCGAGCCGTCGCCCGTGTCGACCACCATCGGCTTGAGCGCCGCGCCGCCCAGCACCACCGAGCTGACGTACACCAGCCGATCGGGCGCGATCGTCAGCGGCGACGACGTGCCCGCGAACGGCATTCGCCCCGAGCGCAGAAAGCGGAAGCGTCGCGCGGCATAGTCGATATCGAGCGCGTAGCCCGCGGTCAGGTCGCGCCCGACGAGCAGGTCAACCGCGGTCGCGCTTCCGGTCGCGGCGGCGGGCAGGTCGGCGACGGCGAGCCCGCCGCCCTCGCGCCGCAGTCCGCCGATCGCGAGCATCCGCGTCGCGACCCAGCCGACCGCCACCGATCCGCCGATCACGTCCGCCTTCGCCTGCCCGCGCACGCGCAGCCGGTTCGCCTCGGCGTAGCGCCGCGCGAGCACCGAGTAGCTGACCCCGGTATCGAGGATCGCGCTGACCGGTCGCCCTTCCAGCGACATGACGAAGCTGATCTGGTTGCCCGGCGTGAAGGTGAACGGGATCCAGCGCTCCTCGTGATCCGCCGACAACACCTGCGTGCCAGTGGGCGGGGCCGGGGCAGGCGCCGCGGCGACGGCGAGGAGCAGGGCGAGGATCAGCGGCACGCCGACGCTGTAGCGCGACGAAGTGTGGAGCGACACGGCTGTTTCGCTCGTCACGTACGCGATCGCCTCCGATCGGGTAGGTTCAGTCGGTCCGCTGCGTCACAGGCAAGCTTCGAGATACGCCTGGTCGAACCCGAACTGCTTGGCCTTGTCGATCGTGTACGGGCGCAGGCCCATCGCGCGATACTCGCCGATGATCTTGCCGTCGGCGCTCTCGTCCAGAAACTCGAACTTGAACAATTCCTGCGTCACGATCACCGGGCCTTCCATCCCGATCACTTCGGTGATGTTGGTGACGCGGCGGCTGCCGTCGCGCAGGCGCTTGACCTGGATGATCATGTCGACGCTGTCGGCGATCTGGCGGCTGATCGCTTCCTTGGGCACCTTGATGTCCGACATCATCACCATGTTCTCCATACGCGCCAGCGCCTCGCGCGGGGAGTTGGAGTGGAGCGTACACATCGAACCATCGTGGCCGGTGTTCATCGCGGCGAGCATGTCGAAACACTCGGACCCGCGGATTTCGCCCAGGATGATGCGGTCGGGACGCATGCGCAGCGCATTCTTCACGAGGTCGCGAATGCTGATCTCGCCCTGACCCTCCAAGTTTGCCGGCCGCGTCTCCAGCGGCAGCCAGTGCGGCTGCTGCAGGCGAAGCTCGGCGGCGTCCTCGATCGTCAGCACGCGCTCGCCCGGATCGATCATCTTGGACAGGGCATTCAGCATCGTCGTCTTGCCCGAGCCGGTGCCGCCCGAGATCACGACGTTGAACCGGCACGCGCCCGCGATCTTCAGCGCGGTCGCCATCTTAGGGCTCATGCTGCCGAACCCGGCCATCATGTCGAGCGTGATCGGCTTGGCCGAGAACTTGCGGATCGAGATCGCGGTGCCCTTTAGGCTCAGCGGCGGCACGATCACGTTGACGCGGCTGCCGTCCTTCAGGCGCGCGTCG
>NZ_JBELMJ010000018.1:0-11489 GCF_042095875.1 Sphingomonas sp.
GGCGCCCCGCCGCCGCCCCACTGGCCATCGCACCCTTCCGCGCCTATGCCGCGTTGCAACAATAAAGCATGACAGGAGACGATCAGGTGGCCAGCACCGCGAGCGAGAAGGTCCAATATGTCTACCGCTTCGGCGGCGGCACGTCGGAAGGGGAGGCGGGTCAGAAGAACCTGCTCGGCGGCAAGGGCGCGAACCTCGCCGAAATGGCCTCGATCGGTCTGCCCGTCCCTCCCGGCTTCACCATCTCGACCGAGATGTGCACGCGCTACTACGAGGAAGGCGAGCGCTTCCCCGACTCACTGCGCGACGAGGTCGCCGCCGGCATCGCCCATATCGAGCAGGTGACCGGTAAGACGTTCGGCGACGCGTCGGACCCCTTGCTCGTCTCGGTCCGCTCGGGCGCGCGCGTCTCGATGCCGGGCATGATGGACACCGTCCTCAACCTCGGATTGAACGACCAGACGGTCCAGGGTCTCGCCACCGCCAGCGGCGACGCCCGCTTCGCCTGGGACAGCTATCGCCGCTTCATCCAGATGTACGCCGACGTGGTGCTCGAACTCGACCACGGCGCATTCGAGGAAGCGCTGGAGGTCGCCAAGGAGGACCGCGGCTACACGCTCGACACCGAACTCTCCGCCGACGACCTCAAGGCTTTGGTCGACGAGTACAAGGCGCTGGTCGAGCAGCAATGGGGCAAGCCCTTCCCGCAAGACGAGCACGACCAGCTGTGGGGCGCGGTCGGCGCCGTCTTCGGCTCGTGGCAGTCGGACCGTGCCAAGGTCTATCGCCGCCTCAACGACATCCCCGCCGACTGGGGCACCGCGGTCAACGTGCAGGCGATGGTGTTCGGCAACATGGGCGACACCAGCGCGACGGGCGTCGCCTTCACCCGCGATCCCTCCAAGGGCGACCGGGCATACTACGGCGAGTTCCTGATCAACGCGCAGGGCGAGGACGTCGTCGCCGGCATCCGCACGCCGCAATACCTGACCAAGGCCGCACGCGAGGAGGCGGGTGCCAAGCCCGCCTCGATGGAAGAAGCGCTGTCGGAGGTCTACACCGAGCTGGCGGGCGTGTTCGACCGGCTAGAGACGCACTACCGCGACATGCAGGACATCGAGTTCACGGTGCAGCAGGGCAAGCTCTGGATGCTCCAGACCCGCTCGGGCAAGCGCACCGCCAAGGCGGCGCTCAAAATCGCGGTCGACATGGCAAACGAAGGGCTGATCTCGCGAGAAGAGGCCGTCGCCCGCGTCGACCCCGCCGCGCTCGACCAGTTGCTCCACCCGACGCTCGACCCCGAGGCGAAGCGCGACGTCCTGACCAAGGGGCTGCCCGCCTCGCCCGGTGCCGCCTCCGGAGAGGCGGTGTTCGACGCCGACACCGCCGAGCGCCACGCCGCCGACGGCAAGTCGGTGATCCTGATCCGCACCGAGACGTCGCCGGAGGACATCCACGGCATGCACGCCGCCCGCGGCATCCTGACCGCGCGCGGGGGCATGACCAGCCACGCCGCGGTGGTCGCGCGCGGCATGGGCCGCCCGTGCGTCTCGGGCGCGGGCTCGATCTCGATCGACGCGCGAGCCAAGGTGATGCGCGCCGCGGGTCGCGAAGTGCGCGAGGGCGACACCGTCACGATCGACGGCTCGACCGGCGAGGTGATGGCGGGCGAGGTCGCGACGATCCAGCCCGAGCTCGCCGGCGACTTCGGCACGCTGATGGAATGGGCCGACGAGGTCCGCCGCCTCAAGGTCCGCGCCAACGCCGAGACGCCTGCCGACTGCCAGGTCGCGCGCGACTTCGGGGCGGAGGGCGTCGGCCTGTGCCGCACCGAGCACATGTTCTTCGAGGCCTCGCGCATCACCGCGGTTCGCCAGATGATCCTCGCCGAGGACGAGGCCGGTCGCCGCGCCGCGCTCGACCGCCTGCTGCCCGAGCAGCGCAGCGATTTCGCCGCGATCTTCGAGGTGATGGCGGGGTTGCCCGTTACCGTCCGCCTGCTCGATCCTCCCTTGCACGAATTCCTCCCACACGAGGAAGCCGAATTCGCCGAGGTTGCCGAGGCCGCGGGAATCGCGGTCGACCAGCTCAAGCGCCGCGCCGCCGAGTTGCACGAGTTCAACCCGATGCTCGGTCACCGCGGCTGCCGCCTGGGGGTCACCTACCCCGAAATCTACGAGATGCAGGCGCGCGCGATCTTCGAGGCCGCGATCGACGTGGCGGAAAAATCGGGCGAGGCACCGATCCCCGAGGTCATGATCCCGCTCGTCGCCACCAAGCGCGAGCTCGACCTAATGAAGGCGGTGGTCGACGCCGCGGCGAAGGCCGTCTTCGCCGAGCGCGGGCGCGAGATCACCTATCTCGTCGGCACGATGATCGAGCTGCCCCGCGCGGCCTTGAAGGCGGGCGAGATCGCCGAGACGGGCGAGTTCTTCTCCTTCGGCACCAACGACCTGACGCAGACGACGCTGGGCGTCAGCCGCGACGACGCCGCGCGCTTCCTGGGCACCTATGTCGAGAAGGGCATCTACGCCAAGGACCCGTTCGTCAGCCTCGACGTCGAGGGGGTCGGCGAGTTGGTCCGCCTCGCCGCCGAGCGCGGTCGCGCGACGCGCGGCGACATCAAGCTCGGCATCTGCGGCGAGCACGGCGGCGATCCCGGCTCGATCGCCTTCTGCGAGGAAGTCGGGCTCGATTACGTCAGCGCCTCGCCCTACCGCGTGCCGATCGCGCGGCTGGCGGCGGCGCAGGCGGCGCTCAAGTCACGCTAACGACGAAGGCCGCTGGGGCGCAGGTGCCCCGGCGGCCTCACGTTCTGCTGACGGTCGCCGCTCAGAGCGGGCGGCGATCCTCGTCGCGGTACGCCGGCTCGGCGCGCGACGCCGCATCCGGCGCACTGGCCACCGGAATGGCGCTCGCCAGCCGCGCATTGTCGCGCTCCAGCTCGGCGACGCGCGCCTCGAGTGCCCGGCGCGTCTCCGTGTGGCCGTTGCGCTCCTCGGCGTAGCGCTGCTTCCACTTCTTGCCGCCAGGGTGGCTCGCCAGCCCGAACAGCCATCCCGCGATCAGCGCGACGACCAGCGCGATATATTGCGTGGTGGTGGTGAACAGCATTTCTACCCTCCTGTTACGCTCCCATAACGAGGCGTGCGAAGCGCTGTTCCCTTGGCTTAACCGCCCGGCCCGTTGCCGGAGAAGGCGTCGCTGATCGAGCACGCCGCCGGCCCCAGGATGACGACGAACAGCACCGGCAGGATGAACAGGATCAGCGGCACCGTCATGATCGCGGGCAGGCGGGCGGCCTTCTCCTCCGCGCGCATCATGCGCTCGTTGCGGAACTCGGCCGACAGCACGCGCAGCGCGCTGGCGAGCGGGGTGCCGTACTTCTCGGTCTGGACCATGGTGGTGACAACGCCCTTCACTGCGTCGAGCGCGACGCGCGTCGCCAAATTCTCGAACGCCTGCCGACGATCGGTCAGGAAGCCGAGCTCGATCGCGGTCAGCGCGAACTCCTCACCCAGTTCGGGATAGGCCTTGCCTAGTTCCTTCGCCACGCGGTGGAACGCCGCGTCGACGGTCAGGCCGGCCTCCGCGCAGATCACCAGCAGGTCGAGCGCGTCGGGCAGCCCCTTGCGGATCGCATCCGTTCGCTTGGTGATCAGGTTCTTCAGGTAGATGTCGGGCGCCTTATAGGCGAGGATGAAGGTCGTCGCGACCAGGGCGTAGCGCTTGAGCGGCCCCCATGCCGGGAATGCGTCGAGCCCGTAGACCCACAGCAGCATCAACCCGCCGAACACGATCGGCAGCATCAGTCGCCCGAAGATGACCGCGATCGCCCAGTCCTTCTTGCGGATGCCGGCCTGGAGCAGCTTGACCTGCGCGGCCTTGACCTGCTCGTCCTGCAGCATCTTGAAGCTGGACAGCATGTCGCGCACGCGATCCGCGGTCTCGTTTTTCTGGACCAGCTTGGCGCGGCGCTTCGAGGTCGAGGCGGTGATCCCCGCCTTCAACTGTTCGCGGCGATCATTGAGCGCCTTGACGCGCTTGGCCATCGGGTCGCGCACGCTGAGCGCGGCGTAGATCGCGAGCATGACAGCGGCGGCAGCGACGCCCGACAGCAGGGTCGCGACCCAGATGACATCGATGCCCATCAGCGTGGGGCCGTTCGCGACGTTCATATCTCGAAACTCACCATCTTGGCCATGATGAACGCACCGATGCTCATCCACAGCAGGCCGCCGCCACCCGCGATCATCAGGCGCTGGTCGACGAAGAAATTCTGCATGTACGTGCCGTTGATCATCCAGATGAGGATGAAGACGATGAACGGCAGCGAGCCGACGATATAGGCCGACGCCTTCGACTCCGACGACATCGCGCGAATCTTCAGCTTCATCTGCATACGCGACCGCAGCACGGTGGCGAGGTTCTGGAGCGTTTCGGCGAGGTTGCCGCCGGTCTCGCGCTGGATCGCGATGGTGATGACGAAGAACTGGAACTCGGGCGTGCCCAGCCGGTCGGCCGTTTCCTGCAGCGCCACGTCCATCGAGCGCCCGATCTTCATCTTGTCGCTGACCGAGCGGAATTCCTCACCGACCGGGCCGTCGACCTCGGCGCCGACCACCGACATCGTCTCGGTGATCGGCAGGCCCGAGCGGAGCCCGCGGACGAGGAGTTCGATCGCGTCGGGGAACTTGGCGGTGAACTTGGCGACGCGCTTCTTGATGACCTTGCCGACCACCATGTGCGGCAGGCCCGCGCCGACCCCCAGCGCGAGGAACAGCGCGAGCAGCAGCGGGAACCCGCGCAGCAGCAGCAGCAGCGTCAGGCCGACCGCCAGCCCCAGCGACACGGTGCCGTACTGGCCGACGGTCCAGCTCTTGCCGGTCATGTTGAGCCGTTTCTGCAACTCGGCCGGGTTGGGCAGCAGCCGCAGCGCGGCCTTGTCGACCTTGGTCTGGCTGCGCCCGGTGATGCGGCGCATCTGCGCCTCCATCGCCCCCTCCATCGAGGTGGAATGACGCTCGCGCAGCGCGACCAGCCGGCGGTTGCTCGCCTTCTGCCCCGACGGGCCGGCGAAGGCGAACAGGATCATGCCGAGCGTGACGAGCGCGCCGATCCCGATGAAGATTAGTGGCAGCATGCCTCGTTCCTTGCCCTCGCGCGCGCCGTCGCCCGCCTATTTCGCCGCGGCCTTGGCCGACGGCTTCTTGCCCGCGTCCTTCTTGGCGACCAGACCCTTCAGGTTGGTGAACTTGCCGAGCAACGATCCCCCCTTCGCCGTGGGGCTCGTCGGATTGCCGTCCTCGTCGTTGACGCAGAGCATCGCGGCGAGATCGACGAGGGGTTGCACGGTCTTCGACGCCTTGCCCGTTTCCGCCAGCGGCTTGCCGAGCTTCGCTGCCTGCGCGGCGAGCTTCTGGTCGAATGGCACGATCAGGTCGATCTTGCGCTCGATCGACCCCTCAAAATCCTTGCGCGTGATCTCCTGCGTGGTGCCGGGATGGACGCGGTTCGCGACTACCGTGACCTGCATCTGCGGCGCGTTGCTGCGGATCCACGACAGCAGCCGGATCGTGTCGCGCGCGGCGGCGAGCGTCAGCTCGGTCACGATCACCGCGCTGTTCACGTCGTTGACAAGGTGCGGGTGCTGCACCAGCATCATGCGCGGCAGGTCGACCACCGTGCACTCGAACGCGCCGCGCATCTCCTCCTGCAACTGGTAGAAGGCAGCGCCATCGGTCATCACCGGCTGGCTGATCGGCGCCTCGGCGGAGAGTACCGACAGTTTCTCCGATGCCTTCACCATCGCGCGCTCGATGAACAAGCCGTCGATGCGGCTCGGGTTCTCGATCGCGTCGGTCAGACCGCGTCCGGGCTCGAGGTCGAGCGCGAGCGCGCCCGTCCCGAAATGCACGTCGAGGTCGAGCAGGGCGGTGGTGCGCTGTTCCTTGTCGCTCAGCAGCCAGGCGAGCGAGGTCGCGACCGTCGACGCGCCCGCCCCGCCGCGCGTCCCGATTACCGCGATCGCGCAATGCGGGCGATCGCCGCCGGCGTCGCTGACCTTGGGCGTGTTGATGATCGCCTGCGCCTGCGCGAAGGCGTCGCGCAGCATGTCGGCGGAGAAGGGTTTCAGCAGGTAGTCGTGGATGCCCGATGCCAGCAGGTCGCGGTACAGCCGCACGTCGTTGACCTGGCCTGCGGCGATCACGACCGTGCCGGGCTCGCACACCTCGGCCAGCCCGTTGATGTCGCCCAGCGGATCGCCCGATTCGGACAGGTCGACGAACAGCACGTGCGGGCTGGTCGACACCGACAGAGTCTGCACCGCGTTGCGCAGGCCGCCCTTGTGGACGTTGTCCGACGGCCAGCCCATCTCGGACGCGATCGGGCGCAGCGCGTCGGCCGAGGCGTCGTCCGCGGCGAAGGCGAGGAACGGGGTGCGATTGGCGAGGCCGCCCGGCCGCCAGGGCGCGTTCACTTCTTCTCTCCGACCGAGTCGGCCTGGTTCTTGACCCAGGTGCCGCCGTTGCCTGTCGGCACCGCCGCGCGCATCGTGTTGATCGCGCGCGACCCCGTAGCCGCGTCATAGGCGCCGCTGCCCGGCGCGCCGCGGACGAGGTCGGTCGGGTTGGCGACCATCGCCGCCAGGTTGGTGTTGGTGGCGCACCCGTAGTTCGATCCGGTGTGCGCGTTGAAGTTCGGATCGTTCATCCGCGACCAGTCGGCGCAGCCCGGCACCGCGGCATGCGCGCGGCTGACGACGATGCGGACCGTGCCCGGCACCACCGGCGATCCGGTGACCGGCGCTTCCTCCGACACCAGCAGGCCGTAGCGCGCGGCAATCTGCGCCACGTCGCCGCGCGTCTGGCGGTCGGCGCCGTAGGGCGCGTCGAGCGCGATCGTGTCGCCGTAGCCGATGCGCAGCGTGTCCATCCAGCCGACCACGCGGCGTGCCTCGTCCGGCGCGATGCCGGAAGGGCCCGCCTGCACGTCGAGCGCGTAGTCGGCGCGGGTGACGACCGGCTGGTGCACCGATTCGAGCCCGCGGTTGGCCGTGCCGCATCCGGCAAGGAAGGTCGCGCCGGCGACGGCGGCGAGGAGAAGGGGGCGCGTGGTCATGGGCTTGTTCCCTTTCTGGCGCATCAGTTGATCGAGAAGCCGGGGGCCGGAGCGGCGCCCTTGCGGTCGGCGGGCTTGGTCGCCTTGCGATCGGCGGCCGCGCGCGGCGGCGCGGCGGGTGCGGGAATCGGCTGGTTCGGTCGCGGCGCGGCGGCGGCACCGATCGCGGGGGCGGGCGCGGGGCCGACCTGCATCGTGGGCTTCGGCCGCTCAGCGCCGCTCTGCCCGTCGGTCAGCTGGCCCAGCAGCACGCGCTGCAGGTCGGTCGGCGCCTTGTAGCCGTCGGTCGGCAGCGCGATGTCGCTGCCGTTGACCGGCTTGACCAGGTAGGGCGTGATGATGATGACCAGCTCGGTCTCGTTGCGCTGGAACGCGTTCGACCGGAACAGCGCACCCAGCACCGGCACGTCGCCGACGCCCGGCGTCTTGTCGAAGGTGTTGGAATGGTTGTTCGACATCAGCCCCGCGATCATGAAGCTCTGCCCCGATCCCAGCTCGACGGTCGTCTCGGCGCGCCTGGTCGTCAGCGCGGGTACCCGCGACTGTCCGACCGCGATCGCGTTGGCGTAATCGAGGTTGGACACCTCCGGGCGGACGCGCAGCGAGATGCGACCGTCCGACAACACGGTCGGGGTGTAGGCTAGGCTGACGCCGAACTGCTTGTACTCGATCGTCACCGCGCCCAGCCCCTGCGAGATCGGGATGGGGATCTCGCCGCCGGCCAGGAACGTACCCGTCTCGCCCGACAGCGCGGTCAGGTTCGGGTTGGCGAGCGAGGTCACCTGTCCGTTCTGCTCACCCAGATCGAGTGCCGAGAGCACGTCGAGCCCGAGCAGCTTGCCCGCGAAACCGAGCGACGAGCGGACATTGTCCGGTCTCCCGGCGAACGAATAGGCACTGCCCGAATTGGGCAGCACGAACTGACCGGTCCTGAGATCGAGTGGCAGTTGGATCGTGCCGGCCGGCAGGCCGTAGCGGGCCGAGGCATCGACCAGCGGCAGGCCCGACGTGTTCGCGTTGCCGATCGCGTTGCCGCCCCGGCCCGAGGCGATGGAGAAGTTGAACCCGTTGGTCGTGTCGCGCGTGATCAGGTTGTTGCCGATGTTCTTCAGGAAGCTGCGGTTCACTTCCGCGAACTTGACCTGTAGATTGACCTGCAGCGGCGTCGCGGTGCGCAACCGGCTGAGCACCTTGGTGTTCTCGCCGACGAACGCCGCGACCAGCTTCTCGGCCTCCGCACCGTCCTCCGGACCGCGCACCGTGCCGGTCAGCAGCACCAGGCCGTTCATCGGCGTCGCGGTGATCTGCGCGTCGGGCATGGCGAGGTTGAGCATCGACTGGATCGAGTCGTAATTGTTGCCGACGCGGACGTTGGCGGCATAGACCACCGCGCCGCCCTTCGCGGTCGCCGACACCGTCGTCTCGCCCGGCTTCTTGCCGAAGACGTAGAGCTGCGTGGGCGAGCGGACCTGGACGTCCGCGATCTCCGGGTTGGCGACGAACAGGTCGCTCATCGGACGCGCCAGCGTGATCAGCCGGCCGCGGTTGGTCGACACCTGCACGGTGCTGGGCGCGGCAGTCGTGGTGCCCGCTTGCGCGGATACGATGGTGGGCGCGGCGGTGACGGTAGCGCTCGCCAGGGCGAGGGCCAGCGGCCAGCCGAGCGGCGTGGTGGACGAACGCATGGTTTACTTCCCCCCGACCGGAACTTCGGTCACGTTGTTGCCGCGGGCGACCCGAACGACCGGCCCGGTCGGCGCGGGCGATGCGCCCGGCGCGCCGCCCCCGTTTGATGGCGCCATCGGCGCGGCCATCGCCGCGGGCGCCGCCATCCCGCCGCTGCTCGGCTTGCCGGGCACGGTGCGGCGCTGGAACCGGGACACGTCGGCCCCGGTGATGAAGCTGCTCGCGCCCGATTGCGGGATGTTCGCCGCGCGGGCGAGCATCGCCTTCTCGTTTCCGCCGTCGCCGACGCTGACCTGGCCCGACGCGATCGCTTCCTCCAGCTGCCCGGCAGTGTCCGCAATCGAGCGCAGCGACAGCGACAGATTGCCCAGCGTCTGCGCGAGCTCGATCTGTTCGGCGATCCGCGGCGTCGCCTCCACGGTTACCGTGGAGAAGGTCTTGACGACCGTGTTGCCCTTGTCGTCCTTCTCGTCGCTGGTGCTCTGGTCGGTGGCGAGTACGCGCAGGTTGCGTACCACCGTCTCGCTGGTTTTCAGCGGCGCACCGTCGCCGCCGCCCTCGACCGACTGCGTCAGGATAAGGTCGATGTGATCGCCCGGAAACACGAAGCCCGCGACCGAGGTCTGCGCCGACACCGGCACCGTCACCGCGCGCATCCCCGCGCCCAGCGCCGCGGCCAGGAAGCCGCGGTCGCCAGGCTTCACCAGTGCGCCCTGCGTCACCGGCTGACCCGCGGTGATCGGCAGGCGCACCACCGTGCCGATCAGCTTGGCCATGTCGGTGCCGTCCTTCTTGAAATAAGCGTTCTCGACCAGCTCGCTCGGCCACGGCTGAAACTTCAGCGCGGTCGCGTCCAGGATCGTGCCGACCGGCAGCGCCCGCGTCGCGACCAGCACCTCGGGGCCGGTCGGAACCGGCGCCGCGATCGGGATCGCCTCCGCGGTCGGCGCCGCGCTGCCCGCCATCAGCGTGCGTGCCATGAAGGCGGTGATCGCGGCCACGAACAGCGCGCCGATCAGCAGAGCCACCTTGCGAGTGTCCATTCTTTCCTTAGCCCCTTTGCGTCCGGCATCGTGCTGGAGCGGCCGATTCTTCGGCCCCCATCATCACGAAAATTGGTTAACGAGCGGTTCGCGCAGCGCGAGCAGTCCGGCAAAGGCGATCGCGACCCCGTACGGGATCTCGATCGCGTCCTCGCGCCGCCGCAACTTGTGCTCGATCACGAACGCGAGCGTCAGCGCGCCGCCCGCCAGCGACATGACGATCAGCATGTTGACGACGTTCAGGGGCGCGAGCCACAGCGCCAGCGCGCCGATCAGCTTGACGTCGCCGCCGCCCATCTGCCCCAGCGCGAACGCGCCGCAGAAAAGCGCGAACGCGACCAGCGCGACGCCCAGCTGCACCGCCATCATCGGCCACGGGTCGAGCCCGACCGCGTACCACCACAACGGCGCCAGCAGCGCGATCGCGGCGTTCTTCCAATTGGCGATCTCGCGCCGGCGCGCGTCCTCGACCCCGGCCGACACCAGCAACAAGCCAAGACAGGCGGGCAGAGCCCAGACGAGAATGCCCATATCCATGCAATCGGCGGGTAGACGATATGCCTTAGGAAACCGTAACCATGCCCGCGATGACCCGTTTCGCCGCCCATCGCCGCGCCATCCCGGCCGATGCCCGCGTGTCGACGTGGCACGCCGCCGACGGCTGGCCGATCCGCCGCTTCGACTGGCCGGCGAGCAGCCCGCGCGGCGCGATCCTGTTCCAGACCGGGCGCGGCGACGTGTTCGAGAAGTATCTGGAAGCCTTCGCGCATTGGCACGATGCCGGCTGGTCGGTGTCGGCGTTCGACTGGCGCGGGCAGGGCGGATCGGGCCGGCTCTCCCCCGACCGCAACGTCGGCCACGCCGACGACTTCGCGCCGTGGATCGCCGACCTCGCCGACTTCTGGCGCGGCTGGTCGGCGCAGAACACCGGGCCGCGCGTCGTCGTCGGTCACTCGATGGGCGGGTTCCTGGTGTTGCGCGCGCTCGTCGACCGCGTGATCCATGCCGACGCCGCGGTGCTGGTCGCGCCGATGCTGAGGTTGCGCTCCCCCGTCGGCGCGCGGGTCGGCGGCTGGCTCGCCGCCTTGATGCGCCGCGCGGGCGATCCCGCGCGCGCGGCGTGGAAGGGGCATGAGCGGCCCGGCGCGCGCGACCGCCGCCTGCTGCTGACCGCCGACGAGGCGCGCTACGCCGACGAGGGCTGGTGGTACGAGCAAGCGCCCGAGCTCAAGCTCGGCCCACCCAGCTGGGCGTGGCTCGCCGAGGCGTTCGCCGCCACCGACCGCCTCCGCCGCGACCCCGCGCTCGCGCCGATGGCCGTGCCGACGCTGCTGCTGCTCGCCGACCGCGATGCTCTGGTCGACTCGCGCGCCGCCGCGGCGATCGGCGCACGCCTGCCGGACGCGAAGGTGGTGCGCTTCGGCGCGGAGGCCGCGCACGAGCTGCTGCGCGAGGCCGATCCGGTGCGCGACCGCGCGCTCGCCGCGATCGACGCGTTTCTGTTCGGGCGCGTTACCCGGTGAACTACGACATCGCGATCGTCGGCGCCGGCATCGCCGGGGCGAGCCTCGCCGCCGCGATCAGTGACCGGGCGCGCGTGCTGCTGCTCGAGGCGGAGGACCAGCCCGGCTATCACGC
>NZ_JBELMJ010000018.1:11589-49895 GCF_042095875.1 Sphingomonas sp.
GTGACCGGGCGCGCGTGCTGCTGCTCGAGGCGGAGGACCAGCCCGGCTATCACGCCACCGGCCGCTCGGCCGCCTTCTGGTCGGAGACGTACGGCGGTCCGGCGATCCAGCCGCTGACCACCGCCTCGGGCGCGGACCTGCGCGACGGCGGCTACCTCGAACCGCTCGGCTCGCTCCACATCGGTCGCGACGAGGACGAGCGCGCGATCGACACGTTCCTCGCCGAATTCGCCGACACGCCGGTCGCGCTCGACCGCGTCGATCCCGCGACGTTGCTGCCGGGGACCAGGCCCGAGTGGCGGCACGGCGTGATGGAGGCGTCGTGCGCTTACATCGACGTCGGTCGCCTCCACGCCGACCGGCTCGCCGCGGCGCGGCGCGGCGGGGCGGTGGTCGAGACCCGCGCCGAACTGGCGAGCGCCGAGCGGGCGGGCGGGCGCTGGACGCTCACGACCCGCGACGGCCGCCGCTTCACCGCCGACGTGCTGGTCGACGCCGCCGGTGCCTGGGCCGACGCGGTGGCGACCAACGCGGGCGTGCGCCCGATCGGCATCCAGGCGTACCGCCGCACGATGGTGCAGCTGCTGACCGACCCGGCACCGCCGGCGAGCCTGCCGCACGTCGCCGACATCGCCGGACGCTTCTACTTCAAGCCAGAGGCGGGCGGGCGGCTGTGGCTCAGCCCGCACGACGAGACGCCGGTCGACCCGCACGATGTGGCGCCCGAGGAGATCGACGTCGCGACCGCGGTCGACCGGTTCGAGCACGTCGTCGACTGGCGCGTCGCCAGGCTGGAGCGGAGCTGGGCGGGCCTGCGCTCGTTCGCGCCCGACCGCGCGCCGGTCTACGGCTTCGACGCGCACGTGCCCGGCTTCTTCTGGTTCGCGGGGCAGGGCGGGTTCGGCATCCAGACCGCGCCGGCGGCGGCTGAGATCGGCGCCGCGCTGCTGGTCGGCGGTGATATGCCCGCCGGCGTCGACGCTAGCCGCTACGCCGCGACGCGCTTCGCGGCGACCTAGGCTTGCTCGCGCTCGGCGAGCAGCGCGGTTCGCGGCCGCGCGCGCATCGCGACCACCAGCACGCCCAGCAGCGCGAGCGCCGCGCCCGCGATCATCCGGCCATCCAGCCGATCGCCGGTCAGCGCAACGCCGAACGCGATCGTCGCCAGCGGGGTCATCAGCGTCAGCGGCGCGAGCAAATTCGCTTCATACTGGCGGATCAGCGCGTAGTAATTGGTGTGCGCCGCGACCGAGACGACCAAAGCGGCGAACAGCACCGCCGCCACGAACGGCCAGCCGACCGCCACCGCGCTCGTCCACTGCCCGCGCTCGAACAGCGCCGATCCGACCGCCAGCGGCAGGCACGAGACCAGGCCGACCCAGGCCTGGAAGCGCAGCGGCGCGACATCCTCGACCTGCTTCATCATCACCGCGCCCAGCGACCCCGCGAACGCCGCGCCGACGATGAACCACAGCCCCGCCGACAGTGCGACGCCGTCCGGGTCCCACACCACCAGCACCACGCCCGCCAGCGTCAGCGCGATGCCGATCCCGCGGCGCAGGTGGATGCGCTCGCCCAGCAGCACGATCGTCAGGAGCGTCGTGAACGGCACGCCAACCTGGATCACGATCGCGGCGGAAGAGGGCGAGGCGGTCTGCAATCCGATGAACAGCAAAGCGAAATTGCCCGCGCCCATCAGCAGCCCGATCGTCGCCACCCGCCACCGCGGGCGCGGCATCGGCCACAGCCACGGCAAGGTCGCGATCACCACCAAGGCGAAGCGCACCGCGGCGAAGAACAATGGCGGCACGTGCCACTGGCCGACCACAATCTTGCTCAGCACATTGCTGTAGCCCCAGGCGAGGCAGACGAGCACCAGGATCAGGAAGTCGCGCGCGCGCATCGCCTAGGTCGCAGTCAGGCGGCGGCGCGCGGCCGCTTGGCGATCGCGACCGCGGCGTCGCTGGCCAGCTTGTCGACGCGCTCGTTGTCGGGGTGGCCGGCGTGGCCCTTGACCCACTTCCACTCGATCCGGTGTGGCTTGGCGGCGGCGAGCAACGCCTGCCAAAGCTCGGCATTCTTCACCGGCTTCTTGTCGGCGGTGCGCCAGCCGTTCTTCTGCCAGCCGTGGATCCACTTGGTGAGGCCATCCATGACGTAGCGGCTGTCGGTCGACAGCGTCACTCGGCACGGCCGCTTGAGCGCCTTCAGCCCCTCAATGGCGGCGGTCAGCTCCATGCGGTTGTTGGTGGTCGGGTTCTCGGCACCCGACAATTCCTTCTCCGTCTCGCCTATCCGCAGCAGCGCGCCCCAGCCGCCCGGGCCGGGATTACCTTTGCAGGCGCCGTCGGTGGCGATCTCAACGATCGGAAGTTCGGTCATTCTTTGCACCAGTCGATCAAATCAAAAAGGTTTGGATCGTACACGCGCACACGACGCCAAAAGGCGAGCGGATCCTTGCGCGTCACGAGGGCGTCAGCCGGCGTGTTAAGCCAATCCCACGCTCGCGAGAGCGTGAAGCGGATGCATGCACCAACGCAAAGGTCGGTAAAGCCGGCTTCGTCGTCGTCGCTGAAGGCATAGTGTCGCTGGTATCCAGCGGTGAGAGCGTCAGCTATGTCGCTCCGATATTCGTTGCCTGTCGCGTCAAACGCCCAAGATGCATGCATGACCGCGAGATCATAGAGACGTATGTCAGTGCAGGCGAAGTAGAAATCGATGAGCCCGGTGACACGGTCATCTAGCATTAGAACGTTGTCGGGAAACAGATCGGCATGGATCGCGCAGCGATCCAAGCGATCGCGATCGTAGGTCCACGAGAGGTCGTTGATCGCTACGCCAAGGGCATGGTGCAGTCCTGGCTCGATCTGATCTAGGCTGGTGCCGCATCGCTCATAGAGTGACTGCCACGTTGATTGCCCCATGGAGTTTGGACGCGTGAGAGGGAAATCGGCAACTGCCTTGTGCAGCATGCTCAGCGCTTCTCCCGCCGCCAGCGCCTGCGCGGGCGTCGGGTGCGACAAGGACACACCGGGCAGGAAGCGGATCAGGCATGCCGGGCGGCCCTCCAGTTGCTGGATCGCCTGCCCCTCGCGGTCCGCGATTGCCGGCGGCACCGGCAACCCCTTGGCGGCGAGATGGTCGAGCAGCGCCATGAAGAACGGCAGGTCGTCCGCCGCCACGCGCCGCTCGTACAAGGTCAGGATGTAGCGCCCCGCGGTCGTGTCGACGAGGTAGTTGGAATTCTCCACCCCTTCCGCGATCCCCTTGGCGGAGACGAGCTCGCCGACATCGTAGCGCGCGAGGAAGCGGCCCAGCGCCTCGGCGGAGACGTGCGTGTAGACGGCCATACTCAATCTCCCTGCGCGTCGAAGGTCTCGAAGGTCACCCGCCCGCGCAGGTGTGCCCGCCCCAGCACATCCTCACTCACGCAACCGCCGTGGCACGCTTCGCGCGTGCCGGACAGCGCGCTCAGGCCGCGGCGTCGAGCCCGCGCGGCAGCTTGAACGCGATCGACTCGCGCGTCGTCTCGACCTCGCGCTCGACCACGTCGAACCGCGTCGCCAGCCGGTCGACCAGCTCGCGCACCAGCAGCTCGGGCGCGGACGCCCCCGCGGTGATGCCCAATGTGCCGACGCCGTCGAGGAACGCCCAGTCGAGCTCGCTCGCGCGCTGGATCAGCGCGGCGCGCACGCCCTGCCGCTCGGCGACTTCGACCAATCGAACCGAGTTGGACGAATTGGGGGCGCCGATCACCAGCACCGCGTCGCACGAATCCGCGATCGCCTTGACCGCCGCTTGGCGGTTGGAGGTGGCGTAGCAGATGTCCTCGCCGCGCGGCGCATCGATCGACGGATATCGCGCGTGCAGCGCCGACACGATCGCGGCGGTGTCGTCGACCGACAGCGTCGTCTGCGTGAGAAACGCGACGTTCGCCGGGTCGGGCAGGTCGAGCGCCGCGACGTCCTCGACCGTCTCGACCAGCGTCATCGCGCCCGCGGGCACCTGTCCGAAGGTGCCGATCACCTCCGGGTGGCCGGCGTGGCCGACGAACACGATGTGGCGCCCGGCTGCGACCAGCCGCTCGGCCTGGCGGTGCACCTTGGAGACGAGCGGGCAGGTCGCGTCGAGGTAGCTCAGCCCCCGGTCCTGCGCCTCCGCCGGCACCGACTTGGGCACGCCGTGCGCGGAGAAGACGACGTTGGCGTCGTCGGGCACCTCGTCCAGTTCCTCCACGAACACCGCGCCCTTCGCCTTCAGCGCGTCGACCACGAACTTGTTGTGGACGATCTCGTGCCGGACGTAGACTGGCGCGCCGTGCTTCTCCAGCGCGAGCTCCACGATGCGGATCGCGCGGTCCACCCCGGCGCAGAAACCGCGCGGTGCGGCGATCATCAGCTCCAGCGGGCGGCGCGCGGGCGGCGCGAAATCGGCAATGTCGGACATGCCCGCGCATGTACGCCAATGCTTGCTCCGGTGAAAGCCGGTTCCTATGGTGCGCGGCGACCGGGGCCGGCTCGCGAGAGGCGGTCCCGTCGCGTATTCGCTCCATTGTGTCAGGAACGCCGCCCGTGTCGCTTCGCCCCCATCACCTGCCGCTCGTCCTGCTTCTCGCCGCGGGCGGGACCCTGGCCGGGTGCGCCAAGTCGGGCGAGATCGAGGTGTCGGGCGGCGCCGCCGGCATCACCGCGGTGCGCTCGGCCTGCCCGATCGTCGGCGTGCCCGCGGGCACGGGCGACGTCACCGTGTTCAACCCCGCCGGCAGCACCGACGCGAGCGCGATCGACGTGACCGCGGCGATCAGCAACGTCCGCTCGACCTGCAACGATGCAGGCGACGACATCCATACCACCGTCACCTTCGACGTGCGCGCGCGTCGCACGCAGACCGCGGGCCCGCGCGACGCCACGCTGCCGTACTTTATCGCGATCACGCGCGGCGGCAATTCGGTGGTGTCGAAGCGCGTCGGCGCGGTGGCGCTCCACTGGGACGCGGGGCAGGGCGTCGCGACCGCGAGCGAGCAGGCCACCACGATCGTCTCGCGCGCGCTCGCCACGGTGCCGCAGGAGATTCGCGACCGGCTGACGCGCAAGCGCAAGGCGGGCGACGAGGACGCGGCACTCGACCCGCTGGCGCAGCCCGAGGTGCGGAGCGCGGTGCTGTCGGCGACGTTCGAGGCGCTGGTCGGCTTCCAGCTCACGCCCGACCAGCTCCGCTACAACGCCACGCGCTGACGCACCTCCGCGCGAGAGCGATTGACACCAATCTCGCGCGGCGTCACAGCACCGGGCGTCGACGCGGGGCGCTTGTCCTGCGTGGGCGGCGCGGGAGAGTGCGGCCGGCCTTTCAGGCGGGGGCCGCCGCCGAAGGAGCAACCACCCCGGAATCTCTCAGGCAGCAGGGACCGCGCAGCCTTATCGACACTCTGGAAAGCGGTCGTGCCGGTCACCCGGCGCGATCCACCGAAGGGGTAATCGCGCGCAAGCGGCGAGAAAGCTCTCAGGTTCCGTGACAGAGGGGGACATGATCGCCGCGCGAGCCCGCGTCGCGATGTCCTTTCGTCAGGAAGCCGTGATGAGCGACACGATCCAACCCACCAACGGCGCCAGCGACGACGACGAGGTCGTCATCGAGACGCTGACGCTCCCGCTCGACGCGTGGCACCGCGCGCGCGGCGGCCGCATGGTCGAGTTCGCCGGCTACCACATGCCCGTCCAGTACGAGGGGATCATGGCCGAGCATCTGTGGACGCGGGCGAACGCCGGGCTGTTCGACGTCAGCCACATGGGCCAGCTGTCGATCACCGGCGAGGGCGTCGTGGGTGCGCTGGAGGCGCTGCTGCCCGCCGAGATCGAGCGCCTCCCGTTCAACAAGGCGCGCTACTCGCTCTTGCTCAACGACGAGGGCGGCGTGCTCGACGACCTGATGCTCACGCGCCAGGAGGATGAGAAGGTCTACATGGTCGTCAACGGCGCGACCAAGTACGACGACGTGTCGCATATGATCGAGCATCTGCCCGACGACGTGACGATCAACCTGATGGAGGATCACGCGCTTCTCGCGGTTCAGGGGCCGAAGGCGGTCGACGCGGTCTCGCGGCTGATCCCCGGCGTCGAGGCGCTGACCTTCATGCAGGCGGGCGCGTTCGAGTGGCAGGGCCACGACCTGTGGCTCAGCCGCTCGGGCTACACCGGCGAGGACGGCTACGAGATCTCGCTGCCCGCCGAGGCCGCCGAGGCGTTCGCCGACGCGCTGCTCGCGCAGCCCGAGGTCAAGCCGATCGGCCTCGGCGCGCGCGACTCGCTCCGGCTCGAGGCTGGGCTGCCGCTCTACGGCCACGATCTCGATCCCGAGACGACACCGGTGATGGCCGACCTGGGCTTCGCGCTGTGGAAGCGCCGGCGCGAGGCAGCGGATTTCCCGGGTGCCGCACGCATCCTCGCCGAGCGCGAGCACGGCCCCGCGGTCAAGCGCGTCGGCCTGCTGGTCGAGGGTCGCCAGCCGGTGCGCGAGGGCGCGAGCGTCGTCGGCGACGACGGCGCGGTGATCGGGCGCGTGACCAGCGGCGGCTTCGCACCCTCGGTCGGCGCGCCGATCGCGATGGCCTACGTCCCGACCGAACTCGCGACCGCCGGCAGCGCCGTCAGCCTCGTCCAGCGCGGCAAGGTCCACGCCGCGACCGTCGCCGCGATGCCCTTCGTTCCCCATCGTTACTACCGAGGAGCCTGATCCCATGAGCCGCTATTTCACGCAGGACCACGAGTGGATCGAGGTCGACGGCGACACCGGCACCGTCGGCATCTCCGACTACGCGCAGAGCCAGCTCGGCGACATCGTGTTCGTCGAGGTGCCCGAGGAGGGCAAGTCGCTCAGCAAGGGTGACGACGCCGCGGTGGTGGAGAGCGTCAAGGCCGCGTCAGACGTCTACGCGCCCGTGTCGGGGACCGTGGTCGAGGGCAACGCGGCGCTCGCCGATGATTCGTCGCTGGTGAACTCGGACCCCGAGGGCGAGGGCTGGTTCTTCAAGATCACGCTCAGCGACGCGTCCGAGCTCGACCAGTTGATGGACGAGAACGCCTACGCCGCCTTCGTCGAAAAGCTCTGACGATCTCCCCTCCCTGACCAGGGAGGGGCCGGGGGTGGGTCGGCGTGCGACAGCACCGACACCTACCCCGCACGCGACCCAACCTCGACCCCTCCGTATCGAGGGGAGGAGCACCGAATGCGCTACCTGCCACTCACCGACCATGATCGCGCCGACATGCTGTCCGTCATCGGTGCCGCGTCGATCAACGACCTGTTCGTCGACGTGCCCGAGGCCGCGCGGCTGGACGGCCCAGTCGCCGGCCTGCCGAACCACGCCAGTGAGCTGAGCGTCGAGCGGCACATGACTGCGCTCGCGCGCAAGAACACGGTCGCGGGCGAGGTGCCTTTCTTTCTCGGCGCGGGCGCGTATCGCCATCACGTCCCCGCCAGCGTCGATCACCTGATCCAGCGCGGCGAGTTCCTGACCGCCTACACGCCCTACCAGCCCGAGATCGCGCAGGGCACGCTGCAGATGCTGTTCGAGTTCCAGACGCAGGTCGCGCGCCTGCTCGGCACTGACGTGGCGAACGCCAGCATGTACGACGGCTCGACCGCGTGCTGGGAAGCGATCGGCATGGCCAGGCGGATCACCAAGCGGGGCAAGGCAATCCTGTCGGCGGGGCTCCACCCGCATTACGTCTCAGTCGCGAAGACGATGGCCAAGTACACCGGCGACCAGCTGGAGACGAGCACGCCACACCTGACCGCTGAAATGGACGTCGACGCGCTGATCGAGAAGATCGACGGCGATACGTCGTGCGTCGTGGTGCAATATCCCGACATCCTCGGCCGCATCGCCGACTTGAAGCCGCTCGCCGACGCGTGCCACGCCAACAAGGCGCTGCTGATCGCTGTGGTGACCGAGCCCGTCGCGCTGGGCGCGATCCGGTCTCCGGGCGAGATGGATGCCGACATCGTCGTCGGCGAAGGTCAGTCACTCGGTGTCGGGTTGCAGTTCGGCGGGCCCTACGTCGGGCTGTTCGGCTGCAAGGAGAAGTACGTCCGCCAGATGCCGGGTCGGTTGTGCGGCGAGACGGTTGACGCCGACGGCCGCCGCGGCTTCGTGCTGACGCTCTCCACCCGCGAGCAGCATATCCGCCGCGAGAAGGCAACCAGCAACATCTGCACCAACTCCGGCCTGTGTGCGCTCGCCTTCTCGATCCACATGACGCTGCTGGGCGAGGCGGGGCTCAGGCAGTTGGCGGCGACCAACCACGCCAACGCGGCCGCGGCGGCGGAGCGGCTGTCGCAGGTGCCGGGCGTCACCTTGGTTAACGACACCTTCTTCAACGAGTTCACGCTCAACCTGGGGCAGAAGGCGCGGCCGATCGTGCGCGCGCTGGCCGACCGCGGCGTGCTCGCGGGCGTGTCGCTCGGCCGGCTCTATCCGGGTGAGGACGACCTTGCCAACGGCCTGGTCGTCGCGGTGACCGAGACGGTCACCTCCGAGGACATCGAGGCACTTGCGATCGCGCTCGAAGAGGTGCTCGCATGATCCGCACTTTGTTGGAGAAATGGCAGCTGGCCGGCACCATGTCGCCCGCGATGCCGAGCGACGTAGAAAATACGTTTAGAACCTCCACTTCCTCCACTTCGGTCCGCCGCGCACTCGCGCCGACCGCCCAGGAGTCCTGATCCGATGGCCATCAACCAGAGCGGCTGGCGTCCCGAGATGACCGCCAAGCAGGGCGAGACCCCAGACAACCTTGGCGCCACCTTCACCGGCAACAAGGCGTTGATGCTGGAAGAAAAGCTGATCTTCGAGATCGGCTCGACCGAGACGACCGGGGTCGAAGTCGCCGAACCCGTCGCCGCCACATCGCGGCTCGGTGACTTCGCGCGCACCGCACCGATCGGCCTGCCCGGCCTGTCGGAGCCCGAGACGGTGCGCCACTACACCCGGCTCAGCCGGCAGAATTATGCCATCGACCTGGGGCTGTTTCCGCTCGGTTCGTGCACGATGAAGCACAACCCGCGCCTGAACGAGAAGATGGCGCGGCTCCCCGGCTTCGCCGATGTCCACCCACTCCAGCCGATCGACACGGTGCAGGGCGCGCTAGGCGTGATCCACCAGCTCGCACACTGGCTCGTCACGCTGACCGGTATGCACTCGGTCGCGATGAGCCCCAAGGCGGGCGCGCACGGCGAGCTGTGCGGCATCCTCGCGATCAAGGCCGCGCTGGAGGCCAAGGGCGAGGGGCAGCGCCGCATCATCCTGGTGCCGGAGAGCGCGCACGGCACCAATCCGGCGACCGCGGCCTTCGCGGGCTTCGCGGTCGAGGATATCCCCGCCACCGCCGACGGGCGTGTCGACACCGATGCACTGATCACGCGGCTGGGGCCCGATGTCGCGGGCGTGATGATCACCAATCCCAACACCTGCGGGCTGTTCGAGCGCGATCTCAAGACGATCAGCGACGCGGTCCACGCTGCGGGCGGCTACGTCTACTGCGACGGCGCGAACTTCAACGCCATCGTCGGCCGCGTGCGCCCGGGCGATCTCGGCGTCGATGCGATGCACATCAACCTGCACAAGACCTTCTCCACCCCGCACGGCGGCGGCGGGCCGGGATCGGGGCCGGTGGTGTTCTCCGAACGGCTGACCGCCTTCGCGCCGCTGCCCTTCGTCGAGGAGCAGGATGGCCGCTACGAGCTGGTCGAGGAAGAGAATGCGGGCGAGCACCACGCGCAGAGCTTCGGCCGCATGGTCGCGTTCCACGGCCAGATGGGCATGTTCACGCGCGCGCTGACCTACATCCTCAGCCACGGTGCCGACGGCCTGCGTCAGGTGGCGGAGGATGCGGTGCTGAACGCGAACTACGTGCTGCGTAGCCTGGAGGACATGCTCGACGCACCGTTCGCGGGTGCGGGGCCGTGCATGCACGAGGCGCTGTTCTCCGACGCGAACCTCGCCGACGGCTTCTCGACGCTCGACGTCGCTAAGGGGCTGATCGACGAAGGCTTCCACCCCATGACGGTCTACTTCCCGCTCGTCGTCCACGGCGCGATGCTGGTCGAGCCGACCGAGACCGAGTCGAAGGCCGCACTCGACCAGTTCATCGGCGCGCTGCGCTCGGTCGCCGAGCGCGCCAAGGCGGGCGACGCCGCGCTCAAGAGCGCGCCGCACTTCGCCCCGCGCGCGCGGCTCGACGAGACGCTGGCGGCGCGCAAGCCCAAGCTGGTGTGGAAGGAACCCGTCGCCGTAGCGCAGGCCGCGGAGTAGCTCAGTCCACCTCCGCCGCCGCGCCGCCGATCAGCGGCCGCGGCGAGGGGGCGGGTTCCACCGGCGCGGCGGCGCTGCCCGGGTCGTCCGGTCGGCGCCGCTTGGGGCGAAGCGGCATGCCGCCCGCGCGCAGTGCAGCCTTGATGCGCAGCCTCATGCTTCGTGTGCGGCTCGTGTGATCGGGTACCGGCATCCTTGCCTCCGAGCTGACCTACCACACTCATACACCTTTTCTTCAGACGAGCGAATAGGTCACGAGCTCGGCGTCACTTCCGTTTTCACCAACGGACGCCTAGCCTCACTACATGAGCAATCCGTCGGCCAATTGGATCGGCTACGCTGTCACGTTCGCGATCATGACGCTGGTGCTGGCGTTCCGGTGGCGGCGGATCGGCCGCGCGCGACCGCTGAAGCTCGAGCGTTTGTGGGTACTGCCGACGCTCTACGCCGTGCTGTGCGCCGTCCTCTACTCAGCCCACCCGCCTAGCGGCGTCGCGTGGCTGTTCTGCTTCGCCGCCCTTCTGCTCGGCGCGCTGCTCGGGTGGCAGCGCGGCCGGATGATGCGGATCACGCTAGACCCCGCCACCTACGCGCTCAATCAGACCGGATCGCCCGCCGCGCTGCTGTTCATCGTCGCGCTGGTCGCCGCGCGCAGCGGTGCGCGCGTCGCGGTGGAGCGCGGCGGCTGGGCGATCGATCCGTTCGTCGCGACCGACGTGCTGATGGCGATGGCGTTGGGACTGTTCGCCGCGATGCGGGTCGAGATGTTTCTGCGCGGCCGGCGCCTGCTCGCCGCTAGCTAGGCGATCCCCTGCGCCACCGCCTGCCGGGTTTCCTCGCGCCGGCGGACATGCTCGCGCCACACGATGTAGAGCCCGGACGCGACGATCACCGGCGCCCCCACCCAGGTCGCGGGCGCGGGCAGGCGATCGAACACCAGCCAGCCGAGCAGCGTCGCCCACAGCAACGCGGTGTAATCCATCGGCACCACGGTGGAGACCGGGCCGAGCGTCAGCGAGCGCGTCATCGCGATCTGCGCCGCGCCGCCGATCACCCCGATGCCGAGCAGGATCGCCCACACCATCGGAAAGTGCGCCTTCGCCGCGAACGGGTAGGCGGCACCCAGCGGCACCAGCGACAGGAACGAGAACCAGAACACGGTCGTCAGCGGCGCCTCGGTCCGCCCGATCGTGCGCAGCAGGATCGAGACGGTCGCGGTCCCCGCCGCGGCGGACAACCCGGTCGCGACGCCGACCGGCGGGAAGCCGCCGCTTCCCGGCTGCGCGACGATCAGGATGCCGGCGAACCCCGCGAACACCGCTGCCCAGCGCCGCCAGCCGGTTGGTTCGTGGAGCACCAGCGCGCCCAGCACGGTGGCGAAGATCGGCATGGAGAAGCCGATGGTCGTCGCCTCCGCCAGCGGCAGCATGGTCAGCGTCGCGAAGGTCAGCGCCATCGCCGCGAGCCCCAGCGCGGTACGCAGCACGTGCGCGCCGAACCGCTGCGTGCCTAGGCTGGCAACGCCCGGCCCCGCCGCCACGATGGCGCCGACCAGCAAGGTCGCGCCGAACTGCCGCCAGAACATGATCTCCGCCAGCGACGCGCCGCTTGCCTCGGCGAGCTTGATGCCGACGTTCATCAACGCGAATAGCGACACCGACAGCAGCCGCAGCCCGATCGCGAGCAGGACGCGGTCGGGCGCGATCGGGTTGGTGTCGGCGGCGGCCACGCTCCGCGCTTCCCCGATCGGGACGCGCGGCGCAACCGGCGATCGACCGCTCAGCGCGCGCAGGTGCTCGCCGCGCCCGAATCGAGGTCGAGGCAGCGGCCGTCCAGCCCCGACACCGGCAGGCCGATCGTCGCGGCGAGCGTCGGCACGATGTCGACCGTCTCGACCGACAACGGTTGCTCGAACCCGGCCAGCCCCTTGCGCCAGAACAGGATCGGCACGCGGCGGTCGTAATCCCACGGCGAGCCGTGCGTCTCGACGTAACCGGGTCCGGGCTTGCTGATCGTCGTGACGCGCGGGCGCAGCAGCACCAGGAAATCGCCCGACCGCGCGGGGTCGAACGATGCGCGCGCGCGCTCGGCCAGCGTCCAGGTCTCGGGCGGGCTTGTCGGCATCGGGGTCGCCATGATCTGCTGGCGCGTCAGCGCCGCGGCGACCTGCGGCTGCGCGGCGAAGCGCTTGACCCCCTCCGCGATCACCGCGGCGCGGCGCGCAGCGGGCACGTCGTCGGCGACGTAGACGTCGCCCTCGCTCGCCAGCAGCACCGGCCCCGACAGCTCCAGGTCACGCCCGATCGCGGCGCCGATCGCCTTGGCGGTCACGTCGGCGTTGACGCGCGCTTCCATCGGCATCGCGCGCTGCTGCTGCCGCTCGGTCATGTCGTGCGCGCCGTGGTCGGCGGTCAGCACGACCTCATATTCGAGCCCCCAGCGATCGAGCTGCGCCAGGAACGCGCCGAGCGATTGATCGAGCTCATTCATCTGGATGCACATCTCCGACCCCTGCGTGCCGTTGGCGTGCCCGATGTAATCGGTCGCCGACGCGCCGACCGCGATGATGTCGGTCTGCGGGCCCCAGCCGAGCTTCATGTCGCCGATCAGCGCGGCGGCGAGCGCGAACACCGCGCCGTCGCTCGCGGGCGAGGCGCGGAACGCCTTGGCATCGCCCGCCGCGCGCTCGAACCGGCCGGTGCCGAGCACCTGCTCGCCGACCTGCACCGGCGTGGCGATGCTGCGGCAATAGCCAGGCAGTTCCAGCCCCGCCTGCGGCCGCGCGAGCAGCGCCGTCACCGCCGCGTTGGTGCGCTCGACTGCGGGCGGTGCATGGCGCCCGGCGTAGGAGATGAAGTCCTTGCCGCCCCAGAACCACAGCTCGTCGACCTTGTGCCCGCCCATCATGATCGCGGCGCGGTCCTTGCCCGCGACCGAGACGACGCGGGTGCGCGGGTCGCGCGCCTTCATCATCTCGCCCAGCGTCGGCACCTTCAGGTGGACGTCGCTCGGCACGTATTTCTCGTGGTCGCTGCCCGCGGCGCGCTCGTCCTCGGCGCAATAGACCTGCTTGTCCGCGCGGCCCGCGCGCTGGTCGACCCAGGTGTTGGCGACGATCCCGGTGTGCGCGGGTCGCATGCCGGTCAGGATGGTGGAGTGGCCCGGGCACGTCTCGGTCGCGGCGTGGCTCTGATAGCCCGAGGGGAACACCGCGCCGGTCAGCAGCCGCGCGAAGCCGTCGGTGAAGTGGTTGCGATACTGCGCGAATAGGTCGGCGGAGAATTGATCGACCGAGATCGCGACGATCAGCTTGGGCGGGGTGCGCGGCGCCGCGGGCGCGGCCGCCTCGCTGCTGGGCGCGACCGGCGGCGCGGCGGGAGTCGCCTCGCGCGCCTCGCGCGAGTTCTGCGCCATCGCAGGCGATGCGAGCGCGGAGGTCAGGAGCAGCGCGGCGGCTAGGACTTTCATGGGCAACCTTGATGCAAAGCAGGATGATGCAAAGCGGCGATGGCGCCGCTATGAGCCGGGGTCGATGGTCAGGCAAGCTGTGCGCGCGGCGCTTTTCATTCTGATGACGGTGGCTGCCATGCAGTCGCCGGCGTCATGGGCGCAGGCGCCGGGCGCCAAGCACCTCCGTCTGACGCTGGTGCCGGAGAGCGCGCAGCCGCGCGCGGGCTCGACCGTGCGGCTGGCCTTCGAGGCGGTGCCGGAGCCCGGCTGGCACGGTTACTGGAAGAACCCCGGCGACGCGGGCGTCGAGACTCAGGTTGCCTGGACCTTGCCCGCGGGGGCGAGCGCCAGCGCCTTGCGCTACCCGGTGCCCGGACGGCTGCTGATCGCGGGGCTGATGAACTTCGTCTACGAGCGGCCCTTCGCGCTGCTCGCCGACCTGACGCTGCCCGCTGGCCTCCCTGCCGGCACGCGCGTGCCGATCGCTGCGAAACTCACCTATCTCGTCTGCACCGAGCAGGTCTGCGTGCCCGAGCAGCAGGAGGTCGGGACCGCGGTGACGATCGGCGACGGCGTGGTCGCGCCCGCGCGGCGCGCAGCGTTCGACGCGCACGCGCGCGCGGTCCCGCGGCCGCTCGGCTCGCCCGCCACCTATCAGGTCGAGCAGGGGCGCCTGCGGCTCTCCGTGCCCTATCCCGCCGACGCGACGCTGGGGCAGGCGTGGTTCTACCCGGCGGCGACGGGCATCATCGACATGGCCGCGCCGCAGCAGGTGACCCGCGACGGCGACCGCGTGGTGATCGAGACCAAGCCCGCCGCGACCGCGCCGACCGGCGCAATCGAGGGCGTGTTGGGAACCGCCGACGGGCAGGGCTTCGCGCTGTCGGCAACCCCCGGCTCGGTCGCGGCGGCGCGAGCGGGTGGCGGCGTGTGGGCGGCGGCGCTGCTCGCGTTCGGCGGTGCGCTGCTCGGCGGGTTGCTGCTCAACGTCATGCCGTGCGTGTTCCCGATCCTGAGCCTCAAGGCGCTGAGCCTCGCCAAGTCGGGCGAGAGCGAGGCGCGCGCGCGGGCCGAGGCGCTGGCCTATACCGCGGGCGTGGTGCTCGTCTGCTTGGCACTCGGCGGCGTGCTGCTCGTCCTGCGCGCGGGCGGGGCGAGCGCCGGCTGGGCGTTCCAGTTGCAGGACCCGCGCGTCGTCGGCGTGCTGCTGATCCTCGTTGCCGCGATCGCGCTCAATCTCGCGGGATTGTTCGAGCTGCCGACGCCCCGGTTCGCGAGCACGGGCGGGGTCGGCGGCGCGTTCATGACCGGCGCGCTCGCCGCCTTCGTCGCGACGCCGTGCACCGGGCCGTTCATGGGCGCGGCACTCGGCGCGGCGCTGGTGCTGCCGGCGGTCGCAGCGATGGCGGTGTTCGCCGGGCTGGGGATCGGCATCGCGCTGCCGTTCCTGCTGCTCGGCTTCGTTCCCGCGCTCCGCCGGCGGTTGCCGCGACCGGGCGCGTGGATGCAGCGGCTGCGCCACATTCTGTCGGCGCCGATGTTCCTGACCGCGCTCGCGCTCGCCTGGGTGCTCGGGCGGCAGGCCGGGGTCGACGGCATGACGTGGGGGCTGGCGGCGGTGCTGCTCGCCAGCCTCGGGCTGTGGTGGACCGGGCGCCGCCAGCACGCCGGGCGCGAGCGTGCCGGGTGGCCCGCGGGCGCGGCGCTCGCGCTCGCGCTGGCGGGCGTGCTGCTCGTTCGCGCCCAGCCGACCGCGGCATCGGCCGTCGCGGCGCTGCCCGGCGCGGAACCGTTCAGCGAGGCGCGGCTCGCCGCCTTGCAGGCCGAGGGTCGGCCGGTGTTCGCTTATTTTACCGCCGACTGGTGCCTGACCTGCAAGGTGAACGAGAAGGCCGCGATCGAGACGCAGGCGGTCGCCGACGCCTTCGCGACCGGCAAGGTCGCGGTGCTGGTCGGCGACTGGACCGACGGCGACCCCGCGCTCGGCCGCTTCATCGAGCAGCACAACCGTGCCGGCGTGCCGCTGTACCTGTGGTACGCCAAGGGAGCGTCGCAACCACGCGTGCTGCCGCAGATTCTGACCAAATCGGCACTCGCCGCGCTTCCCTCCTGACGCGGCGCCCTGTCGCCGCGCAGCTTCGTGTCCCGGCATGCGTCCAAATCGCTGCGGGAGCGTTACGACCTCATGGGGACGCAAGCTTTCGACGAGATCATGGGACCACCCGAGCGCGAGGGGGCCCGCAGCGAGCTGGTCGACCTGTGCCACTGGCTCGAGGCCACTCCCGCCGACGAGCTGCGCCGGCGGCAGGAAGCGGCCGAGACGACGTTCCGCCAACTCGGCATCACCTTCGCGGTTTACGGCGACAATGACGCGTCGGAGCGGATCATTCCGTTCGACATCGTGCCGCGCATCTTCCTCGCGCGCGAGTGGGCGCGACTGTCCGAGGGGCTGATCCAGCGCGTCGAGGCGATCAACGCGTTCCTCCACGACATCTACGGCGAGCGTCGCATCCTGCGCGAAGGCGTGCTGCCCGAGGATCTGATCCTCGGCAACGCGCAGTTCCGACCCGAGATCGCCGGCATCCGCCCGCCGCACGACGTGTGGGCGCATATCTGCGGGATCGACCTAGTGCGCACCGGCCCCGACGACTTCTTCGTGCTGGAGGACAATGCCCGCACGCCGTCGGGCGTCAGCTACATGCTGGAGAACCGTGAGGCGATGGTGCGGCTGTGCCCCGAACTGTTCTCGCAATTCCGCGTCGCCGCGGTCGACAGCTATCCCGACATGCTGCTGGAGACGATGCGCTCCGTCTCCCCGCGCGGCTGCGGGCAGAATCCGACCTGCGTCGTGCTGACGCCCGGCCACTATAATTCGGCCTATTACGAGCACAGCTTTCTCGCCGACTCGATGGGCGTCGAGCTGGTCGAGGCGGCCGACCTCGTCGTCGACGACGACGTGGTCTACATGCGGACGATCGCGGGACGGGTGAAGGTCGATGTGATCTACCGCCGCGTCGACGACGACTTCCTAGATCCGCTCGTCTTCCGCCCCGATTCGATGCTGGGCGTGCCGGGGCTGATCGCCGCCTATGCCGCGGGCAACGTCGCGATCATCAACGCGCCGGGCAACGGCATCGCCGACGACAAGGCGATCTACAGCTACATGCCCGAGATCGTGCGCTTCTACTCAGGGAGCGAGGCGAAGCTGCCCAACGTCGAGACGTGGCGCTGCCGCGAGCCGCAGGCGCTCAAATACGTGCTCGACAACCTCGACCAGCTCGTCGTCAAGCTGGTCGACGGCTCGGGCGGCTACGGCATGCTCGTCGGCCCGACCGCGTCGAAGGACGAAGTGGAGCGCTTCCGCGCCGCGCTGGTGGCCGAGCCGCACCGCTATATCGCGCAGCCGACGCTCGCGCTCTCGACGGTGCCGACGCTCGCCGATGCCGGTCTCTCGCCGCGCCACGTCGATTTCCGCCCGTTCGTGCTGACCGGGTCGAAGGGCGTGAAGGTCGTGCCCGGCGGGCTGACCCGCGTCGCGCTCAAGGAAGGATCGCTGGTCGTCAATTCGAGCCAGGGCGGCGGTACCAAGGATTCGTTCGTGCTGATGGACGACGCGAACGGCATGACGCAGACGATGGGCGGCATGACGCAGTCGATCGGCGCGGGCGGGATGTCGCAGTCGCTCGGCGAGGACGGAATGGTGCAATCGCTCGGCGGCACCGAGCTGACGCGGGAGGTGCGCTGATGCTTAGCCGCACCGCCGCCTCGCTCTACTGGCTCGGTCGCTACCTGGAGCGTGCCGATTTCGTCGCGCGACTGGTCGAGGCGACCGTGCGCCTTGACGTGCTGTCGTCGCGCCCCGCGGGCGAGGCGGCGTGGCGCTCCGCGCTCGCCGTCACCGACACGGAGGCCGCGTTCGAGGCGAGCGGCGCACCGCTGACGCGCGAGGCGGTCGTCGCCTTCCTGATCACCGACGCGTCGCACCCGGGCTCGATCGTCCGCTGCCTCGCCGCCGCGCGCGACAATGCGCGCGCGGTGCGCACCGCGCTCAGCCGCGAGGCGTGGAGCGCGATCAACAGCGCGTGGCTGATCTTCGACCGCCGCATCTCCCCGCTCGACTCGACCGCGACGCTCGGCCTGGTCGACAAGGTAAAGTCAGAGACGCGCGGGTTCGAGGGCGCGGTGCACCGCATGCTGCGTAACCAGACCACATTGTTCATCCGCCTGGGCCAGGTGATCGAGCGCGCCGACACCACCGCGCGGCTGCTCGATGTCAAGTATCACCTGCTGCTGCCCGCGGGCGAGCCGGTCGGCGGCACGGTCGACCGCGATCAATGGACCACGATCCTGCAGACCGTGTCGGCGGTCACCGCCTATCGCTGGCTCTACAATGACGGGTTGCAGCCCGCCAACGTCATCGACCTGCTGCTCAGCCGCGCGGAATTGCCGCGCAGCATCGCGGGGTCGATCGACGAGACGGTGTCGATCCTCAACGCGCTCGCCAAGTCGCTCGGCGGGCAGGGCGAGGCCGACCGCATGGCGCGCGGGCGGCACCAGCGCACGCTCCAGACCCGCACCGGCGACGTGATCGCCTCCGGCCTGCACCAGCACCTAGAGGCGCTGATGCGCGAGAACGACCAATTGCACGCGGCGATCGGCCGCCAGTTCAAGTTCAACTGAGATGCGGCTGTCGATCGATCACCGCACGACCTACCGCTTCAGCGAGCCGCAGGCGCGCGTGGTGCAATTGCTGCGCATGACGCCGCGCAACACGCACGATCAGATCGTCGCCGACTGGCACATTGCGCTCGACTGCGACGCGCGCATCACCGAAGGGCAGGACGGCCTCGGCAACGCGACCACGATGCTCTACATCGACGGCCCGGTCGACCGCATCGACCTGTCGGTAACGGGCGAGGTGGTGACCAGCCACTCCGACGGCGTGCTCCACGGCACGCTTGAGCCGCTGCCCGCGCGGCTGTTCGCCCGCGACACGCCGCTGACGCGCGCCGACGCGGCGATCGCCGACTTCGCGCGCGACGTGCTGGGCGAGGAGCCGGGCACGGTCGCGGCGCTCCACCGGCTCAACCGCGCGGTGGGCGAGCGTTTCACGCTGGCGCGTGGCCGGCCGGAGCCGGGGCTGGCGGTCGCGGACGCGTTCGCGCGCGAGACAGCAACCGCGCGCGACCTGGCGCACGTCTTCATCGCCGCCGCGCGCGCGTGCGGCGTGCCCGCGCGCTACGTCTCGGGCTATTGCGACCAGCAGCAGGGCGACCGGCCCGCGCCGCACGGCTGGGCCGACGCCTGGATCGAGGGGCTGGGCTGGGTCGGGTTCGACCCCACGTCGCGCTCCTCGCCCGAGGAGCACCATGTCCGCGTGGCGGTCGGCTTCGACTCGGCGGGCGCATCGCCGGTCGCGGGGACCCGAATGGGCGAGGGGGACGAGCGGCTCGACGTCGCGGTGTCGGTCAGCGCGGAGTGACGAAACTCACGCGTGCTGCCTGACGCGCGCGCCGCCATTGGCCGCGCTGTCCTCCTCCAGTAGCGACCAGCCGCGCGGCCTCAGCACCTCGATCGGGCGATAGCGCGTCTTGTACGCCATCCGCGCCGAGCCTTTCACCCAGTAACCGAGGTAGACGTAGTCGAGCCCCGCGTCGCGCGCGCGATGGATGTGGTCGAGGATGATGAGGTTGCCCAACCCCGGCCACGCCGCGTCGTCGGGGTCGAAGAAGCTATAGATCATCGACAAACCGTCCGCCTGCCGATCGGTCAGGCACGCGCCGATCAGCTTGCCCGGCACGCCGTTCTCGCCCGGCGCACGATATTCGACGATCACCGAGTTCACGGGCGACTGCTCGACCATGTCGGCGTAATCCATCTCGTCCATGCCGACCATGCCGCCCGTCGGGTGGCGCGCGGCGAGGTAGCGGCGCAGCAGCTGGTACTGCTCGTCGGTCGCCCAGGGGCGGCAGGCGCTGATCTCGATGTTGGAATGGCGGCGCATCAGCTTGCGCTGCGTCGCGTTGGCGCGGAACTCGCCCGCCAGCACGCGCACCGACACGCAGGCGGCGCATCCCGCGCAGGACGGGCGATAGGCGACCGACTGGCTGCGGCGAAAACCGATCCGGCCGAGCGCGTCGTTCAGCTCGGCCGCGTGCGGACCGGAGAGCTCGGTGAACACCTTCCGCTCCTGCCGCCCGGGAAGATACGGGCACGGCTGCGGGCTCGTCACGAAGAAGCGCGGAAAACGGAAGGGCGCGGTCACCGCCGAATATTCTCCAGAAGGGCGCGATACCGAACGCCCATGTCAGCTATATGAATCGCGCAACCGACGGTGAAAAGCCGCTTTACCACGATTGTGGGTTAATGCGCGATCAGGCGAGTTCGACCGGGCTCACCTCGTAACCCGCCCCGCGCAGCGCGGTGACCAGCCCGTCCAGGTGCGCACGGTCGCGCGCCTCGCACTCGATGTCGGTGATCAGCCCCTTGGCGGGCAGGGTGGTGAACACGCGCTGGTGGTAGACCTCGATGATGTTGACGCGCTCCTGGTCGAAGATCCGCGCGACGTTGAACAGCGCGCCGGGCTGGTCCTGCAACCGGATGCGCAGCCGCGCCAGCCGCCCGGAACGCGCGAGGTCGCGCAGCAGCACGTTGGCGAGCAGCCGCGTGTCGATGTTGCCGCCGCACAGCACCACGCCGCAGGTGCGCCCCTTGAACCGGTCGGGGTGCTGGAGCAGCGCGGCGAGCCCGGCCGCCCCCGCGCCCTCGACCACGGTCTTCTCGATCTGCAGCAGCAGGCTGACCGCTTCCTCCAGGCTGCGCTCCGACACCAGCACGATGTCGTCGACCAGCTCGCGCACCATCGCGGAGGTGATGCCGCCGGGTTCCTTGACCGCGATCCCTTCGGCCAGCGTGTCGCCCGCGCACGGCATCTGCGTGCCGTTCACCCGGTTGTACATCGATGGGTAGAGCTCCGCCTCGACGCCGATCACCTCGATCGGATGGTCGGCGCCGCGCGCGACCGTCGCCATGCCGGAGATCAGCCCGCCGCCGCCGATCGGCACCACCAACGTGTCGATCTCGGGCACGTCCGCCAGCATCTCGACCGCGACCGTGCCTTGCCCCGCGATCACGCGTGGGTCGTCGAACGGGTGGACGAAGGTGTAGCCGCGCTCCGCTTCCAGCACGCGCGCGTGGGCGTAGGCGGCGTCGAACGTCTCGCCCTCCAGGATCACGGTCGCGCCGTGCCCCTTGGTCTGCGTGACCTTCACGATCGGCGTGTTGCGCGGCATCACGATGGTCGCGGGCACGCCCAGGCGATTGGCGTGATAGGCGAGTCCTTGCGCATGGTTGCCCGCCGACGCCGCGATCACGCCCTTGGCGCGCGCCGCGTCGGACAGCTGCAACAATGTGTTGAGCGCGCCGCGCTCCTTGTAGGCGGCGGTGAACTGCAGGTTCTCGAACTTCAGGTACACGGTCGCGCCCGTCATCTGGCTCAGCGTGCGGCTGATCAGCGTCGGGGTGCGCACCACCGCATCCTTGATCCGCCGGTGCGCCGCCGCGACGTCGGCGCAGGAGACCGGAAGCGGGGCGCCGGACGACGGGGCGGGCGATACGAGCTGGGTGGCCATCGCAGCGCCGTAGCGGAATGGCTGCGCGAGCGAAACACCCGCGATATCGGGCGGAACACGGCCGGCGATCCAACCGTGCGCGGAACGCGGCCGCGCGCACTGGCATTGAACGCCTCGTGCAGCGTTACTTCTTCTCGCTCCGGATCGCCGCCTGGGTGATCGTCGCGGGGCTGGTCTATTCCGCGGTCGACCTATGGTGGCACGGCTTCGTGGTCGTGCATGACCCAGCGCGCGCGATCAGCGCGGTGGCGATCGACGGCGGCGGCGGGTCCCGCGCGCTGCGGCAATTCTCGCCCGGCTACTGGGCGGCGCGGCCCTCGTTCCCCGGCGTGATCCGGATCACCTGCGCCGACGGCACGCGGATCGAGCGCGGCGACGTCGAGCCGGGGCGACAGACCAGCTACACCACCACGCGCGACGATTGCCGGCGGCCCCGCTGAGCTCAACGCGCGGCGAACGCCGCGCGATATTCCGGCTTCACCGTCGCCACGATCGCCCGCGTGACCGGCAGCGTCACCTCGTACGCGCCCTCGGCGTAGGAGCCGGCGACATAGGGGTCCGCAATTAATCCGACGCGGTCGATCCGCTGGCGGTCGCTCGATCCGAGCAGCAGCGTCAGGTCCCCGAGCGGCGGGCACTTGTCGAACATGCCGCCGGTGGTGATGTTGGGCGTAAGGCGTTGGCTGCGCTCCGCCTTCAGCCGCGCGCAATACCGCGGCGCGATGATCCGTTCGAGCGCCGCTTCGGACGTGAAGACCCGCATGGGATCGAGCCGTGCGCGACGCATCTTGTCCCACAGCAATGCGCCCGACGACGGGTTGCCGTGCGCGCCGCCGGTGAAGCGATAGCGGTCGAACGACAGGCTGAGGAAGCGCGGCGTGCTGGTCACCACCTTCCACGTCTTCTGGGTGTCGTACGCGTGGAAGGGGAAGGTAGCGTCCGCCGACTCGCGCCGCGCGGCGGCGGCGTCCCGTGCAGTGACGCGGCGCAACCTGGCGCGGTCCGCCTCCAGCCACGCGCGCAGCGGCGCGATCGCCGCTGCCTCGCGCGGGTAGCTGTACTCGAAAGTATAATCGCGCGTCGTCACGCGCTCGGCATCGGCCACGCCCGCCAGCGCCGTCGCCGCCATCACCGCCACCAGAACCCGCATCGCCCGCTCTCGCCAAAGTTGCCCGGCCGTCATACAGCGAGACGCATGTACGCCCCCAGTCGTTTCCGCCGCCTGCCGCTGCTCGCCTGTTGCGCGACGCTCGTCACCGCCACGCCCGCGCTCGCCGACGCGCTGATCGACAATGTGCAGGGCGTCACGCTCGACAAGCAGGGCCGCGTGACCCGGTTCAAGGCGCTGGTGATCGACAAGGCCGGCCGCGTCGTCCGCCTCGTCGCGCCCGACGAGCAACCGCCCAAGCGGACCAAGAAGAACCCGGGGCCGGTGTACGACTGGCGCGCCGACATGAAGGGGCGCGTGCTCGTCCCCGGCATGATCGACGCGCACGGTCACGTGATCGAACTGGGGCTCCAGGCGCTGACGCTCGACCTGTCGGACACGACCTCGCTCGAGATGGCGAAGGCGAAGATCGCCGCTTACGCCAAGGGCAATCCCGATCGCGCCTGGATCATCGGCACCGGCTGGAACCAGGAGAAATGGGGGCTCGGCCGCTTTCCGACCGCGGCCGACCTGGACGCGGTGGTCGCCGACCGGCCGGTCTATCTCAGTCGCGCCGACGGTCACGCCGCCTGGGCGAACAGCGCCGCAATCCGCGCGGCGAAGATCACCGCTGCCACCCCGTCGCCTACCGGCGGGCGGATCGAGAAGGGCGCGAACGGCGCGCCCGCGGGCGTGTTCGTCGACGCCGCCACGCAATTGTTCGACCGTGCGGTGCCGCCGGTCACGCCGAAGGACCGCACCGCCGCGTTCCTGAAGGCGCAGCAGATCCTGCTCGGCTACGGCGTCACCGCGGTCGCCGACATGGGGTCCACGATCGAGGATTGGATGACCTATCGCCGCATGGGCGACATCGGCGCGCTGCGCGTACGGATCATGTCCTACGGTCACGGCATCGACACCACAGTGGCGATCGGCGGTACGGGCCCGACGCCGTGGCTGTACGACGACCGGCTGAAGCTGGAGGGCGTGAAGATCTACGCCGACGGCGCGCTCGGCTCGCGCGGGGCGTGGCTGAAGGTGCCCTACGCCGACGCGCCCGGCAATCGCGGGCTCGGCTTCCTGACCGACGACCAGCTGCAGAACACGATGAGCCGCGCGGCGATGGACAATTACCAGATCGCCGTCCACGCGATCGGCGACCGCGCCAACCAGCAGGCATTGGACGCGATCGGTGAGCTGTCGCAGACCTATAAGGGCGATCGTCGTTGGCGGATCGAGCACGCGCAGGTGGTCGACCCCGCCGACCTGCCGCGCTTCGGCAAGAACGGCATCATCGCCTCGATGCAGCCGACGCACGCGACCGGCGACCGCGTGATGGCGCTGGCGCGGCTGGGGGAGGCGCGGCTGGCGGGCACCTACGCGTGGCGCTCGATGCTGGCGAACGGCGCTGGCCTCGCGTTCGGCTCCGACTTCCCGGTCGAGCGACCCAATCCCTGGGCCGGCTGGGCCGCCGCCTTCACCCGCACCGACGCGAACGGCGAGCCGGCGGGCGGGTGGCGCCCGGAGGAAGCGGTGACGCGCGAGCAGGCGTGGTGGGCGTTCACCGGCGGCGCGGCCTATGCCGGTTTCGCCGAAGCCAAGTTCGGAAATCTCGCACCCGGGCAGAAGGCGGACTTCCTGATCGTCGACCGCGATCCCGCGACCGCCACCGCCGCCGACCTGCGCCAGACCAGGGTGCTGGAAACCTGGATCGGCGGCGAGAAGGCGTGGGAGCGCAAGTGACGCCGCCGCGCGACCATCAACGATAACATTTGGGAGAATACGGATGTCGGATACGTTCACGGGCCTCGAACTGCGCTCCACCGCGACCGAGCAGGGCACGCTGGTGCTCGACCTGGAGGAGACGACGCTGACGCCGCCGGCCGAGGGCGAGATCGTCGTCCGCGTCGAGGCCGCGCCGATCAACCCGTCCGACCTGGGACTGCTGCTCGGTCCCGCCGACGTGTCGACGCTGGAGACCTCGGGCAGTGCCGATCGCCCGACCGTCACCTTCCAGGTCCCGCGCGAGCGGCAGGGCGGGGTGCGCGCGCGGCTCGGCCAGTCGCTGCCGGTCGGCAACGAGGGCGCGGGTACCGTCGTCGCGGCGGGTTCGGGCGCGGAAGCGCTGATGGGGCGCCGCGTCGGCATGATGGGCGGTGCGATGTACGCTCAATTTCGCAAGCTGAAGGCGCGCGACGTCGTGCCGCTGCCCGAGGGCGCGAGCGCGGCCGACGGCGCGTCGATGTTCGTCAACCCGCTGACCGCGCTCGGCTTTGTCGAGACCGCGCGGATGGAGGGGCATAAGGGCGTAGTCCACACCGCCGCGGCGTCCAACCTGGGGCAAATGCTGCAGAAGATCTGCCTCGCCGACGGCGTGCCGCTGGTCAACATCGTCCGCTCGGAGGAGCAGGCGGCGATCCTGCGCGACATCGGCGCCACCTACGTGCTCAACAGCCGCGACGACGATTTCCGCCGCAAGCTGGTCGACGCGATCGCGGAAACGCGGGCGACGGTCGCGTTCGACGCGATCGGTGGTGGCACGCTCGGCAGCGACATCGTGCAGGCGATGGAGCAGGCCGCGGCGCGCAACATGACCGAGTTCAGCCGCTACGGCTCCGACAGCTTCAAGCAGCTCTACATCTACGGCGCGCTCGACCTGTCGCCGACGACGCTCAACCGGCTCGCCTTCGGGTTCCAGTGGAGCGTCTCGGGCTGGCTGCTGACCCCGTTCATGAAGCGCGCCGGCGCCGAGGTGGTCGGTCGGATGCGCCAGCGCGTCGTCGACGAACTCACCACCACCTTCGCCAGCAACTACACCCGCACCATCGGCCTCGCCGAAGCGCTCGATCCGGACGTGATCCGCGCCTACGAGCGCAAGGCGACCGGCGAGAAGTATCTGATCGACCCGAGCCGGTGAGCGACGGGGCACGCCCTCGCTGTTCAGCGAGCGGCGAGCCGACGCGAGCAGATCATTAACCCTGCTCGTCGCCGACTTGATCCGGGGTCCCGCTTCTCCTCACCGGCAGCAGAGCAAGTCTGGATCGAGTGCGGGACGACCTGCGGCGGTGGCGTCGCGCCGCTAGTCGTCGGCGCCCAGCGCCCGCTTGCCCGCCTCGACCTCCTCGTCGCTGGGCGGCGTGGGCAGTTCCTCGCCCGGCGCAAGCGCGTCGTCGGGGATGCCCGGCCCCAGGCTCGATATGCTGTCCTCGGTCGGCCGGCCGTTCGGGCCGTTGCTGATCCCGTCGCGGTCGTCGTCGGTCATGCGAGGCTCAGCGCGCCTCGCCGCCGAACGTTCCGCTCAGCGCATCGCGCGCACCGCGGGCGTGTCGAGGCAGCGCAGCATGGCGTCGCGCGTCATCGGCGTCGCGGGGCTGGAGACAGGCGCGGAGGCGGCCGCGATCTCCTGCGGCTGCCCGATCGGCACGCCCGCGAAGTCGCCGCCGCCGGTGCAGCGCATCGCCGCGGCGAGCAGGCGCGGCGGCGTGTCGTATCCCTCGTACGACAGCCGGAACGTACCCCAGTGGATCGGCAGACCACGCGCCGCGCCCAGCCGCTGATAGACCAGCGCCGCCTCCGCCGGCCCGATGTGGCTGCCCGACGACATCTGTCCGGGCGCGAAGCGGAACGCGCCGATCGGGATCAGCGCGAGGCGGATCGGTCCGAGCGCCGCGGCTTCCGCCGGCCACCGCCCGTCGCCGAAACCGGTATCGCCCGCGAAGAACAGATTGCCCCCGCTCGGCAGGCGGACGACGAAGCTCGACCATAGCGCCCGGTTGCGATCGGTGAACCAGCGGCTACCCCAGTGATGGTTGCGCGTCACCGCCACCTCGACCCCCGGCCGCACGGTCACCCGCCCGCCCCAGTCGAGCGCGATCGCCTTCGCGCCCGTCTGACCGATCACGCTGTCGTTGCCCAGACTGGTGACGATCGCCGGGCGGTCGCGGCGCCACAAGCGCTCGAGCGTCGCCTGGTCGAGGTGGTCGTAGTGATTGTGGCTGACGAGCACGAGGTCGATCCGCGGCAAATTTTCGAACGCGACACCCGGCGTCGCGACCCGCTTCGGCCCGAAACCGAGCGGCCCCGCGCGCTCGGCGTAGACGGGATCGGTCAGGATGTTCAGCCCGTGGGTCTGCACCAGCACCGTCGCGTGCCCGATCCAGGTCGCGACCATGCGTTCGCCCTCGACCCGCGGCGCGGGCTTGCTCTGCGCCACCGGCACCGTATCCGGCCACACCGGCCGCCCGTCGCGGCCCGTCAGCTGCCGCCAGAAGAAGCCGGCGCGTCCCCCGCCGCCTCCCGGCGGGCGCGCCGTGTCCTCGCCATCGGGATTGAAGAAGCGCGCGCCGTCGAAATGGTCGCTCTCCGGCCCCTCGTAGTAGATGCGGTCGAGGAAGCGCGGCACGATCGTAATCGCCAACCCCGCCGCGGCCACGAGCAGCAGCAAGGCCACGCCGACAATCTTCAACAATGCGGCCACGCTTCACTCTTCCCGGTCGATGATGGGGGCAGAACGCGTCGTTCCGCGTCGAGGTGCCGCGGTCAGCGCAGCAATTCCTCCCGTATCCGGATCGCGTAGAGCGACACGCGCACCTCGATCATGAACGCGATCAGGCTGGCGATCAGCAGGATCATCGCCAGGATGAACCCGCCCGCGACATATTGCCCGATGTGGAACCGCAGCAGCACAGCGATGAACAGCGACGCGACCACGATGCAGGTCATCACCGCGCTCGACACTCCCATCAGCAGCGCGGCGTTGATGATCTTCATCCGCTTGTTCAGCAGTCGCAACTCCGCGACGTGGCGGTCGTGCTCGGTGCCGGTGGAGCGTGGGTGCAGCACCTCCAGCGCGCGCGATCGGTCGACCACGCGCGACAACCGCCCCGCCAGCACGTTGAGCAGCGCGCCGATCCCCGCCAGCATGAACACCGGGCTGAGCGACACCTGGATCGTCTCGGCGATGGTCGAGATCGCCGGCGAATAGACCCCCATGATCACGCCGCTACCGCGCGCGGACCGATCAGGATCGCGTGAACCGCGTCGATCATGCCGGCGAGCGCGTCGGGACGGCTCCAGAAATGGTGGTCGCTGCCGCTCGCCCGGTCGAGCGACGCCTCGCGCGCGGCGATCAGCGTCTGAAGCGCCAGGCTGGCGAACAGGATTCGCTGCTTCACCTCCGCCGCCGGCATGGGCGCGAGCAGGCGGTGGACGTGATCGACGAAGCGGCCGAAGCTCTCCGAATGCTCAGGCACCGTGTCGCGGAACAGCTGGCGCCGCTCGTTCTGCACGTTGACGATGAAGCGGAAATAGGTCTCGTGCTCGCCCGTTAGTCCGCGAAACTGAATGTTGGGCAGCACCAATGCGCGCACCACCGCGTCCAGCGTCGGCTCGCCGCGCGCGTCCAGTTCGTCGAACAGGGCGCGTCGCTCGCGGTCCATCAGCGCGGCGCCATCGATCAGCAGTTCGCGCAGCAGGTCGTCCTTGCTGCCGAAATGATAGTGCACCGCCGCGGCGTTGCGCTGCCCCGCCGCCTCGACCACCTCGCGCATGCCGACCGCCGCGATCCCGCGCTCGGCGAACAACCGCCTCGCCGCCCGCTTCAGCTCGTTGCGCGTTGCGCTGCCGCGCGCGGCGGGCATGCGGGCGGGCAGGGCGGCAGGTGCGGCGGTCACGTCCATCACGCGCGAGCATCCACGAAGGCGGCGCCCGGGGCAAGCGCGCAGCGGGAGGAGTCGGCGCTCGACGTTCGAACCGGCACGCGCGCCGCGGCTAGCGCTCCTGCGCGGCCAGCCGGCTGATCAGGATCGCGCTGCGCGTCGCCTGTCGCGGCAGGCTGGAAAGGTCGATCCACTCGCCCTCCGCGTGCGCGCCGCCGCCCGACGCGCCCATGCCGCCCAGCGTGTCGGCGTCGGCGGCGACGAAGCTAGAGTCCGCCGCGCCGCGCTTCGCCGGATCGTACTCAGGCATCTCGGGCAGCGACAGGTCGCGGTTGACCGCGTTCAGCTGCGCCAGCAGCGCGCGATTGCCCGCGGTCGGCGCCATCGGCGGGTAGCCGTCGGAGAAGGTGATCGTGGCATTGGTGCGCGGCAGGTGCTGCGCGACGATCGCGCGCATCCGCGCCTGCACGCGCGCGTCCTGCTCGGGCGATAGCGTGCGCAGGTCGCCGCGCGCCACCGCCTCGGCCGCGACGATGTTGGTCTTGCCCGACGCCGCCGCGCGCACGCCGCTCTCGTCCAGCGTCGCGGGCGTGCCCGCCGCCATCACCCCGACATTGTAGGTGACGTTGGGCTCGGGCAGCTCGCGCCGGAACGCGTCCAGGATGCGCGCGAGCTCGTACGCCGCGCCGTAGCCGAGCGCGGGGCCGAACACCGCGCTCGAATGGCCGGTGCTGCCCGTCGCCGTGATCGCCCAGTTGGTCGAACTGCGCCGCGCGGTGGTGCCCCAGTCGCGCCCGGCTTCGGTCGCGACATTCTCATATTCCAGCGCGATGTCCGCCCACTTCCCCGCCGCGATCAGGTCGGCGCGCGCCCGGTCGAGCGGCGCGCCGGTGCGCTCCTCATCGCCGGTCAGCACGATTTGCACGTCGGCGTCGCAAAGCGTACCCGCCGCCTTCATCGCGCGCAGCGCGGCGACGATCACGACCAGCCCGCCCTTGTCGTCGCCGACGCCGGGACCGTAGGCGCGCGCGCCCTCGCGCCGAAAGCCGGTGAATGGGCTGTCGGGCTCGAACACCGTGTCGAGATGCCCGATCAGCAGCACGCGCTTGCCGCGCCCGCTGCCCTTATGCGTCGCGACGATGTGGCCCGCGCGCCCGGTCGCGCGCATGTCGACCCAGCGGACGTCGAAGCCGAGCGGCGCGAGCTCGGCGCGCATCATCGCGCCCACCTTCGTCACGCCATCGAGGTTGAGCGAGCCCGAATTCTGCTCGACCAGTCGTTCGAGCAGCGCCTCACTCCGCGGCGCCTCCGCCGCAACCGCTGCCTGCATCCGCACCTCGGCGGGAGAGAGCGTGGCGGCAGCGGCGAGCGTGACGAGAGGAGCAATCATATGCAGAGGCTAGCTGGGCTCGCGAACGAGCGAAAGCCCGCTCCGCCCGTCAGGCGAAGCGGGCTGATCGTTGGCGCAAGCCGGCGGCGTTACCGGTCCGCCGACCCCGGCTCCGCCATCTTGCGGTGCTGCTCGGCGAGCACCGATCCCGGCACTACGTTGGCCAGCACACCCTGGATCTTCGTCGCCCAGCCCGAGAAGACCGACGGCTTGCCGCTCATCAGTGCCTTCCACCCGTCCTTCGCGACATCCTCGGCCGAGCGCTTGTTCGGATCGCTGCCGACCTGCGTGTCGAGCAGGTCGCCGCGCGCGAAGAACTCGGTGTCGACCGGGCCGGGCATTAGCGTGCTGATCGTAACCCCGTCCGCGTCCTTCAACTCGTTGCGCAGCGCCTCGGTGAAGCTGTCGACGAACGCCTTGGTGCCGTTGTACACCGCCTGGAACGCGCCGGGGATGTAGCCCGCGACCGATCCGACCACCATCACCTTGCCGTCGTTGCGCGCGACCATGTCGGGCAGCACGCGCTGGAGCAGATAGGCGGTGCCGGTGATGTTGGTGTCGACGACGTGGCGCCAGTCCTCGACCTTCTGATCGAGGAAGCCGTGACCCAGCCCGCGCCCCGCATTGGCGCACAGCACGTCGATGCGGCGGCCGTTGGTGGCGGCGAGTAGTTTGTCGACCCCCTCGATCGTCGCCAGGTCCGCCTCGACCGCCTGCACCTGCGTGCCGAACTGCTCGAAATCGCGCGCGGCGTCGTTGATCAGCGGCTCGTCGGCGACGATCAGGATGTCGTAGCCGTCCTGCGCGGCGAGCGTCGCTAGCTCGAACCCGATGCCGGTCGAGGCACCGGTGATGACGGCGAATTTGTCTGCCATGACTTCTCTCCTGTTCAGCCGTTCAAGCCGGGCTTGAGCACGATTTTGGTGTAGTCGTTCTGTTCGTCGTGGAACTTCTGATAGCCGAGCGGCGCATCCTCCAGGTCCATGCGGTGCGAGATCAGGAAGGTGGTGTCGATCTTCCCGTCGATGATCGCCTGGAGCAGCCCGGGCAGGTAATGCTGGACGTGAGTCTGCCCGGTCTTGAGCGTCAGCCCCTTCTCCATGAAGGCGCCGAGCGGCCATTTGTCGACGAAGCCGCCGTAGACCGCGGGCATCGACACGCGCCCGCCCTTGCGGCACGCGATGATCGCCTGGCGATTGGCGTGCGGGCGATCGGTGCCGAGAAAGGTCGACGCCTTGATCTGATCGACCACGTTGTCGACGTACAGCCCGTGCGATTCAAGCCCGACCGAGTCGATCACCGCGTCCGGCCCGATCCCGCCGGTCATCAGCATCAGCGCGTCGTATATGTCGGTCTGCTCGAAATTAAGCGTCTCCGCGCCGAACTTCTTGGCGAGCTCCAGCCGGCGCGGGAAATGATCGATCGCGATCACGCGCTCGGCGCCCATCAGGAACGCCGACTGGACCGCGAACAGCCCCACCGGACCGCAGCCCCACACCGCCACGGTGTCGCCGGGCTCGATGTCGGCATTCTCCGCTGCCATCCATCCCGTGGGCAGGATATCCGACAGGAACAGCACCTTATCGTCCTCGATGCCGTCTGGGATGACGATCGGGCCGACGTCGCTGAACGGCACGCGGACGTACTCCGCCTGACCGCCCGCGTAGCCACCGGTCATGTGGCTGTAGCCGAACAGTCCCGCCATCGGGTGACCGTACAGCTCCTGCGCGATATCCTGGTTGTCGGCCGGCAAGCCGTTGTCGCAGGCCGAATACTGGTGCTTGCCGCAATGATAGCAGCTGCCGCACGCGATCGTGAACGGCACCACGACGCGCTGGCCCTTCTTCAGCGTCGACTTCGCGCCGACCTCGACCACCTCGCCCATGAACTCGTGGCCCAGGATGTCGCCCGCCTGCATCGTCGGAATATAGCCGTCATACAGGTGGAGGTCGGAGCCGCAGATCGCGGTCGAGGTCACCTTGATGATGCAGTCGCGCGGGTTGACGATGCCGGGATCATCGACCGTGTCGACGCGCACGTCATGCTTGCCGTGCCAAGCCAGTGCTCTCACAATCCCATCTCCTCGAACTGCTTGCGGTTCATCGCCGGCGTCGCGATCTCGCCCGCTTCCATCAACTGTTTGAACCGGCGCAGGTCGCGGCGCGCCTGGATCGCGGGCTCGCGCTGGAACAGCTTGGCGATCAGCTTGCCGACCGTGCCGGCGGGCGGATCGTACAGGATCGTCGCGGTCACCACCGTGCCGCGTGCGCCGGCGTCGCGAAATTCGACCCGGCCCGAATTGGCGATGTCCGCGCCTTCCTCGCTGGTCCAGGCGATCAGCGCGTTCGGCTGATCCCCCGTCACGCGCGCGTCCCACTCAACCGTGGTGCCGCCCGGCCCCTTCACCACCCAGTGCGAGCGCGTCGCGTCGGGCGTGTCGATGCTGACCACATTCTCCATGAAGTGCGGCAGGTTGGAGAAGTCGCGGAAATAGGCGTAGACCTCCGCCACCGGCTTGTTGATCGTCACCGCGCGCGCCACCGCGCTGCTGCCCTGCGCGTCGGGGATCGTCGCAGCGGTGAGTTCGTCCGAATTCTTCTTCGCGGTCACTACCGGACCGTCGTCGCGGCTATCGGTCATCCCAGCCTCCGTTATCAACGCGTCCACAAGCGCGCGGGCATCGCGCGCGTTCCACGGCGCGGGGTAGTTGCTGATGCAGATCAATACCTTGCGCGACGTACCCGTAACGATTGCGGCCGAGGTCTTACGAATGATGTCCGCGGCCAGTGCCCGCGTTGAAGCATCGCACGCCCGCGATCACCTCGGCCGGGTCGCGGGCCCGAGAGGCTCGTTCATATCTGGAGAGGATCATGTCACTCATCATCGCTGCCGCGCTGCTCGCCGTACCTCGGGCGACGACGCACACGCACCGCGAACGCTTCGATCACGCCGGCTCGGCCGTGGAGGCGACCTATCGCGGCACGCTGCGCACCGACATGCGCCAGGTCGGCGCCGTCTCGGCACCCGGGCGGCCGGCCGCGCTGCGCTGCCGCTGGCACGCGCGCGTCGCAGTCGACCGCCACGCGCGCCACGCCGCCGGCTACGTGGCGGCGCGACGGATCGAGGCGCCCGCGCTTCTTGGCGGCACGCGGCCGGGCTGGTGCGCGGGGCAGCGCGCGGCTATCCAGGCCGCGGTCGCCGCGGCGGGCGAGCGGATGCGCGCGCACCTGGTAGAGGTCGCCGCCCGCGACCGCCGCGACCTGATCGCCGATCTCGAACGAACAAGAGGATAGTTGATGCGTAAACCCGCTGTCGCCGCCTGGGCGCTGCTTGCCGCAACCGCCATACCGGCGCAGGCGCAGGTCACCCCGCACGCCAGCGTCGAGGCGACCACCGACGAGCGCCGCCGCGGCATCAGCTGGAGCGACGGGGAGGGGGCGCTCGCCGCCTCCGCCCGGCTCGACCTGTCGAGCGGATTCGACGTCGGCGTCCGCGCGCTCACCACGCGCGGCGACCCGCGCCACGGCGGCGCCGACGCGGTGATCGAGCCGACGCTCGGCTACAGCCAGCTGGTCGGCGGCTTCCGGCTCGACGCCTTCGCGACCGGGCACGTGTTCACGAACGGAGACGGCCCGCTCGACTATTACGAGGGCGGCGCCAGCGCCAATTACACGCTCGGGCCGGCGCAGGCCGGGATCGAGGCGCGCTACGCCCCGTCGCAGGACGCGATCGGCGGCAGCAACCTCTACCTCGCCGCGCGCGCGCGCGTCGGCGTGCCGCTGACCCCGTTCAGCGTCACCGCCAGCGCCGGGCGATCGAGCGGCGACGTCGACGACGTCATCCGCGCGGCGCGGCTGCGCCCCGACAACACCTATTACGACTGGTCGTTCGGCGTGCAGCACGCGACCGGGCCGCTGGTGCTGACGTTCGAATATACCGGCACCGACATCGACAACACGCGCGCGCTGTCGCCCTTCGCCGCGCGCAACAACGCGGGCGACCGGATCGCGGCGCGGGCGGCGATCAGCTTCTGAGGGCTGTCGGCCGGCTCAGGCCGCATCAAGATAAACCTTAGACCAGTGATGAAAGGCGCGCACCGCGCGCATCTACCGCAACAACCATCACTTCCGTCATCCCGGCCTCGGGCCGGGATTCCGCTTCCTTCGTCCGCAGACAAGAAAAGGCGCCCGGATCGCTTCGAGCGCCTCGTTCTATCCTGGCAGCGCCGCGGCGAAGCCGCGTCGTCGGTCCTCGCCGATGGCGAGGCCGGCCGACAGCGCCTGTGCGGGCTCCCCCACACCGCGTGCCGGCACGGCACGCTCAGGCGCTGTAATACATATCGAACTCCACCGGGCTCGGCGTCATTTCCCAGCGCGCGACCTCGCCCCACTTCAGCTCGACGTAGGCCTCGATCTGGTCCTTGGTGAACACGTCGCCCTTCAGCAGGAAGTCGTGGTCCGCCATCAGGCTTTCCAGCGCCTCGCGCAGGGAGGCGCAAACCGTCGGCACCTCCGCCAGCTCGGCCGGCGGCAGGTCGTACAGGTTCTTGTCCATCGCCTCGCCCGGATGGATCTTGTTCTGGATGCCGTCCAGGCCCGCCATCAGCAGCGCGGCATAGGCGAGATACGGGTTCGCCATCGCGTCGGGGAAGCGCACCTCGACGCGCTTCGACTTCGGCCCCGTGCCGTAGGGAATACGGCACGACGCCGAGCGGTTGCGCGCCGAATAGGCGAGCAGCACCGGCGCCTCGTAACCCGGCACCAGCCGCTTGTAGCTGTTGGTGGTCGGGTTGGTGAAGGCGTTGATCGCCTTGGCATGCTTGATCACGCCGCCGATGAAGTACAGGCAGGTGTCGGACAGCCCGGCATAGCCGTTGCCCGCGAACAGCGGCTCCTTGCCCTGCCAGATCGAGAAGTGCGTGTGCATTCCCGATCCGTTGTCCTCCTTGATCGGCTTCGGCATGAACGTCGCCGACTTGCCGTAGGCGTGCGCGACCTGGTGCACGACATACTTGTAGATCTGCATCCGGTCGGCGGTCTGCGTCAGCGTGCCGAAGGTCAGGCCCAGCTCGTGCTGCGCCGCGGCCACCTCGTGGTGGTGCTTGTCGCACGGCAGGCCCATCTCGAGCATGGTGGTGACCATCTCGCCGCGGATATCGACCGCCGAGTCGACCGGGGCGACCGGGAAGTACCCGCCCTTGGCGCGCGGACGGTGCGCCAGATTGCCGCCCTCATACTCACGCCCCGTGTTGGTCGGCAGCTCGATGTCGTCGATCTTGAAGTACGACTGGTTGTACGTCGTGTCGAAGCGCACGTCGTCGAACATGAAGAACTCGGCCTCCGGGCCGACATAAACCGTGTCGCCGATCCCGGTCTGCGCGACGTACGCCTCGGCGCGCTTCGCGGTGGTGCGCGGGTCGCGGCTGTACCCCTCGCCGGTCGACGGCTCGACGATGTCGCAGAACACGATCAGCATCGGCGTGGCCGAGAACGGGTCGGTGTAGACCGCGTCCAGGTCGGGCTTCAGGATCATGTCCGACTCGTTGATCGCCTTCCAGCCCTCGATCGAGGAGCCGTCGAACATCAGCCCGTCGGTCCACTCGTCCTCGCCCATGACGCTCGCCACCATGGTCAGGTGCTGCCACTTGCCCTTGGGGTCGGTGAAGCGCAGGTCGATCCACTCGATCTCCTCGTCCTTGATCTTGCTCAGAACGTCTGCGGCCGTGTTCGCCATGTCGCTTCTTCCTTGATCGTGCGCCGGACCGGTCGGCCGGCTGTGATGGAACTTGGGGGACTGAAACCTTTGGGGGTGCGTGCCTCGTGACCCGCGGGTGATCGCGGCGTCAGATCGCGTCGTTGTCGCGCTCGCCGGTGCGGATGCGCAGCGCCGTCTCCACCGGAATCACGAAGATCTTGCCGTCGCCGATCCGCCCGGTCTGCGCGGCGGCGGCGACCGCCTCCACCACGCGCTCGGCCAGGCCGTCCTCGACCACGACTTCGAGCTTCACCTTGGGCAGGAAATCGACGACATACTCGGCGCCGCGGTACAATTCGGTGTGGCCCTTCTGCCGGCCGAACCCCTTCGCCTCGGTCACGGTGATGCCGCTGACGCCGATCTCGTGGAGCGCTTCCTTGACCTCATCCAGCTTGAACGGCTTGATGATCGCTTCGATCTTCTTCACGCGTGAACCACCCACCTCCGACCGACACCCCGGTGCGTCGACTTGCAGCGAACGTGCCAGCCGGAGGGGCGAAGGGCAAGGGCAGAAAAGCGCGGATTTCCGCCATTCCCGTGCCATCAAATTAGGCAGGTGAGCGTCCGCTGCCCAATAAACGGGCAGCGGTGCGCGCGTCAGGCGTAGGGCGGCTTGTGGAGCCCCGCGGGCGAGGTGGTGAAGATCTCGCAGCCGTCCTCGGTGATCCCGATCGAATGCTCGAACTGCGCCGACAGCGAGCGGTCGCGCGTCACCGCGGTCCAGCCGTCGTCGAGCAGCTTCACGTCGGGTCGCCCGATGTTGATCATCGGCTCGACGGTGAAGATCATGCCCGGCCGCAGCTCGGGTCCGGTGCCCGGCCGCCCGACGTGCACCACCTCGGGCGCGTCGTGGAACAGCCGCCCGACGCCGTGGCCGCAGAAATCGCGCACCACGCCGTAGCGGTGCGCCTCGGCGTGGCGCTGCACCGCGTGCGCGATGTCGCCCATGTGATTGCCGGGCTTCGCCTGCTCCAGCCCCAGCATCAGGCACTCGTAGGTCACCTCGACCAGCCGCCTGGCCTTCAGCGGCACGTCGCCGATCAGGTACATGCGGCTCGAATCGCCGTGCCAGCCATCGACGATCGGGGTCACGTCGACGTTGACGATGTCGCCCGATTTCAGCGTCTTCTCCGACGGTATCCCGTGGCAGACGACGTGATTGATCGAGATGCAGGTCGAGTGCGTGTAGCCGCGATAGCCGAGCGTCGCCGGCACACCGCCGCGCTCCACGATGAAGTCGTAGACCAGCCGGTCGATCTCGGCCGTCGTCACGCCGGGCACCATGTGGGCTGCGATCATGTCGAGCGTCTCGGCGGCGAGCCGCCCGGCCTTGTGCATGCCGTCGAACGCGTCGCGTCCATGCAGTTTGATCGCGCCGTCGCGCCCGAGCGGCGCGTCGCTGGTGACGGTAACGTAGTTGGTCATGGCATCGGATATAGCGCGATCGGCCTGCGTTTGCGAGGCTGAGCGCCTGCCGATAAGGACCTGTATATGAGCGAACACATCTGGACCGCCGCGCTGGTGGTGATCGGCGACGAGATCCTGTCGGGCCGTACGCAGGATAAGAACGTGGCGCAGATCGCCGCCTGGCTCAACGTACAGGGCATCCGCCTGGCCGAGGTACGCGTCGTCGCCGACCGCGAGGAGGCGATCGTCGAGGCGGTCAACACGCTTCGCGCGCGCAACGATTACCTGTTCACCACCGGCGGCATCGGCCCGACGCACGACGACATCACCGTCGACGCGATCGCCGCGGCCTTGGGCGTCGGCGTCGAGCATCACCCCCGCGCGGTGGAGACGCTGACGCGCTATTACGAGACGCGCGGCGGGCTGACCGAGGCACGGCTTCGCATGGCGCGCGTGCCCGCGGGTGCAGAGCTGATCGAGAATCGCGTCTCGGGGGCGCCCGGCATCCGAACGGAAAACATCTTCATCATGGCGGGTGTCCCGCACATCACCGCGGGCATGCTCGACACGCTGACCGGCACGCTGGAGGGCGGGCGCCCGGTCGTTTCCAAGTCGATCGGGGGCTGGGTGGCGGAGAGCGAGGTCGCCGACACGCTGCGCGCCGCCGAGAAGGCGCACGACGGCGTCGCGATCGGCAGCTACCCCTTCTTCCGCGAAGGCCGCGTCGGCGCGAACTTCGTCGTACGCTCGCCCGACGAGGCGCTGGTCGACCGCTGCCTCGCCGACCTGACGCGCGCGCTGGAAGACGCCGGCTACGAGATCACCGCCGGCGGCATCTAACCCCCGTCATCCCGGACTTGATCCCGAACCCCGCTTCTTGGCCGCGAGAAGTGTGACTTCGGATAACGCTCCAGAGCCAACCAACGCTTCAAGATCATCCACCGTGTTGACGTTCGGCACCGTCATCCCCGGCAGCACCGCCGCCACGCCCGCGCCCGCCGCCCAGCGTCGGATCGACCGGCTCTCACCCGTGTCCAGCCGCGCGAGCAGCGGCGCCAGCAACCGCACCGGCCAGTGCCCGACTGTCGGCGCTTCCGCCGCGTGCGCCGCGTCGCGCGCCAGCAGCGCCGCCACGAGCGCGTCGGGTAGCGTCGGCGTATCGCACGCGGTCGTCAGCACCGACGCATGCCCGCGCTCCCGCGCGTAGGCGAGCGCGCCCGCAATCCCGCCGAGCGGACCCAGGTCGGCGCGCGGCAGGTCGGGTGTGACCGCCACGGGCGCCTCGGCGCGACCGACGACGACCAGCGCGTCAACGTGCGGCGCGAGGCTCGCCATCGCGTGTTCCAGCAACGTCGCGTCGCCGACGCGCGCCAGTGCCTTGTCGCGCCCGAACCGCGTCGCGCGCCCGCCCGCCAGCACCGCACCCAGGATCGTCATGGGGCCGCTGTAGAGATGAGGGGGAGAAAAGGGGAGGCCGCCCCGGCCAACCCGCCCTCGCGCGAAGCGAAGGCGGAGGGCCGATGGGTCAGAGCGTCGTGATGATGGCGCCGACCACCAGCGC
>NZ_JBELMJ010000018.1:49995-59504 GCF_042095875.1 Sphingomonas sp.
CCCACACCTTCATCGCGTTGCGCTGCACCAGCCGGTACGAATCCTCGCGGCTCACCCCCGCCTGCGTCAGCGCGAGCAGCACGCGCTGCGAGTGGACGAGCCCGCCCATACGGTCGAGGTTCTTCTGCATGCGCTCGGGGTAGACGAGCAATTTGTCGACCACGCCGGTCAATCGCGCGAGCGCGAAGTCGAGCGTGATCGTCGCGTCCGGCCCGATGTAGCGCTCGACCGACGAGTGCGAGATGTCGCGCTCGTGCCACAGCGCGACATTCTCCAGCGCGGGCGTGACGTAGCCGCGCACCATGCGCGCCAGCCCGGTCAGATTCTCGGTTAGCACCGGGTTGCGCTTGTGCGGCATCGCCGACGAGCCCTTCTGCCCGGGCGAGAAATATTCCTCCGCTTCCAGCACCTCGGTGCGTTGCAGGTGGCGCACCTCGACGGCGACGCGCTCGATCGAGCCCGCGATCACGCCTAGCGTCGCGAAGAACATCGCGTGGCGGTCGCGCGGGATCACCTGCGTCGACACGGGCTCGACGGTGAGGCCCATCTTCTCGGCGACGTGGCGCTCCACCGCGGGGTCGATGTTGGCGAAGGTCCCGACCGCGCCCGAGATCGCACAGGTCGCGATGTCGGCGCGCGCGGCGACCAGCCGCTCGCGGTTGCGGCGGAACTCGGCATAGGCTTCGGCGAGCTTCAGCCCGAACGTCACCGGCTCGGCGTGGATGCCGTGGCTGCGCCCGATCGTCGGCGTCAGCTTGTGCTCGCGCGCGCGCCGCTCCAGCACGACGAGCAACGCGTCGAGGTCGGCGAGCAATATGTCGGACGCGCGCGCCAGCTGCACCGACAAGGTCGTGTCGAGCACGTCGGACGAGGTCATGCCCTGGTGCATGAAGCGCGCTTCGTCGCCGACCTGCTCGGCCACCCAGGTCAGGAACGCGATCACGTCGTGCTTGGTCACCGCCTCGATCGCGTCGATCGCCGCGACATCGATCGCCGGATCGGTCGCCCACCAGCGCCACAGCGCCTCCGCCGCCGCCTTCGGCACCACGCCCAGCTCGGCCAGCGCGTCGGTCGCGTGCGCCTCGATCTCGAACCAGATGCGATAGCGCGCCTCGGGCGTCCACAGCGCGGCCATCTCGGGGCGGGAGTAACGAGGGATCACGGCGGCGGCTCCTTGGGTGTCGGGTTGCGTGTGCGGCAGGGAACGAACATCGAACGATGCGTCGCGGCAGTGGAACGGGTCGTCGTATCCCGGCGATGGTGCGGCGGGCATTAGCAAAGGCGCCAAACCCTAGCAATTCCGCGGAAACATGCTCCGGGGTCTGTCGCCAAGCAACAATGTTTCACTTCGGGTCGCCATTGCACGACCGAAAGTGTTTCCCTACCTCGGTTACAACAGACGGAAATGCTTCAAAGGAGACGATGATGCTCAAGTACGTTCTTCTCGCGTCGGCCATGACGATCGCCGCGCCGGCCACCGCGCAACAGGCCGCAACCGCGCCGCAGAGCGCGCCGGCAACTTCGACCAGCCAGCCCGACACTGCTCAGGCACCGGCCAATACTGGCGCGATGACGACCGCTCCGGCGACCGCTGCGCCCGCGACCACCGCGCAGGCCGCGCCGACGACGCCCGCTCCCGATCCCGCGACGGGCACGCCGGCCACGTCAGCGCAGACCGCGACGACCGAGCCCGCGGCGACCCAGCCGGCTACGCAGGGCACCAACGAGCCCGACCAGGTTGCCGCCATCCTCGACAGCGAATTCCCGAGCTACGACAAGGACAAGTCGGGCTCGCTCAGCAAGGCCGAGTTCGCCAGCTGGATGGACGCGCTGAAGGCGAAGGCCCATCCCAGCGCCAAGCCCGACGCCGCGTGGAACAACGCCGCGTTCAGGAAGGCCGACACCGACCGCTCGGCCGAGGTGAGCAAGACCGAGCTCGCCACCTTCCTCAGCAGCGGCGCGAAGCAGGCCGGCTGAGCCACACCCGTTCAGCCCAACCGCGACAGCCGCCGGAGCGATCCGGCGGCTGTTGTCGTGTCAGATCACGCCCTTCGCGCGCAGGCTCACCTGACCGTTGCGCCCGACGATGACATGGTCGTGCACCTGGATGCCCAGCGGTTTGCCCGCGTCGATGATCGCGCGGGTGATGCGGATGTCGGCCTGACTCGGCGACGGGTCGCCCGAGGGGTGGTTGTGCACCAGGATCAGCGCCGCCGATCCGATGTCGAGCGCGCGCTTGATCACCTCGCGCACGTGCACCGCCGCTTCGTCGATCGTGCCGCGCGACATCACCTCGTCGCGCACCAGCATGTTCTTGGTGTTCAGGTGCAGCACGCGGAACCGCTCCACCGCGTCGTGCGCCATGTCGGCGTGGAGGTAATCGGCTAGCGTCTGCCAGTTCGCCAGCACCGGCTGCTCGGCGACGCGCGCGCGCACCAGTCGGATCGCGGCGGCGTGCGCGATCTTCAGTGCGGCGATGCTCATATCGCCCAGTCCCTTGACCCGCCGCAGCTCCGCCGGATCGGCCCCCAGCGCCGCGCCGATCCCACCGAACTCGCGCAGCAGCGCCTTGGCGATCGGCTTGGTATCGCCGCGCCGGATCGCCAGCGCTAGCAGATACTCGATCAGCTCGTGATCCTGCAGCCCCTCGGCATCCTCGAGCAGTCGCGCGCGCAGCCGCTCGCGGTGACCCACGGCGTCGAGCAGCCGCTGATCCTCACGCGACGGCGGGTCGGACATGGCGGCGGAGGTCGCAGGGACGGACATGGCGCGAGGCTATGCCGCCCGCCGCGCATCCGCAACGGGCGTCGCTGATTGCGCTCCGCCGCACCGGCCTTATGCTTGGCCCCGGCATGAGCGGCGAGCGGCAGGAACAGGCGCGGGATGGGGTGGCGCCACCGCCCGCACGCAGCAGGCGCACGCGCGTGCTGGTCGCCGGATCGGTGCTGGTGGTGGCCGCCGCGGGCGGCGTATGGCTCAGCCGGGTGCCGATCGCCACGCGCGTGATCGACCGCGAACTCGCGCGCAAGGGAGTGTCCGCGCGCTACCGCGTCGCCGACCTCGGGCTCGGGCGGCAGCGATTGACCGACGTGGTGATCGGCGATCCCGCGCGCCCCGACCTCGTCGCCGACTGGATCGAGACGCAGACCGACGTTGGCCTCGACGGCGCGCGCCTGGTCGCGGTGCGCGCCGGACAGGTGCGCGTCCGCGCGCGGCTGGTCGACGGTCGCCTGTCGCTCGGCGCGCTCGATCGCCTGCTGCCCAAGGGGGAAGGCGGCGCCCTGTCGCTCCCCGCGCTCGACGTCACGCTCGCTGACGGGCGGATGCGGCTGGAAACGCCGTTCGGCGTCGTCGGCGTCGGCCTGAGCGGCAGCGGCCGCCTCGATGGCGGCTTCCGCGGCCGCTACGCACTCGCCGCCGACCAGCTCGCGCAGGCGGACTGCACCGCGCGAGGCCTGCGCGCGGCGGGGCAGGTGCACTCGGCCGGTCGCGTCGGCGAGGGCGTCTACCGGCTGCGGCTCGACGGACCGGTCCGCGCGGGCCGGCTCGACTGCCTCGGCGCCGTGGTCGAGCAGGCGAGGATCGACGCCGATGCAGCGGTGATGCTCGGCGCGCTGTCGCGCTCGACCGCGCAGGCGACGCTCGCGACCGGCCGCGCGCGCTACGCCGACGCGTCCGCCGCCGCGCTCGCCGGTACGGTCGCGCTCAGGCCCGGCGCGGCGGGCACGTTCGACCTGCCGCTCGATCTCGCCGCACTGCGACCACGCGGCGCGGGCGCGTCCGCCGCGCGCGTCGGCTTGCGCGGGCAGGCGCGGATCGCCCCCGCGGGCGTCGGCTACGCCGGTAGTGTGACGATGCGTGGCGGCGACCTCCGCGCGCTGCTGCCCGCGCTTCCGGGCGGCGACGGCACCCCGGTCGCGCCGCTGCTCGCGCGCGCCCAGGACGCCGCCCGCCGCGCCGCCCGCAACGTGTCGGCAGAGGCGCGGCTCGCCGTGTTGCGAACCCCCGGCGGCATCCGCGCCACGCTGGAGGACGCCGCGCTCACCAGCGCGAGCGGCGCCCGCGCGCGCTTCGACGCGGCCCCCGCACTGCGCTGGACCGCGGCGCGCGGGGTGAGCGGCGGCGGCGCCCTGCGCCTCGCGGGCGGCGGCCTTCCGGAGCTCGACGCGCGCTTCGCCCGCTCCGACACCGGCGCGCTGACCGGCACCGCGACGATGGCGCGCTACGCCGCCGGCGAGGCCGCGCTCGCGCTCGACCGCGTCCGCTTCGAGGCGCGCGGCGGCAGCGGCCGCGCGCTATCGCAGGTCGCGCTCTCCGGCCCGGTCGCGGGCGGGCGCGTCGACGGCCTCGTGCTGCCGCTCGACCTGCGCTGGTCGCCGGCGGGAGTGCTGGTAGACCCGGCGTGCACCCCCGTTCGCTTCGCCGCGCTGACCGTCTCGACGCTCCGGCTCGACCCCGCGCGACTGACGTTGTGTCCGGTCGACGGCGCGCTGCTCCGCGTCGCCGACGGCCGCGCGAGCGGCACCGTGCGGCTGCCCGCAACGCGGCTGTCGGGCACGATCGGCGGCACTCCGCTTCGCCTCGCCGCGGCGGGTGCCGACCTGTCGCTCGCACGCTCGGCGTTCGCGATCACAAGCCTGCGCACCACGATCGGTGCGCCTGAACGCGCGACCCGGATCGACGCGGAGCGGCTGACCGGCACGCTGCGTGACGGGGCGGTCGCCGGCCGCTTCGCCGGGCTCGCCGGACAGATCGCCAACGTGCCGCTGCTGCTCGGCGATGGCGCGGGCGACTGGCGCTTCGCGAACAATCGCCTCGCGCTGGCGGGCGCGCTCACCGTCCGCGACGCGGCGCCGGACGCGCGCTTTCAGCCGATGGCGGCGCGCGACGTCGCGCTGACCCTGGCGAACGGCGACATCGCCGCGACCGGCACCTTGTTCGAGCCGACCCGCGGCGTGAAGGTCGCCGACCTGCGCGTCGACCACCGCCTCGGCACCGGCGCGGGCCGCGCCGCGCTGACCGTGCCCGGCATCACCTTCGGCGACGGGTTCCAGCCCGAGCTGCTGACCCCGCTGACCTTCGGCGTCATCGCCGACGTGCGCGGGCGCGTGGAAGGGCGCGGCGACATCGCCTGGAACGCCGACGGCGTGACCAGCACCGGCACCTTCTCCACCAGCGACACCGCGCTCGCCGCCGCCTTCGGCCCAATCGAGGGTTTGTCGGGCACGATCCGCTTCACCGACCTGCTCAGCCTGGAGAGCGCACCGAACCAGGTCGCGACCGTGCGCTCGATCAACCCGGGCGTCCCCGTCACCGACGGGCGCATCACCTATCAGACGCTGCCCGGCACCCGGATCAAGGTCGACCGCGGCGTGTGGCCGTTCGCCGGCGGCACGCTGACGCTCGAGCCGACGTTGCTCGACTTCTCCGCCGCGCGCGAGCGGCGCATGACCTTTCGCGTCGCCGGCATGGACGCGGGCGCGTTCCTCCAGCAATTCGACTTCAAGAACCTGAACGCCACCGGCACGTTCGATGGCGTGCTGCCGATGATCTTCGACGAGGGCGGCGGGCGGATCGAGGGCGGGCGGCTGACCGCGCGCGCCGGCGGCGGCGGCATCGCCTATGTCGGCGACCTGACCGAGAAGAATCTCGGCTTCTGGGGCAATTACGCGTTCCAGATGCTGCGCTCGCTCAGCTATCGCAACCTCGACATCGGCATGAACGGGCCGCTCGCGGGCGAGATGATCACCGATGTGCGGTTCGCCGGGATCAAGCAGGGCGCGGGCGCCAAGTCGAACTTCCTGATCCGTCGGCTGACCAGACTGCCGATCCTGTTCAATATCCGCATTCGCGCGCCGTTCCGCGGCCTGATCGATTCGGCCGCCAGCTTCTACGATCCCGAGCGGCTGGTCGCGCGCAACCTCCAGCAGTTGATCGAGGAGCAGAACCGGCGCGCCGCGCCGAACGCGCCCTCCACGACCGCGCCGCTGGTGCCGCCCATTCAGCCTTCGGCAAGCGAGAACGTGCCATGACCACAACAGGAGCATCGAGGGTGAAGCGAATCGGCGGTATACGGTGGCTGGCGGGCGCGCCGCTCTTGATGAACGCCGCGTGCGTCAACATCTCGGCACCGACGAAACCGATCGAGATCAATCTCAACATCAACGTGACGCAGGAGGTGGTCTACCGCCTCGACAACGAAGCCAAGTCGCTGATCAAGCAGAACCCAGGGATATTCTGAGCCATGACACGCAAGACCATCACGATGCTCGCCGCCGCGGTGACGCTCGCGGCGCTGTCCGGCGCGGCGCAGGCGCAGCGCGATCCCGCCTACGCCGCCGCGCGCCTGGCGGGGCAGGTGGGTGAGCAGCCCGACGGCTATCTCGGCGTCGTCGGCGGCGGCGACGCGCAACTGCGCGCGCTGGTCAGCAACATCAACATTCAGCGCAAGGCCGCCTACACGCAGAAGGCGCAGGCGTCGGGCGCGACCGTTGAGCAGCTCTCCTTCACCAGCGGCTGCAACCTGATCGCGCAGACGCAGCCGGGCGAGAAGTACCGCACGCCGGCCGGCAGCTGGGAAACCCGCGGCGGCGGCGCCCCTACCCGCGATCCCCGCTGCGTGTGATCGTCCAGCGATGCTCGGCGCGATGTTGGGGCAGCCATACTGTCGCTGCATCGCCGCCGACGCGCTGATGGAGAAAACGTTCACGAGCCTCCACTTCCTCCACTTCGCGCCCAGCCGTAACGTCACCCGGCGTGCGAACCCCCCGCGCACCGCACCGCGCCGCGTCCACGATTGTCACAATGGTTGACACCCCCCGACCCCCCGGCTAACCGGACGGCGCCTTGGCGGGGTCGCTTGCCCACCGTGTGCTTAAACCTCCCCGGCATGAACTATGTGGAGAGGTGGCGCGTGGCGGATAACGGTCCCGGACAGGATTTCCACGACGCGGAGGACCCGCGGCTCGCCTCGCTGGACCAGCGACTGGAACGGGCCCGCAGGGACGAAGCGAAACGCACGGGGGTGGTGCGTGACGAGGGGGAGGCGGGCTACCAGCTCGGCAACCGCGTGCTCGCCGCCCTTATTGGAAGTCTCGTCGGCTCGGCGCTGATCGGCTGGCTCATCGACCGCTGGTTCGGCACCACGCCCTGGGCGCTGATCGTCGCGTTGTTCCTCGGGATCGGCGTCGCGTTCAGGCAGATCATTCGGTTAACGACCAAGCGCCCGGACCAGCCGGGCGCTTGACGTATGTGGGAAGCATAGGGGCAGACGTGGCAGAAGGCGGCAAGATCGATCCGATGCACCAGTTCCTGATCGAGCCCGTGCTCGGTCTGCGCTGGAACGTGGCCGGCTATGATCTGTCGTTCACCAATTCCGCTTTGTGGATGGTCATCACGCTCGTCACGTTGTGGCTGTTCATGCTCGGCGGCATGAAGCGCGAGCTGGTGCCCGGTCGCTGGCAGGCGGCGGTGGAGGGTTTCACCGGCTTCGTGCAGAACATGCTGACGTCGAACATCGGGCCGGAGGGCAAGCGTTTCGTCCCGTACGTCTTCTCGCTGTTCATGTTCATCCTGTTCGCGAACATCCTCGGGCTGATGCCGGTCGGCATCGTGCCGGGCTGGCACCCGTTCACCGTGACGAGCCACCTGACCGTCACCGGCGTGCTCGCGATCATCAGCTTCGCGATCGTGTTGATCGTCGGCTTCGGCCGCCACGGCTTCCACTTCTTCAGCCTGTTCGTGCCGCACGGTACGCCGGTCGTGATGATTCCGCTGATCTTCGTGGTCGAGCTGATGAGCTTCCTGGTGCGGCCTTTCTCGCTGGGTCTGCGACTGTTTGTCGCGATGACCGCGGGTCACATCCTGCTCAAGGTGCTGGCCGCGTTCGTCATCAACGGCATCAACCTCGGGCCGGGCTACGTCGCGATCGTGTCGCTGCCCAGCTTCGTGCTGATGCTCGGCATCACCCTGCTCGAACTGCTCGTCGCCGCGATCCAGGCGTACGTGTTCGCGCTTCTCACCAGCGTCTACCTGAACGACGCGGTCAACCTTCACTGAGACGGGTCGCCGTCTTCTTGAACCCACCTTTTCCACTAAGCTTTGATTTGAACGGGAGTTACTGAAATGGACGCAGAAGCCGCCAAGCTGCTCGGTGCTGGTTTCGCCGCGATCGGCATGGGCATCGCCGCCTTGGGCGTCGGCAACGTGTTCGCCGCCTTCCTCGAAGGCGCGCTGCGCAACCCGGGTGCCGCTGATGGCCAGCAGGGCCGTCTGTTCATCGGTTTCGCGGGTGCGGAGCTCCTCGGCCTGCTCGCCTTCGTGACGATGATCATCCTGGTGTTCGTCGCCTGATTACTCACACGCCGCGCAAGCCCTCGGGTGCGCGCGGCGGGTACGATTAACGGACCGCCATGCCTCAAATCAGTCAGATCGCCGCAACCTACGCGTCCCAGATCTTCTGGCTGCTCATCACCTTCGGCATCCTGTATTTCGGGATCGGCAAGATGATGGTGCCCAGGGTCACGGGCGTGATGGATCTGCGCGAGCGCCAGATCGCCGAAGACCTCGCCACCGCCGAGCGGACGCGGGCCGAGGCGACGACGACCGAGGCGGCGTGGCAGGCCGAGATGGACGCGGCGCGCGCCGCGGCGCAGGCCGAGGTGGTCGCCGCCAAGTCGCGCGCGGCGCAGTCGACCGAGGCGCAGATGCGCGACGTCGATGAGCAGTTGAACGAGCGCATCGCCCACCACGACATCGCGATCGGTAATGCCAAGGCCGCGGCGATGGTCAAGGTACAGGACCTTGCGGCCGAGACGGTGCAGGACCTCGTCGCCAAGGTGGCGGGCATGACCGTCTCGCCGGAGGTCGCGCACGCCGCGGTTCGCCAGGAGCTGCACAATGTCTAACGCCGTCAACGCCGACGCCGCGGTCGCGCAGAACCTCGCCGACCCGACCCACTCGCAGGGGCTCGGCACCGCCGACCTCCAGAACGGCAGCGGTCTCGTCGGCACCGTGTCGGAAGGGTCCGAGCATGTCGCGGCGCCCACCGCACTCGGCTTCAACGACACCGGCTGGGTTGGGCTCGCCGCGCTCGTCGTGCTGCTCGCCGCGCTGGTCTGGAAGGTGCCGGCGACGATCGGCGCGATGCTCGACAAGCGGATCGGCGAGATCCGTCATCAGCTCGACGAGGCCGCGCAGCTCCGCCGCGAGGCCGAGGCGCTGCGCGACGAATATGCCGCCCGCGCCCGCTCGGCCGAGGCTGACGCCGCGCAGATGCGCGAGCACGCGCACCACGAGGCCGCGCAGATCGTCTCCAAGGCGAAGGCCGACACCGAGGCGCTGATGGAGCGTCGCACGCGTATGGCGGAGGACAAGATCGCCGCGGCCGAGCGCGCCGCCCTCGACGAGGTCCGTGCCACCGTCGTCGCCGCCGCCACCGCCGCCGCCGGCCGCGTCATCGCCGAGCAGCACAACGCCGAGGCCGATCGCTCGCTCGTCAACAGCGCGAT
>NZ_JBELMJ010000019.1:0-15359 GCF_042095875.1 Sphingomonas sp.
GACAACACCGGTCGGTCTCTGGTTGCCGCTGGATGAAAGGCGGGGGTCACGTCAGCCATGTCTAGTTTCCTTTATTGTTTGCCAATGAACCGATCGAGAAGCCCTTGGGCAGACAGCCGCACGTCTCTCGGCCCGCTGAGTGGCGGATGCGCATCGGCGGCACGGGTAAGCACGCCGGCACGCACGACAGATGGATGTCCCCGCCTCAGAGATGCGTCAGGTAGATGCACGCGAGAATTAGAAGCAGCCCGGATGCGCCAGTGATGAGCCTCAGCCTTGTGGCAACTGACGAACTTTCCGGCTGTCGCATTGACTGCATCCTTCGGAGTGCGAGCCGGACTCCTGCGCAGAGGGCAGATACGCGGAATGGGGCACGGCTATATAAGCCGTGATGAAGGTGTCGTCTCGCCTCGAACAGTCGTGCGACGGTCTAGGCGTTACCGCCGTTGGTATAGGTTACGATAAAGAACGCATGTGTCCGGAGCAGCGCGAAGGCGTGAGGAGCGGCGACATATTGCCATGTCCGTTCACTCCCACACCGATGGGTGCTTTGGTCGATTTGGGAGGAACTGACCCGCGCACGTTGGGACGCACGTCCGTGATAGAAACGAGCGGTTGGGCGTCCCATACTGAGGTGGGGCTTCCGCAAGTTACTAATTCGGGTGATGTGCGCCTTCGATGAAGACGTGTGAACTTGAAGGCCTGCCTAGATGAAGCGATGTGCCCTGCTATCTTTCCTGCTGCTGCTTACACCTGGTGCCGTCACGGCATCATCAACAGAAGCCTGGGCAAAGCTCACAGCCGACGCGAAGGCCCGGTGCGCTGCCGAGAGTCATCTTCTTCGTCCTTCGACGTCCGCTCCCATAGTGTTCAGTGACACCGCGGGGAAGGTCGCGCTGCTTGTGACCGGCTCCTTCCCGCAGAAAGGGCTGCGAGGAGTGCAGGGAAGCTATCTGTGCCTTTATGATCGCCGGACGGGGAGAGCGGAAGTGCAGGAGGCCAGGGGCTGGCGGGCGATCCGCTGATGTCGCTCGCCGGAGATGACCGCCAGGTGCCGGCGGAGACGTTCGTCGAGTATCCTATTCCCGCCGATGCGCTTCGGGAGCGTACCGTACGCTGGCACGATTCGGCGATGGCCGGAACGCTGACGTCTGGGCTGTCAGGATTGGAGATCATGCGAGGAATTCGAGACGGGACGCTGCCCGCCCCGCCGATGGCTCGCGCAATCGGCTTTCGGTGCGTCGTCGCCGAGCAAGGGGAAATCTCGATGAGGCTCGACCACGACGCCTCGTTAGAGAACACGTTGCGCATGCTCCATGGCGGAGTCGCGGCAACCATGCTCGACACGGCCATGGGAGCTGCGGCGCACACCATGCTGCCAGTTGGTAGCGCGGTGGTCACGCTGGACCTGACGCTGACCTACATCCGCCCGATAGACTTTCGGAACACGCCCGTAACGGCGACCGGACGTGTCATCAACGTCGGCCGCCGGACGGTTTACGTGTCGGGCGAGGTGATCGACCGCAATGGCGCCCTAACTGTTCATGGGGTTGGTAACTTTTCGGTCCTTAGCACTCGATCTCAAACGGCAGTGTAGATCTTTCACGCACGGAGCGGCAGCTACGCCGGATTCATTGAAGGTTTGGGTCAAGCAGCTGCGCCCATGCGGTCCAGCGTGGAATTGCCAATTAAATCGCTGACTACGTCGCACGGTTCGCCGTAGCCGGCTCACGCTCGAGGCAGGTGGCCTTAGGCTTTGAAAAAGTTGCCCACGCCAAGGCAGGGTTTGAAAAATCGGCGCAGGCTTGCTGCTGAAGGACAACCAACTGGCGCGCCCGGCTGGATTCGAACCAGCGGCCCCAAGCTTAGAAGGCTCGTGCTCTATCCAACTGAGCTACGGGCGCGCGTGGCGGTTCGATTAGCGCGGATTGCCGAGCGTGCAAACCGCCGGTTATGGAACGGGCATGACCGGCCCCTGCGAGCATCGTGACGACAGGTCGATCCCCGTGGTCGAGGGCGGCGCGCCGAGTGCCGGCGGTGCGCGCTTCTACGACCTGGTAATGGCGGCGTTCGTCGCGATCCTGCTGCTGTCGAACGTGCTGGGGGCGGGCAAGGTCGCGGTGGTGACGCTGCCGGTGGTCGGCGCGTGGCCGTTCGGGGCGGGTATCCTGTTCTTCCCGGTCAGCTACGTCATCGGCGACGTGCTGACCGAGGTGTACGGCTACGCGCGGGCCCGGCGCGTCATCTGGGTCGGGTTCGCCGCGACCGTGTTTATGGCGTTCATGGCGTGGGTGGTCGTCGCACTGCCGCCTGCGCCCGATTGGACCAACCAGGCGGCGTACGAGACGGTGTTCGGGCAGGTGCCGCGGATCGTCGTCGCCAGCATGTGCGCGTTCTGGGCGGGCGAGTTCGTCAACGCCTACGTCCTCGCGCGGATGAAGGTGTGGAGCGGCGGGCGGCACCTGTGGATGCGGACGATCGGCTCCACGCTGGTCGGGCAGGGCGTCGACAGCCTGATCTTCTACCCGCTCGCCTTCCTGGGCGCGGCGGGGTGGACGGGCGAGCTGGTGGTCACCGTGCTGTTCACGCAATGGGCGCTGAAGGTCGGGTGGGAGGTGCTGTTGACGCCCGTCACCTACGCTTTGGTTGGCGCGCTGAAACGCGCGGAAGGCGTCGACGTGTTCGACCGCGAAACCGACTTCTCGCCCTTCACCACGCGGGCCTGACGCGGAAGGTGAGGCTAAGGTGAGGCCAACGCGCCGGTTTGGTGCGGAAGGTCACGCTAAGGTGAGGCCAATGCGCGTCGTGGCGGCGGGCAGGGTGGGTGGTGTCGTCGGTGGTGGGAAAGAGCGCGGACGGGACGTTAAGGCGCAGCGCGCTCGTAGGACAGGGCTAGCGACCGACGAGCACGATGCCGAACGCACGCCGGGACCACCGCTGCCGCCCTCCGCTCAACCAATCTGGTCGAGCAGTCCCTCGAACAGGCGGCGACCGTCGGTGCCGCCGTGCGCCGGCTCGATCCGGCGTTCGGGATGCGGCATCATGCCGAGCACGTTGCCGCCCGCGTTGACCAGCCCGGCGATATCGCGCGCGCTGCCGTTGACCGGCTCGGCGTAGCGGAACGCGACCTGGCCTTCGCCCTCCAGCCGATCGAGCGTGTCGGGATCGGCGACGTAATTGCCGTCGTGGTGCGCGACGGGCACGCGCACCGTCTCACCTGCCGCGAAGCCGCCGGTGAACGCCGACTTCGACTCGCCAACCGTCAGCGCGACGTCGCGGCATACGAAGTCGAGCCCGGCGTTGCGCATCAGCGCGCCGGGTAGCAACCCCGCCTCCGTCAGTACCTGAAACCCGTTGCAGATGCCGAGCACGGGCAGGCCCTTGCCAGCCCGCTCCACCACGTCGCGCATGATCGGCGAGCGCGCGGCGATCGCACCCGAGCGGAGGTAGTCGCCGTAGGAGAAGCCGCCGGGCACCGCGACCAGCGACACGTCGTCGGGCAGCGCGGTGTCACGGTGCCACACCATCGTCGGACGGGTGCCCGTCACCTGTTCCAGCGCGACGGCGATGTCGCGGTCGCAGTTGGAGCCGGGGAAGACGACGACCGCCGTCTTCATGCGCGCTGGATCCGGTAGTTCTCGATCACGGTGTTCGCGAGCAGCTTTCGGCACATCGCGTCGACGTCGGCGTCGCTGGTGCCCTCGTCCACCTCCAGCTCGATCAGCTTGCCGACGCGCGCGCCGTGGACGCCTGCGAAGCCGAGGCCGGAGAGCGCGTGCTCGATCGCCTTGCCCTGCGGATCGAGGACGCCGGGTTTGAGCGTGACGTGGATGGTGAGCTTCATGCCCGGCGCCTATGCCGCGCCGACCCGTTCGGGGCAAGGTTTTAGGGGTGGAGGATTTTGCGAACCTGCGGCCGATCGGCAATCAGAAATAGCGCGCGAGCTGGAAGGAGAAGCGGCTGCGCCGGGTGCGATAGAGGTCGAGCGAGGAGAGGATGCCGGTCGCCGCCCACGACACCTGCGGCGAGAAGTCGAGCACGCGCAGCTTGCGATTGCCGAGCGACACCTGCGAGGCCACGCGCCAGTCGCGGCGCGGCGTGACCGAGAAGATCGGGATCGCGTCATCGAAGTACGCGCGGCTGACGCTGCCGCCGAAGCCGATGTTGAACCCGCGCGGCAGCTCGCCCGCGACGTTCGCGCCGACGCCGACCTCGGTGTTTGAGTAAGCGCCCGCGTTCAGCCAGTCGCGCCGCACGAAGGCTTGTGCGGCGGCGACGAAGGTGCGGCGGAAGCTCGTCTCGTACGAGACGTACACGCCGCCCTGCCAGCCGTCGAAGGCGCGGTCGAACTCGGTATCGGTGCGGCGGATGTCGAGCTGCACGCCCAGCCGCCGTCCGGCGTCGAGCGTGCGCTGCGCGCCGCCGCGCAGGCCGATCTGGCGGCTGGCGACGCGCCCACCGTACCAGCGCTGCGCGCCGATCGCCTGGAGCGACAGGCTCGATTCGTTCGACACCTGCGCCTCCGCGCCCGCGGCGGCCTGAACGAGGTAATCGTCGAAGCGCGAGCCCGAGTAGTTGAGCCCGCTGCCGTCGAGATTGCCGAGGAAGAACAGGTCGCCGCCGATCGGCAGGCGCGCCGCCGCGGACGCGACCGCAGTCTGCCCGGTGCCAGAGCGGCGACGCGCGCCCGCGTCGAGTTCGAGCGGCAGCGAATAGTCGCCTAGGTTCACGTTGACGACCCGCGCGTCGGTGGCGTTGTTGATGTTGGTGTCGGGCGCGATGCCGAGCGTCACGTCGGCGCGGAAGGCGCGGGCGGAGCGGATCACGTCGCGCGCGCCGCGCACCAGCCGCGCGAGATCGGGGTCGAGCTCGCGGCTCTGCTGCGCGAGTCGCAGCTGGCGGTCGGCCGCCGCGCTCTGGCCCATCGCGATCATCGTGCGGCCGAGTTCGAGCCGCACGCGGGTCTGGTTCGGATCGTCGGCGAGAATGTCCTTGTAGGCGCGCGCGGCGGCGGCGAGATCGCCCTCCTGCGCCGCGATGTACCCGGTCAGGAAGCGCGTCTGCAGCGTGAAATCGGGGGCGAGACGCAGCGCGGTGAGCAGCGTGCGCGCTTCGGGATACTTACCCGCCTGCACCAGCCGCTCGATCGAGGCGAGCAGTTGCGGTGCGGTGAGCCGGACCTCGCACGCGTTGGCGCCGCACTGGCCGGCGGCGGAGGCCGGGGCGGAGGCAGGCGGCGCGGGGGCGACCGCCGCACTGGGCTCCGCGGCGTCCGGCGCTGCCGCCAGCGCCGGGGCCGGCGACGCGAGCAGCGCCATCGTCGCCAGCAATCGGCGCAGCATGTCGCGCAACCTCCCGCCGCTGCCTACTTTTTGGCGCCGGTGAACGCGCCCTGGATGTCGACGCGCTGATCGGGCACCCCGCCGACGATGCGGAAGTTGCCGCCGACGTTGACCGCGTTGGGACCGAAGAAGGTGCCGTCGATCGAGCTCGCGCCCGACGTGCTCGAGCCCGCACTGATCGGGCCGAAGTCGATCGCCTTGCCGCCCAGCGTCGCGCTGGTGAACGCGCCGGCGAAGCCGCCGGTGCGCAGCAGGTCGATCTGCGCGCTGCCGCTCGCCTGGAACCGCGTGCCCGCGGGCGTCAGCAGCGCGGCATTGTCGATCAGCTGCCCGTTCTGGAACGTCGGCCCGACGGTGCCGTCCAAGCTGAGCGCGACGGTGGACTTGCCGAAGTCGACCGACACGTTGCTCGCGCCGGTGATCCACTGCATATAGGCGGGCTGCGGATTGCGGCTGTCGCGCGAGGTGTCGAGCACCGCGGAGGCGATGAAGCCGCCGGTGTAGGTGCCGCTGCCGCTGACCGGGATCTGCGACTGCGGGGTCAGCGAGCCGAACACCAAAGCGCCGTGCTTGCGCGCGACCAGCCCGATGTCGTTATACTCCTGCCGCGTGAAGCCGGCGAGCGTGACGTAGGTGGTCGCATCGGGGCGCTGGTAGAAGAAGGTCGAGCGATGCGTCTTGTCGGACGCCTCGAGATAGTTGAAGCCGGGGAGGTTTGGCGCCTCAAGCGTCGGCGTGCTCTCGGGATTGAAGTCGCTGCGGTGTGCGGGGTCCTGGAAGCGGACGCTGTTCTCGACGCCTGCCTTGCTGTCGTTGAAGGTCACCGTGAAGATACCGTCGCGCGGGCTGTAGTTGATCGTGCCCGAGGGCGTGCGCGTCGTGCTCGCATTGCCCTGATACGACACCGGCCGCTTGTCGACGCCGGCGACCTCGGGGTCGTAGCCGAAGGTGTGGAGCGCGCCGACAGCGTTGAAATTCGTCTCGGTGTTCACCGCCAGGAAGGTGGCGGAGGCAGCGGGCGCGGTACCGCTCGCGCTGCCGACGGGCGCGCCGGTGCCGCCAGAGGCGGTGCCGCCCGCGCCGGTGCTGCCCGAGCTGCCCGACCCCGTGCCGGTGCCCGTCGTCGGCGCGGGCGGCGCGATGCTGCCGACCGACTCAGGCCCCGCACCGCCGCATGCCGCGAGTGCCAGCAAGGGCAGCGCCAGCGCGCTTCGATGAAACCGCATAAGAAAACCCCCTCGTCGAACCGTGTCGGCGAGGGGGTTAGGCGGGCAGTGGTTAATTCGGGGTCAACGCAGTCACTTGCCGCGTTTCTTCCGGTGCGTTTCCATGTCGAGCACGGCGTTCTCCGTCCCCTCGGGCAGGAGCCCCAGGCGGCGCGCGACCTCCTGATACGCCTCGACCTCGCCGCCCAGGTCGCGGCGGAAGCGGTCCTTGTCCAGCTTCTCGTCGCTGTCCATGTCCCACAGGCGGCAGCAATCGGGGCTGATCTCATCCGCCAGGATGATCCGGCTGTAGTCGTTGTCCCAGATGCGGCCGAACTCGAGCTTGAAGTCGACCAGGCGGATGCCGACGCCGGCGAACAGCCCGCACAGGAAATCGTTCACGCGGATCGCCAGGTCGGCGATGTCGTGCATCTCCTCCTGGCTAGCCCAGCCGAAGGCGGCGATATGCTCGTCGGTGATCATCGGGTCGCCGAGCTCATCCGACTTGTAGGCGTACTCGATGATGGTGCGCGGCAGCTGCACGCCTTCCTCGATCCCCAGCCGCTTCGACAGCGAGCCCGCGGCGACGTTGCGGACCATCACCTCAACGGGGACAATCTCGACTTGCCGAATGAGTTGCTCGCGCATGTTGAGACGGCGTATGAAGTGCGTCGGCACGCCAATATGTCCCAACAGCGTGAAGACGTGCTCGCTGATGCGGTTGTTGAGCACGCCCTTGCCGTTGATCGTGCCCTTCTTCTGCGCGTTGAAGGCGGTGGCGTCGTCCTTGAAATACTGGATCAGCGTGCCGGGCTCGGGACCCTCATACAGGATCTTGGCCTTGCCCTCGTAGATCTGCCGCCTGCGCGCCATGGGTCGCCCTTTCGCCAAAACGATGACGCCCCGGCAAGCGCGGACGGGCCGCGCGGCCGGGGCGATGTTGCGGCGGCCTATACGGGAAAGCGGCGCGAGGGAAAAGGGGCGTGCTGCACTGCGGCGGTGCTCGGGCGGCAGAGGCTCAGCGCGCGATGTCGAGCTGGCGGTCGGGCACGCCCAATTGCTCGAGCAGCAGCCGCTTGGCGGTGCGCCACGCCGCGGTCTCGGGCGTGATCAGCTCGACGTGGCCGGTGTTCGGCACCGTGTGCAAGGTGGCGCGGTCGCCCGCGGCGGTGGCGCGCGCGACGTAGTCGGTTGCCATGCGATAGGGGATGATCCGGTCCTCGCGGCCGTTGACCAGCGCCTGCGGCACGCCAAGCGGCAGCAGGCGCGGCACCGACGTGTCGGCGAAGGGATCGCGCCGGGCGGTGCCGACCAGCTGCTGGACGACCTCGATGCCGCAGCCGTTGTCGGGGCTGCGCGCGGTCGCCTCCAGGTCGGGCAGACCGCCCAGGCTGACGACGTAGGCGAGCTTCAGCGGGTTTGCGCTGTGCAGCGGGCTGCTCGCGGGCAGGCGCGGGCGCGCGGCGAGCCAGAGCGCCAGGTGACCGCCGGCGGAGTGACCCACGGCCACCACGCGCCGCGTGTCGAGCCGGTATTTCGCTGCGGACACAAGCAGTTGATCGGCAGCCTTCGCAGCATCGCTGAAGGTGCCGGGATAGCCCCCGCCGCTGCGGTCGACGCCGCGATAGTCGATGTTCCACACCGCCACGCCCGATCGGCGCAGGTCGTCTGCGGCCCAGTTCATCAGCGTGCGATCGGCGATCTTGGTCTGCCAGCAACCGCCGTGCACCATCACCACGACCGGGAACGGACCCGCGCCGCGCGGCAGCCACACGTCGACCTTCTGCATGGAATCGTCGCCGTAGCTGACGGTCGCGTCGGGCGTGGGCCGAGTACGCTTGGTCAGGTCGGACCAGGTGAGCGGCGCGAAGGCCGCGGTCGGAGCGGGGGTGGGTGACTGGGGCAGGGTGGTCGAGCCTTTGGCAGCGGAGACGGCGATGGCGGCGAGCAGGGCGGCGGGGGCGAGGAGGCGAAGCGGGGTCATGGCGCGGATTGTGCCACGCCGCGCGCGCGCGGTCACTCGTGCGTCGTCACAATGCGTCGGCGCGCCCCCTTAACGCCAGCCGCCAAGGCTGGTAGGTATGGCCGCGACGATGCCGACCAAGATCACCGACCTTCCTGACAATCCGCCCGTCGGCGTGCTCGACGCGCCGTTCGACAGCGCCTTGTCTGAGCGCTACCTCGTCTACGCGCTGTCGACGATCACCGCGCGGTCGCTGCCCGACGTGCGCGACGGGTTGAAGCCCGTTCACCGCCGATTGTTGTGGGCGATGAGGCTGTTACGGCTCGATCCTGCGGCCGGGTACAAGAAGTGCGCGCGCGTCGTCGGCGACGTGATCGGCAAGTATCACCCGCACGGCGACCAGTCCGTCTACGACGCGATGGTGCGGTTGGCGCAGGATTTCGCGCTGCGTTACCCCTTGGTCGACGGCCAGGGGAACTTCGGCAACATCGACGGCGATAATGCCGCCGCCTACCGCTACACCGAGGCGCGGCTGACGCAGGTCGCGATCGACCTGATGGACGGGCTGGACGAGGACGCGGTCGAGTTCCGCCCGACCTACAACGGCGAGGAGCAGGAGCCCGAGCTGTTCCCCGGCGCCTTCCCGAACCTGCTAGCGAACGGCGCTGCGGGGATCGCGGTCGGCATGGCGACCGCCATCCCGCCGCACAATGCGGCCGAGCTGCTCGACGCGGCGATCATGCTGGTCGACCGGCCGGACGCGGGCGACGCCGACGTGCTCGCGCTGGTCAAGGGCCCCGATTTCCCGACCGGCGGGCTGGTGGTCGATCCGCCAGCGGCGATCACCGAGGCCTACGTCACTGGACGCGGGGCATTTCGCGTCCGCGCGCGCTGGTCGATCGAGCGCGAGAAGGGCGGCGGCTGGCAGATCGTCGTCTCCGAGATCCCGTACGGCGTGCCCAAGGGCAAGCTGATCGAGCAGATCGCTGGTCTGATCAACGACAAGAAGCTGCCGATCCTGGCCGACGTGCGCGACGAGAGCGACGCGGAGGTGCGGCTGGTGCTGGAGCCACGCAGCCGGACGGTCGACGCGCAGGTGCTGATGGACGGGCTGTTCCGCTTGTCCGACCTGGAATCGCGCATTCCGCTCAACCTCAACGTGCTCGACCGCGAGCGCACGCCGCGGGTCATGTCGCTGCGCGACGCACTCGCCGCCTGGGTCGAGCACCAGTTCGTCGTGCTGCGCCGGCGGACCGAGCACCGGCTGGGCAAGATTGCCGACCGGCTGGAGCTGGTCGGCGGCTATATCGTCGCGTTTCTCAATCTCGACCGCGTGATCGAGATTATCCGCACCGAAGACGAGCCCAAGGCGGTGATGATCGCCGAGTTCCAGCTGACCGACCGGCAGGCGGAGGCGATCCTCAACATGCGGCTGCGCTCGCTGCGGCGGCTGGAGGAGATGGAGCTCAAGCGCGAGCAGGCGACGCTGGAGAAGGAACAGGCCGACCTGACGCTGCTGCTGGGCAGCGAGGCGCGGCAGCGGACGCGGTTGAAGCGCGATTTTGGGCGGGTGCGCGCGCGCTACGGTCCGGAGACGCCGCTGGGTGCGCGGCGCACCGGCATCGAAGAGGCCGCACCGACGCGCGACATCCCGCTGGAGGCGATGATCGAGCGCGAGCCGATCACGGTGATCCTGTCCGAGCGCGGCTGGGTGCGCGCATTGAAGGGGCACGTCGACCTGTCCGCGCCCGAGACGCTGAAGTTCAAGGAAGGCGACGGCCCCGCGTTCGCGTTCCACGCGCAGACGACCGATAAGCTGCTGCTCGCCGCCGCCAACGGGCGCTTCTACACGCTCGCGGCCGACAAGCTGCCGGGCGGACGCGGGTTCGGCGAGCCGGTGCGCGCGACGATCGACCTGGACGGCAGCGTTCCGATCGTCGCGTTCCTGCCGCTGCGCAAGGCCGAGCGGCTGCTGCTAGCGGCGAGCGACGGGCGCGGCTTCGTCGTGGCCGGCGCGGACACGGTGGCGGAAACGCGCAAGGGCAAGAACGTCATGTCGCCGCGGACCGGCGCGCGACTCGCGGTCGTCCATCCGGTCGCGGGCGAGGACGATTACGTCGCGGTGATCGGCGACAACCGCAAGATGCTGGTGTTCCCAATCGCGGAGCTGCCCGCACTCGCGCGTGGGCAGGGGGTGCAGTTGCAGCGCTACCGCGAGGGTGGGCTGGCCGATGCCAAGACGTTCGTGTTCGCGCAGGGGCTCAGCTGGACGATGGGGGGCGAGACGGGCCGGACGCGGACCGAGGCCGACCTGAACCCGTGGCGCACCGCGCGCGGCGCGGCGGGGCGGATGCCGCCGAACGGATTCCCGCGCGACAACCGGTTCTGAGCCGACGCGCGTCAACCGCTTAGGTCAGGTAATTCGACCTTAATGCTTGTTGGCTAGCGTTGTCAGCGATGGTCACCAGCCTGTCTTCCGCTGCACGCGCGGTGCCGAGCGCTCCACCCTACGTCCTGCCGCCGGGCATCGCGGCGGCGCAGGGGGGGCTCGAGCTCGTGCCGATGCCGCTGCTGATGGCGGCGCTGCACGGCGACGAGGTGATCCACGAGGCCGTCAACCGCGCGTTCGTGCGCGCGCAGATCGGGGCGCGCACCAGCCTAGACCCGATCATTCGCGCGTTCCTGCTGAGCGGCAAGGCGGTGGCGGAGCATGAGTGGCAGTCGGGCGGCGAGGTCGAGCGGCGCTATTTCCGCGTCTCGCTGTCGCGCATCACGCTGCGCGCGGAGCCGGTGTGCGTCGTCGCGCTGGTCGATCAGACCGCGGAGCTGCGCACGCAGGAGACGCTGCGCCGCGAGATGGCGATCGATTCGCTGACCGGGCTGCCGAACCGGGGCGGCTTCACCGACGCGCTGGAGACGACGATCGCCGGCGGCACCGCGCGCTGGGCGGTGCTGATGGTCGACCTGGAGCGGTTCAGCCGCATCAACGCGTGCCTGGGCAGCATGGCGGGCGACGAGTTGCTGATCACCGTCGCGCGCCGGATCAAGGGCGCGCTGCGCGCGCGCGACACGCTGGCGCGCACCGGCGGGGATGAGTTCGGCATCCTGCTGGCGATCGACGAGCGCGACGACGAGGCGCAGCACGTCGCCAAACGGTTGCAGGCGGCACTGTCGACCCCGTTCCGGCTGAGCGAATATGAGATCCGCGTGACTTGCGCGATCGGCATCGCGTTCGGCGACCCAAGCGTCACGCATTCGGAGGACGTCATCCGCCACGCGCAGGTGGCGATGAAGAAGTCCAAGGCGAGCAAGAAGGCCGAGGCATACCAGACGCGCGCGCTCGATTCGGCGCGGGCCGAGTTCGCGATGGAAACCGCGCTGCGCCGCGCGATCGAGAACGGCGACCTGACGCTGCGTTACCAGCCGATCTGCAACCTCTCAACGGGTAAGGTGCAGAGTTTCGAGGCGCTCGCGCGCTGGACCGACGAGTACGGCGTCCAGCACCAGCCGAGCGACTTCATCCGCGTGGCAGAGGAATCCGGGCTGATCGTCCCGCTCGGGCGCTGGGCGATCGACGCGGCGCTGGCGACCGTGGCGGGGTGGGACCGGCGCGGCGACGCGAGCCACACGATCCGCGTCGGCGTCAACGTGTCACCGATCCAGCTCCAGCGCGACTCGATGCCCGACGTGGTCGAGCACGCGCTCGCCGCCTCCGGCATGCCGGGCGAGCGGTTGAAGCTGGAATTGACCGAGAGCGCGCTGATCGCCGAGCCGGCGCGGATGGCGCGGATGCTGACCGCGCTGAAATCGTTCGGGCTGACGATCGCGATGGACGATTTCGGCACCGGCTTCTCCAATCTCGCGTCGCTGCAGAAGCTGCCGATCGACGTGCTCAAGATCGATCGCAGCTTCATCACCGGCATGCTCGCCGACCGCGACAAGATCGCGATCGTGCGCGCGATCCTGAGTCTGTCGCAGGCGCTCAACATGTCGACGGTGGCGGAAGGGATCGAGACGCACGAGGTCGGGCAGACGCTGGCGGCGCTGGGGTGCACCGCGGGGCAGGGGTACGCCTACGCGCAGCCGCTCGAGCCCGAGGAAGCCTATCGCTTCCTCCTGGCGCGCAACCGCTAGCGCGCGTCCGCCAGCGCGGCGGCGACCTCCTCGTCGGCGATTTGGCGGGTGCGCTGTGCGTCGGGGAAGTGTTCCGCGATCCAGCGCGACTCGATTCGTTTGAGCGTGCGCGCGACCAGCGGCCCCTTGCTCAGCCCGCGCGCGACCAGCTCGCCGCCGCCGATCGGCAGGCGCGGCGCGGTCCAACGATCGAGCGCGGACACGTCCGCGCCGGCGAGCAGCAGCCGGTCGAGCGCCACGTCGATGCCGCAGCGATAGGCGAGCCCGCGCGCGCCCTCGTCGCCCGCCCCGGCGGTGGCGAGCATCAGGCGCTTTCGGTCGGCATTGCTGAGCTTCAACCGCGCGCCGACGCCTTCCGCGATATCGAGTGGGAGCAGCGCGGCGAGGCGGCGGACCGCGTCGGGTGCGACGCCGGCGGCGAGCTCGCGATTCGCCAGCGCGCGCAGTCGCTCGACGCCGCCGCCGTCGATCTCGGGCACGATCGGGCGGAAGATGCCGCGCGCTTCCATCAGCGCGACAACTGGCACCGCCGCGCGCGCGACCAGCAGCTTGGTCAACTCGGCGGCGACGCGCTCGCGGCTGAGCGCCATCAGGTCGTTGGCACGCGCGACGCAGGCGGCAAGCCCGTTGTCGTCGATCGCATCGCCGAAGCGCGCGTGGAAGCGGAAGAAGCGCAGGATGCGCAGGTGATCCTCCGCGATACGCTGGAGCGGATCGCCGATGAAGCGCACCTGCCCGGCGGCGAGGTCGACGAGCCCGCCGAACCAGTCGAACACGCGGCCGGTCAGCGGATCGGCGTAGAGCGCGTTCATCGTGAAGTCGCGCCGCGCCGCATCCTCGCGCCAATCGTCGGTGTAGGCGACGACCGCGTGGCGCCCGTCGGTCGACACGTCGCGGCGCAGCGTCGTCACCTCCACCACCGTGCCCGACGACACGGCGGTGACGGTGCCGTGCGCGATGCCCGTCGGCACCGCCTTGATCCCGGCGGCCTCCAGCCGCCGCACGACCTCGTCGGGGGCGTGGAGGGTGGCGAGATCGATGTCGTGCGCGTCGAGCCCGAGCAGCGTGTCGCGCACCGCGCCGCCGACGAAGCGCGCCTCGCCGCGCTCCGCGCCGAGCACCTCGGCCAGCTTGTCCAGGCCGGGGCGATGCCGCCACGCCGCGTCGGGCAGCGTCGTCGCGCTCACGCCGTCCATCGCAGCCGCTGCGACAGGTTGACGATCATGCCCGCGGTCGCGCCCCAGATCCGGCGATCCTCCCACGTCATCTCCCAATAGGTGCGCTCCGTGCCCTGCCAGTCGACCGTGCGCTGGCGATGGTTGGCGGGCTCGAGCAGGAAGTCGAGCGGCACCTCGAACACGCTCGCCACCTCGCCCTCGTTGGGGTGGAGCGGCAGGTCGGGCGGCACGACGCCGACGATCGGCGTGATCGTGTAGCCGGTGCCGGTGCGATATCGGTCGGTCGGGCCGATCACCTCGACCGCCGAGGCGGGCAGCGCGACCTCTTCCTCGGCCTCGCGAAGCGCGGCGGCGACGGCGTCCTCGCCGGGGTCGATCCGCCCACCGGGAAAGGCGACCTGCCCCGCGTGCTGGCGCAGCGTTTCGACCCGCTGGGTCAGGATCACGCCGGGGCGCGCGCGGTCGGTGATCGGGATCAGCACCGCGGCGGCGGTCAGCGTCTCGTGCGCGGGCAGGTCGTCGCGGTCGCCGGCGAGCAGCGCCACCGCGCGCGGCGACACGAGCGCCGCCGCCACCCGCTCGGCGAGCGAGGGCAGGTCGGGGGCGCTGCTCACCTGGGCGCGGGCGTGAGCGGGAAGAAGGTGCCGCCGCTCCACACGCCCGGCACGTCGGAGCCGGCAGCGAGCGCGAGTTCGGCGAGGTCATAGTAGATCGCGCGCGCGATCAACGCCTCCAGACCGCCGCGGACGTGCAGGTACGGGTGCGGGCCGTCGTCGTGCTCCTCGAATCGCAGCGGGTGCTCGGCAGAGGTGGTGACGACGTCGCCGGTGTTGAGGCGGAAGGCCAGCGTCTGCGCCTCGCCCGCGCCCTCGACCTTCATCTCCACCGCGACGAAGGGCGCGTCCTCGACGAGGATGTCGAGCTTCTCGACCGGGGTCACCAGCACGTAGCCGCCGTCCGGCTCTCGCCGCAGGATGCGGCTGAACGCGCGGACCATCGCCGCGCGGCCGATCGGCGAGCCCTGGTGAAACCACGTCCCGTCGCGCGCGATCCGCATGTCGCTGTCGCCGCAATGCGCCGGGTGCCAGCGATCGACCGGGGGCAGGCGGTCGCTGTCGGCCATTCGCGCAATATCGGCGACGGTCAGCGTGTCGAAGTCGGGTAGAGGCGCCATCGGCATGACGTCGAGGTAGGGACGAAGGAGGCGCGGGTAAAGACGCGGCACCCGGTGCGTTGGGGGCCTGAACCAGACGGGGCCTGGATCAGACGGGGGCCGCGACACGCGGGCCGATCTCGCCCGCGCCAGCCGGAACGCCGTGGCCGCGCGCGAGCAGCCGGTGGCGCTCGACCGGACCGGGCAGTCGCCACTCGCCGGTATGGTCGGCCGAGAAGCCGAAGAAGCGGCCATAATATTCCGGATCGCCGATCAGCATCAGCGCGGCGTCCGCCGGCGCCGCGTCGAGCGCCGCGCGCATCAACCGACGGCCGATCCCGTCCTGCTGCCGCTCGGGCGTGACCGCGACCGGGCCGACCAGGA
>NZ_JBELMJ010000019.1:15459-57114 GCF_042095875.1 Sphingomonas sp.
CGGCCGATCCCGTCCTGCTGCCGCTCGGGCGTGACCGCGACCGGGCCGACCAGGATTATCGGCACGCGCGGCGCGTGAGCGGCTTCGGGCGCGAACCAGACCGGCCAGCACTGGATCGTGCCGACCAGCGCCTCGCCTTGGACCGCGGCGAAGCTCATCGCGGCGATCGCGTGCGTCCCCGCGCGCAGCAGGTAGGCGGTGCGGCCGTGGCGATCGCGGCCGAACGCGCGGTCGAGCAGTTGCTCCACCGCCCGCGCGTCCACCTCGCCGATCGGCACCAGATCGATCATTCGCTACCTTATTCGTGCGCCGCACCGGGAAGGGGCGGGCGCCGCGCCCTTAGCCGAGCACTGCGCGAACGCAAGCGCGGCGTGATCGCCGCGGCGACTGGCGCGCAGGCGCGCTCAGGGGTAACGGCGCGGACATGAACGACACGCTCGAACTCGAGGTCCACGACCTGGAGGTGCCGGTGCTGACCGGCATCTATTCCGAGGAAACCCACCTGCCGCAGCCGCTGCGCATCTCGCTCACCGTGCTGCTCGAGGCGCCGGCGCATTTCGCGCCCGACACGCCGCTGTCCGCGTCCAAGAACTACCTCGACCTGAAGTTCGCCGCGACCGACGCGCTGGCGGACGCGGGGCATTTCACGCTGATCGAGGCGGTCGCGGATCACATCTGCGAGACGTTGTTCCTCCAGGACAAGCGCGTGCAGCGCGTCAAGGTCAAGATCGTCAAGCTGGCGATCGCCGAAGCCGGCGAGGCAATCGGCATCACGCTGGTGCGTCACCGCCGCTGAACGCGTCGCCACCGGGCCGCGCGCCGCCGCGGCAGGTGCCGAGCTGGGTCATCACGAAGGCGTAATCCTCGCGCGCGTGCGCGGCCTCGTCCTCGCTCAGCGCCGCGGCCGCGCCCGCGGGCAGCGTTGCCGGCAGGAAACACGCGAGCCGGTACCACAGCAGCGTGTCGCGCGCCGGGGCGGTCGCGTTCTCGTCGATCACCTCGCTCAGCGCCACCGACCAGCGCGGCTGCTCGCCCGGACGGCGCAGCACCGAGATCGCGGCGGGGCGGTTCTCCTTGGTGGTCAGGAAGATCTGGGTCTCGCCTTCGCCGGGCAGGCTGCCGGGGACGTAGAAGGCGCTCTTGACCCCGGTCACGACCGGCGGCGCGTCGGCGCGCGCGGCCTCGGTCGCGATGCGGCGGGTGAGCGCGTCGGTCGCGGGCGACCAGGCGCGCTGCGCGTCGTCGGCGACCAGCTGGATTTGCCCGGGGCGGCCCGCGACCGGGCGCGCGAAGGCGAGCACGCGCTGCTTCTTGAGCGAGGGCGCGCGGCCACGCACGTCGAGCGGTACGTCGACCAGCCAGCCGACCCGCGCGGGGATCGCGCCGGTGCCGCGCACCAGCGTGACCACGTCGCCCTCGACGTAGAAGCGTGCTGCGTTTGCCTGGACGCCCGCGGCCTCCGCACCCTTGATCCGGGTCGCCGAGCGGATCGTCGCGTCGACGATCAGCGGGCTGGCAACCACCAGGTCGGCGAGGTCGGCGTAGCCCGGCGCGGCGGGCGCGACTCCGACAGCGCTGACAGGCGCGGTCTGCGCGACGGCGGGCACCGCCGCGGTTTGAAGCAGGGGAACGGCGAACAGCACGGCTGGAAAACGGACGAACATGGCCGATCAATACGCCGGCACAGGTGAACGAAACAGAAATTATTCTGTCATCCCGCGCTTGTACGTTTGTTGCGCCCGACAAAGCGTTTGCGTCGCTTCCAGTGCCGCGATAGAACCGATGACGCTACGGCTGCTCCCGCGAGGAGGGTCGTGGATTGTTTTCGACGGTCGGGTTTGTCCGACCGCCCAACAGGGCCGCAGGATGAGGGAGTTTCGTTGCTGAATGGCCTATTCTGACCAGAAGATGAGCGGGAGCAAGATCACCGCCTTGGTGATCGTGGCGATTGTCCACCTTGCTCTCGGCTACGCCTTCGTGACCGGCCTCGCGACCAACTTCGTGAAGAAGCAGGTCGAGAAGCTGAACACGTTCGACGTGGAAGAGCCGCCGCCCCCGCCGCCGGATGAGCCGCCGCCCCCGCCGCCCGACATTCCCATGTCGCCGCCGCCGGTCGTCTCGCCGCCGCCGATCGTGCGCAACCCGAACCCGCCGCCCGTCGTGATCGCGACGACGCCCAACCCGCCGCCGGTCTACGTGCCGACGCCGGTCGTGGCGCCGCCCGCTCCGCCGGCACCCGCACCCGCGCCGCCGGCACCGCCCGCGGTGAGCAAGGCCGCGGGCCTGAAGGGTAATCCGGGGCAGTATTTCGGTCCGGACGCCTATCCGCCCGCGGCGCAGCGCGCCGAGGAGGAGGGCCGCGTTGTTGCCAAGCTGACCGTTGGTACGGACGGCCGCGTGACCGATTGCACGGTGACGACGTCGAGCAATTCGTCGTCGCTCGATCAGGCAACGTGTCGCATCGCCCGGAGCCGAGTGCGGTTCTCGCCCGCGATCGATGCGGCGGGCAATCCCATCACCTCCAGCTACACGCTGCCGGTGCGCTGGGTCCTGCCGCGCGACTGACGTCAAACAATGAACGAGCTCAAGCTAGTTAGAGGGAATACAACCGCATGATCACCACCATTCTGGCCGCGGGTGGAACCGCGGCCGCAGAGAACCAATTCGGTCTCCAGCAGGCGCTTGAAGAAGGCGGCATCATCTCGCAGTCGGTCTTCACCATCCTGGTGCTGATGTCGGTTGTGTCGTTCTACATCCTGTTCTCCAAGCTGTTCGAGCAGCAGAAGATCATGAACCAGGCGAAGCGCATGCGCGCCGGTTTCTGGTCGTCGAACTCGCTGCGCGAAGGCTCGGCCAAGCTGGACAAGAACTCGGCCTACAAGCAGCTGGTCGACGACGGCCTGGCGGCGCAGGACCAGCACGCGCAGCTGACCGATCCGGTCGAGGCGCACGACTGGCTCCACGGTTCGCTGGCGCGCTCGGAAGCCGCGATCAACTCGAAGCTGGGCGGTGGTCTGGCGTTCCTCGCGACCGTCGGCGCGACCGCGCCGTTCATCGGCCTGTTCGGCACGGTGGTCGGCATCTACCGCGCGCTGATCAAGATCGGCGCGTCGGGCGATCCGTCGATCGACAAGGTCGCCGGCCCCGTCGGTGAGGCGCTGATCATGACCGCGCTCGGCCTGGTCGTCGCGGTTCCGGCCGTGCTCGCCTACAACTGGCTGCAGCGCCGCAACAAGTCGATCGCGGAGGACCTGTCGGCCTTCTCGAACGACGTGCTCGGCTTCCTCGCCTCGAACGGCAAGGTTCGTCCGAACGTCGGCAACACCGCGACCACCAAGGCGCCGGTGAAGCCGGCCGGCACGACCGCGACTGCCGGTCAGGCGGGCGGCGTGCAGACCCGCGCGTAAGAAAAGGGTGGGGGATCGCGGCCGCCGGTCGCGGTCCCGCCACTGGTCCGGTCGGGCGTTTCCGTCGGACGGAGAATAGGAAAGCCTGATATATGGCGATGAGTGTTGGTGGCGACGCCACCGAGAAACCTCTGTCGGACATCAACACCACGCCCCTCGTGGACGTGATGCTGGTGCTCCTCATCATCTTCCTGATCGCGGTTCCGGTCGCGATCCAGACGGTCAAGGTGAAGCTGCCGGACGTCCGGTTTGATCCAACCACCACCAAGCCCGAGAACGTGTCGCTCTCGATCACCTCGGACCCGTCGGGCGCGTGCCAAGTCTACTGGGGTGTCACGCCCGTGACGCAGACCGAGCTGCTCGACCGTGCGGTTGCCAAGCTCAAGACCGAGATCGCGCGTCAGGGTGGCGCGGACGCCGCCGGCCTGGAATTGCCCGAAGCGCACATCCGCGGCGACGTGGACACGCCGTGGCACTGCATCGGCGGCGCCATCTTCAACATGCAGCAGGCGGGCTTCGCGCGCGTCGGCTTCATCTCGCAACCCGGCGTCGGCGCTGGCGCCTGACACCCAGCCAGAGGAGTAGCTTTTATGGCAATGAGTGCGGGGAGCGATGACGGCGAACCCATGATGGAGATGAACACGACGCCGTTGATCGACGTCATGCTCGTGCTGCTCATCATGTTCATCATCACCCTTCCGATCCCGACGCATGCGGTGAAGGTCGACCTGCCGGTCAACGATCCCAATGCGCAGAAGCCGCCGGTCGACCCGATCAAGAACAAGATCGCGATCGATGCGGCCGGTCTGGTGACGTGGAACGGCGTGCCGGTCGACGACACCACGCTGCGGCAGTATCTCGACACCTCGGCGGCGATCACGCCGGAGCCGGAGCTGCAGTTCCAGCCCGACCGCAACTCGCGCTACGAGGTGGTCGACAAGACGCTCGCGGCCATCAAGCGTTCGGCGGTGACCAAGCTCGGCTTCGTCGGCAACGAGCAATATTACAAGGACTTCTGATCGCGCGACCTGCGCGTCAGTTCGAGCCAGATGAGGGCGGGTACTCCGGACGGAGTGCCCGCCCTTCGTCGTTTCGGACGCGGGGGGTGCCGAGCGGTGTGAGGGCTGGCGCTGGCCGCCGCGACGTCATGGAGCGGTGACTGAGCGCCGAAGTGCGATGCGTCACGCCTCGCATCGGTTGGGCAGAGGAGTGGCCGCCGAAACGTGCTCGTCTCTTTAGACGAGGAGAACAAGCGTTCGGGGTGCGATTCGCGCGTCGGTGAGGTTGATGACACCGCAGCCATGATCGGGCGAGCGCACAGAGACTCTTGGACGTCAGCACCGGTGATCGGGTCTTTTCGCCGGGCAGCCGTTGATGGCTGGTGCAGAGGCAAAGAGGGGCGTTTGTCGGATCGACCAATTGCCCAGCTTCGGTTCTCAACGAGAGTTCAGCGTCATGCACAGTCTCTGCAAACAGGGCGCTTCGATCATCGCAACCCGAACGGAAAAATCGACTTGCTCGCCTGTAGCAAAAGTGACATCCATGTGTCACAAAATTGAAACGTAAAGGAGAAGGTCATGCGCACCTGCGGAATGTTCGTCCTCGCCGCGATGATCGCCAGCCCGGCGCTGGCAGCTGATCGCACGGGCTACGAAGCGATCGCCGCCGGCAACCTGTCGAAGGCGGAGCGGACCCTGTCGGCGGAGCGCGCGATCTTCCCGCGCCGTCCGGAGGTGCTGCTGAACCTGGCCGCGATCTACGCGCGCACCAACCGGACCGCGCAGGCACGCGCGCTGTACGACGACGTGCTCGCCGCGGCACCGGTCGCGCTGGAAGTGGCGGACGGTTGCACGTTGTCGTCGCACGACGTGGCGCAGCGTGGGCTGTCGCGGCTCGGCGAGACGCTCGCCGCGCGATAATTCGACGCCGGTCGTCAGCGCGCGCCCATGCCGGCGCGCGGCTGACGTTCTCACGATTAAGTCGGCTTGCGAGGGGGCCCGAAACGCCGGTGAGATGGCAGGCGCTCGGCCCGTCGTAGCCGTCAACTTGGACGAAGAGGCTTTGCTCGCGTGGTATGTTCTGCACGCAAGCGGTTTGCCGATCCGTGCCTTCGTCGATGTTAGCACAAGCCGGTCTCGGTTCATGAACTTCTGACGTGATCGTCGTTCCTGTCTGCGCCCGTGAACCTGAACCCAACCATGCAGACTTTCGCCTGCTCAGGCGGGCCCGAGCAGCGCGCGGTGCTCGGACAGAATGGCAGGCGCTTCCGGGCGGGTGGCAGCTACAGCGCGGCAAACGGGCACGCCTCACCCCTCATTTCACTTAGGTCAGTGGCACGAACCCATCACTACGCTATGCGTGACCGAGCGGGTAAGAAGGCGCGCGGATGGGGAGAGGCTCGGGTGCTGCAGTTGGATCGACGCGACGTTCTGCTCGGATTGGGGAGCGTGGGTGCCTTGCCGCGTGCGGCAGCGGGCCGGGCACGTGCGCGCGCGAACCCTGACCTGGGACCGCATGTCCTGATCGTCGAGCCGGGCGATGCGGGCGCGGCGCAGCGGCGCGTCGACGCAATCTTCCGGCAGCAGGAGCGCGCGCACTTCACCGACGCGCGACACGCGGTGCTGCTCAAGCCCGGCACTCATCGGCTCGACGTCAACGTCGGCTTCTTCACGCAGGTCGCGGGGCTGGGTGCGGTGCCCGGCGCCGTCCAGGTCGCGGGGCACGTCCACGCCGAGGCCGACTGGATGAAGGGCATGGCGCTGGTGAACTTCTGGCGCGGGGTGGAGAACATGGCGGTGCGCCCGCCCGACCGCGCGGATCGCTGGGCGGTGTCGCAGGCCGCACCCTATCGGCGCATCCACCTGGATGGCGACCTGGCGCTCGACGACGGCGGCTGGTCGAGCGGCGGCTTCATGGCGGATTGCCGCGTCGACGGCGTCGTCCGATCGGGGACGCAGCAGCAATGGTTCACCCGCAACAGCACGCTCGGCGGCTGGCGGGGCGCGAACTGGAACATGATGTTCATGGGCGTCGACGGCGCACCCGCCACGAGCTTCCCCGAGCCGCCGTACACGACGATCGCGACCGTGCCGGTGATCCGCGAGAAGCCGTTCCTGCACGTCACCGCGGCGGGCGCGTGGGGCGTGTTCGTCCCCGCACTGCGCCGCGACGCGCGCGGGGTGAGCTGGTCGGGCAGCAGCGCGGCCGGGCGGACGATCGCGCTCGATCGCTTCTTCATCGCGCACCCGCAGATGCGCGTGGGCGAGATGAACGCCGCGCTCGCGCGCGGGCAGCACCTGCTGCTCACGCCGGGCATCTACCGCGTCGACGAGCCGCTGCGGGTCGACCGCGCCGGGACCGTGGTGCTGGGGTTGGGGTTTGCGACGTTGTTGGCGGAGAATGGTGCGGTGGCGATGCGGGTCGCCGACGTGCCGGACGTGAGCATCGCGGGGTTGCTGTTCGACGCAGGGCCGGCGCTGTCGCCCGTGCTGCTGGAGGTGGGGCCGCGCGGTTCGCGGCGCGACCACGCCGCCGCACCGACTTTGCTCGCCGACCTGTTCTTCCGCGTCGGCGGCGCGCGCGTCGGCAAGGTCGAGACCGCGTGCGAGATCAACAGCCGCAACGTCGTCGCCGACCACCTGTGGATCTGGCGCGCCGACCACGGCGACCGCGAGAATGGCCGCGTCCACGTCGCGTGGGACGAGAGCACGGGCGAGCAGGGGCTGGTCGTCAACGGCGACGACGTGACGATCTACGGCCTGTTCGTGGAGCATTTCCGCAAGTACCAGACGCTGTGGAACGGCGAGCGCGGCCGCACCTATTTCTACCAGAACGAGCTGCCCTACGACCCGCCCAGCCAGGCCGCGTACATGGCCGGGCGTACGCGCGGATGGGCGGCGTACAAGGTCGCCGACCACGTCCGCGCGCACCATGTCATCGGCATGGGCGTGTACGCCAACTTCACCGCCGACCCGACGATCGTGCTGGAGAGCGCGGTGGAGGTGCCGCGCACGCCCGGCGTTGTGGTGGAGAACGTCACCACCATTTCGCTCGGCGGAGGCATGGGGACGATCGCGCACCCGGTGAACGAGGCGGGCGAGGCGGCGCGACCCGGTGCGATCCGCCAGACGCTGAAGCGTTACCCGGCGGCGTGACCCGACGAAGGAGCGAACGATGCTGACCCTCCTGATCGCGCAGGCCGCGACGCTCGGCGCGACCAACTACCAGGTCGACATGGCGATGCGCGCGCCCGCCACGCGGCCGAGCTTCGCCGACGAGTTCGACGGCGCGTACGTCGACGCCGCCAAATGGCGGTACGACACGTCGCGCAACGCACAGGGCTGGTACAACAACGAGCTGCAATATTACGCTGCCGACCGCGGGAAGAACGTGCGCGTGGAGAAAGGCGCGCTGGTGATCGAGGCGCGGCGCGAGCGGCTGAGTCGCGCGCGCGTCCGCGACTGGGGCGGGCAGGACTATACCTCGGGCAAGCTCGTCAGCCGGCACGCGCTGGGATACGGGTTCTACCAGATCCGCGCGCGGCTGCCGTGCGCGCGGGGGACCTGGCCGGCGATCTGGATGCTGCCGGCGGAGGGCAAGTGGCCCGACGCGGGCGAGATCGACATCATGGAGATGGTCGGCTGGGACCCCCACGTGGTGCACGCGACGCTGCACAGTGCCGCTTTCAACCACGCCAAGGGCACGCAGCGCGGGGCCGAGCGCCGCGTCGCGACGAGTTGCACCGCGTATCACGATTACCAGCTCGACTGGCGCGCCGACGCGATCACGATCGGGGTCGACGGGCGCGGCTACATGCGCGTCGCCAACGACCAGCCGGGCGGCGCGGCGGCGTGGCCGTTCACCAGCCCGTACCACCTGATCCTCAACCTCGCGATCGGCGGCGACTGGGGCGGGAAGAAGGGGGTCGACGACGCCGCGCTGCCCCAGCGGATGGAGGTCGACTATGTCCGCTACTGGGTGGGCAAGCCCGGCTGAGCGCGCCCGCGCGCGGCGAGCAGCAGCACGCCGCCGCCGACCGTCAGGGCAGCGAGCGACAGCATCAGCGCGCTGAAGTCGCGCGGCGTGGCCAGCCACCAGGTCAGCGCCGGGCCGAGCAGCGCGGGCAAGGTGTTGGTCAGGTTGATGAGGCCCAGGTCGCGACCGCGGTGGCGCGGGTCGGGTAGCAACTGCATGGCGAAGCCGGCGTGGAGCGCCAGGAACACCGCCGAACCGGTGGCGTAGACGCCGAACGCGATCGCGCCCGCGCTCCAGCCGCGCGCCGCGGCCATGCCGACCAAACCCGCCGCCGCGACCAGCGCCGCGCCGAGCAGGAACGGCTTGCGTCGCCCGGTCGCGTCCGACCAGCGTCCGATCAGCACCGCGATCGGCAGCGGGACCAGGTAGGCGAGCGTCAGCAGGTGGCCGATCGAGGCGCCGAGCACGCGCGATCCGGTGTCGGGTGCGACGCTCTCGAAATAATAGAGCAGGTAGAGCGCGGTGACGTTGCCCGCCACCTGCGCCAGCAGCCGCGCGACCCCCGCGATCAACAGATCGCGGCGCGGTGATCGCTCCGACGGGGCCGGCGTGACCGACGCCGCGCCGGCCCGCGCAGGGGTGAGCAGCAGCGGCGCTACGCAGGCGAGGCAGACGAGCGGGATGGTCAGGATGCGCGCCGCCTCGTCGAGCGCCGACGCGACCAGCAAGGCGGAGAAGGCGGAAGCGAGCGGATTGCCGAGCGCGAGCAGCCCCGCCGCGACCCCCTTCTGCGCGTCGGGCACCTCGTCCGCCATCAGCGCGAACAAGGGCGCCAACACTGCGTTGACCGCGACCTGGAAGAGCACCACCGACGCGGTCAGCGCCGCGGCCGTCTCGCTCGCCGCCAGCGCCGCGAACGCGACGAGCAGCAGGACCAGGCCGAACACGATGCCGCGGCGCCGCCCGCCGCCGCGCGCCACCGCGCGGTCGCTCAGCCAGCCGAACGCGATGTTGGAGGTGCTCGACGCGACCGCGCCGGCCAGCACGGTGGCGGTCAGCACATCCATCCGCGCCTCGCCCGCGATCCCCTCCACCTTGAGCGGCAGCAGCAGCGTCAGGAACGGCAGGTAGCCGATGACGCCGCCCGCCTGCGCGAGCGCGAGCGCGAGCAGGAAGCGCGGCGAGCGGCGGATGGGGGAGGCGGACGGCGCGCGCATGGTCGTCGCCTCCATGCGCGCGCGTTTCACGCGTGACTAGGGCTGTGTCGCTACACCCTAGTCACGCGCATTCGCGGATCACGGCTTCATCGTCGCCGCGTCGAGCGTCGCGCTCGACACCATCGTGCGGTCGGTCGCGTCGCGCGCGAGCGCCACGCGGTAGGTGCCCGCGCGCACGCGCCAGCCCGGCAGGCGCGTGTCGTAGTCGGCGACGATGCGCGGCTCCGCGGTCAGCGTGACGCGGCGCGTCTCGCCGGGCTTCAGCATCACGCGCGCGAACCCCGCGAGCCGCATCGGCTGGTTTGCTCCGCCGCGGGCCACGTACATCTGCGGCACGTCCGCGCCGGCGGTGCGGCCGGTGTTGACCACGTCGAAAGTAATCGACAGCCTTTTGCCCCCGCTGACTACCGGGTTGCGATAGGCGAAGGTGGTGTAGCTGAGCCCGTGGCCGAACGGGAACAGCGGCTTTAACGCCTTCTTCTCGTACCAGCGATAGCCGACGTCCGACCCCTCAACGTAATCGACCGGGAAGCTCGGCAGCACGGCGTTGCTGGCGGTACCCGGATCGGCCGCCGCCTGCGCCTCGAGCGAGGTCAGCCGGTCGAGCCCGACGGGGGCGGCGCGGGGCGGCTGCGCGGCGGAAGCCGGGAAGGTGATCGGCAGCCGGCCCGACGGGTTGACGCGGCCTGTCAGCACGCCCGCGATCGCCTCGCCGCCGCGCTGTCCGGGGTACCAGGCCTGCACCACCGCGGGCACCTGGTCGAGCCACGGCATCAGCACCGGCCCGCCCGTCTCCATCACCGCGATCGTCTTCGGCTGCACCTTGGCCACCATCGCGATCAGCGCGTCCTGGTTGTCGGGCAGGCGCAGGTCGGCGACGTCCTGCGCCTCGGTCGTCCACTGCGTCGCGAAGAAGATCGCCATGTCGGCGTTATTCGCCGCGTCGAGCGTGGCGTTCAGGTTGCGCCCGTCGACGTAGCTGATCTGTGCGCCGGGCAGCGCTTTGCGCAGCGCGGCGAGCGGGGAGGAGGCATGATAGGTGATGCGCGCGAACGACGACGCGCCGCCGCTCGACAGCGGGATCTCGATCGGCGCGCCGCCGACCGAGCGGACCTGGCTCGACCCGCCGCCCGACAGCACGCCGACGTCCGCCGCGCCGCCGATCAGCACGATGCGTTTGGTGGAACGCGCCAGCGGCAGCAGGTTGTTCTCGTTCTTCAAGAGCACGATGCCGGCCTCCGCCGCGCGCTGCGCGACCTCGGCGTGGGCGGCGTAGGGCGGGGTCTGCGCGGCGCTGGGCACCGGCGCGTCATAGGCGCCGGTCTCGATCAGCCCGGTCAGGTAGCGCACCACCATGTCGTCCAGCCGCTGCATCGGCACCTGGCCCGCCTCGACCGCCTGCTTCAATGCCGAGCCGAAGAACAGCGACTTGTCGAGTTCCTGCCCCGATTGCTGGTCGAGCCCGGCGTTCGCCGCCTTGACCGTCGAGTGCACCGCGCCCCAGTCGCTCATTACCCAGCCGCGATAGCCCCAGTCGCGCTTGAGCACGCGGTTGAGCAGGAAGTCGTTCTCGCACGCCCAGTCGCCGTTGACCTTGTTGTAGGCGCACATGACCGAGCCGGGGTTGCCGCGCTCGATCGCGAGCTCGAACGCGAGCAGGTCGCTCTCTCGCAAGGCCTGCTCGCCGATCCGCGCGTCGGCGACGGTGCGGCCGGTCTCCTGCGAGTTGAGCGCGAAATGCTTGATCGTCGACACGATGCGGTTCGACTGCACGCCGTTTATATGCGCGCCCGCCAGCTCGCCCGCGAGCAAAGGGTCCTCGCCCAGATACTCGAAATTGCGCCCGTTCCACGGATCGCGCGTCAGGTTGACGCCGCCCGCCAGCAGCACGTTGAAGCGCTTGGATCGCGCCTCGCTGCCGATCATCGCGCCGCCAGCGCGCGCGATCTCGGGATCGAAGCTCGACGCGGTGGCGAGGCCGGAGGGGAGTGCGGTGGCGACATCCCCGCGGCGCTGCTCGACCTGGTTGGCGACGCCGAGCGAGGCGTCGCTCTCGCGCACCAGCGGCACGCCGAGCCGCGGTATGCCGTCGATGTGGCCGGCCGACGGGATCAGCTCGTTCGGCGTCTTGCCCGCCGCCATCGGCGGGAACAGCCCGTGGACGAGCGCGATCTTCTCGTCGAGCGTCATGCGCGCGACGATTGCCTGCGCGCGCGCGCGCGCCGCGGCGCCGTCGACCTTGCCCGCGGCGGGCGCGGACCGCGCGGTGGCGCGCGGCTGCTGCGCGGTCGCGGCCGCGCCGGTGAGCGCGAGCGCGCTGGTCGCGATCAGCGCGGCGTGCATTCTGTTCAACATCCTCATCCCCTTGTTCAAATACATAAGCGTCAATCCGGCCCGGTTGTGTCGCGCGGGACACAAAGCGTAACCAATCGCTGGGAACGTTCTCAGCTCAGCCACGATCTGCTTGACAGCGAAACGACTTGGAAACAAGTGAACGTTCTCAAACGGCGCCAGGGGGTTCAACCGCGCCGGCCACATGGGGAGGATTACCATGCGTAGCTTCAGTGCGCGCGCCGTTTCGCATCTCTTTCTCGGCGCATCGGCGCTCGCGGTCGCCGGCCTACCCGCCAGCGCCTGGGCGCAGGACACGAGCGGCGCCGATCCGCAGGTGCCCAGTGCCGCCGCAACGCTCGGCAACACCGGCCCGTCCGAGTCGGCCGACGTCGCGGTCGCCCCGACCGACCCGTCGGAGACGAGCAACGACATCGTCGTCACCGGCATCCGCGCCAGCTTGCGCGCGTCGATCGACCTGAAGCGCGACGCGCAGGGCGTGGTGGACGCGATCTCGGCCGAGGACATCGGCAAGTTCCCCGACACCAACCTCGCCGAGTCGCTGCAGCGCATCACCGGCGTGTCGATCGACCGCTCGAACGGCGAGGGCTCGTTCGTCACGGTTCGCGGCTTCGGCCCGGAATACAACCTCGTCGTGCTGAACGGCCGCCAACTGCCGACCGCGACGCTGGGCGACGGGTTCAGCGCGCCGTCGTCGCGCTCGTTCGATTTCGCCAACCTCGCGTCGGAGGGTATCTCCGCGCTCGAGGTGTACAAGTCGGGGCGCGCGACGCTGCCGTCGGGCGGCATCGGCTCGACCATCAACATTCGCACCCCGCGCCCGCTCGACAAGATCGGCACGCGCGGGTCGATCGCGGCGCGCGGCGTGATCGACACGTCGCAGAACGGCGGCAAGGACGTCACGCCCGAGGTGTCGGGCATCTTCTCGACCACCTTCGGCGGCGACCGCTTCGGCCTGCTCGTCACCGGCGTGTACCAGAAGCGCAAGGCGAGCGTGAACGCGGCCAACGTCGGCTACCGCGACGGCTACCTGGGGTCGGAGAACAACTGGGGTTCGCTGGCGCAGCCGGGCACGCCGGGTGCCGCCAACATCACCAATCGGCCGGGCCCGAACGACGTCTACGAAGTGCCGCAGAACGCGTCCTACGACCTGAACGACATCGACCGCGAGCGCATCAACGGCCAGCTGGTGCTGCAGTACAAGCCGACTGACAACCTGACCGCCACCGCGGACTTCACCTATTCGCGCTACTCGGTCGAGGCGCGCAACGCGAACGTCGGCGTCTATTACGGCCACGGCGACACGTCGAGCGCGTGGACCGACGGCCCGATCGCCGGCCCGATCTTTTACACCGAGCGCTTCACCGCGGGCGCGGCGAAGGACCTGAGCTACTCCTCGGGCCTCACCTCCAGCCTGACCGAGAACAAGTCGTTGGGCGGCAATCTGACGTGGGAAGCGCCGGGCGGGGTCACCGTCACACTCGACGCGCACCATTCCACTGCGACCGCGAAGCCCGACAACCGGTTCGGCAATTCCAACTCGCTCGGCCTGGCGGTGTTCGGCGTCGCCAGCCAGACGATCAACTTCGACAACGACCTGCCGGTCATCTCCTACCAGATGCAGCCGGGGATCGATCCGCTCAACCGGGCGCTGATCACCCCGACGGGCAACGCGTTCCGCAACTCGTACTTCCGCGACGAGATCAACCAGGCGCAGCTGCGCGGCCACTACGACAACGGCGGCGCCTTCTTCGACTCGCTCGACTTCGGCTTCCAGTACACCGACAACAAGGTGCGCTCGGCCTATAGCGTGTTGCAGAACGACACTTGGGGCGGCACCGGCGGCGACAGCCCGGCGCAGCGCGCGGCGGCGGCGGCGCTGCTGCCCGACGACCTGTTCGAGCTGGTCGACATTCCCGACGCGTTCAAGGGCATCTCGGGTGCCAAGGACGCCGCGATAGCGCAGTCGTTCTACCGTTACGATTTCGGGCGCGTGGTCGACCTGCTCGACGACACCTACGGAATCTGCGGCGGCGACAACAATTGCTTGAACCCGTTCACCACCGATCGCCGCATTCGCGAGAAGACAGTGGCGCCGTTCGTGCAGATGAACAACACGTTCGACCTGTTCGCCCGGCGTGCGCACCTGATCCTGGGCCTGCGCTACGAGAACACCACGGTGAAATCGAGCGCGCTGGTCCCGGTCTTCTCCGGCACCGTGCAGAGCTCGCAGAACGAGTTCAACGTGATCGACAGCGGCGAGCGGTCGTTCACCACTACGTCGGGTTCGTACGACAACTGGCTGCCCGCGGTCGATTTTGACTTCCAGCCGATCAACAACGTGAAGCTGCGCGCGTCGTACAGCCACACGATCACGCGCGCCGATTACGCCAGCCTGCAGGGTGGGCGCACCGTCGACCAGCTGTTCCGCATCGGCGGCGGCACCGGCGCGCAGGGCAATCCCAACCTGATCCCGTACAAGTCGAAGAACGTCGATCTGTCGGCCGAATGGTATTACAAGCCCGACAGCTACTTCTCGGTCGGCTTCTTCCACAAGGATGTGTCGAACTATATCGGGCAGACGCAGGTCAACACGACCATTCCGGGGCTGAACAACCCCGCCGATGGTCCGCGTTATCGCCAGGCGACCGCCGCGTTGCAGGCGGCGGGTCAGGACCTGACCTTCGCCAACTACCGCGATTACTTCCGTGCGAACTTCCCCGGTTCGATCAGCGCGGACGGTCGCATCATCGGCAACGCGCAGGACGCGCCCGTCAACTTCGTGATTCAGACGCCGTTCAACAGCGACGACAGCGCGAAGATCGACGGCTTCGAATTCGCGCTCCAGCACACGTTCTGGAACACCGGGTTCGGCACGATCCTCAACTACACGATCGTGAACGGCAACCGCGACTACGACAACGAGCTGCCCGCCAGCGTGTCGCAGTTCGCGATCAACGGCCTGTCCGACAGCGCCAACGCGGTGCTGTTCTACGACAAGCACGGCTTCCAGGCGCGCGTGGCGTACAATTGGCGCGACGAGTTCCTGTCCGGCGGCGGGATCAACCCGTTCTACACCGAAGCCTATGGACAGGTCGACGCGACCGCGAGCTACGAGTTCATCCCCGGCATGACCGCCTTCGTCGAGGCGATCAACCTGACGGGCGAGGACCGTCGCGGGCATCGTCGCAGCGACCGCAACGTGACCTTCGTCGTCAAGCAGGACGCGCGCTACTCGGCGGGTCTGCGCTTCACCTTCTGATCGGGTGACGGCCCCGGCGACGGGGCCGGGCTCGCCGGCTATCGCACTTGCTCCGGCGGGGTGATAGCCAGAGGGCGCCCGACCCGTTATGCCGGAACGACCAACCATGCCGCAGCACGAACTCCTCGCCGCCGATGCTCACCGCGACCTGCGCGTGCGCTTGGACCGCGGCGCGGGGCTGGGTGACGGCGTGATGTGCTGCCTGACCGTGCCGGACGAGTTCCGGCGCGTGCAGAACGAATATCCGATCCTGTTCCGCCGCGACTACGAGCGCGGCAGCGTCAGCGCCTTCGCCATGTTCGGCTTCACCGACGGCGAGAATCTGTTCCTGTCGGACAACCGCTGGGACGCGCGCTACCGGCCGCTGGCGATGGAGATCCAGCCGTTCCTGATTGGGCAGGACGCGCCGGGTTCGCCGCGCAAGCAGGTCCACGTCGACGCGGGCAGCCCGCGCGTCAGCGACGACGACGGCGGCGTGCGCGTGTTCGACGCCGACGGCCGCGCGACGCCGTTCCTTGAGCATATCGTCGAGCAATTGGGCGCACTCGACGCGGGCTACGCCGCCTCGGCCGCCTTCTTCGACGCGCTCGAGCGGCACGAATTGCTCGAGCCGCTGTCGCTCGACCTGACCTTCGCCGACCAGTCGGTCAACCGGCTGATCGGCTATCACGTGATCGACGAAGCGCGATTGCGCGCGCTTGACGCGTCGGCGCTCGGCGACCTGCACCGCGACGGGCATTTGCTGCCGATCTTCATGGCGCTCGCCTCGCTCGCCAACATCGGCGCGCTGGTGGAGCGGCGCAATCGCCGGCTCGCGCATGGGTGACGCCGGCGACATCTTCGCGCGGATCCCTCCGGTCGAGGAGGTCGCGGTCGCCGATGCGGCCGAGCTGAACGCGCGGATGCGCGACGCGCGCGCGCCTTTCGTGGTGCGCGGGCTGGTCGCCGACTGGCCGCTGGTCAGGGCGGCGCGCCGTTCGGGGCGCGAGGCGCGCACCTACCTGCTCCAGCGCGCGCGCGACGTGCCGTTCCCGGTCGCGGTCGGCGATCCCGCGAGCGGCGGGCGCATGTTCTACGACGAGGCGATGCGGCTGAACTTCCGCTCGGCGGAGGCCAAGCTGCCGGACATCTTCGCACGGATCGACGCGGTCGAGGATGATGCGGGCGCGCCGCCGCTCTACCTGTCGAGCATCGACGTGCGCAACTTCTTCCCCGGCCTGCACGAGGCGAACCACGTGCCGTTAGGCGTGGCCGACTATCTCGCCAGCATCTGGATCGGAACGCGGACCCGGGTCGCCGCGCACAACGACACGCCCAACAACCTCGCCTGCGTCGCGGCGGGCAGGCGTCGCTTCACCGTGTTCCCGCGCGATCAGTACGCCAATCTGTACCTGGGACCGGTCGACAACACGCCCGGCGGTCGCGCGGTCAGCATGGTCGACTTCCACGCACCCGACTCCGAGCGTTTTCCCCGCTTCGACGAGGCATTGTCGCACGCGCGCACCGTCGAGCTGGACGCCGGGGACGCGATCTACATGCCGGGGATGTGGTGGCACCACGTCGAGGGACTGGCGCCGTTCAACATCCTGGTGAACTATTGGTGGCGCACCACGCCGGCGTATCTCGGCAACCCGCAGGACGCGCTCAACCACGCGATGATGAGCATTCGCGACCTGCCCGAGGACGAGAAGGCGCACTGGCGCGACCTGTTCGACTTCTACGTCTTCGGCGACGCGGCCGCGGCGGCGGCGCACATCCCGGCCGACGCGCGTGGCGTGCTCGCGCCGCTGACGTCGGAAACGGCGGGCCGCATCCGCGGCTTCCTGTTGCGGCAGCTAAGCCGATGAGCGCGCAGCCTCGCCCGCGCCGCGTCGTCGTCGCCGGAGGCGGCAGTGCCGGCTGGATGGCCGCGGCGGCGATCGCGCGCACGATGGGGCGCACCGTGTCGGTCACGCTGGTCGAGTCGGACGCGATCGGCACGATCGGCGTCGGCGAGTCGACCATCCCGCCGCTGATCACGTTCAATCGCCTGCTCGGGATCAACGAAGCGACGTTCATGCGCGCGACGCAGGCGACGTTCAAGCTCGGCATCCTGTTCGACGATTGGAAGGAGAAAGGCTCGCGCTACTTCCATTCCTTCGGGCTGACCGGCACCGATCACTGGTCGGCGGGGTTCCAGCATTTCTGGCTGCACGGACGCACGCGCGGGCACGACGCGCCTTATGACGACTACTGCCTGGAACTCGCCGCCGCGATGCAGAGCCGCTTCGCGCATCTGCCGGGTGACGCGGTCAATTACGCCTATCAGCTCGACTCGACGCTCTACGCGCGCTTCCTGCGCGAGATGGCGGAGGGTGACGGCGCGACGAGGATTGAGGGGCGGATCGCGCGCGTGGACCTCGACGGCGAACGCGGCGACATCGCCGCGCTGGTGCTGGAGGACGGCACGCGCGTGGAGGGCGACCTGTTCCTCGACTGCACCGGCTTTCGCGCGCTGCTGATCGAGGGCGCGCTCCACGCCGGGTTCGACAACTGGACGCACTGGCTACCGTGCGACGCGGCGATCGCGGTGCAGACGCCCAACGTGCGCGCGCCGGTGCCGTACACGCGCGCGATGGCGCACGACGCGGGGTGGCAGTGGCGCATCCCGCTGCAGCACCGCACCGGCAACGGCATCGTCTACTGCTCGCGCTATCTGAGCCAGGACGCGGCGCTCGAACGGCTGCTCGGCAACGTCGAGGGCGAGCCGCTGACCAAGCCGAACGTGATCCGCTTCACCACCGGCGCCCGGCGTCGCCAGTGGCACCGCAATTGCGTCGCGATCGGGCTGTCGGGCGGGTTCATGGAGCCGCTCGAATCGACCAGCCTGCACCTGATCCAGCGCGCGATCATCCGGCTGATCCGCTTGTTCCCGCACGGCGAGATCAGCGCGCGCGACGTGGCGGAGTTCAACGATCAGCAGATGACCGACATGGAGCAGATCCGCGACTTCCTGATCCTCCATTACAAGGTCACCGAGCGGGGCGACAGTGCGTTCTGGCGCTTCTGCCGCGACATGGCGGTACCCGAGACGCTGTCGCACAAGATCGAGCTGTTCCGCGAGACGGGTCGCGTGTTCCGCCGCAACGAGGAGCTGTTCGCGGAGAACAGCTGGGTTCAGGTGATGATGGGGCAGGGGATCACCCCGCGCAGCTACCATCCGATCGCGGCCAAGCTGCGCGACGACGAACTCGACAAGATGCTGACCGGGCTGCGCGACACGGTCGCGCACAGCGTCGACAGCATGCCCGAACACGCCGCCTATGTCGCGCGCTACTGCGGCGCGGCGCGCCCCGCCGCGGCCTGACGCCAGACCTCAGATGGCGCGGCGTTCCGGTTCCGTTACGATCAAGCACGTCGCCGCCGACGCGGGCGTGTCGTTGCAGACCGTCAGCCGGGTCATCAACAACGAACCCACCGTTCGCGCCGAGACGGTCGGACGCGTCCAGGCCTCGATCAACCGGCTCGGCTACGTGCCCTCGATCGCGGCGCAGCGGATGGCGGGATCGCGCTCGCGGCTGATCGTCGCGCTCAACGACCGCGACCGCACGCTCGCCGACTGGCGCGAGCGTCGCGGCGTCGACTGGGTCGACCAGATGCTGCTCGGCGGCATGCTGACCTGCGCGCAGCACGGTTACCGCATGATCGTCGAGCTGGTCGACACGCACAGCGACCATATCACGCGCGAACTGTCGGCGGCGCTCGCCGCGATCCAGCCCGACGGCATGCTGCTGACGCCGCCGCACTCGCAGAACCCGCTGATCTGCGGTTTGCTGGAGGAGCGCGGGATCAGTTTCGCGCGGATCGGATCGCTGAAGGAAGGCGCGGGCTTCCGGTTGACGATGGATGACGAGCACGCCGCGGCGCTCGCGACCGAGCATCTGCTGGGCCTCGGGCACCGCCGCATCGCCTTCATCGCCGGGCCGGACGACTATGAGCTGAGCGCCTGGCGCGTCGCGGGCTGGCGCGCGGCGATGGCGGCGGCGGGGCTCGCGGGCGACGAAGGGCTGGTCGCGGGCGATTTCAGCTACGCCAGCGGGCTCGCCGCGGCGCGCGCGCTGCTCGACGGCGACACGCCGCCGACCGCGATCATCGCCAGCAACGACCAGATGACGATCGCCGCGCTGGCCGCAGTGCGCGAGCGCGGGCTCGACGTGCCGCGCGACGTGTCGCTGGTCAGTTTCGACGACACGCCGATCGTCCGCTTCACGCATCCGCCGCTGACGGCGGTCATCCAGCCGATCGCGGAGGTCTGCGCGCGCGCGGTGGCGCTGATCATCGAGCATCCCGCCGGCAGTTGCGACGTTCACCAGCCGATCGTGGTGCCCGCGGGTCTGGCTGTGCGCGGGTCGACGGCCGCGGTCTCGTCGCGATAGACGCGCCCCGTTCTCACAGCCGCGGCAGTGTGACGCCGCGCTGGCCCATATATTTGCCTGCGCGATCGGCGTAGCTGACCTCGCACGGCTCGTTGCCCTTGAGGAACAGGAACTGGCACGCGCCCTCGTTGGCGTAGACCTTCGCGGGGAGCGGCGTGGTATTGGAGAATTCGAGCGTGACGTGACCCTCCCAGCCGGGTTCCAGCGGGGTGACGTTTACGATGATCCCGCAGCGCGCGTAGGTCGACTTGCCCAAGCAGATCACCAGCACGTCGCGCGGCACGCGGAAATACTCAACCGTGCGCGCCAGCGCGAAGCTGTTGGGCGGGATGATGCACACGTCGGTTTTGCGATCGACGAAGCTGTTGTGCGCGAAATCTTTCGGGTCGACGATCGCGTTGTCGACGTTGGTGAAGATCTTGAACTCGTCCGCCACGCGCGCGTCATAGCCGTAGGAGGAGAGGCCGTAGCTGATGCACGCCTCGCGCCGCTGCGCCTCGACGAAGGGTTCGATCATGCCGTCGGCGATCGCGCGCTCGCGAATCCAGCGGTCGGATTGGATGGACATGACAAATTCCCCGTTGAACAGGCGTCCTCTCGCGTGCCCGCGCGCCGGAGGCAAGGGAGTGCACGCAGCAGCCGTCAAAGCTCACTAACGGCCGAACGCGAGCGGGCGTCGGCTTGCTCGACCCGCTATCGCCTACGCGGGAGTGTTATCTCCGCGCTAAGCCCGCCGCCTTCGCGGTTGCTGAGCGCGATCTGCCCGCCCGCTTCCTCGACGATCGCGCGCGCGAGGGCGAGCCCCAGGCCGATCCCGCCCGTGTCGCGGTTGCGCGACGTCTCGAGCCGGGTGAAGGGCACGAACACGTCAGCGAGTCGGTCGGGCGGGATGCCGGGGCCGCGATCGGCGACCGAGACGACCACCGCATCGGCGCGCGGGACGAGCGACACCGCGGCCCCGTCGGCGTATTTGATCGCATTCTCAATCAGGTTGCGGATCGCGCGCCGGATCAGCGACGGGCGCAGCCGGATGCGCAGCCGCTCGGCCTCCTCGAACGTCACGTCGGCGCCGAGATCGCGAAAGTCCTCCACCACCGCGTCGACCAGCGCGGCGAGATCAACCTCGGTGACCGGCTCGCTCGGGCGGCCGAGCCGGGCGAGCGAGAGGATATCGTCGAGCGTGCGGTTCATCTCCGCGATCGTGTCCGCCATGCGCGCGCGGTCCTGCTCATCCTCGACCGACTCGATGCGCACGCGCAGCGCGGCGAGCGGGGTGCGCAGGTCGTGGCCGATCGCGCCGAGCATCCGGTCCTTCTCGTCGAGCATCGCGGTCACGCGCAGCCGCAGGTCGTTGAACGCCGCGGTGACCGCGCGCACGTCGGAGGGCCCGTCCTCCGCGATCGGGGTGGGGGACACGCTGGGGTCGAAATCGTGCGCCGCGAGCGCCAGCGCGCGCAGGGGTCGCGAGATGCGGCGTGCGATCCACAGCACCGCGGCGAGCATGATGACGTAGAGGATCAGCGTTTGCGCGAACAAGCGCCAGAAGAGGTACCCGCCGCCACCCGGCCACGGCGCCACGACGGTCAGCCAGCCGCGCCCGGGCTGTTCCACCGCGATCAGCAGACTCTGCCCGTCGCGTCCCAGCCGCATCTCGCGCTCGTCGGGGTTGGCCGGCGCGGGCCTGAGCCCGGTGTCGATCCGCCCGACGCGAAGGCCCAACTCCTTCAGCTGGTCGCGCAGCTCGCTCGACACCTCGGGATGGCGCGGCAATTCGTCGGCGATCGGGTTCGCGCCCACGCGGCGCACGCGCCCGTGCTCGGGGCTGAGCACGCGCCCGGCCTGCTCGCGCTCCAGCGCGTCGGCGATCCGCGTCGCGACGGGCCGCGTCGCCTGCGCGAGGCGGAAATTGGCGCGATCGCGCAGCACGAGCGTGAAGTTGATCGCCTGCGCGACGAACAGCGCCACCGCGACGAGCAGCGCCATCTGCCCGGCGAGGCTCTGCGGCCAGCCGATCCGTCGTCGCGGGCGCACGGCGGTCAAAGCCGGGTCACCTCGGCCGACAGCGCGTAGCCGCCGCCCCAGACGGTCTTGATCAGCTCCGGATTGCGCGCGTCCGGCTCGATCTTCTTGCGCAGCCGGCTGACCTGGTTGTCGATCGCGCGGTCGAACGCCGCGGCCTCGCGCCCCTGCGTCAGATCGAGCAGCTGGTCGCGCGTCAGCACCTGTCGCGGGCGCTGCACCAGCGCGAGCAGAAGGTTGTACTCGCCGGTCGACAGCGCGACCGACACGCCCTCGCGGTCGACCAGCGCGCGCTCGCCGGTCTTGAGCACCCAGCCGGCGAAGGCGTAGGCGCCGGCGTCGGGCGCGTGCTGGCGCGTGCCGCCCGCCGCGGTACGCCGGAGCACCACCTTTATCCGCGCGGCGAGCTCGCGCGGGGAGAACGGCTTCACGACGTAATCGTCGGCGCCCATCTCCAGCCCGACGATCCGGTCCGTCTCCTCGCTGCGCGCGGTCAGCAGGATGACGGGCGTCTCGCTCGTCTCGCGGATGTGGCGGCACAGCGACAGGCCGTCCTCGCCGGGCATCATGATGTCGAGGATGACGAGGTCGATCGCGTAGGCGGCGAGCCGCGCGCGCGCCGCCTCGGCCTCGCCGACCTGCGTGACGCGGAAGCCCTGCTTGGTCAAATACTGCGCGAGCGGCTCGCGGATCGAGCGCTCGTCGTCGACCAGCAGGAGGTGGGGAGTGTCGGCCATGGTGTCGGCGTCTGGCATGTTTCGCGCCTCGTGTGAAAGCCGGACGCGCCGGGCGGAGCGAACCGCCCGGCGCGCGCGATCACGGTTGCTCGTCGCCGGGGGGCATGTCGCGCGGGCTCATGTCGCCCCGGCTCATGTCGCCTTGGCCCATATCGCGGCGCGCGCCGTCCGACATGCGCGCGCGCATCAGCAGCCGCATCGCCTCGATCTCCTGCCGGTCGACGCGGCCGTCTCCGTTCGTGTCGGCACGGTCGAACATGCGGAGCGCACGCGCGCGCGCTTCCTCGCGCGTCTGCGGCTGCATCATGCGCCGCGGGCGGTCGACGCGACGCGCGCCGGGACGCGGCGGCGGGGCGTCGTTCGCGTCGGGCGGGGGCGGGGCTGCACCGTCGGTGCCGACCGGGGGCGGCCCACGCCGCGCAGCGCGGGCGGCGCGGCGCTCGTCGCGGCTGATCGTGCCGTCGCGATCACTGTCTATCTCGGCGAAGCGCCGGTCGGCGTCGGCGATCGCTTCCTCGCGTGTCACCACGCCGTCGCGGTTCGCGTCCGCGCGCATCAGCTCGCCCGCGCGCATCGGTCCGCCCGGCGGCGGCGCGACACTGCGCGTTGCCGCGGGCGAGGCGGTCTGCGCCAGGGCCGGCACACCCGCGCCCACGATCAGCGCGGTTGCGCCGAGCAACGCGGCGCGCACATGATTGCTCATCGATGATTCCTCGAACTCGGGCCGGAACGATCCCCGCCCGTGCTGGTCATCTAGCCGCCGACTGTCGCGCCGATGTGTCGCGGCGCTCTTCCTTTGTCGCGAATTGTGTCACCGGGCGCGTCGGGTGCGCCGCGTGCGTCAGGCGAACAGCGCGACCGACTGCATCTGCTCGGCCACCATCTCGCCGTTCGCGTTCCAGATGCCCATCTGCTGCGACGACGACCCCGACCGCGCGTAGTCGGCGTTGGAGCGCAGCAGCCACCAGCCGTCCTCGGTCGCGGGCGCCGGGCCGAGCACGTTCAGGATCCACGTCATCGAGCTCATCGGCACGTTGCGCCCGAGCAGCCGCAGCGCGGCGGGCGGCAGGCAGTCGCCGATCGCGATCAGCTCCACCATCGGGTCGAGGCCGTCGCGCTCGTTCAACCGCGTCCAGCGCAGCCACTCGGCGGGCTTGAGCGCCGGCCCGTCGCGGCGATCGAGGAACTCGAAGTTGCGCGTGAACGCGACGTGCGGGTTGCCCTTGAACGTCTGGTCACCGGGGCCGGGGCGCGGGAAGTCGGGCAGGTCGGTGGTCTGGTAATCGACCTCGCTCTCGATCGCGCGCATGAACACGAAAGTGCAGCGGAGACCGAGACCGGCCTCGCTCTCGACGTCCGCCTGGATGAAGGCGGCGTTCTTGCCGCGGCGCAGCTTGTGCGCGGTGACCATGATCGACCCGGACAGGGGCCCGATGAAGCTGACCTGCGCCGAGCGGAGCGAGGGCAGGTCGTCCTCCGACTGCATCGCGCAGTGCAGCGCGATCGCCGCGGACAGCCCGCCGAAGGCGGTGCGCCCCTGCAGCCAGTCGTCGGGGATCGCGCCGCGCCACGCCAGCCGGTCGCCGGTCGGCTCGAGCCCGTCCAGCACTTCTTTCAACGTCGTCATGCGAACTCCCCCGCGGCGAGCCGGTCGCGCAGCTCGCGCTTCAACACCTTGCCGATCGCGCTGCGCGGCAGCTCGTCCGCCTGGTAGAGCGCCGACAGCCGCTGCGTCTTTCCCAGCCGCGCATTGACCTGCGCCAGCACCTCGCCCGTGCCCGCGGTCGAGCCCTCGCGCGGCACGTAGAAGCCGACCGGCGTCTCGCCCCACGCCTCCGACGCGACGCCGACCACAGTGCAGTCGGCGACCGCGGCGTGCTCCGCCAGCACCGCCTCGATGTCGGACGGGTAGATGTTGAACCCGCCCGAGATGATCATGTCCTTCTTGCGGTCGGTCAGGACCAGGAAGCCGTCGACGTCGAAGCGCCCAACGTCGCCGTGGCGGATGAAGCGCGCGCCTTGCGGAGAGATCCAGGTCGCGTCGGCGGTCGCCTGCGCGCGGCCGTGATAGCCGTTCATCATCGCGCCCGAGCGCCCGACGATCTCGCCGATCTCGCCCGCCGCGACCTCGCGGCCGTCGTCGTCAATTAGCCGGATCTCGTGGCCCGGCATGGGGCGGCCGACGGTGTGCAATTTGTCCTGATGCTCGGTGGCGTTCAGCGCGCAGCTCGCGCCGCCCTCGGTCATGCCGTAATATTCGACCAGCAGCCCCGGCCAGCGCGTCACCACGTCGCGCTTCAGCTCCGGCTTGAACGGCGCGGAGGTGCAGGTCTTGAAGCGGAACGCCGAGAGGTTGAATTCGTCGAAGTCGGGCAGCGCCATGATTCGCTGGTACTGGACCGGCACCAGCATCGTGTGCGTCGCGCGGTGTTCGACGGCGAGCTCTAGGTAGCGGCGCGCCTCGAACTTGGTCATCAGTACGACGCTGCCGCCCCAGGCGAGCGTCGGCAGAAAGCTGACCAATGTCGTGTTCGAGTAGAGCGGGGTGGCGAGCAAGGTCACCGCGCTGTCGAAGCCCGCGGCGGTGTTGCGCGACAGATGCTGCCAGCGCATCGCGTGGCTCTGCACGATCCCCTTGGGCACGCCGGTGGTGCCCGACGAGTAGATGATGTTGAAGCCGTCGCCGGGCCGGACCGCGACCGGTTTGGGCGTCGCGCCGTCGGGCGCGATCCACCCATCCAGGTCCTCCAGCATCACGACCTCGGCCGGGAATGTCTGCCCGATCAGGGCGTTGGCGTTGGCGGCGTCGAGGAAGACGACCGCCGCGCCGCTGTCGGCGATCATGCCCGCGATCTGCTCGGGCGTGGCCGAGGGCTGGATGGGTGCTGCGACCGCGCCGGCGCGCAGCGCGCCGAGGTAGACCAGCGCCTGCGCGACACCGGGGTAAGCGACGGAGGCGACCGCCTGTCCGACCCGCGTGCCGCCCTGCTGCAAGGCCACCGCTACCCGGTCCATCAGCCGGTCGAGCTCGGCGTAGCTCACCTGCCGCTCGTCGTCGGCGATCGCCAGCTTGGTCGGTCGCTGCCGCGCGTGCACGCGGATCAGGTCGGACAAGGTGCCGAACTCCTCTGCGAGGAGGGCGGCGACGTCGGGCTCAGCGATCATGAGCGTGATCGCTAGGCGAAGCCGCGCGCGAATGCCATACGCGATGTTCGAAAATAGATAGGAGGCGGATATGATGCAGGGTGCGGTGGCGATCGTGACGGGCGGCGGCACGGGGATCGGCGCCGCGACCGTCCGACGGCTGGCGGCGCGCGGCGTGTCGTGCGTGATCAACTATTCGTTGAGCCGCGACGATGCCGAGGCGCTGGCGGCCGAGGTCGGGCAGGGCGCGATCGCGGTGCAGGCCGACATCGTCGACGACGGCGCGTGCCGCCAACTCGTCGCGGCGGCGACCGACGCGTTCGGGCGCGTCGACTTCCTGGTCAACAATGCCGGGCGGACCAAGTTCGCCGCGCACGAGGACCTGGACGCGCTCGACGCCGCCGACTTCGTCGACATCTACCAGCTGAACGTCATCGCCGCCTTCCAGATGATCCGCGCCGCCGCGCCAGCCCTGCGCGAGAGCCCGTTCGGCGCGGTCGTCAATGTCGCCAGCGTCGCGGGCGTGTTCGGGATCGGGTCGTCGGTCGCCTACGCCGCCTCCAAGGGCGCGCTCATCACCATGACCAAGAGCCTGGCGCGCGTCCTGGCACCCGCGATCCGCGTCAACGCGGTCGCGCCCGGCTATGTCGGTACCGGCTGGTTCGAGAAGCGGCTGGGCGAGGAGGGGTTCGCCAGGCTCAATGCGAAGATCGCCGCCGCGACGCCGATGGCGCTCGCCACCGGCCCGGACGAGGTCGCCGCGCCGATCGAGCTGCTGCTCGACCCGGCAATGCGCGCGATCACCGGCGAGGTGATGCTGGTGGATGCCGGCGCACACCTCGACGTCGGGCTGAGCCGCCGGCCGGGGCGCGAGAACTGATCGCGCGCACGCTTCGCCCTATGCAGCGCGGCGCGACTATGGCATGAGCGGCGCCATACCGTTTATTCAGAACGTGGAGACTGACGCGATGGCGACCGCCGCCGAACAGACCCGCCCCGCCGGCGCGACCGACGATTTTCGCCAGGACGTGCGCGACTGGATCGAAGCCAATTTCCCCGCCTCGCTCCGCGGCACCGACAACGGCATGTCCGCGCTCGAAGGGCCGACCGACGAGAACGCCGACCAGCGCCAGTGGCGCGAGGCGATGGGTGCGAAGGGCTGGGGCGTGCCGACCTGGCCGAGGGAATATGGCGGCGGTGGGCTCGACCGTTCGCAGGCGCGCGTCGTGCAGGAGGAGCTGGCGCGCGCCGGCGCCTACAACCCGATCGGCGGCATGGGCGTGATGATGTTCGGTCCCACGCTGCTCGAATACGGCAGCGAGGAGCAGAAGCAGCAGCATATCCCCGGCATCGTCCGCGGCGAGGTGCGCTGGTGCCAGGGCTATTCGGAGCCGGGCGCGGGCTCCGACCTCGCCAGCCTGCAGACCTTCGCCGAGGACAAGGGCGACCATTACCTCGTCAACGGCCAGAAGACCTGGACGAGCGGCGGGCAATGGGCCGACAAGTGCTTCGCGCTGGTGCGCACCGACAAGACGCAGAAGCACGCCGGCATTAGCTTCCTGCTGATCGACATGGATGCCGAGGGCGTCGAGACCAAGCCGATCCGCCTCATCAGCGGGCAGTCGCCGTTCTGCGAGACGTTCTTCACCAACGTCCGCGTGCCCAAGGAGAACTTGGTCGGGCACGAGGGGCAGGGCTGGACGATCGGCACGCGCCTGCTCCAGCACGAGCGCAACTCGCTGTCGGGCGGCAGCGGCTCGTCTGCGCGGATGAACGCGGGCAAGACCGTGCCCGACATTGCGAAGAAGTATCGCGGCGCCGACGCCGAGGGCCGGATCGCCGACGCCGATCTGCGCACCCGCATCGTCAAGCACGAGATGGACCAGCGCGCCTTCGCGCTGACGCTGCGCCGCGCCGCGCTGGAGGCGAAGGGCAACGCCGGGCCGTCCGCCGCGACCTCGATCATGAAGAATGTCGGCGCGCGCATCACGCAGGACCGCGCCGAGCTCAACATCGAGATCATGGGCATGCAGGGGCTCGGCTGGGAAGGCGAGGGCTTCAGCGAGGACGAGCTGACGCAGACCCGGTCGTGGCTGTGGGGCAAGGCCGTGTCGATCTACGGCGGCTCGTCCGAGATCCAGAACAATATCGTGGCCAAGCGTATCCTGGGCATGCTCGACCACCAATAATCACGAGGTAGGCGCGGCGGCATCGTATCGCCGCGCCCGGAGAGGGCCGGGTCGAGGAAGCGGGCGCGACAGAACGCCCCTTCCTCCCCGGCTTGTCTCCTCCCATTCCACGCATCGCTGCGACCGCTATCGAGGATACGACACATGGCCGCTTTGAACGACGAACAGGTGATGTTGCGCGACATGGCGCGCGAGTGGGCCGACAACGAGAGCCCGGTTACCGCATTTCGCAAGCTGCGCGACGCCGCGCCCGCCACCGGCTTCGACCCCGAGGCATGGGGCGCGATCGGGCAGATGGGCTGGGCGGGGATCGTGATCCCGGAGGAGTTCGGCGGCTCGGCCTTCGGTTACCTGTCGCTCGGCCTGGTGGTCGAGCAGCTCGGGCGCAATCTGGCGGCCTCGCCGCTGTCGTCGACCGCGGTGGCGGCGAGCGCGATCGTGATGGGCGGGTCGGACGCGGCCAAGCAGGAGTGGCTGCCCAAGCTCGCCAGCGGCGAGGCGGTGGCCACGCTCGCGATCGACGAGGGCGCGACGCACAGCCTCGACGTCGAGACCAAGGCAGAGGGCGGCAAGCTGACCGGCACCAAGGCGTTCGTCGCGGAGGGTGACGGCGCCGACGCGTTCGTCGTCGCCGTCGCAGACGGGCTCTACCTCGTCGCGAAGGGCGACGGCGTCACGGTTTCGCCGCGCCGCATGGCCGACGGCCGCAGCCACGCCGAGGTGTGCTTCGACGGCGCGGCCGCGGAGAAGCTCGGCGGAACCGAGCTGACCGCGCAGGTCGCCGACCGCGCCGCCGCGGTGATCGCGGCGGAGATGCTCGGCATGGCCGACGCGGCGTTCCACCAGACGCTCGACTATCTCAAGCAGCGGGTCCAGTTCGGGCAGGTGCTCTCGACCTTCCAGGCGCTCCAGCACCGCATGGCAAAGATGCTGACCGAGATCGAGCTGATGCGTTCGGCGGTGGAAGGCGCTTTAGAGGCGATCGACGCGGGCCGCTCCGACATGGATCAGGCGGTCAGCCTGGCCAAGGCGATCGCGGGCGAGACGCTGCGCCTGGTCAGCCGGGAGATGGTGCAATTATTCGGCGGCGTCGGCATGACCGACGAATATGACGCCGGCCTGTACCTCAAGCGCGCCGCAGTGCTGGAGGTCATGTGGGGCAATGCCGCGCATCATCGTGACCGGTTCGCGCGGCTGAATGGTTACTGATAACCTTCATCAAGCAGTCGGTACGCAATAAACGGACATATAGCAGGTAAACTGTCTTGATCTGACCGGCGCGATCCGGTTTACTCGAATGTACGGTACGGAGCGCGCAACAGCCCGACCGACAGGAGAGGTCTAGATGCCAAGGCATATGCTGATGTCCGCGTGCGCGGCCGCCGCCTTTATCGTCGCCGGCAGTGCCGGTGCGCAAACCCCCTTGCCGAGCGGTTCTGCCGAGGCGGCGCCGGTACAGCCGACCGCCACCGTCGACTCCACGCCCGCCGACATCGTCGTCACCGCCCAGGGTCGCGCGCAGGTGCTGGCGGACGTACCGGTCGCGATCTCGGCGGTGAACGCCGAGAGCCTGGCGCTGTCGGGCGCGAACGACATACGGCAGCTCAACCAGCTCGCGCCGTCGCTGCTCGTGTCCTCGACCGGGTCGGAAGCGAACGGTTCGCCGCGCATTCGCGGCATCGGCACGGTGGGCGACAATCCGGGTCTGGAGAGCTCGGTCGTGGTGTTCATCGACGGCGTCTACCGCTCGCGCTCGGGCATCGGCCTCAACGAACTGGGCGAGATTGACCGGATCGAGGTGCTGCGCGGGCCGCAGGGTACGCTCGGCGGGCGCAACTCCTCCGCGGGTCTCATCAGCATCATCAGCGTGAAGCCCAGCTTCACCTTCGGCGCGAACGGCGAGGCGACCTACGGCAATTACGACTTCGTTCGCCTGGCGGGCGGCGTGACCGGGCCGATCGCGGGCGACACGCTCGCGGCGCGGATCGACGGCGTCTACGTCGAGCGCGACGGCTTCTACCGCGACCGCAACAACGGCACGCGCATTAACGACCGCGATCGCTATTTCCTGCGCGGGCAGCTGCTGTTCGAGCCGACCAGCGACATCTCGCTGCGGCTGATCGGCGATTACACCAAGCGCAAGGAAGCGTGCTGCGCCGCGGTCTACGTCGACCGCACGGTCAACCCGTACATCGGCAATCTGAACGAACCCGCGACCCCGCTCGCCACCAACCTCGCGGGCGGCAACAACATCGTCAACGTGCTGCGCGACCTGGGGCAGAACCTGGGCGCGTTCAACCAGGGCTACAGCCGCAACGTGTCGGTGTCGCGCGGCCGCGGCTACGACGGCGAGACGCAGGACTACGGCTTCTCGGGCCAGCTCGACTGGAAGTTCGGCGACACCAACCTGACCTCGATCACCGCTTACCGCGATTACTACAACGAGCAGGGCAGCGACACCGACTACGGCACCGTCGATATCCTGTACAACGCCGACAACGGCAACAATCGCCGCCAGTTCAAGACCTTCACGCAGGAAGTCCGGTTGAACGGCAGCCTGTTCGACGAAAAGCTCGACTGGCTGATCGGCGGCTTCTACGTCAACGAAAAGTTCCGTGGTAAGAGCAACCTGCGCTTCGGCTCGCAGTACGGCCGCTTCGCCACCTGCCGCATCATCTCGGGCGGCGGCCTGGCCGCGCTCTACTCGCCGACCAGCCCCGGCTGCGTCGCGCCCGGCGTCGGGCCGCTCACGCTCGCGGCCGCGGGCGGCGCGGACGTCGCCGCGGGCTTCCTGACGCTCGACGGCATCAACGATCGCGGCTCGACGATCGACCGCTACAACCAGAACATGGAAAGCTTCGCCGCCTTCACCCACAACATCATCCACGTCACGTCGAACATCGATCTGACGCTGGGTCTGCGCTACACCACCGAGAAGAAGCGCTTCTTCGCGACGTTCGGCAACGACAACACCGGCTGCGTCGCGCTGCAGCAGTCCTTGACCGACGAGGCGAACATCACCGCGGCACAGATCGCGGCGGCGCCCGGTCTCGCCACCCGCCGCGCGCTGGCGCAGGCGCTGATCGGGCTGGGGTGCCAGGGCAACTCGACCGCGGAGCTGAACGGCGTCAGCATCCGCGACCGCCGCTCGGAGGATCAGCTGACCGGCACCGCGATCCTGTCGTGGAAGCCGATCGACGACCTGCTCGTCTACGGCAGCTACTCGCGCGGCTACAAGGCGGGCGGCTTCAACTTCGACCGTTCCGCGCTCAAGGCACCGCTCCAGCCCGCCAACGGACAGATCACGACCAGCTTCGCGGCGCTCGGCGGGGCGCAGGCGCTGGTCGGCGGGCTGCAGTTCGATCCGGAGAAGGTCAACGCGTTCGAGATCGGCGCGAAGTACGCGACCGGTCCGTTCAGCCTGTCGATCGCGGGCTTCCGGCAGGAGTTCAGCAGCTTCCAGCTCAACACCTTCGACGGCACCGTGTTCATCGTCCAGAACGTCAACGGCTGCACCAGCAGCCTGAACGGCGCCGACCGCGACCAGAGCACGTTCCCGACCGCGCCCAACTTCAACGCCGCCGCCGCTGCCTCGGGCGCCTGCCCGCGCGACGACGTCGGCTACGGTGTGGTCTCGCAGGGCGTCGAACTGGAGGCGACGCTGGTGCCCGCGCGCGACGTGCGCGTCACCGCCGGCTTCACCTACGCCGACACCAAGTTCCGCAACAACCTGGTCGGCTCGAACAGCGGCGCGCCGCTCAACCAGGCGCTGCGCAAGCTGCCGGGCGACAATCTGTCCAACGCGCCCGAGGCGGTGGTCACCGCGTCGGCGGCCTGGACCCCCGACCTGGGCAGCACTGGCTGGTCGCTCCTGTTCTACGGCGACACGCGCCTGAGCGGCGACTACAACACCGGTTCCGACCTGTTCCCGCAGAAGGAGCAGGACGGGTTCGCGCTGGTCAACGCGCGCGTCGGCGTCCGTACCCCGAACGAGCGCATCTCGATCGAGCTGTGGGCGCAGAACCTGCTCAACAAGGATTACGCGCAGGTCGCCTTCAACTCGCCGTTCCAGCAGGGCGCGAGCACGGCCACGTTCCAGGACCCGATCTATCCCGGCGGGCGTCAGCTGTTCTCGCAGTTCCTGGCCGAGCCGCGCACCTACGGCGTGACGCTGCGCGGACGGTTCTGACACAAGGGTGACCGGACGGCGTCGCACGATCGTGCGACGCCGTCTTCGCTTTCAACGCCAAGTCTTTGTGTCGCTTGGTTTCGCGTCGCTCAGGCAACTGGCCTACCACCGCCGCAGCCGCTAGCCTCCGGCGCCTGTAACAGGAGAGCAGCACGGTGAACCTTGACCGTCCCGAGATTGCCGACACGCTCGCGCTGAAGCGTCGCGGCTGGACCCTCGCGCTGCTGACCCTGACCTATTTCTTCAGCTTCATGGACCGGCAGATCCTCGCCATCCTGCTGGAGGCGATCAAGGCCGACCTGAAGCTGTCCGACACGCAATTGGGCCTGCTCTCGGGCCTCGTGTTCGCGATCTTCTACGCGACGCTCGGCATCCCGATCGCGCGCCTCGCCGACCGCACCAGCCGCAAGCGGATCATCGCGATCAGTCTCGCGATCTGGAGCGCGATGACCGCGCTGTCCGGCTTCGCGCAGAACTTCACGCAACTGATGTTCGCGCGCATCGGCGTGGGCGTGGGTGAGGCGGGGGCGGGGCCGCCCAGTCACTCGATCATCGCCGATCTCTACCCGCCGGAGAAGCGCGCCTCGGCGATGGCGATCTACTCGCTTGGCGTGCTGCTGGGCGGCGGTCTCGGCATGATGATCGGCGGCTTCGTCGCGCACGCGTACAATTGGCGCGTCGCGATGATGGTGGTCGGCCTGCCCGGCATCATGCTGGCGATCATCGTGTGGCTGTTCATGGCCGAGCCGCGCCGCGGCCTGTCCGACGCGCAGCGCGCGATGGACGCGCCCGCCGCGATGCCGTCGCTCGGCGAGGGGATCGCCGCGATGTGGCGCGATCCCGTAGCGCTCCACCTCGTGGCCGCGGTGACGATCACCTCGCTCGTCGGCTACGCGCTGACCGGCTGGGGGCCGAGCTACATGCAGCGCTCGCTCGGATATTCGATGCTCGACGTGTCGAAATACGTCGCGCTGCCCGCCGCGCTGATCGGATCGACCTCGGCGCTGCTCGGCGGGGCCGCCGCCGACCGCGCGGCCAAGCGCCACGGCCTCCACGCGCAGAGCTGGGTCGTCGCACTGTTCAAGCTCGTCGCGTTCCCGTTCGCGGTCGGGTTCTACTTCGTCGACGACCCGCGCCTCGCGCTCGCCAGCTACTTCGTTGCTGCGCTGTTCGCGGGCGCGTATCTGGGACCCACCTTCGCGCTGATCCAGCACCGCGCGCCGATCCGGCTGCGCGCGGTCTGGGCCGCGCTGACGCTGCTCGTCATCAACCTGATCGGGCTCGGGCTCGGGCCGTTCCTGGTCGGCAAGCTGAGCGACTACCTGCGGCCGGACTATGGCGCACAGTCACTTCGCTGGGCGATGCTGTGCGTGGCGCTGCTCACGCCGGTCGCGATCTGGGCTTATTGGCGCGCCGGCGTGCTGATGAAGCGTCGAGACGCTGCTGCAACAATATAACCAAAGCGGCTGCTTTTTGATGATTTCCAAGAAGTAGCGAATGGTGTTAACGGGCGTGTTCATCACTGCTGGGGGGCGGGGGCGATGAGCGAAGCGATTTCACCGGTACAATATTGGCATCCGAGCGCCGCACTGGCGCCTTATGTCACGGGCTATCACTCCTTTCACGCGGCGCTGCCGCCGGGATTGACGCTCAAGGACGTCTTCCTGCCGAGCTGGGCCTCGATCCGGGTGTCGCTGCACGAGAGCCCAGCATGGTCGCTCCGCATGGGACCGCGTCTCTTCGATCCGATGCCCGATGTCGCGTTCATCGGCCCGACCAGCTGCGCCGGCTACCTCTCGACGCACGGCGGCACCATGGTCGGCGTCGGGCTGAAGCCGCTCGGCTGGGCGCAATTGTTCGGCGGTGACGTCTCCAAGCACGCCAACCGGGTGGTCCCCCTGGCGCAGCTCGACTCGGGTGCCGATCAGCTGCACGAGGCGCTGAACGCCGCGGACACCCCGCACGACGCCTTCACCCGCTGGCTGGAGGCGCGGCTGCACCGCCGTCCCCCGGCCGATCCGCGCATCGCGCAGCTGTTCGCGGTGCTGGAGCGCGGAACCGAGTCCCGCATCGACGTCATCGCCGAGATGTTGGACATGAACCCGCGCGCGATGGCGACGATGACGCGGGTGAGCTTCGGTTTCACGCCCAAGCTGCTGCTGCGGCGTACCCGCTTCATTCGCGCGCTCAACGCGCTGCTCGCCGACCCCGAACAGGGGCAGGGCGTGGTGGAGGCGGCGGGCTATTACGACCGCTCACACTTCCTGCGCGACAGCCACCTGTTCCTCGGCTGCTCGGTGCGCGACTTCACGCGACGCCGCGGTCCGCTCAACCAGATCGCACTCCGCGTGCGCGAGAAGGTGCTCGGCCAGCCGGTCTGACGTCCGCGACGAGCCTGAAGCGCGCTCCGCTACAGCGCGCGGTCGTCGAACATCCCGAACATCAGCGTCGAGGCGTAGCGCGCAGTCGCGCGCTCGCGCGGCATCGACCAGGCCCATTTGCGCATGTCGAACGCGGCGTTGAGCAAAGCCATCATCGCCTGCGCCGCGATCAGGCTGTCGACCGCGCGGATCGTGCCTTCCGCGACGCCGTCGCTGATCGTGCCGGCGAAGCGCCGCGCGATCCGGTTCGACCGCTCCACCATCGCCGCGCGCGTGTCGGTCGGCAGCCCGCTCAGCGCGGTGGTGCGCAGCAGGGGGCCGTGCTCGGAAAATTGCACGTCGAGCAGCGTGGCGACCGTGTCGCACAACCGCTGCCAGTGCGTGCCGCCGCGCTCGTCGGCCTGGCGCTGCGCCGCCGCAATCGTGTCGAAGCTGCGGCGATAGCAGGCGGCGACCAGGTCGTCCTTGGCGTCGAGGTGGTGGTAGAAGCTGCCCTTGGTGACGTTCAGCTCCGACGCGATCCGCTGCACGCTCGCGCCGCGGTAGCCTAGCTCGTTGATCAGCCGGGTGGCGGCGAGCAGGAACGCCTCGCGCCCCGGCACCGGATCGTCGTGGCCGAGCGCGATCGGGCGCGGTGCCCAGTCGGCCTTCGGCCCGGCGACCCCGTGCGTGAAGATGTCGATCAACCGCTCGCACGCGCGCGGCCACTGGTCGACGTCGTAGCGCGGCAGCCACACCGGCATCCAGAAGGTGTTCTCCAGCAGCACGTGCGCGCGCGCGCCCGCCAGGTCGGTCTGTGCGCGCGTCGCGGCCGGTCCCCACAACAGCCGCGTGCGCCGGAACACCTCGCGCCACCCCGCCATCAACCTGGTGCGCACCGGGTCCTCGGTCGCGCGCAGGTCGGACAGAACCGCGAACTGCTTCTCCTCCCCGCGCTCGATCCGCGCCAGCCGCTCCATGTTGAGCCGGAGGTACGTCGCGACGCGCTCGGCCGGCGTGTCCGCCTCCATCGCCTCGTCGAGCATGCGCAGCAGGTAATCGAGCGTATACTCGAACGCGGCGGCGGCGAGGTCCTCCTTGCGCTTGAAATAATAGGTCACGCTGGTCGTGTTGAGCCCGACGCGGCGCGCCACGTCGGCGAAGGTCATGCCCTTCGCGCTCTGCTCGTTGATCGCTTCCGCGGCGGCGGCCAGGATCGCGTCGCGCTTCTCGCGAAAGCGCCGCGTGCTGGTGGTATCGTCTACTCGGGTGTCCCCCATCGCCGAACTGTAGCAAAAGCTTTTCGAAGAAACAGTCCCTTTGTGCACCCCCGTCTTACCGCCATGAACGCGAGGGCAACGGGCACAAACAGGCGCTTTACCGAATAACCGGTATGGCCTAAGTCCTGCCTCAAACGTTGATTTGAGGCGGAGGGACGAGATGGATTTCACCCTGAGCGAGCGCGAGACCTATTTTCGCGATCGCGTGAAGGCGTTCATCGACGCCGAGATCGCGCCGCGCAACCACGAGTATCACGAGCAGTCGCACACCGGCGAGCGCTGGAAGGTGCTGCCCGTGATCGAGGAGGTCAAGGAGAAGGCGCGCGCCGCGGGCCTGTGGAACTTCTTCATGCCGCCGCACTCGGGCCAGCAGCACGTCGACACGACCTTCGAGTTCGAGGGCACGCAGCTCACCAACCTCGAGTACGCGCTATGCGCCGAGGAGATGGGCAAGATCGGCTGGGCGAGCGAGTGCTTCAACTGCTCCGCGCCCGACACCGGTAACATGGAAGTGCTCCACCGCTACGGCACGCTGGAGCAGAAGGAGCGTTGGCTGCGCCCGTTGATGAACGGCGAGATCCGCTCGGTCTTCCTGATGACCGAGCCGCAGGTCGCCTCGTCCGACGCCACCAACATCGAAACGCGGATCGAGCGTGACGGCGACGAATACGTCATCAACGGCCGCAAATGGTGGTCGTCGGGCGTCGGGGACCCGCGCTGCAAGATCGGCATCCTGATGGGGAAGACGAGCTTCGAGGGCTCGCGCCACCAGCAGCAGAGCCAGGTGCTCGTGCCGATGGACACGCCGGGCGTCGAGATCAGGCGCATGCTCTCGGTCTACGGCTACGACCACGCGCCGCACGGCCACGGCGAGGTCGTGTTCACCGACGTGCGCGTGCCCGTCGAGAACGTGATCCTGGGCGAAGGACGCGGGTTCGAGATCGCGCAGGGACGCCTCGGGCCGGGCCGCATCCACCATTGCATGCGCACGATCGGCGTCGCCGAGACCGGGATCGAGGCGATGGCCAAGCGCCTCGTCAGCCGCGTCGCCTTCGGCAAGCGGATCGCCGACCACAGCGTGTGGGAAGAACGCATCGCGCGCGCGCGCATCGACATCGAGATGACGCGGCTGCTGTGCCTCAAGGCCGCGGACACGATGGACAAGGCGGGCAACAAGGCCGCGCAGCTCGATATCGCGATGATCAAGGTTCAGGCGCCCGGCATGGCGCTCAAGATCCTCGACGATGCGGTGCAGGCGCACGGCGGTGCCGGCGTGTCGGACGATTTCGGCCTCGCCCACGCCTGGGCGAGCCAGCGTACCCTGCGCCTCGCCGACGGTCCGGACGAGGTCCACGCCCGCTCGATCGCGCGCAACGAGTTCGGCAAATACGCCGACTGGAAGGCCGATCGCGCGTCCAACGATCGCGGCACCGTCGTGACCAGCGGCGACGTCGGCGTCAGCCGCTGATCCGTACCACCCCGCGCCGGCGCGCGCGGGGTTCACGCACATCCGCCGCCGGCCACGTGCCAGAGGTTTACGTCCCAAGTTGAGGGTGGAGCCATGAAAGCCGCCGTTCTGTTCGAAACCAAGTCGCCGCTCCAGATCGAGGACGTCGACGTCGCCAAGCCGCGCGCGCACGAAGTGCTGATCCGCACGCTCGCGTGCGGCGTGTGCCGCTCCGACCTTCACTTCGTGGACGGCGCCTACCCGCATCCGCTGCCCGCCATTCCCGGCCACGAGGCGGCAGGCGTGGTCGAGGCGGTCGGCGACGAGGTGCGCACCGTGAAGCCGGGCGACCACGTCGTCACCTGCCTGTCCGCCTTCTGCGGTCACTGCGAATTCTGCATCACCGGCCGCATGTACCTGTGCGTCTCGGGCGAGACGCGGCGCTCGTCGCGCGACGAGCCGCGGCTGCGGCTGGCGAACGGCGGCACGGTGCAGCAGATGCTCAACCTGTCCGCCTACGCCGAGATGATGCTGGTGCACGAGCATGCCTGCGTGTCGATCGACCGCGACATGCCGCTCGACCGCGCCGCGCTGATCGGCTGCGCGGTGACGACGGGGGCGGGCGCGGTGTTCAACACCACCGACGTGTCGCCGGGCGAGACGGTCTGCGTCGTCGGCTGCGGCGGCATCGGCCTAGCCGCGGTCAACGCCGCCAAGATCGCGGGCGCTGCCAAGATCATCGCGCTCGATCCCGTGCCGGAGAAGCGCGCGGTGGCCGAGAAGCTGGGCGCGACCCACACGCTCGACCCGATGAGCGACACCGCGGTGGCCGAGGTGGTCGAGCTGACCAAGGGCGGCGTCCACCACGCGATCGAGGCGGTCGGCCGCCCGCAATCGGCCGCGACCACCGTCGGCGTGCTGCGCCGGGGCGGCACTGCGACGATCCTGGGCATGATGCCGCTCGGCGAGAAGGTCGGCCTGTCGGCGATGGACTTGCTGTCGGGCAAGCGGCTGCAGGGTGGGATCATGGGCTACAACCGCTTCCCGGTCGACATCCCGCGACTGGTCGACTTCTACATGCGCGGGCAGCTCGACCTCGACATGATCATCGCCGATCGCCTGCCGCTGGCCGAGATCAACCGCGCCTTCGACGAACTGCGCACGGGCGACACGACGCGCAGCGTGATCGTGTTCGACCAGTGAGCGAGCTGCAGAGCGAGATCGCCGAGCGCGACCGGCTCGACACCGATCGGCTGTCGGCGTGGATGCGCGCGCACGTCCCCGGCTTCGACGGCCCGCTCGACTATGCCAAGTTCGCGGGCGGCCAGTCCAACCCGACCTACAAGCTGACCACGCCGAACGCGAACTACGTGCTGCGTCGCAAGCCGATGGGCGACCTCCTGCCCAGCGCGCACCAGGTCGATCGCGAGCACCGCGTGATGGCCGCGCTTCACCCGACCGGCTTCCCGGTGCCGCGGCAATACGGGCTGTGCGAGGACGCCGGCGTGATCGGCTCGGCCTTCTACGTGATGGAGATGGTGGAGGGCCGCACGATCTGGGACGGCGGCATGCCCGGCCTCACGCCCGAGCAACGTCGCGACCATTACCACGCGATGATCGACACGCTCGCCGATCTCCACAACACCGACCACGAGAAGATCGGGCTGGGCGATTTCGGCCGCCCCGGCAATTACTTCGAGCGCCAGGTCGGCCGCTGGACCAAGCAGTATCGCGGTGCCGAGACCGAGCACATGCCCGCAATGGAGACGCTGATCGAGTTCCTGCCGCGCACGGTGCCCGAGCAGACGCGCACCTCGATCGTCCACGGCGACTACCGCGTCGACAACATGAAGTTCGCACCCGGCACCGACGGCCGCGTCGTCGCGGTGCTCGACTGGGAGCTGTGCACGCTGGGCGATCCCACCGCCGACCTGACCTATTACCTGATGAGCTGGGTGACCGAGCCGGAGGGCCGCTCGGGCGTGCAGGGGCTGACCGGTCCCGAGACGGGCATCCCGACGCTGGAGGAAATGGTCGAGCGTTACTGCGCGCGCACGGGGCGCGACGGTCTGCCGCAGCTCGACTGGTATTTCGCCTTCAATCTCTTCCGCCTCGCCAGCATCGTGCAGGGCATCAAGAAGCGCTTCCTGATCGGCACCGCGTCCAACGCGCGCGCCGAGGAGACGAGCGCGCGCGTGCCGATGCTCGCCGACGCCGCGCTGATGTTCGCGCGAAAGGCGGGAGCCTGACCAGCACGGGCGCCCGCGCCGGCGCCTGACCACCTACATGAGGGGACGAGAATGTCGCTGTTCGATCTGACCGGCAAGGTCGTGCTCATCACCGGTTCGTCGCGCGGGATCGGCCGCGCGTCCGCGATCGCCTGCGCCGAGCAGGGCGCGAAGGTCGTCATCTCCAGCCGCAAGCAGGACGCGTGCGACGCCGCGGCGGCGGAGATCAACGCGCGCTTCGGCGAGGGCACTGCGATCGCGGTCGCCGCCAACCTCTCCGACAAGGAGGGATTGCAGCATCTGGTCGACGAAACGCGGCGCGCGTTCGGGCGCATCGACGTGCTCGTCTGCAACGCCGCCTCCAACCCCTATTACGGTCCGCAGGCCGGGATCGCCGACGACCAGTTCCGCAAGATCCTCGACAACAACATCATCTCCAACCACTGGCTGATCAACATGGTCGTGCCCGAGATGAAGGAGAGGCGCGACGGCTCGGTCGTCATCGTTTCCTCGATCGGCGGCTTGCGCGGGTCGAGCGTGATCGGCGCATACTGCATCAGCAAGGCCGCCGACATGCAGCTCGCCCGCAACCTCGCGCACGAACACGGCCGCGACAACATCCGCGTGAATTGCATCGCACCGGGCCTGATCAAGACCGACTTCGCCAAGGCTTTGTGGGAGGACGAGGCCGTGGTCGCCGAGCGCAATGCGACCACGCCGCTGCGCCGCATTGGCGAGACCGAGGAGATCGCGGGCGCGGTCGTCTATCTCGCCAGCCGGGCTAGCGCGTTCATGACCGGGCAGACGATGGTGATCGACGGCGGCGTCACGATCTGAGCGCGCGAGGGGAGAGAAAACATATGGCACGCTTCACCGACAGGTCGATCATCGTCACCGGCGCGGGCTCGGGCATCGGCCGTGCTGCGGCCACCCTGTTCGCCGCGGAGGGCGCGCGCGTCGTCGTCGCCGACGTGAGCGAGGGCGCGGAGGAGACCGCGCGGCGGATTCGCGACGCCGGCGGCATTGCCGATGCGATCCGCATGGACGCGGGCAACGAGGAGGACGTGATCCGCACCGTCGCGCTCGCCTGCGACCGGTTCGGCGGGCTAGACGTCATGTTCGCCAACGCCGGCATCTCGGGCGGCATGGCCAACATCTTCGACACCGACGTGTCGCTCATCACCGAGGTGCTGCGCGTCAACCTGATCGGCCCTTACCTGGCGGTGAAGCACGCCGCACCGAAGATCGCCGAGCGCGCGGCCGCGACCGGACGGAGCGGCGCGATCATCCTGACCGCCAGCGTCGCCGGCATCCGCTCGGGCGCGGGGTCGCCGGCCTATTCCGCGTCCAAGGCGGGCGTCATCAACCTCGCGATGGTGTCGGCGCAGCAGCTCTCGGGCTCCAACATCCGCGTCAACGCGATCTGCCCGGGCCTGACCGAGACGGGCATGACCCAGCCGACGTTCGACTATGCGCGCGACGCCGGCAAGACCGATCGGCTCGGCCGCCTCAATCCGCTTCGCCGCGGCGCACAGCCCGAGGAACTCGCCAAGGTCGCGCTGTTCCTTGCCAGCGACGACGCCAGCTACGTCAACGGGCAGGCGATCGCGGTCGACGGCGGGCTGTCGTCGAGCCACCCGGTCACCAGGCAGGAATACGGCCGCACCGCGGTCTAGCCTCGGAACGGCCGCGCCGGCGGCGGGTTGATCTGGGTGAAGGAAAGAGGCACCCATGACCGATCCAATCCGTTACTCGCCCGATCTCGAAGAAACACTGCCCGACGAGGGCGAGACGGTGGAGCAGCTCAACGAGCAGTTCGACATCATCCTGAGGACCACGCACGAGGATTACGGCCACGCGGTCCGATCGGTCCACGCCAAGGCGCACGCGATCGTCGAGGGCACGCTGACCATCCACCCCGACCTGCCGCCCGAGCTCGCGCAGGGGCTGTTCGCCACGCCGGGCGAGCACCCGGTCTTGATGCGTTTCTCGACCAACCCCGGCGACATCCTGACCGACGCGATCTCGCTGCCGCGCGGGCTCGCGATCAAGGTGATGGACGTCGACGGCGCTCGCCTGCCCGGCGCCGAGGGTCGCACGCAGGACTTCGTGATGGTCAACGGACCCGTGTTCCAGGCGAAGACGGCGGAGAAGTTCCTCGGCAACCTCAAGCTGCTCGCGCGCACCACCGACAAGGCCGAGGGAGCGAAGGTGGCGCTGTCGGCGGTGCTGCGCGGCGTCAACGCGGCGCTGACCGCGGTGGGCGTGGAGAGCGCGGCGGTCCGCTCGATGGGCGGCGCGCCCAACGTCGATCCGATCGGCGAGACCTATTACAGCGCGGTGCCGTTCCGCTACGGCGATTACGTCGCCAAATTCTCGCTCGTGCCGGTCGCGCCGGGCCTGAAGGAGCGTACCGGCGCGATCATCGACGCGTC
>NZ_JBELMJ010000020.1:0-53283 GCF_042095875.1 Sphingomonas sp.
CGGGTCCGATCAAGACCCTGGCGGCGAGCGGGATCGGCGATTTCCGCTACATCCTGAAGTGGAACGAGCTCAACTCGCCGCTGCGCCGCAACGTGACGATCGACGACGTCGGCGGCGCGGGGCTGTACCTCCTGTCCGACCTCGCGTCCGGCGTGACGGGCGAGATCCACCACGTCGATGCCGGCTACAACGTCATTGGCATGAAGGCCGAGGACGCACCCGACATCGCGCTGGCGTGAGCGGGCAAAGTGAATGACGCTTTACGTAGAGTGTAAATAGCTTTAGGCGAGGTGCCCTAATCTGTAATAGGCGCACGTATGCCGATGATCGAGATTGACTTCGAGACGTTCAAGGAGATTACGCGCCGACGCCCCAGCGAGAGCGTATCCGAAGGGGACGTCGTGCGGGAGGCTCTGGGGCTCACGCGCTCCGAAGAACCTGATGCGGTAACAAACGCCACCTTCTGGGAAAGCGAAGGCGTGCAGTTCGAAGTGGGCTCGAAGCTCGAACATCGTTTCCGCGACGGCCGCATCGTCGAAGCTACCATCACCGATCACGGTGTCGAGATGAACGGTGTCGTCTACTCCGGCCTGTCTCCTGCCGGGGTGGCAGTCGCGGGCCACCAGCTCAACGGGTGGCTTTTCTGGTTCCTGCGCGATGAGGCCGGCAAGCTCGTGTCGGCCGACACGCTGAGGAAGCGTTGATGCCACAGGTTTTCAGCGAGGATGGCTTCCGCTTCCATTTCTACTCCGGCGAAGGCGACCCGCGTGAGCCGGTCCATATTCATGTCGCGAAGCGCGGGTTGGGCGACGCCAAGCTGTGGCTTTATCCAGACGTCAAGTTTGCCTATAATCATGGCTTCGATGCTCGTACCCAGCGGTGGATCAGCAATGTCGTTGGTGCCCGACGAGCAGAGATCGAGAAAGCATGGCATGAACATTTCGGTACGAGCGACTGAGGTCACCTTCGACACAGACCAGATGTGGGTCTGCCTCGACGATGGTCGTACCATCGGCGTACCGCTCGCCTGGTTCCCGCGATTGCTGAACCGATCACGTCATGAATTAGATCAAGTTTGGATAAGCCCGACGGGCCTCCATTGGGACGAACTCGACGAGGATCTCTCGATCGCTTCTCTGCTGAATGGCACGCAGACAACGGTGACCGGCACCCGTCACGCTGCATGAGCCACAACACCTTCGGCCGCGTGTTCCGCTTCACCACCTGGGGCGAGAGCCACGGGCCTGCGATCGGCGCGGTGGTCGACGGCTGCCCGCCCGGCATCGCGCTCACCGAGGACGACATACAGCCGTGGCTCGACCGCCGCCGCCCCGGCACCTCGCGCTTCACCACGCAGCGCCGCGAGCCCGACCAAGTAAGCATCCTGTCGGGTGTGTTCAACGGCCGGACGACGGGCACGCCGATCAGCCTCATGATCGAGAACGTCGACCAGCGTTCGAAGGATTACTCGGAGGTCGCGAAGGCCTATCGTCCCGGCCACGCCGACTATGCCTATGACGCGAAATACGGCTTGCGCGACTATCGCGGCGGCGGGCGATCGTCGGCGCGCGAGACCGCGTCGCGGGTCGCGGCGGGCGCGGTCGCGCGGCTGGTCGTGCCGCAGGTGCGCGTGCGCGCCTGGGTCGAGGCGATCGGCGGCGACGCGATCGACCCAGCGAACTTCGACGACGCGCAGATCGACGCCAACCCGTTCTTCTGCCCCGACGCGCAGGCCGCCGAGCGGTGGGAGGCGAAGGTCGACGCCGCGCGCAAGGCCGGCTCCTCGCTCGGCGCGATCGTCGCGTGCGAAGCGACCGGTGTCCCCGCCGGCTGGGGTGCGCCGCTCTACGCCAAGCTCGACAGCGAACTCGCCGCCGCCGCGATGTCGATCAATGCGGTGAAGGGCGTCGAGATCGGCGACGGCTTCGCGGCCGCCAGCCTGTCGGGCGAGCAGAATGCCGACCCGATGCGCCCCGGCCCGGACGGCCCGGCTTTCCTCGCCAACCACGCCGGCGGCATCGCGGGCGGGATCGCGACCGGCCAGCCGATCCGGCTACGCGTGGCGTTCAAGCCGACCAGTTCGATCCTGACACCCGTGAAAACGGTCGACCGCGACGGTGCAGCGGCCGAGATCGCCACCCGCGGGCGGCACGACCCGTGTGTCGGCATCCGCGGCGTGCCCGTGGTCGAGGCGATGATGGCGCTGGTGCTCGCCGATCAGTCGCTGCTCCACCGTGCGCAATGCGGGTGATCGTTTCGAAACGGTAATGTCTTCGCCCATCGGCGAGCAGTTCTACGCGCGGACGGCAGACACGATGCCGATTATGGCAAGTAAATAGACGCGCGTAATCCCACATAATCTTTATCGGACGCCCGTAACCATTCGGGCTGGCGGCGCTCTTCGCATGGAACGTCCTGGCGATCACGCCGTTGTTGGCGACAGTTCGTAGGAGAGAACAACATGCGTATGATGATTTCGATCGCCGCCGCCGCACTCGCACTTCCCGCCCTCGCGTCGGCGCAGACGACCGGCGGTTCGACCGGCACCGGCATGGGTACCACGACCGGCACGATGGGCAGCCCGACCGGCACGATGGGGTCGCCCACCGGCACGATGGGCACGATGGATCAGACCTCGCCGAGCACGTCGACGACCACCACCACGACCAACTCGACGATGAGCAACCCGTCGACCAGCACGACGCGCTCGACCCGCTCGCGCACGCGCAACCGCTCGACGATGACACCGCGCACGACGACGCCGAACGCGTCGACCATGACGCCGAACTCGAGCACCATGACACCCAACTCGAGCACCATGACGCCGAGCCCGACCGACCCGAACGGCACCATGAGCACGATGGGTACGACGACCGGCACCACGCCGCCGCGTTTCTGATCCGCGCACATCGCTGAAACGACGAAGGCCCGGGATCACTCCCGGGCCTTTCCATATTCACGCGCCTGGACTGCGCTCAATCGGTGAACGGATCGCGCACCAGGATCGTGTCCTCGCGCTCGGGACTGGTCGACACCAGCGTCACCGGGCAGCGGATCAGTTCCTCGACGCGGCGAATGTACTTGATCGCCTGCGCCGGCAGATCGGCCCAGCTGCGCGCGCCCGCGGTCGACCCCGACCAGCCTTCCATCTCCTCGTAGATCGGCTCCACCTCCGCCTGATCCTTCGCATGCGCCGGATAGTAATCGAGCTCTTCCCCGCGCAGGCGATAACCCGTGCAGATGCTGATCGTCTCGAACCCGTCGAGCACGTCGAGCTTGGTCAGCGCGATGCCGGTAATGCCGCTGACCGCCGCCGACTGGCGCACCAGCACCGCGTCAAACCAGCCGCAGCGCCGCTTGCGCCCCGTCACCGTCCCGAACTCGCGCCCGCGCGTACCCAGTCGCTCGCCCGTCTCGTCGTCCAACTCGGTCGGGAACGGCCCCGATCCGACGCGCGTCGTGTACGCCTTGGCGATGCCGAGCACGAAACCGACCGCCGCCGGCCCCAGCCCCGACCCGCCCGCCGCGGTGCCCGCGATCGTGTTGGACGAGGTGACGTAGGGGTAGGTGCCGTGATCGACGTCGAGCAGCACGCCCTGCGCGCCCTCGAACAGGATGCGGCGGCCGCGCTCGCGCGCCTCGTTCAGGTCGCGCCACACCGGCTTGGCGAACGACAGCACGAAGTCGGCGATCTCGCGCAGGTCGGCGAGCAGGCGGTCGCGGTCGATCGGCGCCTCGCCGAAACCGGCGCGCAGCGCATCATGATGCGCACACAACCGGTCGAGCTGCGGCCCCAGGTCGTCCAGGTGCGCCAGGTCGCAGACGCGCAGCGCGCGCCGGCCGACCTTGTCCTCGTACGCCGGACCGATGCCGCGACGCGTCGTGCCGATCTTCCCCGCCCCACTCGCGTCCTCGCGCAACCCGTCGAGATCGCGGTGGAACGGCAGGATCAGCGCGCAGGTGTCGGCGATGCGCAGCGTATCGGGCGTCGCAACGACGCCCTGCTCGCCCAACCGCCCGACCTCGTCGCGCAGCGCCCAGGGGTCGAGCACCACGCCGTTGCCGATCACCGACGGCGTGCCGCGCACGATGCCCGACGGCAGCAGCGACAATTTGTAGACGTTCTCGCCCACCACCAGCGTGTGGCCGGCATTGTGCCCGCCCTGGAATCGGACCACCACGTCGGCGCGCTCGGCCAGCCAGTCGACGACCTTGCCCTTGCCCTCGTCGCCCCACTGGGCGCCGACCACCGCTACGTTCGCCATGAGATACAGAACTCCGCCTGCCGCGTATGGTCCGCGCGCCCTTCGACAGGGCTCGGCGCGCGAACGGTTCCGAATTGTTCGCGGCGCGGGTAGCCGCGCGGCGAAGGCGGGTCAACCGCCGGCAGTGCGTCCGGCCCAGGGCAAGTCGGGGCCGGCCGGAACGATGCCGCACGGGTTCAGGTCGCGGTGGCTGGCGTAGTAATGAGTCTTGATGTGATCGAGGTGCACGGTCTCGGCGATGGCCGGGGTCGCGAGCATCCGCTCCAGCAAGGCCTCCAGCGCCGGATAGTCCTGAATCCGGCGGATGTTGCACTTGAAATGGCCGTGATACACCGCGTCGAACCGGACCAGAGTGGTGAACAGCCGGATGTCGGCCTCGGTCATCCGGTCGCCGACCAGCCACTCGCGCCCGTGCAGCCGCTGCTCCAGCATATCCAGCGTCGCGAAGAGCGGGTGGACCGCTTCTTCGTATGCCTGCTGCGTCGTCGCGAAGCCGGCCTTGTACACGCCGTTGTTCACCCGTTCGTAGACGTCGTGGTTGACCCGGTCGATCTCCGCGCGCAGCGGCGCGGGATAGAAGTCGCCGGGCGTCGCGCCCAGTTCGTCGAAGGCCGCGTTGAACATGCGGATGATCTCCGCCGACTCGTTGCTGACGATCGTCTCCGTCTCGCGGTCCCACAGCACCGGCACGGTGACCTTGCCGGTATAATCGCGGCGTGCGCGCGCGTAGAGCTGCCACAGGAAATCGGCACCGTGCAGCGGATCGCCGGTCCCGCCGCGCGCGGTGTCGAACGTCCAGCCATCGTCGAGCATCACCGGGTCGACGACGGACACCGGGATGATCGCGTCCAGCCCCTTCAACACACGGACGATCAGCGTACGATGCGCCCACGGACAGGCGTAGCTGACGTAGAGATGGTAGCGCCCCCTCGCCGCAGGCCGGGCGGACTGCCCGTCGGGCCCGGGCTCGCCATCCGCGGTGATCCAGTCGCGGAACCCCGACTCCTGCCGCTCGAACACGCCGTCCTCGGCGTCGTCCGTCACCTTGCCGGCGTGCCACGCGCCGTCGACCATCCTGCCCATCTGCCATCCCGCGTCGCTATCGATGGCTTGGAAACGCGCGAGCCCAGCGGTCGTGCCCTACAGCGGCTGCGCGCCACCGTCGGCGTAGCGATGCGTGCACAGCTGCGCCTCCGGCGTGTCGCCGGCCTCCAGCGCCGCGACCGTGACCCAGCCCGCGGCGCGCATCGCCGCGCCCTCCCGCGCCGGCGTGCCGAGCGGCAGGAACAGGCGCCGTCGCTCGGGTGCGGGCTCGCTCGCGAGCCGGTCGCCGTAGAGCGAGAAGCCGGTCGCCGCCTCCTCCGCGCCGCCTTCGTGAACGATCGTGTAGGTGCCGCCGCGACCGATCTCCGCACCCGCGCCGCGCGCGAACAGCGAGAAGCCGAGCCAGCTCTGATATTCGAACCCGTGCCGCTCGGTCGGGTCGAGCGTCATCGCGACGCGCCCGTCGACCGCGCGCGCGATCTCGGCCAGGCCGTCGAGCCGCGATGCCAGCACCCCCGCGGTGTCGAACGCGCGCAACCGCGCCAGCGCCTGGTCGAACGGCCCGGCAGCCTCGACCAGCGGCAGGTAGGCGGGCGCGATCTGCGCGACGCTGCCGGCATCCTTGGCGTCGAGCCGGTCGCGCAAGGACGCGAGCCGGTCGGCCGCGACCGGCAGCGCGCCGGCGGCGAGCGCGTCGACCAGGTCGGGCAGCGTAAAGTCGATCGACACGCCCGACACGCCCGCCGCCTCCAGCGCCTCGACCGCGACGGTCACGACCTCGCGCGCGGCGGCGACCGAGTCGAGCCCGATCAGCTCGGCACCGATCTGGCGCAGCTCGCGCGCGGGCGACAGCTGCCCGCCGCGCAGCTTCAGGATCGAGCCGGCGTAGCTGAGGCGCACCGGACGCGGGTGGTGCGCCATCCGCGTCGCGGCGACCCGCGCGACCTGCGCGGTCAGGTCGGGTCGGACCGCGAGCGTGCGCTGCGACACCGGATCGACGAAGCGCACCGCGTCGGTCAGCCCGCCGGCCTTGAGCCGCGTCGACAGGCTCTCGGCGTACTCGGCGAGCGGCGGGTCGACGCGCTCGTAGCCGTGCAGGCCGACCGCGGCGAGCACGCGCGCCTCGATCGCCGCGGCAGCGTCGGCGTGCGGCGGCAGCCGGTCGCGCAGCCCTTCGGGGAGGAGCGCGGTCACGCTACCTGCTCCCTCTCCCCTGCGGGGAGCGTCGGGTCGGTCGTGCTCCCAGCACGACCTTCACCTTGCGGGGCAAGGTGAACCCGACGCTGGTTGGGGTGAGGGGCTGCCCGGAGCGCCATCGCAATCGTGGCGAGCACGCCATCCAGATTATGCAACACTTCGCCGTTGGTGAAACGGATCACTTGGTAACCTTGCGTCTTGAGCCACGCCGTCCGTCGCTCGTCACGCGCTCCGTCGCTCGCGTGGGTGTCGCCGTCAACCTCCACGATGAGCCCGTGTTCGCGCGCGCAGAAGTCGGCAATGTAGCTGCCGATGACGACTTGGCGAGAGAACCTATAGCCGTGCAGTTGGCGGTTGCGGAGAACCGACCACAACAGCCGTTCCGGCTCGGTCATCTCGCGCCTTAAGCGACGGGCGCGGTTGCGAGGCACGGGATCGGTCTGCATGGCACGAACATTCCGGAGGGCAGCGCTTGGCGCAACCCCTCACCCAACCCTCTCCCCGGAGGGGAGAGGACTAGACGCCTTCCTCCCCTCCGCGCGTCACCTCAGAACATCAGCCCCATCGCGGTCTTCACCGCCGGCAGCGCCTTGACGCGCGCGAGCAGGTCGCCCGTCACCGCCTCATCGACCGAGAGCAGCAGCACCGCCTCGCCGCCCGCCTGGCGCCGCCCCAAGTGGAAGGTCCCGATGTTGACACCCGCCTCGCCCAGCAACGTGCCCAGCCGGCCGATGAACCCCGGCGCGTCCTCGTTGACGACGTAGAGCATCGGCCCGGCCAGATCGGCCTCGACCTTGATCCCGAACAGCTCGACCAGCCGCGGCGTGGCGTCGCCGAACAAGGTGCCGACGACCGAGCGCTCGCCGTCCGCAGTGCGGACCGAAACGCGCACCAGCGTGTGATAGTCGCCCTCGCGCTCGCTCCTGATCTCGCGCACCTCGACGCCGCGGTCGCGCGCCAGCAAGGGCGCGTTGACCATGTTGACGGTCGCGGTCTGCGTGCGCAGGAACCCCGCGAGCACCGCGCTGGTGATCGGCTTCTGGTTCAGTTCGGCGGCGGCACCCTCGGTGTGAACCGAGATGCGGTCGATCGCACCGTGCGACAGCTGCCCGACCAGGCTGCCGAGCTTCTCCGCCAGCGCCATGTAGGGCTTCAGCTTGGGCGCTTCCTCCGCCGACAGGCTCGGCATGTTGAGCGCGTTGGTGACGCCGCCCGAGACGAGGTAGTCGGCCATCTGCTCGGCCACCTGGATCGCGACGTTGACCTGCGCCTCGGTGGTCGACGCGCCCAGGTGCGGGGTGGAGACGAAATTGGGCGTGCCGAACAAGGGCGACGCCTTGGCCGGCTCCTCGACGAACACGTCGAGCGCGGCGCCCGCGACCTGGCCGCTATCGAGCGCGTCCTTCAGCGCCGCCTCGTCGATCAGGCCGCCGCGCGCGCAATTGATGATGCGCACGCCCTTCTTGGTCTTGGCGATGTTCTCCGCCGACAGGATGTTGCGGGTCTGGTCGGTCAGCGGCGTGTGCAGCGTGATGAAGTCGGCTCTGCTGAGCAGCTCGTCGAGCGTCACCTTTTCGACGCCGATCTCGACCGCTCGCTCAGGCGTCAGGAACGGATCGAACGCGACCACGCGCATCTTGAGCCCACGCGCGCGGTCGGCGACGATCGAGCCGATGTTGCCCGCGCCGATCAGCCCCAGTGTCTTGGAGGTCAGCTCGACCCCCATGAAGCGGTTCTTCTCCCACTTGCCCGCCTGCGTCGACGCGTCCGCCTCGGGCAGCTGCCGCGCGAGCGCGAACATCAGCGCCATAGCGTGCTCGGCGGTGGTGATCGAATTGCCGAACGGCGTGTTCATCACGACCACGCCCTTCGCCGACGCCGCCGGGATGTCGACGTTGTCGACGCCGATCCCGGCGCGGCCCACCACCTTCAAATTGGTCGCGTGCTCCAAGATGTCGGCGGTCACCTTGGTCGAGGAACGAATCGCGAGGCCGTCGTAATCGCCGATGATCGCCTTCAGCTCGTCGGGCGTCTTGCCGGTGATCTCGTCGACCTCGACCCCGCGCTCGCGGAAGATCTGCGCCGCGCGCGGGTCCATCTTGTCGGAAATCAGTACCTTGGGCATGGGGAAGCTCCGATATGGGAGTGAATAGCTCCCTCTCCCCGCCGGGGAGAGGGTCGGGGTGAGGGGCGCGTGTCTCACCGATAACAACGTCTCGGGCCGCCCCCTCACCCAACCCTCTGCCCAGAGGGGAGAGGGCTAGGAAAGATTACGCCTTCGCCTGCGCGTAGGCCCAGTCGAGCCACGGCCCGAGCGCCTCAATGTCGGCGCTGTCGACCGTCGCACCGCACCAGATGCGCAAGCCCGGCGGCGCGTCGCGGTAGCCGGCGACGTCGTACGCCGCGCCCTCCGCCTCGAGCAGCGACGCCATCTTCTTGATCATGGCCTCGTCCGCGCCCGCGACCGTCAGGCACACGCTGGTCTTCGACCGCGAGGCCTCGTCCGCGGCCAGATGCCCGAGCCAGTCGCGCTCCGCCACGATCCGGTCGAGCGCGGCGGCATTGGCGTCGGAACGCGCGATCAGCCCGCCCGCACCGAGCGACTTCGCCCATTCGAGCGACCAGATCGCGTCCTCGACCGCCAGCATCGACGGCGTGTTGATCGTCTCGCCCTTGAAGATACCTTCGGAGAGCTTGCCCTTGCTGGTCAGGCGGAACACCTTGGGCAGCGGCCAGGCGGGGGTGTAGCTCTCCAGCCGCTCGACCGCGCGCGGCCCCAGGATCAGCACGCCGTGCGCGCCCTCGCCGCCCAGCACCTTCTGCCAGCTGAACGTCGCGACGTCGATCCGGTCCCACGGCAGATCGTAGGCGAACACGCCGCTGGTCGCGTCGGCGAACGACAGACCCTCGCGATCCTCCGCAATCCAGTCGCCGTTCGGCACGCGCACGCCGCTGGTGGTACCGTTCCAGGTGAACAGCACGTCGTTCGACCAGTCGACCTGGGTGAGGTCGGGCAGTTGCCCGTAGTCGGCGCGGATCACGGTCGGATCGATCTTCAGCTGCTTGACCGCGTCGGTCACCCAGCCCTCGCCGAAACTCTCCCACGCCAGCGCGGTGACCGGGCGCGCGCCCAGCATCGTCCACATCGCCATCTCGTACGCGCCGGTGTCGGAGCCCGGGACGATGCCGATCCGGTGCGTGTCGGGCAGTCGCAGCAGCTCGCGCATCAGGTCGATGCAATATTGCAGCCGCTGCTTGCCGAGCTTGGAACGGTGTGAGCGCCCCAGCACGTCGATGGCGAGCTTGGCAGGATCGTAGCCCGGCGGCTTGGCGCAGGGGCCGGACGAGAAATGCGGGCGAGCCGGCTTGGTCGCGGGCTTCGCGGGCGCCTGGTCGGCGGACGGACGGGTGGCGTCGGCGGTGAACGTGTCAGTCAATGTATAACTCTCCTCACAGAGAGCACGCGCGGCGTTGGGACCGCGTGGCCCGTCGACCGCGCTGAAGCAATTGGCCGCGCGCGTCAACCGCTGACGTGGGTCGATGCGCCTCGCCGTTCGCTGGTTTGGCGCGACTGATCGACCGAGCGCACCGGTCCGCCGCAGCCGAGCGCATCGTTAACGCGGCAGCAGGAAAGCGCGCGCTACCCCGCGGCTTCACCCTACGCGGAGCAGCGCGAACGTGGACGCATCATGGCTGGCCGACTGGACCGCGCGCGCGAGCGAGGCGCTCGCCGCGCTGGCGCACGCGGTGACCGGCTTCGCGGGCGCGTCGGCGACGCGGCTCGCCGCCACGTTCCTCGCGCCCGGCTCGACCATGTCGCTGCCAGCACTCCTCCTCTCGCTCGCCGCCTTCGCGGTGGCGGTGGCGCACCGGCGGCGCGGACGCGGCGTGTCGTGGCGGGTGCTGCGGCGCGTGCTGCTGCCGCGGCGGCTGTTCGGCACACCGTCGGGACGCACCGACGCCTGGTTCGCGCTGACGGGGATCACGATCACCGGCGTCGCGATCGGCTGGACGCTGGTCAGCGCCGAGTTCGTCCGCGCTGAGCTTCAACCGTGGCTCGGCACGCCGCTCCACCCGTGGCTGCCCGGCTGGCTCGCCGTCGCGTTCGCCACGCTGGTGCTGTTCGTCGCCTACGAGTTCGCCTATTTCATCGATCACTGGCTGATGCACCGCGTGCCGTGGCTGTGGCATTTCCACAAGGTCCATCACCAGGCGGAAAGCCTGTCGCTGCTCACCAACTTCCGCGTCCACCCGGTCGACACGATTCTGTTCGCTAACATTCTCGCATTGTTCCTGGGGTGCACGCAGGCGGTGCTGGTGGTCGTGCTCGGCCACGCCGCGACGCCGCTCACGATCGGCGGCACCAACCTGATCGCGCTGACGGTCGCGACCTTGCTGACCCATCTACAGCACAGCCACCTGTGGATCACCTTCGGTCCGCGCTGGGGCCGCTGGCTGCTCGCGCCCGCGCACCACCAGATCCATCATTCCGACGATCCGCGCCATCACAACCGCAACATGGGCGACGTGCTCGCGGTGTTCGATCACCTGTTCGGCACCTTCTGGATGCCCTCAGCCGATCGCGAGGTGCGCCGCTTCGGCGTCGACGACGGCACGCCCGACCCGCACGGGCTGCGCGCCGCGCTGCTCGACCCGTTCATCGCCAGTGCCCGCGCACTCGCGCCGACGCGCGGGCCACGCCGCACGCGCGCGCCGGGCCGGGCGACCACCGCGTGATCGCGCGCAGCCTCGCTGTTGCGTCGCTGCTGGCGCTCGCCGCCTGCGGCCGCGGCGAGCGTCCCGCCACCGCGCCGCGCATCGCCGACGCGCCGAGCGCGCGCGAGACGCAGCGCTGCTTCGCCGACCTGCGCGAGATGGGCGTCACGTTCCAGCCGCTGCCCGATCGTCAGATGGGGCCGGGCTGCGCGCTGACCGGCACGGTCAAGCTGCTCGACATAGGCGTGCCGACCGCGAACCTCGGCGCGATCCGCTGCGGCGAGGCGCGCGCCTTCGCCGCGTGGGCGCGCAACGGCGTCGCACCCGCCGCTTACCAGATTCTCGGCGCCGAACTGTCGCGCATCGTCAGCATGGGCAGCTACGCGTGCCGCAACACCGTCGGCACGCGCGGACCGGCGCGCCGTTCCGGCCACGCGATCGCCAACGCGATCGACGTCGCGACGTTCGAGTTGAAGGACGGCCGCCGCGTCAGCGTCGAGCGCGACTGGAACTCACCCGACGCCGATGTGCGCCGCTTCCTGCAGACGATCCACACCTCGGCGTGCCGCCGCTTCGGCACCGTGCTGTCGCCCGACTACAACGCCGCGCACCGCGACCACCTCCACCTGGAGGACGACCGCACCAGCTTCTGCCGTTAGTGCAGCTGCTCCATCACGCCGTCGATCACGAACTGCACCGCGAGTGCGGCGAGCAGCACGCCCAGGATGCGCGTCACCACCGCCTCGATCTTCGCCCCCACCACGCGCATCAGCGGGCCCGCCGCGAGCAGTGCGACCAACATCAGCACGAGGTTGGCGAGCAGCGCGCCGAACACCACCAGCGAGCGCTCGATCCCGTTGTTGCGCGCCATCAGCAGCATCACGGTCGCGATCGACCCCGGCCCCGCAATCATCGGCATCGCCATCGGGAAGATCGACACGTCCTCGACCTCGGAGGTCGCCTGTACCTTCGCCGCGCGGTCCTCGCGCCGCTGGGTGCGCTTCTCGAACACCATCTCCAGCGCGATCAGGAACAGCATGATGCCGCCCGCGATGCGGAACGACGCCAGCTCGATGCCGAGCCCGTGGAGCAGCGGCTCGCCGACCAGCGCGAAGACCAGCAGGATGACCGCCGACACGATCACCGCGCGCACCGCCATCGCGCGGCGGTGCGCCGCGGTCGCGCCCGCGGTCAGCCCGGCGAAGATCGGCGCGCACCCCGGCGGGTCGATCACCACGAAGAAGGTGACGAACGAGGAAACGAACAGCTCGAGCATCAGCCGCGCTCACCCGCCCAGACCCGGCGGCGCACGCGACCGCTCACAGATCGTCGTCCAGCGTCACGCCCTCGCGCCGCGCGGCGGAGATCAGCGTGTTGCGCATCAGCACCGCGATCGTCATCGGCCCGACCCCGCCCGGCACCGGGGTGATCGCGCCCGCGACCTCCGCCGCCGCCGGATCGACGTCGCCGACCAGGCCCGCATCGGTGCGGTTGATGCCGACGTCGATCACGCTAGCGCCCGGCTTGATCCACTCCGCCTTGACAAAGCCGGGAATGCCGACCGCCGCCACGACGATGTCGGCCTGACGGACGTGCGCGAACAGGTCGCGCGTGCGGCTGTGCGTCATCGTGACGGTGCAGCTTTCCTGCAGCAGCAGCTGCCCCATTGGCTTGCCGACGATGTTCGATCGCCCGATCACCACCGCCTCCAGCCCCGCCAGGTGCGGATGCACGTCCTTGAGCAGCATTAGGCAGCCGAGCGGGGTGCACGGCACGAAGCCTGGCAGCCCGGTGGCGAGCCGCCCGGCATTGACCGGGTGGAAACCGTCGACGTCCTTGTCCGGGTCGATCCGCGTGATGACGCGCCGCTCGTCGATGTGGCGCGGCAGCGGCAGCTGCACCAGGATGCCGTCGACCGCAGGATCGGCGTTCAACCGGTCGACCAGCGCGATCAGCGCGTCCTCGCCCACATCGGCCGGCAGGCGGTGTTCGAAGCTCTCCATGCCGGCGGCGGTCGTCGCCTTGCCCTTGCTGCGGACGTAGACCGACGAAGCGGGGTCCTCGCCGACCAGTACCACCGCCAGCCCAGGCTTGCGCCCCGACGCGGCGACGACGCGCTCGACCTGTGTCGCCACCCGCGCGCGCAAGCGCCCCGCGAACTCCTTGCCGTCGATGATCCGTGCGCTCATGCCGACCTCCTTAGAGCGCAGCGGCCCGCTTCGCCAGCACCGCGACCGCCGCGGTGCCGCGCCCGCTCAGATCGCGTTGCCGCCCGACAACATTGCCGCACCCACGTTGTTCAGGATGATGTTCAGGATCGCCATCGCCACCAGCACGATCATCGGCGCGAAATCGATGCCGCCGGTGTTGGGCAGCATGCGGCGGATCGGGCGGTAGAGCGGCTCGGTCAGCCGGTCGAGCCCGTCGTGGAGCGAGCGGATGAACGGGCTCGACGTGTTGATGACGTTGAACACGATCAGCATCGACAGCACGAACTGGATGATGATCACCCACCACAAAACGTTGAGCAGAACCTGCAGGATCTGGATGATGGTCAGCGTCAGCACGGGGCAATCGTCTCCGAACGGGTCACGCCGGCTCTAGACGATGCGGGCGTGAAACGAAACGTCCTACGCGAGCGGACGATACGGGTTCCCCTCGCCTGCTTCGCCGCGAGCCTCCGCGGTTGATCGGGCCTCACTCGCCCGGCTGACCATCGATCGGTACCTGCCGGTCCCCGCCGCGCAGGCGGTGGATGGCGATCACCTTGTCGTCGCGGATGTCGTACGCCACCGCGTCGTACGACCAGCAGCAATGCCGCGGCAGGCCGCCCCAACTGGCGGCCGAGTTGTAATACTCGACGAACAGCAACCGCGGGGTGGAGGAGAAGCCCGAGACGATCCTGAACGTCACGCCCTTCGCGGCGAGTTTCGGGCCGTAGCGGTTCAGCCACTCCGCCTTGTTCGACGCCACCTGCCGCCCATCCTCGTCGACGCGAACCGCGTCGGAGAGCAGCGCGGCGTAGGCGTCGAGATCCTTGTGCGTGATCGCCCGCATCAGCCGCGCTGCCAGCGCATCCTGCCCCGGCAGCGGCGGCGGCGGCGGCACCTGCGCCGAACACGGCAGCGCCGCCATCATCGACAGCGCCGCGCAGAGCCGCTTCAACGTCACGCGGTCGCGCTCCACCGAGCCATCGGCGCTAGGCGCCGCGCCGGATCAGCGTACCCGCACCGCGCTTGGTGAAGATTTCCAGCAGCATCGCGTGGCGGATGCGGCCGTCGAGCACCACCGCCGCGTCGACCCCGGCCTCTACCGCGGCGACGCACGTCTCCAGCTTGGGGATCATCCCGCCGGTGATCGTGCCATCGTCGCGCAGGCGGCGGACCTGCCCGGGGTCGAGATCGGTCAGCAGTTCGCGCTGCTTGTCGAGCACGCCCGCCACGTCGGTCAGCAGGAAGAACCGCGCCGCGCCCAGCGCCGCCGCGATCGCGCCCGCCATCGTGTCGGCGTTGATGTTGTAGGTGTGGCCGTCCGCGCCGATCCCGATCGGCGCGATCACCGGGATGATCCCGTCGGCGGACAGCGTGTCGATGATGCGGCGGTCGACCGCGACCGGCTCGCCGACGAAGCCCAGGTCGACGTGGCGCTCGATTCCCTGCAGCGGATCGGCCTCGCGGCTGGTGCCGACCTTCTCCGCCTGGACCAGCCCCGCGTCCTTGCCCGAGATGCCGACCGCGCGCCCGCCGGCGCGCCCGATCCAGCTGACGATCTCCTTGTTGATCGAGCCCGCCAGCACCATTTCCGCGATCCGCGCGGTCTCCGCGTCGGTGACGCGCAGGCCGTCGACGAAGCGCGACTCGACGCCCAGCCGCTTCAGCATCGATCCGATCTGCGGCCCGCCGCCGTGCACCACCACCGGGTTGATGCCGACCGCCTTCAGCAGCACCACGTCCTCGGCGAAGTCGCGCTGCGCCTGCTCATCGCCCATCGCGTGCCCGCCGTATTTCACAACAAACGTCTTGCCCGCATAGCGTTGCAGGTAGGGCAGCGCCTCGACCAAGGTCTCGGCCTTGAGCGACGGCGTGAAGGTGGGTTCGGTCATGGCTGCGCGCGATAGCGGCGGCGAAGCGATTGCGAAAGCGCCCGCTGCGTGCCTCGGCCCGCGCCGCCGCCGCGCGCGCCTATTCCGCCGCCACCGCGACGCGCTTCGCGCGCTGCCGCCGCGCCAGGTCCGCCTTCCACCCGCGCGCGCGCCACCACATGATGACGCCCGTGACGCCCAGCAGCGCGGGGATCACGCCGCCTGCGAAGATGATCGCCTGCCACAGCCAGCCCATGTCGGTGCCGTCGTGGATGCGCCGCATCCAGCGCGCGACGCTCGGGCCGCCGCGGCTGCGCTCGGGCGCGGCGACGCCGCTGTCGTCGGCGACCGTCACCGTGCGCATCGGCTGCGTGTCGTACGACACGGTCCAGTCGGACTTGAGATCGGTCGGCCACACGATCGTGCGCAGCCGCGCCTCCGGCCCGACCGGCTTGGCGCGCGCCACGACCTGCGCCAGCGGCAGCGCCGGCCGGTCGAGCGGGCGCGCGCGCATCATGGCAGCGCGCCCGCCACCCGGACCGCCGGGCCCCCGCGCGCCCTCACCCACCAGCGCGCCGAAGAACGCGGGGAAACTGATCCACGCCCCCGTCAGCGACAGCACGAACAGCGGCAATGCGACCCAGAAGCCGGTCAGGTAGTGCAGATTGGTGTCGGTGTTGCGATGCCGCTTCCAGCGCAAGCCCCGCGCCCAGCGCCCGACGGTCGGCCACCACAGCCACAATCCGGTAAAGCTCGACAGCATCATCGCGACGCCGATCCAGCCGACGATGCTGCGCCCCACGCCCGGCACCATCAGGCTGCCGTGCAGCACGTGCAACGTGCGCACCAGCCCGCCGCGGTTGCTCGCCACGTCGAGCACGCGCGCGCTCGGCGGATCGAGGAAGATCATCGTGCGCGGCGGCGGGCCGGGCTGCGGCCTGGCACCGGGCTTGGGCGCGCCCGCGACCGTCACGGTGACGGGACCGTTCCCTTCCTCGGGCAGCACCAGATTGGCGACGCGGTCGCCCGGCGCCATCCGCGTGCGCGCCGCCGCGACGTAGCGGTCGAGCGGCAGCAGCGCCTGCCCCGACACCGCGTAGCGCGCGGGGTTGACCAGCCGGTCGAGCGCGTCGTGCCACACCAACGCGGCGCCCGTCAGCGAGATCGGGATGATCAGCGCGACCAGCAGCAGCCCGATCCACTTGTGAACCTGGAACCACGCCTTGCGCCACTTCAGCTTGTTCATGCCAGATGTCCCCCGACCCGCGCGATCACGCTCGCACGCGGGCTATTGCAAGTCAATCGCAACGCTCACGCATCAGCCCAGCGGCGCAGCAGATTGTGGTACACGCCGGTCAGCCGGATCGTCGCCGCGTCCGCCTGCCCCAGCCCACCCTGCTCGGGCGACCGCGCCACCGCCTGCACGCCCTGGTCGAGCTCGAACAGGATGCGGCGTGCGCCGTCGTCGCGCACCATCGACTGTATCCAGAAGAACGAGGCGACGCGCGTGCCCCGCGTCACCGGTTCGACGCGGTGGAGGCTGGAGGCGGGGTAGAGCACCAGGTGCCCGGCGGGCAGCTTGACGCGCTGCTCGCCGAACTGGTCCTCGATCACTAGCTCGCCGCCATCGTAGCTGACCGGATCGGACAGGAACAGCGTCGCCGACAGGTCGGAGCGGATGCGGAAGTCGCTGCCGCGGCGGATGCGCACCGCATTGTCGACGTGCATGCCGAACGCCTGCCCGCCGGCGTAGCGGTTGAACAACGGCGGATAGACCTTGAGCGGCAGCGCGGCGGCCACGAACAGCGCCGAGCGCCCCAGCGCGTCGAGCACCTGCGCCCCGCCCTCGCGCGCGGCGGCGTCGTCCTCGGGCAATTGCTCGTTGCGCTTGGCAAGCGCGGATTGCGGCCCGGACGTCGCATTGCCGTCCTCCCACGCGCCCGCGTCGATCACGCCGCGCAACCGCGCCATCCCTGCGTCGTCCAGCACGTCGGGAATCGCGATCAACATGGGCGCCGTCCTTGGGTCAGAAGCTGTAGAACAGGCTCAGCACCGCCTGCCGCCGCTCGCCCGGTGCCGCCCATCCCCCCGACACCACGCCCGTGGTCGCGTTGATGTTGTTGCGCACGGAGGTGAAGTAGCGCTCGTCGGTGAAGTTCTGCACGTTGAGCTGCAGGGTCAATCCTTCGCGGAAGCTGTACGCCATGTACGCGCGGTGGATCAGGTAATCGTCGACCGTGAACTGCGGCGCGACCACGTCGCCCGTCGCCACCACCGGCGAGTTCGCGACGAACGATCCCTGATAGGTCAGGCCGTAGCCGACCTCCAACCCGAACGGCAGGCGATAGGTGGTGAACAGGCTGCCCGAATGCTTGGGCGTCTGCACCAGCCGGCTCCCCGCCTGCGGGTCGGGGATCGCGACCGAGTTGGTGCATCCGTTGCCGGCCGGGTTGGCCGCCGAGCCGCGCGGATTGTCGCGGCAGAAGTCGGACACCGACTGCAGCACCTCGCTGTCGAGATAGGTGTAATTGGCGAAGATCGTCCAATCGCGCGTGACGTTGCCGCTGGCGCCCAGCGCGATGCCGTCGACGCGGCTGCGCCCGTCGAGCACCTGGAGCGAGCTGGGCAGCGCGGGGTCGTTCGACGGCACGCGGTAATTGGTGCGCTCGTTGCGGAACAGCGCGGCGGTCAGCTCCAGCCGCCGGTTGAACAGCCCCGCCTTCGCGCCGACCTCGTAGTTCTTCGCCGTCTCCGGCGCCACCGCGCACGGATCGGCCGCGGTCGGCGTGGCGAGCGTGCCGCAGCCCGCGCGCACGGTCGCCGACGACGGCGTCCTCGAATTGCCGTAGCCGCCGTACAGGCTGACGTTCTGGGCCGGGTGGAACACCGCGCCGACGCGGTAGGAGAACAACCGCTCGCGGCTGAGCTGCGGCACCTGCGCCAGCGCGGTCACCTGCGTCGCGCCCGGCGGCACGAACGCGAGCGGGTGCGCGCGGAAGGTGTTGCGGTTGGTCTCCCACCGCACGCCGCCGTTCAGCTCGAACAGCGGCCCGAGCTCCAGCGTGTCGAACGCGTACACCGCCAGGTTGCGCGACTCGGCGGAGGAGATCGCGGTCACCGTGCGATTGACCGGGCCGGTATAGGTCGTGTCGGGCGCGACGATCGGCAGGATCGGCAACGGCACCGCCGCACCTGACGCGGTGCGCGTCAGCGAACCCTGCACCAGGTCGTAATCCTCGATCGTGCCCGCGACGCCGATGTTGGCGACGTTGCGGATGCCGCCCTTCTCGCCCGCCTCGATCCGCAGGTCGGTCTGGTTGTATAGCAGCTGGTTCTCCTGCTCGCGCACCAGCCCGCGCGGGCCCGACGGCTGCCAGAAACCGGGCGCCAGCCCGGTCGGGCACGGCGCGCCGACCGTGCCGTTGATCGTCGCCGTCACCGGCTGGCGTCCCGTGCCCGCCAAGCAGAAGGTCCCCTGCGGTGCGCTGGTCACGCTGTTCTGGCCGACGCGCTGCCACCGCGTCAGGTTGCGCACCGAGAGCTGGTCGTTGACCGCGTGGCGGAAGGTGGCGGTCAGGCGGTCGACCGTGATGTCCTGCCGATCGAGATTGACGATGCCGTAATAATCGGACCGGCTGGTGCCGGGCAGCGGGCCGTCGTTGATCGTGTTCTCGAAATATGGAACGCCGAAGATCGGCGTGTTGCGATCCTCCTGGTGGACGTAGGCGAGCGTCAGGCTGGTCGGGCCGCCGACGCCGATCGTCACCGCGGGCGCGACGCCCCAGCGCTTGAACTTCTCCACGTCGCGCCCGGGCACGTCGTTGCGGTGGAACATGCCGTTCAATCGCACCGCCACCATCTCGCCGACGCGCTTGTTGGCGTCGATCGAGGCGCGATAGTAATCGTCGGTGCCGACCGCCCCCTGCGCGATCGTCAGGTCCTCCGCCCGCGGCTCCTTGGTGACGAGGTTGATCGTGCCGCCGACGCTGCCAGCTCCGTTGAACACCGAATTGGCCCCGTTATAGACCTCGATCTGCTGGAGGTTGAACGGGTCGGTGCGGCTGTATTGCGCGCTGTCGCGCACCCCGTCGACGGTGACGTCGTTGTTGGCGGAGAAGCCGCGCAGGTTAATCGAGTCGCCGTAGCCCCCGCCGCCCTCGCCCGCACCGAAGGTGATGCCGGGGATCGTCTGCAACGCGTCGCGCAGCGTCAGCAGGTTCTGCTTCCTCAGCGTCTGGTCGGAGATGACGGTGATCGTCTGCGGCGTGTCGATCAGCGCGGAGGTCGCCTTGGGGCTCTCGACCGCGGGCGGCTTCGCCTCGGGCGTGCCGGTGACGACGATGTCGTCGCGCTCGATCTGCCCGCGCCCGTCCTGCACGTTCGCGCCGACGCCGGCGGCCAGCGGCGCGCTCCTCGGCGCCTCCGCGGCGGCGGGTGCGCTGGCGATGAACCCGACACAGGACAGCGCCAGGAACGACGACGCGGTGGATGACATGAAACGAACCCCCTTTTTGTGGGACTTCAGCTATTGAGAGTCGTTCGCACTGTCAACGCTAATGCGACCCACTCGCACCTTCGTCGCGCGATTGTGCCAGCAACCACGTGCGGAGCGCGCTGGCGAGGTTAGGCGGGTCGCGCTCGACGATCCGCAGCGCGTCGATCTGCGCGACCAATGCCGACAAGGGCAGCGCGCGCGCCACCGCCTCGGCTTCCAGCACCTCCCAGAACATCGGTTCAAGGCTGATCGAGGTCTGGTGTCCCGCGATCGTGATCGACCGTTTGACCGGGCCGACGAACCCGCCGGGCGGCGCGGCGATCACGCCAGCGACTCGATCATTGCAACGCGGCGTCCACGATCGCCAGCGCATGTAGCTCGGTCGTGTCGAACAGCGGCACGGCGCTGTCGTCGGGCCCGATCAGCAGCATGATCTCGGTGCAGCCGAGCACGATCGCCTCCGCGCCGCGCGCGACCAGCCGCGCGATCACGTCGCGGTACAGCGCGCGCGACGAGTCGAGCACCACGCCCTGCACCAGCTCGCGGTAGATCACGTCGTGGACGATCCCGCGATCGGCGCTCGTCGGCACGATCACGTCCAGCCCGTACTCGCGCAGCCGCTCGACGTAGAATGGCTGCTCCATCGTGAACGCGGTGCCGAGCAGCCCGACGCGCGTGTGCCCCGCCCGCGTTACCGCCGCGGCGGTCGCGTCGACCGCGTGGACCAGCGGCACGTCGACCTCGGCCGCGACTGCCTCCGCGACGCGGTGCATCGTGTTGGTGCACATGGCGAGCAGCTCGGCCCCGCCGCGCTCAGCCGCCCGCGCCGCCTCGACCATGCGCGCCGCCAGCGCGTCCCACTCGCCGTCGTGCTGGAGCGCGGCGATCTCGGCGAAGTCGACCGACACCATCACGCTCCTGGCCGAGTGCGTGCTCCCCAGCCGGCGTCGCACCGCCTGGTTGATGATGCGGTAATATTGCGCCGAGCTTTCCCAGCTCATTCCGCCGATCAGCCCGATCGTCCGCATGACGGCTACTCCGCGTCGAACAGCGCCGCGAGCTGCTCGATGATCGTGCCACCCAATTGCTCGGCGTCCATGATCGTCACCGCGCGGCTGTAATAGCGCGTCACATCGTGCCCGATGCCGATCGCGACCAGCTCGACCGGCGAGCGCCGCTCGATCCAGTCGATCACCTGCCGCAGATGACGCTCCAGGTAGCTGCCCGAATTGACGCTCAGCGTCGAATCGTCGACCGGCGCGCCGTCGGAGATGACCATCAGGATGCGCCGCTCTTCGGGGCGCGCCATCATCCGCGCGTGTGCCCACATCAAGGCCTCGCCGTCGATATTCTCCTTGAGCAACCCTTCACGCATCATGAGGCCCAGCGCGGTGCGCGCGCGCCGCCACGGCTCGTCCGCCTTCTTGTAGACGATGTGGCGCACGTCGTTGAGCCGGCCGGGCTGCGGCGGGCGGCCCGCCGACAGCCACGTCTCTCTGGACTGCCCGCCCTTCCACGCGCGCGTCGTGAAGCCCAGGATCTCGGTCTTGACCCCGCACCGCTCCAGCGTGCGCGCGAGGATGTCCGCGCTGATCGCCGCGATCGAGATCGGCCGCCCGCGCATCGACCCGGAATTATCGATCAGCAGCGTGACCACCGTGTCGCGGAACTCGGTGTCGCGCTCGATCTTGTAGCTGAGCGACTGACCGGGCGCGACCACGACGCGCGCCAGCCGCGCCGCGTCGAGCAAGCCTTCCTCCTGGTCGAAATCCCACGAGCGCGACTGCTGCGCCATCAACCGCCGCTGCAACCGGTTGGCGAGCTTCGACACCGTCGATTGCAGGTGGACGAGCTGCTGGTCGAGATAGCCGCGCAGGCGGACCAGCTCGTCGGCGTCGCACAGGTCGGTCGCCGCCACGATCTCGTCGAACTGGGTCGACCACACCTTGTAGTCGAACTGCGGCATGTGGTCGGACGGCGGACGGTTGGGACGGACGGGCTGCATCCCCTCCTCGCCCTCGTCGCCCGGCTCGCCGTCGACGTCGTCCATGTCGTCGCCGTCGCTCTCCTGGCTCTCGCCTTCCTGCTCGTCCGACTGGCGCTCCTCGCCCCGCGCCTCGGTCTGCGCCTCACCCTCGCTGCCCTCGGCCTCGCCCTCGTCGGCCTCGTCGCTGTCCTCGCCCTCGCCGCCGGCCTCGTCCTCGCCGCCTTCCTCGTCGCTCTCCTCGGGCACCTGCTCGCCCTCGACGAGTTCCAGGTCCTCGAGCAGCTTGCGCGTCAGCCCCTGGAACGCGCGCTGGTCGTCCAGCACCAGCGACAGCGCGTCCAGGTCGACCCGCTCGCCCACCCACTCGCGCACCAGTGCCAGCCCCGGCTCGCTCGCCACCGGCGACGGCAGCCCGGTCAGCGCCTCGCGCACCATCAGCCCGAGCGCGGTCGACAGCGGCACCTCGCTCTGCGACCGCGCGCGCGTGATCGGGTCCGAGCGCAGCCGCACGTCGAGCGCGGTGGCGAGATTGTCCGAAATCCCGGCGTAGCCGCGGCTGCCCAGCGCCTCGACCCGCGCGGTCTCCACCGCGTCGTACACCGCGCGCGCCACCGCCTCGACCGGCGCGCCGCGCGCGTGGAGCGACGTGTCGTGATGCTTCAGCCTGAGCGCGAACGCGTCGGCGAACCCGCGCGCCTCCGCCACCTGATCCGCGGGCAGCGAGCGCGCGGGCATCGGCACGCGGATATGCTTGCCCGATTGCGTCGGCGCGTCGGCGGTGAAGGCGAGCTCCACCTCCGCCTCGTCCGACAGCGCGCGCGCGGTCCCGCCGAGCACCGCCTTGAACCGATCGAGGGGCGTGTCGTTCGCCATTTACGCCTTCTGGGCCACGCTCTCGGGCAGGTCGCGCCCGAACACGCGCTGGTAATATTCCGCCACCAGCGGCCGCTCGGCGTCGTCGCACTTGTTGAGGAACGACAGCCGGAACGCGAAGCCGACGTCCTTGAAGATCAGCGTGTTCTGCGCCCAGGTGATGACGGTACGCGGGCTCATCACGGTGGAGATATCTCCGTTGATGAACCCCTTGCGCGTCAGGTCGGCGACGCGGACCATGTTCTCGACCGTCTTCTTGCCCTCTGGCTTGTCGTACTCGCCCGATTTCGCGAGCACGATGTTCGCCTCGGTTGCGGCAGGCAGGTAGTTCAGGGTGACGACGATGTTCCAGCGGTCCATCTGACCCTGGTTGATCTGCTGCGTGCCGTGGTAGAGGCCACTGGTGTCGCCCAGCCCGACCGTGTTGGCGGTCGCGAACAGCCGGAAATACGGGTTGGGGCGCAGCACGCGGTTCTGGTCGAGCAAGGTCAGCTTGCCCTCCGCCTCCAGCACGCGCTGGATCACGAACATGACGTCGGGGCGGCCCGCGTCATATTCGTCGAACACCAGCGCGGTCGGCGTCTGCAGCGCCCAAGGCAGCAAGCCTTCGCGGAACTCGGTCACCTGCTGGCCGTCGCGCAGCACGATCGCGTCGCGCCCGATCAGGTCGATGCGGCTGATGTGCGCGTCGAGGTTGATGCGGATGCACGGCCATTTCAGCCGCGCCGCCACCTGCTCGATGTGGCTCGACTTGCCGGTGCCGTGATAGCCCTGCACCATCACGCGGCGGTTGTGCGCGAAGCCCGCCAGGATCGCCAGCGTCGTGTCGGGATCGAACACGTAGGCGGGGTCGAGGTCGGGGACGCGCTCGTCGGCCTCCGAGAAGGCGGGCACCTCCATGTCGCTGTCGATCCCGAACAGCTCGCGCACGCCCACCATCTTGTCGGGCGCGTCCATGATCGTGCTGTCCCGGCTGTCGGGCTGGGTGTTGGAGAGGTCGTTCATCGAGCTTGAGCCGCTTGTTTGGAGTGGTCGCGATCAGTGCGAAGGTCGGGTGTCCACGTCAACCCGCCGCGCGCGCGGCGGTTGCCTGTTCGCGCACGAAAGCGTCACGCGAAGGCGGGGGCCTGGCGCAACTGCTGGTACGCCGCGATCACCTTGGTCAGCCGCTCCTCGTGGCTGCGGTCGCCGCCGTTACGGTCGGGGTGGTATTTGCGCACCAGCTCGGAATAGCGCTTGCGTAAGGCAGCGCGGTCCGCGTCGGGCGCGAGGGCGAGCACGTCGAGGCTGCGGCGGTCCTCGCCCGACAAGGGCTTGCCGTCCGCCCGCTCGGGCGCGACCGTCCGGCGGAAGCGCGCGCCGATCGCGTCGAGCGGATCGGCGAAATCGGCCCATCGCGGCGGCTGGTCGCCGCGGCCGCCGCGCGCGAAGGCGCGCGTCTCGCGCTCCCACCCCGCGGTCGGACTCTGCGCGCGGTGGATCTCGTCCGCGCTCATGCCCTCGAAGAAATTGTAGCCCGCGTTGAACGCGCGCACGTGGTCGAGGCAGAACCAGCGGAAGCGCGGCGGACCGTCGGCATTCGCGGCCCCCTCGGGCGGCGGCGCGCGGAACTCGCCCGCCTCGTCGCAGCCCGGGTGGTCGCACGCGCGACCGGTCCCTTCGATGCGGCCGTGAAACCGCGCATTGGGTCGTTCCTTCCTGACGGTCACGATGTTCGAGCCTGGCGCCTTTCCCGCGAAAACACGCTATATGGGGTCCATGACCGACCCTGCCACCAGCCCGAATGCCTCGAACGCCGGCCCGAGCGCCGGGTCGGTCGAGCGCGCGATGATCGAGCGCCTGACCGCCGCACTGTCGCCCACGCACCTGCAGGTAATCAACGAGAGCGCGCAGCACCGCGGCCACATGGGCGACGACGGGTCGGGCGAGAGCCACTTCCGCGTCGTGATCGAGAGCGCGGCGTTCACCGGCCAGTCGCGCGTGGCGCAGCAGCGCATGGTCAATCGCGCGCTCGCCGACCTGCTCGCCGACCACGTCCACGCGCTCGCGATCCAAGCGCGCGCGCCGGCGGAGGCGACGCGATGACGCCGAGACTGTGGTACTGGCCTGAGATACAGGGCCGCGGCGAGTTCATCCGCTTGGCACTCGAGGCCGCGGGCATCGCGTACGAGGATTGCGCGCGCGATCGCGGCACCGACGCGCTGATCGCCGACATGGAGGAGCGCGCCGGACGCGCGCCGTTCGCGCCGCCCTACCTAGAGATCGACGGGCTGGTGATCGCGCAGGTCGCGAACATCCTGCTCTACCTCGGCGACCGCCGCGAGCTGGCGCCCTCCGCGATCGTCGACCGCTACTGGATCCACCAGCTCCAGCTCACGATCGCGGACCTGGTGATGGAGGTGCACAACGTGCACCATCCGGTCGCCGTCATGGATTACTACGACGACCAGAAGCCCGAGGCCGCGCGCGCCGCGCGCCAGTTCCGCGACGAGCGTCTGCCCAAGTTCCTCGACCATCTGGAGGAAGCGGCCGAGTGCAACGACGGCCCGTGGATGATCGACCATCGCTGGACCTACGCCGACACGTCGACCTTCCAGCTGATCGAGGGGCTGCGCTACATGTTCCCGCGGCGCATGGCGACGCTCGCGCCCGACTATCCCGGGCTCGCACGCGTCCACGACCTCGTCGCCAAGCTGCCCGGCATCCGCGCCTATATCGCCAGCGATCGCCGCATCGCGTTCAACGAACAGGGTATCTTCCGCCATTATCCCGAACTCGATGCCGCGTGACGGGACGATCGGGCGGGTGAGCGCGACGGTCACGCGCGTGCCGCGTCCCGCCGCGCGTATCCTGCTGGCCGATGCGCGGGATCGCGTGCTGCTGTTCCGCTTCACGCCGCCCGATCGCGCGCCGCTGTGGTGCACGCCCGGCGGCGCGGTCGATCCGGGCGAGAGCTACGAGGCGGCGGCCCGGCGCGAATTGTGGGAGGAAACGGGGCTCGATCGCGACTGCGGTCGCCAGGTCGCGCGCCGCGTCGTCGATTTTCTCACCTTCGACCGGGTCGAGGTGACCGCGGACGAGCGCTGGTTCCGCGTCGATGTCGACGCGCACGACGTGGCGGGTGCCGCGCTGACCGACCAGGAACGCGAACTGATGGCGGAGGCGCGCTGGTTCGCACGCGACGAACTCGCCGCCTGGCCCGAAGTGATCTACCCCGCCGACCTGCTCGCCATGCTGGAGGAAACCGATGTCCACGCCCCCGAATGACGGCGACGCGCTGATCCTGCAGACGCTAGAGCCCGCGACGCACGATCTCGGCGGGTTCAAGGTCTATCGCACGCTGCCGCACAAGGATCGGACGATGGTCGGTCCATTCCTGTTCTTCGATCAGATGGGACCCGCACACCTGCCGCCGGGCGACGGCGTCGACGTGCGCCCGCACCCCCATATCGGGCTGTCGACCGTCACCTACCTGTTCGAGGGCGCGTTCCAGCACCGCGACTCGCTCGGCAGCGACGTGCGTATCACGCCTGGCGCGGTGAACCTGATGACCGCCGGCTCGGGCATCGTCCATTCCGAGCGCTCGCCTCAGGACGTGCGCCCCGACGGCCCCGCGCTCGCCGGCATACAGACCTGGCTGGCGCTGCCCGACCATTTGGAGGAGCACGATCCCGCGTTCGAGCACGTCGGTGCCGACGCTTTGCCCAAGATCGCCTACGCCGGCGCCCGCGCGCGCATCATCATGGGTTCGCTTTGGGGACAGCGCGCGCCAACCACGACCTGGGCCGACACGATCTACGCCGACATTATGCTGGACGCGGGCGGCAGCGTGCCCGTCGACCATTCCACCGACGAGCGCGCGGTGTACCTCGTGCACGGGCAGGCGACGCTCGACGGTTTGGCGCTGGAGCCGCAACGGCTCTACGTGCTGCGCCCGGGCACCGCGGCGACGCTCAGGTCGCACGCCGGCGGGCGCGTGATGCTGGCGGGTGGCGCGGCTTTCCCGACACCGCGCCACGTATGGTGGAATTTCGTCTCCTCGTCGCGCGACCGCATCCGCGAGGCGCGCCGCGCGTGGAAGGCGGGCGAGTTCGCCGCCGTGCCGGGCGACGACGGGGAATGGATCCCGATCCCCGAGGTCCCTAAAACGGTCAGCTATCCGTAACGGGGCGGCGCGCGCAGCCTTGATCCAGGTCAACCTTGCTGACACACAAGTCACCAGGCGCTGACCATGTCGCAGTCGCCGAACGGGGAAGCAGAGGCGATGAGAGCGGAAGACCTGCGCGGCGGCACCAATCGGCCGGGCATAGCCGCGGCGGCGTTCGCGATGCCGCCCGGCATGGCGATCCGCTACGATCTGCCCGCGACCGGCCTGAAGGAGCTGATCAGCGGATACGCCATCTACGGCGCGCAGAGCCGTGCCGAGATGATCAACTGGTTCCTGCCCGCGCCCGCGATGATCTGCATCCTGCTCGACGCCGGCCCGGTCAACATCGCGATCCGCAATCATCGGTTCCAGCCCGCACCAGTCAGCCTCTACGGCCCGACCAGCTGCGCGCTGCGCGCCTCCACCACCGGCGGCATCCAGGTCGGGGTCGGCCTGACCGCGCTCGGCTGGATCAGCCTGATGCCGGGGTCGGCGGGCGCGCTCCACAACCGCGTGGTGCCGCTCGACCAGCTGCTCGATCCCGCAGTGTCGGCGCAGCTGCTGGCCGAGCTCACCCAGCTCGACGACGAGACGCGGATCGCCGCCACCGTCGACAGGGTCCTCGCGCCCTTGTTCAACCGCCAGCACCCCCACGCCGACGCGGTGCGCCGCTTCACCGACCTGATGCTGGTCGACGGCGTGATCGAGATCGCCGACGCGGCCGAGCGGCTCGCGCTGCCCGCCACCACCTTGCGCCGGGTCGCGATCCACGCCTTCGGCATGCCGCCCAAGCTGCTGCTGCGGCGCGCGCGCTTCCTGCGCTCCTTCATCGCGCTGCTCCGCTCGGGCGAGCCGATGTCCTACGAGCTGATCGACAGCAGCTACTACGACTCCTCGCACTTCCTGCGCGACGCCAACACGTTCCTGGGCACCACGCCGCGCCGCTTCATGGCACAGGGCACGACCTTCATGGCCGCCAGCCTCGTCGCCCGCGCCGCCGCGATCGGCCCGCCGACGCAGGCGCTCCACGCGCGCGCGGGCTAGTCCGCCGCCCGCCGCATCGCGTAGTCGCGCGTCTCGAACGGCGGGGTGAGCCCCTCGACCCACGCACCGTGCGCGTGGGTCAGCGCGACGAGCTCCATCGGCGTCTCGCCCGGCCAGCACCGCACGCTCACCTCGTGGCGGTGCAGGTCGCGGTCGGGTTCCATCATCACCCAGGCGAGCGGCCGCTCCGCGCTCGCCCGCGCGCCCGCCGCCGTCATCGCCTCGCGAATGCACGCCTGCCCCTTGGGCGGCAGGTACTGCCACATCACCGAATGCATCAGCACCCGCGTGACCCCCGACGGCTGCGGCTCCGCCAGCCGCGCCTCGACCCAGTCGGCGGCGTCGCCCTCAACCAGATCGACGCCGTGTTCGCGCACCGCCCGGATCGCGGTGTCGAGCCGCGCCTGCCGCTCGCCCGCGTCGACCCAGACATAGGCCTGCAACCGCTCGGCCGCGGCCAGATCGCCTAGATCGACCGGCGCGATATCGACCCCGCGCGCGGACACGACGTTGGCCGCGGCCTCGGGCGGCGGCGTGCCGCGCCACTCGGGCACGATCCTGATCCGAGAGTCCTCAGGGCCGACCCGCACCCCGCCCAAGTCGAAGCGCATCCGCCCGATCAGCAGGTTGAGCCCCGCGCTCGACCCGATCTCCAGCACCTCGACCCGCGGACCGAAGCGCGCGGCGACGTGGAGCAGCCCGGTCATCAGGCCCGCGGATCGTGCCGCCTCGTTGGTCTGCGGCGGCCCGTCCAGCCACGGCAGCAGCGCCGCGTCGTGCCGCGCCACCACCTGCCCCAGCACTGCCTCGACCGCGTCCTCGTCGGTAACCGCACCCGAGAACACGCGCGTCAGGGCCGCGTCCGCCGCGCGCCGGTGCAGCGCGTGCAATCCCCCGATCAGGCGCAGCACCAGCGCGTCCGCCACCGGCTCACCCGTCCAGTCGAGCACGCGCCGCCCCACCCGCGTCTCACGCGTCAGCGCGCGGCCGAGTGCGCGCGACACCCGCGCGGTGACCGGTGCCGCCATCGCATCGCAGTAACCCGCCTGCACCTCGAACGCCGCCCGGTTCTCCGCCTCGCTCGCCACCGCGCCGCCTCCTCTGCCACGCCCCGCGTCGCGCGACATTGCGCCCCTTCCCCGGCGCTCGTAAAGCCTCCGCCATGCCAGCCGACCAGCAAGACGTGACCGTCATCGCGGTGCCCAAGGGCCGCATCCTCGCCGAGGCGCTGCCGCTGCTCGCGCGCGCCGGCATCGTGCCGGAGGCCGCCTTCTCCGACGAGAACAGCCGCGCGCTGCGCTTCGCGACGCAGGACCCGCGCATCGCCTTGATCCGCGTGCGCGCGTTCGACGTCGCGACCTTCGTCGCGCACGGCGCGGCGCAGCTCGGGATCGTCGGGTCGGACGTGCTCGCCGAATTCGACTATCCCGAACTCTACGCGCCGGTCGACCTGCGGATCGGCCACTGCCGCCTGTCGGTCGCCGAGCCCGCCGCGCTCGCCGAGCACGACGATCCGCGCGGGTGGAGCCACGTGCGCGTCGCGACCAAATACCCGCATTTGACCGCGCAGCATTTCGCGCGCCGCGGCGTCCAGGCCGAGTGCATCAAGCTGAACGGCGCGATGGAGCTCGCCCCCCTGCTCGGCCTCGCGCCGCGGATCGTCGACCTCGTCTCGTCGGGCCGCACGCTCAAGGAGAACGGGCTGGTCGAGGTCGAGCCGATCCTCGACGTGTCCGCGCGCCTCGTCGTCAACCGCGCCGCGATGAAGACGCGCGCGCACGTCTTCCCGCTGGTGGAAGCGTTCCGCCGCGCCGCCGCGTCGTCGGGCGAAGCCGGACAGGAGCAGGCGGCATGATCCGCCTCGACGCCACCGACGCCGGGTTCGACGCCGCCTTCGCCGCGCTGGTCGACGATCGCCGCGAGACGTCGGTCGATGTCGCGCGCGACGTGTCGACGATCATCCGCGCGGTGCGCGATGACGGCGACGCCGCGCTCCACGCCTTCACGCAGAAGCTCGACCGCCACGACCTGAACGACACCGGCTGGCAGGTCGAGCCGGCCGCGTGCGCGGCGGCGTTCGACGCGCTGGAGCCGGAGCTGCGCGCCGCGCTGGAACTCGCCGCCGCGCGCATCCGCGCCTATCACGAGCGCCAGCGCCCCGACGACACCGACTTCACCGACGCGGCGGGCGTGCGGCTCGGCGCACGCTGGCGCGCGGTCGACGCGGCGGGCATCTACGTGCCGGGCGGGCGCGCCGCCTACCCTTCGACGCTGTTGATGAACGCGATTCCCGCGCGCGTCGCCGGGGTCGAGCGGCTGGTGGTCGTCACCCCGACCCCCGACGGCCACGTCAACCCGCTCGTCCTCGCCGCCGCGCACCTGGCGGGCGCCGACGAGGTATGGCGCGTCGGCGGCGCGCAGGCGGTCGCCGCACTCGCCTACGGCACGCCCCGCATCGCGCGCGTCGACGTCGTCACCGGCCCCGGCAACGCCTGGGTCGCGGAGGCGAAGCGGCAGGTCTACGGCGTCGTCGGCATCGACATGGTCGCGGGCCCGAGCGAGATCGTCGTCGTCGCCGACGCGCGGAACGATCCCGAGTGGATCGCCGCCGACCTGCTCAGCCAGGCCGAGCACGACGTGACCACGCAGTCGATCCTGCTGACCGACGACACCGACTTCGCCGCCCGCGTCGAGGCCGCGGTCGAGCGCCAGCTCGCCGACCTGCCCACCGCCGCCACCGCGCGTGTCGCTTGGGCGGACAATGGCGCGGTGATCGTCACGTCCAGCCTCGCCGACGCGATCCCGCTGGTCGACCGCCTCGCGCCCGAGCACGTCGAGTTCGCCTGCGACCCCGACCAGGCGCGCGAGCTGTTCGACCAGCTGCGCCACGCCGGCAGCGCGTTCCTCGGCCGCCATACGCCCGAGGCGATCGGCGACTATGTCGCGGGTCCCAACCACGTCCTGCCCACCGGGCGCCGCGCGCGCTTCGCCAGCGGGCTCGGCGTCACCGATTTCATGAAGCGGACGAGCTTCCTGCAACTCGACGAGACCGCGCTCAACGAACTCGGCCCGGCAACCGTAGCACTAGCGAATGCGGAAGGGCTCCCCGCGCACGCCAAATCGGTCGCGCTCAGGATCAGGACGAACTCCTGACCCCGTCACCCCGGACTTGATCCGGGGTCCCGCCTCTTCTCTGTGCGCCGAAAGGAAGCGGGATCCCGGCTCGAGGCCGGGATGACGGAGGTAGGACTTTAGCCTTTTCGGCTCACCCCGCCGACGCCATCTCCGCCTGGCGGTTGGTCTTGCCCGTCGCCATCGCGGTCAGCTTGTCGTCGGTGGCATATTCCTCCGCCAGCGTTTCCTTCAGGATCGACGCGATCTCGCCGCGGCCCATCTGCTCGGCCCAGGCGATCAGCGTGCCGTAGCGGGTGATCTCGTAATGCTCGACCGCCTGCGCCGCCGCGATCAGCGCCGCGTCGAGCACCTTCTTGTCCGCGATCTCGCCCGCGACCTCGTTCGCTTCCTTGATGATGCCGTCGATCGCCGGGCAGGTGACGCCCGTCGCCTTCTCGCCCATCAGCCCGAAGATGCGGTCGAGCCGGTCGATCTGCCCGCGCGTCTCGCTCAGATGCTGCTCGAACCCGGCCTTCAGCCCGGCGTCGCTCGCCTTGTCGATCATCTTGGGCAGCGCCTTGGTGATCTGGTTCTCGGCATAGTACACGTCCTGCAGCTGGTGCAGGAACAGGTCGTCGAACGTCTTGATGTCCTTGGTGAACAGGCCCATGGTCGTCACTCCTCTTGATCCATCCTCGTAACGGGACAGCGGCGAAGTCGTTGCCTGCGCACGACAATTCATCCTCGCCGAGGCCCGCGCGACGCGAAGGGGTGACGAAGCGCGCCCGCGCGACTACATCGCCGCCCTTATGTCCCGCACCGCTGCCCGCTCGCGCGCCCGCGCCGCCGCTCGCCTCGCCGCCGTTCAGGCGCTCTACCAGCACGAGATGGAGGCCACGCCGGTTCCGCAGCTGCTGACCGAGTTCCACCACCACCGCCTCGGCGCGACGATCGAGGACGTCGAGTACGCCGACGCCGACATCGTCTTCTTCGACGATCTGGTGAAGGGCACGCAGGCGCGGCTCGACGAGGTCGACCGGCTGATCGCCGCGCGGCTGTCGTCGGGTTGGAGCTTCGACCGGCTCGACAAGCCGATGAAGGCGATCCTGCGCGTCGGCACCTACGAACTGCTCGCCCGCAGCGACGTGCCCGTCGGCGCCGCGATCAGCGAGTACGTCGATGTCGCCGATGCCTTCTACGAGCGGCGCGAGAAGGGCTTCGTCAACGGCATCCTCGACGCGGTGGCGAAGGACGTGCGCGGCGGCAGCGCGCCCGCCCCCTCCTCGCCTTCTGCCACCACTACCAAGGTCGACTGATCCGTGGGCGAGGTCGTCAACCTCGGCCGCGCGCGCAAGGCAAAGGCGCGCGCCGGGGCGCAGGCGACCGCCGCCGCCAACCGCGCCGCCTTCGGCCGCACCAAGGCGGAGAAGCAGCGCGACCGGGCCGCGCGCGACCGGCTGGACGCCGCGCTCGACGGCGCGCAACGCGACCGGGACTGACCGCAGTCGCCCAATACAGGTGAGTGACATCACCGCCCAGACCGCTACCGTCGCGGCGTGACCTTCTTCGAGAGCCTTCTCGCGCTGATGCTCGCCGCGGTGGCGATGCTCCAGGTCGCGCGTCGCCTGTCGCTGCCCTACCCGACCGTGATGGCCGCAGCGGGCGTCGCGGTCGCCGCGATCCCGGGTGCGCCGGTGCTGTCGATCGATCCCGCGACCGCGCTCGCGCTGTTCATCGCGCCGATCCTGGTCGACGCGGCATTCGACTTCCCGGTGGGCGCGGCGCGGCGGTTGATGCTGCCGCTCATCGTCTACGCGGGTGTGGCGGTGCTCGCGACCGCGGGGTTCGTCGCCTGGATCGGCTGGTACACGATCGGGTTGCCGGTCGCGGCTGCGCTGACACTCGGCGCGATCGTCGCGCCGCCCGATGCGGCCGCCGCCACTGCCGTGCTGACCAACCTCCCCGTCGCCAAGCGGGTCGAGGCGGTGCTGAAGGGCGAGAGCCTGTTCAACGACGCGACGGCGCTGCTGCTGTTCAACGCCGCGCTCGCCGCGCAGATGAGCGGCACGTTCGACTGGGGCACGGGTGCACGCTTCGCGCTCGCGGCACCCGGCGGCATCGTGTTCGGCATTGCCTACGGGCTGCTGGTGCGCCGGTTGCAGCCGCACGTCGAGAAGACGGTCGGTGGCACGCTGCTGCAATTCCTCCACGCCTTCGTCACCTGGATTGTAGCCGAGCATCTGCACCTCTCTGCCGTGCTCGCGGTGGTGGCCAGCGCAATGACGATCGCGGCGAACACGAATCACACCTCGCCCAGGATGCGTGTTCACTCCTACGCGGTGTGGACCACCGTCGTGTTCCTGTTGAACGTCTTCGCCTTCCTGCTGATGGGCGAGCAATCAAGGAACATCCTGTCGGCGATGTCGGGCGCGGAACTGGTCAACGCCGGCTGGCTCGCCGTGTGGGTAGTGCTGGGCGTGGTCGCGACGCGGCTGCTGATCGCGTTCGGTTACCGCGCGGTTGTGCTCTGGCGCGTGCTCCACGGCCGCGAGATGAAGCCGATCAGCCCGGCGGAGACGTTCCTGCTCGGCTGGTCGGGGATGCGCGGGCTCGTCACGCTCGCCACCGCCTTCGCGCTGCCCACCGGCTTCCCTCAGCGCGACGCGGTGGTGCTCGCCGCCTTCGCGGTCGTGCTCGCGACCGTGGTGATACAGGGCGCGACGTTGAACCCGCTGATCCGCTGGCTCGGGATCGGGCGGGCGAAGGAGGCGCGCGAGGAGGTCGACCACGCCCGGCTTGAACTCGCCCAGGCCGCGCTCGCGCGGCTCGACGGTGAAGAAGGCGACGCGGCCGAGCAGTTGCGCCGCGAGTACCAGGACATTCGCGACGGCGTATCGGGCAAGGATCCCGACACGCTCAACCGCCGCCACGGCCTCGCCATCGCCGCCGTGCTCGCGCAGCGCGACCGGCTCGAGGCGCTGCGCCACGACCAGTCGATCAGCAGCGACACCTACCTCCTGCTCCAGGAAGCGCTCGATTGGCGACAGCTAACCGTCTCGGGCGACGAGGATCGCCGGATCGAGGAGAATTGAGCCGGTGGACGAGCGCGCCTTCCTGATCGCCCTGCGCGCGCTGCCGCTCCACCCCGGTGCTGGCGACCTGCGCGACGACGCGGCGCGGCTCGCCGGGCTGGTCGTCACCACCGACACGCTGGTGGAGGGCGTCCACTTCCTCGCGTCCGATCCGGCGGCGGACGTCGCGTGGCGGCTGGTCGCGACCAACCTGTCCGATCTCGCGGCCAAGGGCGCGCGCGTCGAGGGCGTGCTGCTCAACTATCCCTTGTCCGATCCGGCGTGGGACAATGCGTTTCTCCGCGGTTTGGCCACGGTGCTGGAGCGCTACGACGCGCGATTGCTCGGCGGCGACACCGTGTCGCTCCCGCCCGGCGCGCCGCGCGTGCTGACGCTGACCGCGTTCGGCGCCGACGCCGCCGCGCCGCCGCGCTGGGCCGCGCAGGCGGGCGACGCCTTGTGGGTTACCGGCACCATCGGCGACGCGAGGCCCGGGCTCGCGATCGCGCGCATCGGGCACGCGCGCGACGAGGACGAGGCGTATCTGCTCGCGCGCTATCGCCGACCCACACCGCGCTTGGGGCAGGGGCGCGCACTCGCCCCCCACGTCCACGCGATGATGGACGTGTCCGACGGGCTGCTGATCGACGCCGCGCGCATGGCGGAGGCGAGCGGGCTGGCGGTCGCGGTCGCGCTCGACCAGGTGCCGCTGTCGCGCGCGGCGCGTCGCTACGGGCTGGACGCACTCGCCGCCGCCACCGCGGGCGACGATTACGAGCTGCTGTTCGCCGCGCCGGCAGACTGGGTCCCGCCGGTCCACGCGACCCGCGTCGGCCACTTCGCCGCAGGCAGCGGGCTGTCGTTGACGCGCGACGGCACCCGCGTGCCGCTGCCCCACCACCTGGGTTATCAGCACGGCGCTTGACTTCGCGCCCGGTTGAGCGCCCCTTCTGCTCCGGGCGAGCGCGAGCCAACATTGCGCCGCCCCGAATATAGGAGGGAAGAACGGGCATGACGAGCGTCTATGTCGCCATCCTCTGCGGCCTGGTGGCCGTGGCCTATGGCATCCTCACCAGCGGCCAGGTGCTGCGACAACCCGCCGGCAACGCGCGCATGCAGGACATCGCCGCCGCGATCCAGGAAGGCGCCAAGGCGTATCTCGGGCGGCAGTACACCACCATCGCGATCGTCGGCGTGATCGTCGCGGTGATCCTGTTCGCGACGCTCGGCACGTTGTCGACGGTCGGCTTCGTCATCGGCGCGCTGCTGTCGGGGGTCGCGGGCTTCGTCGGCATGAACATCTCGGTGCGCGCCAACGTCCGCACCGCGGAGGCCGCGCGCGGCAGCCTGCAGGGCGGGCTCACCACCGCGTTCCGCTCGGGCGCGGTCACGGGGATGCTCGTCGCCGGGCTCGGCCTGCTCGCGATTGCGGGCTTCTTCTGGTACCTCGTCGGCCCCGGCGGGCGCGCCCCCAACGACCGCGCGATCGTCGAGGCGCTGACCGCGCTCGCCTTCGGCGCGTCGCTGATCTCGATCTTCGCGCGGCTGGGCGGCGGCATCTTCACCAAGGCCGCCGACGTCGGCGCCGACCTGGTCGGCAAGGTCGAGGCCGGTATCCCGGAGGACGATCCGCGCAACCCCGCGGTCATCGCGGACAATGTCGGCGACAATGTCGGCGACTGCGCCGGCATGGCCGCCGATCTGTTCGAGACCTACGTCGTCACATTGGGCGTCACGATGATCTCGATCGCGCTGCTGATCCGCGCTGATGCTACCGAGCTGCTCCGGCTGATGAGCCTGCCGCTGATCGTCGGCGGCGTGTGTATCCTGACCTCGATCATCGGCACCTACATGGTGCGGCTCGGGCGCGGCGGCTCGATCATGGGCGCGCTCTACAAGGGGTTCTGGACGAGCGCGCTGCTCTCCATTCCCGCGATCTACGCGGTGACGCGCTGGACGCTGGGCGACATGGACGCGGTGATCGGCGGCGCGGGCTTCCTCGACCCCGCGGGTGACGACCTGACCACGGGCGCGGAGGCCGCGACGCAGGCGGGCGGCACGCTCGCCTCCTTTACCGGCAACGACCTGTTCTGGTGCATGCTGATCGGGCTCGCGGTCACCGGGCTGATCGTCTGGATCACCGAATATTACACCGGCACCAACTACCGGCCCGTCAAGTCGATCGCCAAGGCGTCCGAGACCGGCCACGGCACCAACGTGATCCAGGGCCTCGCGATCAGCCTGGAGGCGACCGCGCTGCCGACGCTGGTGATCGTCGTCGCGGTCATCGCCGCCTACAAGCTCGCCGGCATCATCGGCATCGCGTTCGGCGCGACCTCGATGCTCGCGCTCGCCGGCATGGTCGTGGCGCTCGACGCCTACGGGCCCGTCACCGACAACGCCGGCGGCATCGCCGAGATGGCGGGGCTGGAGGACGAGGTCCGCGCGCGTACCGACGCGCTCGACGCGGTTGGCAACACGACCAAGGCGGTGACCAAGGGCTACGCGATCGGCTCCGCCGGGCTCGCCGCGCTCGTCCTGTTCGGCGCCTACACCACCGATCTCGCAACCTACTTCCCCGACCTGACCGTCGATTTCAGCCTGTCCAACCCGTACGTCATCGTCGGCCTGCTGCTCGGCGCGCTGCTGCCGTACCTGTTCGGCGCATTCGGGATGACCGCGGTCGGCCGCGCGGCGGGCGCGGTGGTCGAGGAGGTGCGCGAGCAGTTCCGCGACAATCCCGGCATCATGGCGGGCACCAGCCGTCCGAACTACGGCCGCACCGTCGATCTCGTCACCCGCGCCGCGATCCGCGAGATGATCGTGCCCTCGCTGCTCCCCGTCCTTTCCCCCATCGCGCTCTACTTGGTCGTCCGGCTGGTCGACGGGCAGGCGAGCGCCTTCGCCGCGGTCGGCGCGATGCTCCTGGGCGTCATCGTCTCCGGCCTGTTCGTCGCGCTGTCGATGACCTCGGGTGGCGGCGCGTGGGACAATGCCAAGAAGTACATCGAGGACGGCAATCACGGCGGCAAGGGATCGGAGGCGCACAAGGCCGCGGTCACCGGCGACACCGTCGGCGATCCCTACAAGGACACCGCCGGCCCCGCGGTCAACCCGATGATCAAGATCACCAATATCGTCGCCCTCCTGCTGCTCGCCGCGCTGGCGGGCGGCGCGGGGTAACAGCTGCGCCGGGGCGGGCCTGCCACCCGCCCCGCGCGATACGGCATCGTTGCTGCACCACTGCGACATCCGCGACACAGTGCGACGGCTTCGCGCATTGCGCAGCTTTGTGCGCTTGTCCTCGCCCTTGATCCACGGAATGTTGCGCGTGCGTGACGAACAATCGCCGAATGTTACGGCGAGCGCGCGCACCGGGGGTCTCATGCACAGCACAGCCTATCGCCTCTCGACCGGTATCGCCGCCGCCGCGATGATCGCCGCGCTCCACGCCGCGCCCGCCGCCGCGCAGGAATCGGGCGTCGTGGCGGCGCAGGAAGTGGCGGCACAGAGCCCGGCCGACGACATCGTCGTCACCGGCTCGCGCATCCGCCGCGATCCGCTCGATCAACCCTCGCCCGTCATTACCGTCGATGAGGCATCGATCGCGCGCACCGGCCTGTCGTCGATCGCCGACGTGCTGCAACGTATCCCCGCCTCGGCCGGCGGCCTCAACACCAAGTTCAACAATTCGGGCAACCTCGGCAACCCGCCCGACGGCGGCGGCGTCGGCGCGGGCTCGGCCGCGATCGACCTGCGCTATCTCGGCGCCAAGCGCACGCTCGTGCTGGTCGACGGCCTGCGCTACGTCAACGGTGCCTCGGCCAGCGGCATTCCCGGCACCGTCGACCTGAACTCGATCCCCGACGTGATGATCGACCGGATCGAGGTGCTGCAATCCGCCGCTTCCGCGCTCTACGGCTCCGACGCGGTCGGCGGCGTCGTCAACATCATCACCAAGGAGCGCCAGGTCGGCCTGCGCGCCACCGCGCAATACGGCCAGTACCTCGACACCAAGGACGGCGAGACGCAGAACTACCAGCTCAGCTACGGCGTCGGCGACGACGTCGCGCACGTCGTCGCGGGCGGTTACTACGTCAAGCAGGAAGACGTCAGCGCGCGCGATCGCGACATCTCGCAATTCCCCAACCCCGGCCAGACCTCGTGCGCCGACCCGATCGGCGGCTGCTCCAGCTTCACCCCGCTCGGCCGCTTCCTCGTCAACGGCCAGAACATCACGCTGCGCGGCCCCGTCGCGTCGGGGCGTCCGGTGTACGACCCGACGCTCGCCGGCGGCGACTTCAAGGCGTTCACCGCCGCCGACCGCTTCAACTTCGCGCCGTTCAACTACTTCCTCACCCCCAATGAACGCTATGGCGGCTTCATCTCGGCGCGCACCTCCTTCTCCGACGCGCTCAACCTGCGCGTGAAGGCGGTGTACAACCGCCGCAATTCGCAGAACCAGGCCGCGTTCCTGCCGCTCGGCATCGGGCCCGACGTCGGCAACGGCAATCTGCTCGACACCTTGTCGGTCGACGCCACCAACCCGTTCAATCCGTTCGGCGTCACGCTGGTCCCGGGGCAGAACTACACCGCGATTTTCCGCCGGCTGGTGGAGGCGGGGCAGCGCACCTACTCGCAGCGCGTCGACACGATGAGCCTGACCGGCACGCTCGACGGCAGGTTCCAGCTGTTCGGCCGCAACTGGTACTGGGATGCCAACGCGGTCATCGGCTACAACGAGGCGAAGCAGCTCTTCACCGGCAACGTCAATTCGTCGCGTCTGCAACAGGCGCTCGGCCCGGTCGCGCAATGCACCGGCGACTGCGTGCCGTTCAACTTCTTCGGCGGGGTCGGCTCGATCACGCCCGCGATGCTCGCCTTCGTCGGCTTCGACGAACGCTCGCGCTCGCGTCAGCGGTTGCAGGATTACACCGCCAACCTGTCGGGCGAATTGTTCGACCTGCCCGGCGGCCCCGTCGGCATCGCGATCGGCTACGAGCACCGCGACCAGTTCGGCAGCTTCAACCCCGATCCCGTCACCGCCGCGGGGTTCAGCGCCGACATCCCGGCGCAGCCCGCCTCCGGCCGCTTCAACACCGACGAGGTCTACGGCGAGCTGCGCCTGCCACTGCTCAAGGACGTGCCGTTCTTCTCCTCGCTCGAACTGAATGGCGCGGTGCGCTACGCCGATTACTCGACCTTCGGCGGCAACACGACTTTGACCGGCGGCGCGCTGTGGAAACCGGTCGCCGACCTGCTGCTGCGCGGCTCCTACGCCGAGAGCTTGCGCGCACCCTCGATCGGTGAGCTGTTCGGCGCGCAGTCGCGCTTCGATCAGCCGCTCGGCGATCCGTGCAGCAATATCGCGGGCTCGCCCTATCGCGCCTCGGCCACCGTGCGGACCAACTGCACCGCCAACGGCGTTCCGGCGAACGGCAGCTACGCCGAGCCCGACGGACAGCTACCCGTGCTGACCGGCGGCAACCGCGCGCTCCAGCCGGAAACCGCGCGCACCCTGCTGTTCGGCGGCGTGTACAGCCCGGCCTGGGCGCGCACCGGCTTCGCCAGCGCCTTGAGCCTCGAGGTCAATTACTACGACATCAAGGTCGACGGCGCGATCGCCGCGATCCCGGCCGACGTGCTGCTCGGCCGCTGCGCGCAGGCCGCCGACGCGCTCAGCTGCGCCGCGATCCGTCGCGCGCCCAGCGGCATCGTCACCGCGATCAACGGCGTGCTGCTCAACACCGGCGGCATCCGCACGCGCGGGCTCGACGGCACCTTCACCTTCCGCTCGCGCCAGACCGGCTGGGGCACGTTCGGCCTGTCGGTGCTCGGCAACTACCTGCTGCGCTACGCCGAAACGGTGCCCGCCACCGCCGGCACCACCACCACCCGCTACGAGGGGACCGAGCGCGGCAGCCCGGACCAGGCCTATCCGCACTTCAAGGGGCAGGCGATCCTCGACTGGAGCGGCGGCCCGATCGGCGCGACGGTAACCGGGCGCTACATCGACAACGTGATCGAGACGCAGAACGGCAACCGGCTGGAGAAGCGCTTCTACACCGACGTCCAGCTGCAGTTCCGCCCCAGCTGGATCGACAATCGCCTCGCGCTGACGATCGGCGTCAACAACCTGTTCGACAAGGACCCGCCGGCCTGCTTCAGCTGCAGCCTCAACAACTACGACCCCACGACCTACGACGTGCCGGGCCAGTTCGGCTACCTGCGCCTCTCCTTCGGGCTGTAAACGGCCACGCGGCGCCGGCTCGACCCCGGCGCCGCTGTCCTACAGCGCTGGTGCGCGGTATGAGCGGAGTCCTGCCGGACGCACGCCGGACGAACCGCTCTTTCTCACTGCCCACTCCACCTGCCCGGCCCGGCGGCGAGCAGACCCATACCCTCCCCCTTGCCGTCATCCCGGCGCAGGCCGGGATCCATCCTTCCCCAAGCGACCAACTACGACACGGCACCCCCACGACGCTGCACAGACTGAACCCTCTACGCACCCACACGTCTTGGCCTCACCTTAGCCTCACCTTCCGCGCGCGCCGCGCCACCTTGCCCGCCACGACGCGCCACCCCATCTTCTTAAGGAGAACGGACGCCAGCGCGTCTTGGCCTCACCTTTGACTAACTTTCCGCGCTTCCTTCCCTTTTGGCCACACCTCGGCTAAGGGCGCGCACGTCCAATCCCGAAAGAGACACCGTTTGGCGAAAGAAGAACTCCTCGAAATGCGCGGCCAAGTGGTCGAGCTGCTGCCCAACGCGATGTTCCGCGTCCGGCTCGAGAACGACCACGAGATCCTCGGCCACACCGCGGGCAAGATGCGCAAGAACCGCATCCGCGTGCTCGTCGGCGACGAGGTGCTGGTCGAACTGACCCCCTACGACCTGACCAAGGGGCGGATCACCTACCGCTTCATGCCCGGCCGCGGCGGCCCCGGCCCGCAATAATCACGCCGGGCGGCGCTTCCGCCCCGCTCCCCTATGCCGCTCGTCCTCGCCTCCTCCTCGCCGCGCCGGCGCGACCTGCTCGCGCGCCTCGGCGCCGCGCCCGACCGCGTCGCCGCGCCCGATATCGACGAGACGCCGACGAAGGGCGAGCTGCCGCGCGCCTACGCGCTGCGCATGGCGGTGGAGAAGGCGCGCGCCGTCACCCGCGCGGAGGGCGAAGTCGTGCTCGCCGGCGACACCACGATCGCGCTCGGCCGCCGCATCCTGCCCCCCGCCAGCGACGAGCAGGTCCAGCGCGACCTGCTTTCCGCGCTCTCCGGCCGCCGCCACCACGCGCTCTCCGCCATCTGCGTGATCGACGCAGCTGGGGCCGAGCGCACCCGCCTCGCCGACACGATCGTCGCGTTCAAGCCGCTTACCACGCAGGAGATCGACGCCTACGTCGCCTGCGGCGAGGGGCTCGACAAGGCAGGAGGCTACGCGATCCAGGGCCGCGCCGAGGGCTGGGTCCGCTTCCTCTCCGGCAGCCACTCCGGCGTGATCGGCCTGCCCCTGTTCGAGACGCGCGCGCTGCTCGTCACTGCCGGCATCCTTGCCTGACGCGCACTGGCTCTACGAGGACGGCATCGGCGAGGCGCGCGCCGCGCTGGTCCACGACGACCGCATCCTCGCCGCCCGCGTCGAACTGCCCGGCCGGCTGCGCGTCGGCACCGTCGCCCGCGCCCGCCTGACCGAGTTCCAGCTGGCGACGCTCGACACCGGCGAGCAGGTGGTGCTCGACCGCCGCCCGCCCGCAGTGACGCTCGGCGCCGCGCTGACCGTGGAAGTCACGCGCGAGGCGATCCCCGAGCCCGGCCGCGCCAAGCGCGCCCGCGCCCGCCTGTCCGACGCGGCACCCGCGCCCGGTCCCGACCTGCTCGCCCGCATCACCGCGACCGGCTACCCGGTCCGCACGTTGCGCACGCACGAGCCCGACCTGCTCGAACAGGCGGGCTGGTCCGAGGTGCTGGATGAGGCGCTGTCCGGAGAGATCGCCTTCGCGGGCGGCGCGCTGCGCATGTCGCCGACGCCCGCGATGACCCTGTTCGACGTCGACGGCGACGGCGCACTCGACCAACTCGCCGAGCGCGCCGCCGTGGCTGTCGCACAGGCGATTCGTCGCCACGGCATCGGCGGGTCGATCGGCGTCGACTTCCCCACGATTACCGGCAAGGCCGCAAGACAGGCGGTCGCCGCCGCGATCGACGCGCACCTCGCCCCGCCCTTCGAGCGGACCGCGGTCAACGGCTTCGGCTTTCTCCAGATCGTCCGTCCACGCTCCCGCGCCTCTCTGCCCGAGCTGCTGCGCGACGACGCGACGGCCGCGGCCACCCGCGCCGCGCTGCGCCTGATCGAGCGGACGCCGCCTAGTGCACCCAACCACCACCGCCTGTCGCCGCAGGTCAGCGCATGCCTCGACGCGCATCCCGCCTGGCTCGCCGACCTCGTGCGCCGCACCGGCCGCTCGCCTATATTGGACGCATGACCACCGCCCGCTGCCCGATCTGCTCCGCGCCCGCCACCCCCGAACACGCGCCCTTCTGCACCCGCGGCTGCAAGGACCGCGACCTGCTGCAATGGCTCGGCGAAGGATATCGCATCCCCGGCCCGCGCGTCGACGAAGAAGCGCTGGACAGCCCCGCCAACCATGACTAAGGACGCCGCTCACCGCCGATCGGCGGCTTGGCCCAGGTAGCTCAGTTGGTAGAGCATGCGACTGAAAATCGCAGTGTCGGCGGTTCGATCCCGTCCCTGGGCACCATCTATGTGTTGATGATCTCACCGGCTATCGTCGTTCGGACGCGCGCCTAACGTGCCTCGATACACTGTCAAAAACTTAAGGTTTGATCTAGACGATCAGACTCGCCATCAGGAGCGCAACGACGCCTCACTTCTATGTGGCATGGAGCGGTAAAGTACTCCATCTCGCGACCCACGCCTTCAACGCGCGTCTTTGCTCCCGTCGATTGGGTAATGGTGGATCGGGTAGACGATCGACCGGGCGGGCTCGGACCTCCAGATGTTTGCGATGTATTCGGCGCAGGGCCGCTCGAGTTGGCGAGCAAAGTTGTATACAGCCATTAACTCGGCGGAGCTCATCTGGAGCTGATCATGGCTTTCCTAGTGGGAGCGCTTAACAATCAACTTATGATGATGCGTTTCAATCACTCGACTTGGCCGTTGGTTTTGATACGATCTGGCTTGGTGAGCCGGTGTACGATATTGTCCCCTCGTAGATCAAATCGAAGCGCATCTGACGTAATCGAACGGCGTTTTAGTTGCGCGGCTGCTCGGCAACCGAATGCCGTCGTCCGTCAGGATCGTGTGGATGCGGTAAAGCACGGCACGACGATCACCGCCTCCTCGTCTCCAGTAAGGGCAGTTCCACGATAAGCTTCGACCCGGTCTTCAGATTCTTGAGCGTCGCTCTCTCACGCCACTTCGCAACCGCCTTCGCGTTCATCTCCAGCTCTCGGCTCAGCGTCTCGAACGAAGCTTGGGATTGCTGTAGTGCTGCTCGGATGGCATGCGTGGCGGTGGCGCTCCCGTGAAGCACCTGTTCTCTAAGACCGCCCTCCATCGCGATGTAGGGATCACACCATAAGTTTGTGAGATCAAACGCCTAGGCTATGGATGGGTTCTCGCATTGAAGGCCGCGCGGGCGCAGTTGACTTAGCGCAGGCTCGGTCGCCGTGAAGCCTCTGTAGCGCGCAGGCTGAAACACGCCAAGCAACCGGCCGGCCTAGCCCTCGGGTGTTCTCCCCGCCTGACGCTCTGTTACGCCTCGCGTCGGACAGGACGGAGTGTCGGTTCGTGTTGCTCGTCTCCCCTCTTGCGAGAGCGGCGGCGTTGAGCGCTCGCCAACGCTGTCAGTCTTCCGTCAGCCTGCAGGCGGCGCGGTCGAGCCGCCGAGGATGAGCTCGTGGGCATGGTCCCGTCGCATTTGGAACGACGTACCTTCAAGTTGCGCAATCACCATGTCGGCCGCCGCCTGCGCCATCTCGAACACCGGCTGGCGTACCGTGGTGAGGGGCGGCCAAGCAATCCGTGCGACATCTGAGTCGTCGAAGCCGGCGATCGACAAATCCTGCGGCACTGATAATCCGCGTTCCCGCGCCACCATCAACGCTCCCACCGCCATCTCGTCGTTCTGCGCGAGAATGGCGGTTGGCCGGCGAGAGCCCGCCAGCAACCTTGCCGCCGCGATCTGCCCGCTTTCCCGGGTGAACAGTCCCTGTTCGATCCACTCGGGTCGCATGATCACGCCGGCGGCATAGAACGCCTGGCTGTAGCCGAGCAGGCGAGCATCGGACGATGCGTGGGTCGGATCGCCCTTGATGATCGCGATATCGCGATGGCCGAGGCCGATGACATGCGCGGCGATCTCGCGGGCGGCGGTCACGTCATCAACGATGTTGCTCGGCCCCGCGTCGAGCAGGCGATTAGGAGTGATGCGCGCGAAGCGGATGCCTGCCGCCGCGAGATCGTCCAAGATGCGCGGGTTGTCCGACGCGGGCGGCGCCAGCACCACGCCGTCCAGCGCCGCGGAGCGGAGCAGCGACACCACCTCGCCCGCGCGATCGGCGATCGACTCGACCGGAATCACGACCAACCGGTATCGTTCGTCGCGTAGGCGATGCAGCACGCCCATCTGCAGTTCGGTCACGTAGCTGGGTGACGGGTTCTCGTACACCAGGCCGATCATGTGAGAGCGCCGTCGGACCAGCGCCTGCGCCATGACGTTGGGATGGTAATTGAGCGCTGCCGCTGCGGCAAGCACGCGCTGGCGGATCGAGTCGCTCACATGGGGTGCGTCGTTGAACACGCGCGACACTGTTTTGGTCGAAACGCCGGCATGGCGGCCAACGTCGATGATGGTCTTGCGTCGTGTGTGGTCCATCGGTCCAGGGCATCCCGTCGGCCAAGCGAGATCAAGGCCGGAAGCGGCAAAGACCTGAATCCTGATTAATTGTCGATATCGCGACTTTCATAATATCGACGATTGACAACGTAGGACAAATTGGTAGCGATATCATCGCGGTCAACGAACCGTGTGAAGGTGGGCGTTCACGGATGCCAAAGGGAGAGGTGATAATGAAGGGATCTATCTTGATCGCGGCGCTCGTACGCTCGACATCCGCGATCGCGGTGGCGACGTGCCTGACGCTGCCGGTGGCCGCTGCCGCTCAGACCACGGTGACGACGGAGCCCGGATCGCAGGCGGTCAACGCTCAACCCTCCAACGCTCCGCAGGCAGAGCCGACCAGCGTCCAGCTTACCGGCCAGGATCCGCAGGGGCAGCCCACACCCGACGACATCGTGGTGACCGGCATTCGCGCCAGCCTTGATCGCGCCATCGACATCAAGCGCAACTCGGCGGGCGTGGTGGACGCCATCTCGGCCGAGGACATTGGCAAGTTCCCCGACACCAACCTGGCCGAGTCGCTGCAACGCATCACCGGCGTGTCGATCAGCCGCGTGAACGGCGAAGGCTCGCAGGTGTCGGTGCGCGGCTTCTCGGGCGGCTTCAACCTGGTGACGCTGAACGGTCGCCAATTGCCCGCGTCCAATGTCGACACCAGCGGCGCGGGCGATTTCGCGCGCGGCACCAGCCGCTCGTTCGACTTCCAGAATCTCGCTTCCGAAGGCGTCAGCGCGCTTGAGGTCTACAAGACCGGCCGCGCCGCCAACCAGTCGGGTGGCATCGGCGCCACCATCAACGTCGTCACCCGCAGGCCGCTGGACGCACGCGAATCCGGCCTGTCCGGCTCCATCGGTGCCAAGGCGCTGCACGACTTCAGCGTCAGCGATGGCCGGGGCAAGGACGTGCTGCCGGAATTCTCCGGCCTGGTCAGCTGGTCCGATCCGGATCAGAAGTTCGGTGTGTCGGCGTTCGGCAGCTACCAGCGCCGCGACAGCACCTCGGTGCAGAGCGCACCCAACTACTTCAACGTCGTCAATACCAGTGACTTCTTCACGCCGGGTAATTTCATCAATAACGCGACGCGCGTTGATGCTCGGCCCAGTTCGCAATACGTGCTGGTGCCCAACGACAGCCGCTATCAGTTCTCGGAAAACCGACGCGAGCGCATCAACGCGCAGGGCGTGGCGCAGTTCAAGCCGACGGACACGCTGACCTTCACGGCCGACGCGCTCTTCGCGCAGAACAAGTTGCGCGAGCAGCGCTCGGAACAGACGAACTGGTTCAACCGCCCGTTCAACGAGGTGCGTTTCGGCGGCAATCCCGCCATCCCGACTACCGTCTTCCTGCAACGCACCGACGACGGTACCAAGGACTTCGGCTACGAGCAGCAGCAGCGCGCCACCCGTACGCAGCTCCAGTCCTACGGCCTGAACGCCAAGTGGGAACTGACGGATACCTTCACCGTCAACGCCGACGGCTACCACGCCATCTCCAAGTCCGATCCCGACAATCCAAACGGCACGTCGGCAACGCTGGTCAGCCTGGGCGCCCCCGTCGGCGCGGCGCAGTCGGTCGACTTCTCCAGCGGCTTCCCCGTGCAGGTGCAGGTCATCAACGACCGTATCCGCGGCAACGGCAACGACATGCTCGATCTTGGGGATCTGGGATCGCAGGTAGCGCGCACCGTCGCGTCCAGCCAGCGTCAGCGGATCGATGGCGGACGCGTCGACTTCGGATGGGATCTCGGCGGCGGCAGCCGTTTCGATTTCGGCGGCAACTACACGTCGACCAAGATGACCAGCGCCCGCACCCAGACGCAGCAGCAGCTGGGTGACTGGGGGATCGGCGATCCCGGCCTCATCGCGCAACTCGCGCCCAACCTCGTCGACACCTTCTGCCTGACCTGCAAGTTCGACCACTTCAAACCGCGGTCGGAAGGGCCGGCACGAGTGGCCTTCCGCGGCAATGCGATTTCGCTACTCAACATCCTGTCGCCCTATTACGCGGCGGCCAATCCCTTGAGTGCAGGAAACCCGGTCAACACTACCGCCTTCGACTTCGACCAGGTGGGTGAGAAGGTGTGGGCCATCTACGGCCAGATTACCTGGAAGGGCGAGATTGCCGGCCGCGAGGCCAATCTGGTGTTCGGCACCCGTTACGAGCAGACCCGCACCCGGTCACGCGCGCGCCAGGTCGCGCCTACGGCGATCCTGTGGCAGTCCGACAACGATTATTCCAACCTGCTGCCGGACATCGCGACGGCGACACCGGTCAACCTGTCGCAATCGGGCAAGTACGAGAATCTGCTGCCAGCGGTCGATTTCAACATCGAAGTGGCGCGCAACCTCATCGCCCGCGCTTCGGCAAGTCGCACGCTGGCGCGCCCCGATTACGGCAACCAGTTCGCTTCCACCACCGTCGGCGGTCCGACCCGCCCGACCGCGCTGGACGGCGTCGCAACCGGCACGAGCGGCAACGCCGACCTCGATCCCCTAGTCTCGGACAATTTCGACCTGTCGCTTGAATGGTATTACAAGCCGTCGAGCTTCGTGTCCGTGGGCTTCTTCGACAAGCGCGTCCGCAACTTCCTGGGCTCGGGCGTCTTCAACCGTTCCGCTTTCGATCTGCGCGATCCCTCCTCGGGCGCGGCGGGGTCACGCTCAGGCGTCGCACTCGACCGGTTGCGCGCGCTGGGTGCCACGATCAACGACGTCAACCTGTTCAGCTACACCGCGCTGCTCCAGCAGAACGGAAGCAACACCGCCGCGGCCGACGCGACCTACCGCGCGAACTCGACCAACGGCGAGTTCAACCAGGTGTTCGCCAACAACCTGCTCGCCGCGGTCGACGTGATCGCGAACGCGCAGGACCCGCTGTTCAACTTCGCCATATCACAGCCGATCAACAGCCAGGACGGCCATATCTACGGCTTCGAATTGGCCGGGCAGCACTTCTTTGGCAATACCGGCTTCGGCGTGGCCGCCTCCTACACCAAGGTGGACGGCAACGTGAACGTCGACGTGACCTCCAGCCCGGACGTAAACGTGTTCGCGCTGACCGGCCTCGGCGACAGCGCCAACGCGTCACTCATCTACGACAAGGACGGCCTGTCCGCCCGCGTCACATACAACTGGCGCGCCAAGTACTTGTCGGCCGTCAACCAGGGCGACGACCGCAACCCGATCTTCACCGACGATTTCGGGACGCTGGACTTCAACATCAGCTACGACGTGACACCGAACTTCGCGGTCTCGTTCGAGGGCGTGAACCTGACCAGCGAACCGCTGGTCCAGTACGGCCGCGACAAGACCGCCCTGGTGTTCGCCCAGGAACTGAAGCCCCGCCTGCTGCTGGGCGGTCGCCTACGCTTCTGACCCTTCGACCTCCCCACTGGGGCCGCCATCCGGCGGCCCCCTTTTCTTTCGGCGCGCTTCGCGGATATGCCGGGCAGCGGCACAGCAAAGCAGGTAAGGCCGATATGCTTTCCCCTTCATCGCCCGGTTCTTCCCCGCAGATCGTCAAGCTCGACAACGTCGATCACGGCGACCTGACCGTGGCGGTCCGCCACGACGCGGCGTTCGGTGACGCGGTTAATCAGGTGGCGGTGTTCCCGACCGAATTCGAACAGGTTCAGCGCGACTATCCGATCCTCTTTCGACAGGACCCGGACCGTGACTTCTACGCCATCGCATTGACCGGCTTGGACCTGGACGAGAACCTCTTCCTCGGACCGAAGGGTTGGACGGCGCACTACGTTCCCGCCGTTCGTCAGCACAGACCGTTCGTGCTCCGCATCGGAGATGCGGGAGAAACCGAGATCTGCGTGGACCTAAACGACCCACGCGTGGGCGACCCGACCGGCGAGCCCCTGTTCCTGCGACACGGCGGGACTGCGCCCTATCTGCTCCATATCGGCCGCGTGCTGGAAACGCTTCGCCGCGGCGTGGAAGCGCAGGCTCCCTTCTTCGAGTCGCTCGTCAGATACGAGCTGATCAAGCCGGTGAACCTCGACGTAGAGATCGACGATGGCCTGCATTACCGAATCGACGACGTCTACGCGATCGACGGCGATCGTCTGGCGGCACTCTCCGACGCCGACCTCGGCCACCTTCACCGCGGCGGCGTACTGCGCGCGGCGATCATGGCGTCCGCCTCGCTCGACAACGTCGCCCGACTGATCGAGCTCAAGCGTCGCCGGATCGCGGCATGAACGCGCCCGCGGCGCCCCTGCTCGCCGACCTGCGCCGTACACGCGTGATCGACCGGCCGGACGCGCTGGCATCCGATGCGCTGCTCGCCGACGGGCGCCCCACCATCATTCGCGGCTACGCTGCCGACTGGCCGCTGGTCGTCGCCGGGCGCGCTGGCCCTGCCGCCGCGATCGCCTATGTCAAACGCTTCGACATCGGTCGCCCGGTGGTTGGCTACACCGGCGCGCCGGAGATCGGCGGCCGCTTCTTCTACCGCGACGACTGGTCGGGACTGAACTTCGACGCGGCACGGGTCGGATTGTCGGAGTACCTAGATCGCATTGCCGCGAGCCTTGGTGAGCCGACTTCGCCCTCCTTCTACGTCGGCTCGACCGACTTGGACGCTTACCTGCCGGGCTTTCGCGCCGCCAACGACCTCGCCCTGCCCCCGCCGCCACCGGGTCACGATGCGGCGCTAGCCAGCATTTGGATCGGCAATCGGACGATCGCGCAGACCCATTACGACATGTCGAACAACCTGGCGGTCTGCGCCGTGGGCCGTCGCCGCTTCACCCTGTTTCCGCCGTCGCAGGTCTCCAACCTGTATCCCGGCCCGCTCTCCCCGACTCCCGCCGGTCAGGTCGTCAGCACCGTCGACCTGCACGCGCCCGACCTCGTCCGCTTCCCGCACTTCGCCGACGCGCTCGCCGCCGCGGAGGTCGCCGAGCTGGAACCGGGCGACCTGCTCTTCTTCCCGGCGATGTGGTGGCACCATGTGGAGGCGCTCGACTCTTTCAACGTGCTGGTCAATTACTGGTGGAACGCGACGCCTGCCTTCACCGACACGCCGATGACGACGCTGCTGCACGCGCTGCTGTCGCTCCGCGATCGACCAGTGGCCGAGAAGGAGGCGTGGCGCGCCTTGTTCGACCATTATGTCTTCGGCGATCCCGCGCTCGCCGGTGCCCACCTGCCCGACCACGTCCGCGGCGAGCTCGCCACCCTCGACGAGCGTGCCGCGCGGCGGCTGCGCGCCCAGGTGTCCGATCGGCTGAACCGATGAAGACCCGGATCGTCATCGCAGGCGGCGGCACCGCCGGCTGGCTCGCCGCCGCGATACTGACGCGACAGCTCGCCCCGCTGGTCGAGGTGACGCTGATCGAATCGGAGGAGATCGGCACCGTCGGTGTCGGCGAATCGACCATTCCCACCGTGCAGGCGTTCCACGCCCTCATCGGCCTGGACGAGGCCGAGTTCATGGCCGCGACGGGCGCCACCTTCAAGCTGGGCATATCGTTCGAGAATTGGGCGCGGATCGGTGATCGCTACATCCACTCCTTCGGCGACCTTGGCCGCACGACCTGGATGGGCGAGTTCCACCACTTCTGGCTGGAGGCGCGCGCGAAGGGCATCGCTGCCGACTTGGGCGACTATTGCCTGGAACATCGCGCCGCCGTCGAGGGCCGCTTCGCGATCGGTGGCGAGCCGCGCCTCAACTACGCCTACCATTTCGATGCGGGCCGCTACGCGCGCTTCCTGCGCGCCCGGTGCGAGGCGTCCGGCCTCACCCGCGTCGAGGGTCGGATCGACCGCGTCGAGTGCGACGGCGAGAGCGGCCACATCGCCGCACTCCATCTGTCCGGCGGACGTCGGATCGCGGGCGATCTGTTCCTCGACTGCACCGGCTTGCGCGGCGTGCTGATCGGCGAGGCACTCGGTGTCGGCTTCGAGGATTGGAGTCGGTGGCTGCCTGCCGACCGCGCGCTGCCCGTTCAGACCGGCGCGGTCGAGCCCGCCCGCCCCTATACCCGCGCGATCGCGCACGATGCCGGCTGGCAATGGCGCATCCCGTTACAGCACCGGGTCGGCAACGGGCTGGTCTACTGCAGCGACTATCTTTCGGACGACGAGGCGCGGACGCGTCTCTACGCCAACGTCGACGGCGAACGGCTGGTCGAGCCCAACCCCATCCGCTTCCGCACCGGCCGCCGCCTGCGCGCGTGGGAGGGCAATTGCGTCGCACTCAGCCTCGCCGCCGGCTTCGTCGAACCGCTCGAATCCACCTCGATCCACCTCATCATGATCGCGCTCACCCGGCTCCTGCAACTCATCCCGGTCGGCGCGATCAGCCCGGCGGCGGCGGCGCGCTACAACGAGCAAGCCCGCCGCGAGATGGAGGCGGTGCGCGACTTCATCATTCTCCATTATCACCTCAACCAGCGTCCCGAGCCGTTCTGGCAGCGCTGCCGCGAGACCGCGCCGCCCGACAGTCTGGCCGAGCGGATTGCGCTGTTCGCCGAAGGAGCCCACGCCTATCAGGACACGCACGACCTGTTCCGCGTCGCCTCGTGGGTGCAGGTGATGCTGGGCCAGCGGCTGGAGCCTGCGCGCTACCATCCGCTGGGCTCCATCATGCCGCGCGAGCGGCTGGCGCAGGTGCTGGCGGAAATGCAGAGCGGTATCGCCGCCGCTGCCGCGCGGCTCCCGGCGCACCAGGTCTTCGTCGACCGTTACTGCGCCGCCGCGGCTTGAGGTCGGCGCGCGTCGAGCCAGCCGCCGTCGACCAGCCAGTCGTGCAGCCGGTCGGGCCAGTGCAGCACCGATAACCGATCAGTTTCATCCAGGTTGAAGGCGTGACCGGCATCGGCGAACAGGTGCAGCTCCGCCGATACCCCCGCACGCCGCAACTGCTCGTACAAGGCTACCGAGGGCGCCGCGCAGCATTCGTCGCGCGACCCCGCGACGATGAAGGCAGGGGGCGCGCTCTTCACGGCGGTGGCAGGCTGCCCCGCCGGTCCAGGAAAGACCAGCACCTGGAAATCAGGACGTGCCGACAGCCGATCGAGCGCGTCGGTCGCCGGCCTTCCCGTCGGCGTCGGATTGTCCGCGACCAGCGTCACCAGCTCGCCGCCCGCCGAGAACCCCATCAATCCGACGCGCGACGGATCGATGCCGTACCGCGCGGCATTGCCGCGCACCCAGCGGATCGCCCGGCGTACGTCGTCGGCGGACTCACCCGCGACCGAATAAGGCGACCCTTCTTCCTTCGCGAGCCGATACTTCAGCACAAAGGCCGACACCCCCATCCGGTTGAGCGCGGCGGCGACCTTGGTGCCTTCATTCTCCCACACCAGGAACTTGTGCGCCCCGCCTGGCAGGATGACCAGCGCCGCACCGCTGTTGCGCCGGGCGGGCGCTGGAAAGGCGATCAGCGTGGGATCGTGGATGTTTCGTACCCAGTAATCGCGTGCAATCTCCGGCTCGCCCGCCCGCGCCGCCGATCCGGGCGCGCCGTGCGGCCAGATCCGGATGGAGGTCGACGCCGGCGGTACCACGGGCGCGGGATCACCCGCCGCAATCAACAGCGCACCGGCAAGCACCATCAGCATTCTCCGAACGATCTGCATGCTTGTCCTCCCTACGCACCCGTCGCGGTTCTGCTATGGTAGCGCAAGCAAACGAGACGAACAGGCCTGCTCGCCGTTTTGCTGGTCCCGAAAGCCGTCGCTTGTGAAGTCTGGGCAGCGGAAATAGTCGGATTGCCGGCGCACCTGACCGCGATCGGCTCCGCGGCCATGCTGTCGGGCTCCGATCACGTGCCACGGGCAGGCACATTAGCACCGGTCTGAACCGTCCTGGCTGACCCCTCTCATATCTTCTGAGATAGAGCAGGCGACACTCCGGTCACCGACCTAGCAACTCCGCGGTCACAGCTTCACCAAGTCGGCCATTATATCGTGCACGGGGTCGATGCGGGGGAACCCATACGTGTGCTCGCAACCGATGTGTAAGCTCGCTGCCTAGGCGAACTCGCGACGCGCCCGACAGTCGAACCCGCCTGGCGAAACGCTGCGTATGCTGATGTTCGTCTGACTGAGCGTTGCTGGTACGCTGGCGAGTACACCTGCATCGACAAGGGCGTCCGCTGGCAACAGATGCTGCGCGCACACGAGGAGAAGCAGGATCGAGGTCGCGCCGAAAGCTGGTATAGCGGGTGCGCCAGACGTTGGGCCGCGCGATATGCGCACTCGGGGGAAAGCAGTGAGCGACATGACGACGGGCGCGACCAACGCCGGCCAGCCGTGGTGGAAGGGCGCGGTCATCTACCAGATCTACCCGCGCAGCTTCGCCGACGCGA
>NZ_JBELMJ010000021.1:0-53070 GCF_042095875.1 Sphingomonas sp.
AGACGCCGTTCATGACCGGCCTCAACTCGCCGTCGGGCATGGTGCTGTTCGAGGGTCAGCTCTACGTCGCGAACACCGACTCGCTGGTGCGCGTGCCCTACACCAACGGTGCGACGAAGATCGACGCCAAGCCCGAGCTGGTGGTGCGCTACCCCGGTGGCGGCAACCACTGGGCGCGCAACGTCATCGCGTCGGAGGACGGACGGACGCTCTATCTGTCGGTCGGGTCGTCGTCGAACATCGCCGAGAACGGCCTGGACAAGGAGCGTAACCGCGCGGCGATCCTGCAGGTCTACCCGAAGGAGAAGACGTTCCGCGTCTACGCCGCGGGCCTGCGCAACGCGAACGGCATGGTGCTCCATCCCGACACGCGCGCGTTGTGGACCGTCGTCAACGAGCGCGACATGCTCGGCTCCGACCTCGCGCCCGATTACCTGACCGCGGTCGAGTTCGGCGACCATTTCGGGTGGCCGTGGTATTACTGGGGCGGCTACCCCGACCCGCGCGTCGAGCCGAAGAACCCGGAATTGCAGCAATATTCCAAGCGTCCCGACTACGCGCTCGGGCCGCACGTCGCCGCGCTCGGCCTGTCGTTCGCGAACGAGACGCGGTTGGGCGACCGCTTCGCGCGTGGCGCGTTCGTCGGCGAGCACGGGTCGTGGAACCGCAAGCCGCTGTCGGGCTACAAGGTCGTGTTCGTGCCGTTCACGCCGCAGGGCTGGCCGGTAAAGGGTGCCAAGCCGATCGACGTGGTGACCGGCTTCGTCAACGCCGACGGCGAGGCGCACGGCCGTCCGGTCGACGTCAAGCCCGACGGCCGCGGCGCGCTGCTGGTGGCGGACGATGTCGGCAACACGATCTGGCGGGTGAGCGCGGCACAGCCGGCCGCGCCGGTGCGCTGACGCGCGCGGGGTGCCGGCCCGCTCGGCTGGCCTGGCACGTCGCGCGCTCGGTGCACTCTCCTTCAACGTAGCGACTGTCGCGCTGGCCAAGGCTACTCAGTATGCAGCGATGGGCTGGCTCGGATCGGGCATCGGGTACGATGCCGCGTCCCTCATCGGAGTGGCGCCGGTGGTGATCGGCACGGCGTTACTGCAACGACGGCGACGATCCCGCCGCGTCCCGTACGATCAGGCGATCAGGTAGCGATCGAGCGCCGCGGCGAGTTCGTGGCAGCAGGCGCAGCTGGGATGCGCACTGCTCGCGATCGTCAGCCGCATCGTCTCGAGCACCTCGCGATGCAGCGCCAGCGTAGACGCCGCGCCAGCTCGCTCCGCCGGATCAGCGAGGGTCGGCGCCGGGGTATCCAGCACCGGAATTATCATGTCACGCATACAACAAAGGTCCTTTGCATCGTCGAGCGAACGGACCTCGGCATGGTTGCGGGTACCTCCGAAGTGGAGGTAATTCGCTACTCGAGCAGCTTGGGGCCTTCCTTCTGCAGCTTGGCGCGGAGCTGGTCGCCGAACATCGCGAGGAAGCCGGGCAGTTCGAACGACGCGTGGACGTTGCTCTCCGCAACGTCGAGCCGCACCGCGACGCGCTGCCCCATGCCCTCGGCGACGAAGTTGAGCGTGTCGCCGCTCCAGTGATGCTCTGCGACGTGCCCGCCGGGGATGAAGCCCGCGAGCTTGCCGAAGCCGCCCTCGATCCGCTGCTTGGCGGCTGCCTTGCCGAGGCGGTGCGGCAGATCGACTTCGATCGGCTGGCTCATGCCGGTGTCTCCTGTGTGGCGAACAACATCGCGTCGTCGGCGAACGCCTTGAACTCGAGCGCGTTGCCTGAAGGATCGCGGAAGAACATCGTCGCCTGCTCGCCGACCTGACCCTTGAAGCGGACGTGCGGCTCGATGCCGAAGGGCACGCCCGCGCTTCGGACGCGCTCGGCCAGCGTCTGCCAGTCGGCCATCGTCAGCACGACGCCGAAATGCGGCACCGGCACGTGATGGCCGTCGACCTCGTTCGCGACCGCGACCGGCTTCGCCGCGGGGTCGAGGTGCGCGACGATCTGATGACCCATCAGGTCGAAGTCGAGCCACTCGTCGCTCGATCGCCCTTCCGGGCAGCCCAGCACGCCGGCGTAGAAGGCGCGCGCGGCGGCGAGATCGTGGACCGGGAAGGCGAGGTGAAAGGGGCGCAGCATGGCCGCATCCTAGTAGCTCCCCAGCGCGGCGTCACCCTCGCGTTCGCGGGTGATCGGCGGCGCTCGGGCCCGCCCGTGGGTCGCAGCGCTTGTACCCTGCCCTCGCCTCGCGCAAACAGCGCGGCGAGACCCGCCGCGCGCTGCGGCATCGAAGGAAGATCGTGCTGCAGACGTTTGCCCGCCGCTATCCCGCGTTCGCCGCGCTGCTGCTCGGCGCGGCGGCGGCGTGCGGTTTCGCCCCCTTGCAGTTGTTTGTGCTGACGCTCGCGTGTTTCGCCGCGTGGATGTGGCTGGTGCACGACGCGCCGACGTGGAAGACGGCTTTGTGGCGCGGGTGGGTGTTCGGCGTCGGGCACTTCACGATCAACGACAATTGGTTTCAGCACGCGTTCGATTTCCAGGACAAGATGCCGCCGGTGCTCGGCTACGTCGCGCCGCTGGCGCTGGCGCTCTACCTGGCGGTGTACCCGGCGCTGACCGCCGCGATCGCGTGGCGCCTCCGCGCGCGGCGCGTCGATCTCGCCTGGGTGATGCTGTTCGCGGCGGCGTGGATCGCGACCGAGTGGGTACGCAGCTGGATGTTCACCGGCTACGCCTGGGACCCGCTCGGCGTCATCTGGGTGCCGGTGCAGCCGGTGGCGCTGCTGGCGCGATGGGTGGGCACGTACGGGCTGTCGGGGCTGACGGTTGTGCTGGCGGGCGCGGTGCTGGTGATGCCGCGCCGATCAACGATGTTGGCTTGCGGTGGTGCGATCGCTGCCCTGCTGATTTCACAGGCGCTCAGCTACCGCGCCACGGCACCAGCACTCACCCAAACCACACCGCGCCTGGTCGTCGTCCAGCCCAACGTCGCGCAGGACGAGCGCGGCGAGAGCGACGGCGAGATGATGCTGCAACGCCTATCCGCGCTCTCCGGTCGCCCCGGCGCAGCGCCCCGGCTGCTGCTGTGGCCCGAAGGTGTAGTGCGAGACTTCATCGAGGACGGCTACCCGACCTGGGTCTACGGCGATCGTAGCCCGTCGCTGATCCGCGAGCGCATGGCCGCGCTGCTCGGCCCGCGCGACCTGCTGCTGACCGGCGGAACGGGGCTGACCTTCGATCGCACCGGTGACATCACGGCGGGCTACAATTCGGTGTTCGCGATCACGCCCGAGGCGCGCATCGCCGCGCGCTACGACAAGGCGCATCTCGTGCCCTACGGCGAGTATCTGCCGATGCCGTGGCTGTTGAAGCCGCTCGGCCTCGCGCGGCTGGTGCCGGGCGATTTCGACTTCATCGCCGGACCGGGGCCGCGCACGCTCGACACGCCCGGCTTCGGCGCGATCGGCGTGCAGCTCTGCTACGAGATCATCTTCTCCGGACGGGTGGTCGACCCAACGCATCGACCGCGGTTGCTGTTCAACCCGTCGAACGACGCGTGGTTCGGCCGCTGGGGCCCGCCGCAGCACCTCGCGCAGGCGCGGATGCGCGCGATCGAGGAAGGGCTGCCGGTGGTGCGCGCGACACCCACCGGCATCTCGGCGGTGATCGCGGCGGACGGCACGCTGCTCGCCACCGTACCGCACATGGAAGCGGGTGCGATCGAGGCGGCGCTGCCCCCGCCTGCCCCGCCGACCCTGTTCGCGCGGGCCGGCAATCTGATGGCCGCGATCGTCGCGGCGGCGCTGGTCGCCGCCGCTCTTGTCCTGCGTCGCCGCACGCGATAGGAGGTCACATAAAGCTATCTTTATATCGTTATCTGTTGCGGAGCCCTCATGCGCCAGTCGTTCCTGTTCACCTCTGAGTCCGTTTCCGAGGGCCATCCCGACAAGGTCGCCGACCAGATTTCCGACGCGATCGTCGACCTGTTCCTGTCCAAGGACCCGCAGGCGCGCGTCGCGTGCGAGACGCTGACCACCACCAACAAGGTCGTGCTGGCGGGCGAAATCCGCGGCAAGGGCGTGTACGAGAACGGCGGCTGGGCGCCGGGCATTGAGGAAGAGATTGAGCAGGCCGTGCGCGAGACGGTCAAGCGTATCGGCTACGAGCAGGACGGCTTCCACTGGGAGACGTTCGACTTCTCGAACAACCTGCACGGCCAGTCGGCCGAGATCGCGATGGGCGTCGACGAGGCCGGCAACAAGGACGAGGGCGCGGGCGACCAGGGCATCATGTTCGGTTACGCGACCGACGAGACCCCGGGGCTGATGCCGGCGACGCTATATTACAGTCATCAGATCCTCGAGCGCATGGCCGCCGACCGCCACTCCGGCGCGGCGCCGTTTCTGGAACCCGACGCCAAGAGCCAGGTGACGCTGCACTACGAGAACGGCACGCCGACCAAGGCGACTGCGCTGGTTGTCTCGACCCAGCACAAGAAAGGCTTCTGTGAGAAGGGCGACAACGCCGACGCCGCCAAATACGCGCAGTTGAAGGATTACGTCACCGGGGTGCTGCGCGACGTGCTGCCCGACGGTTTCGTGGGTGACGATACCGCGATCTACATCAATCCGACCGGCGCGTTCGAGATCGGCGGGCCGGACGGTGACGCGGGGCTGACCGGGCGCAAGATCATCGTCGACACCTACGGCGGCGCCGCCCCGCACGGCGGCGGCGCGTTCAGCGGCAAGGACCCGACCAAGGTCGACCGCTCGGCCGCCTACGTCGCGCGCTACCTCGCCAAGAACGTCGTCGCGGCGGGGCTCGCCAAGCGCTGCACGATCCAGCTGTCCTACGCGATCGGCATCGCCGAGCCGCTGAGCGTCTACGTCGACCTGCACGGCACCGGCACGGTGGACGAGGCGGCGCTGGAGCAGGCGCTGCCCAAGCTCGTCCGGCTGACGCCCAAGGGCATCCGCGAGCATCTGAAGCTCAACGCGCCGATCTACTCCAAGACCGCCGCCTACGGCCACTTCGGCCGCGAGCCGCAGGGTGATACCTTCACCTGGGAGCGGACCGACCTGGTCGACCAACTCAAGGCGGCGGTCGCCTGACCTGAGCGTCCACGCCGACGAGCCCGCCCTTTGGTTCGTTTAGCGATCGGAGGGCGCGCTCGCGGCGACCATCCGATCGCGTATGACGCGCTCGGTCAGGGCGAGCGCGTGACCGGCGATCCGTTCCGCCAGCCAGCCGATCGCCGCGCCGCTCACCACGTCGCTCAGGTAATGCGCGCCGCGCGGGACCTGCGTCGCCCCCGCGAGTGTCGCGACCACGCGCGCGGCCGTCGCGTTGTGCGGACACTCGTGCGCGACCGCCTGCGCCACCGCGAGCGCGCCGGCGGTGTGGCCGGATGGAAAGGCATTCGCGGCCTTGTCGTCGGTGCCGCTACCGGGCCTGATCTCGGGCGCGTCCTCGACCGCGTTGGGGCGCAGGCGATCGACGCTTCCTTTCAGCACCGTCTTGGCCGCGTTGGCGATCAGGTGCGCCGCGAGCATGCGCACGCCCAGACGTGCCACGCGGGGCCGGTGCAGCATCACGCCCGTCAGCAGCGTCGCACCGCTCGCCAGCATCAGCGGCGTCTCGTCGGCCAGCTTGCACAAGGGCGTGAGCGCTCGAACCAGCGCGCTGTCCTGCAACGCCAGCACGGGTTCGAGCAGGTGATGCTCGGTCGCGGCGGCCTGCTCGACCGCTCGGCTGAGGCTCACTGGTCCGACCCGCCGTCGGGCATCTCTGGCCGCACCTGCCCGTGTGCCAAGACAGCAAACAGCCCCGCCCCGCCGATCAGATTGCCGATCACCGCCGGCGCGATCAGCGAGAACAGCGCGCCCGCCACGTCGACGTGCCCGGTCCACATGAGCGTGAACGCCTCGGCCGAGCCGACCACCGAGTGGCTGAGCCCGGTGACGCCCACCGCGTAGGTGATCGCGAAGATGACGAGGAACGATTGCTCACGCGCGTTGGGCAGCATCCAGGCGATCGAGGCGATCATGAAGCCCGCGGGAATTGCGGTCCAGAAGGTGGCCGCCGCGTCGTGGCGCAGGATCGCCTCCGACACGCTGACCATGCCGTCGCGCAGCGACGCGTCGATCATCGGAAGCTGCGTCAGCGCCAAGGTGGTCAGCGCGGTACCCGCGAGGTTCGCCAGAATGACCAGCAGCCACAGCCGCAATGTCCGCTTGAGCGTCCACCACGACGGACTCGTCACCAGCGGCAGCATCGCGGTGATGGTCGACTCGGTAAAGAATTGCATTCGCCCCAGGATGACGATCACGAATCCCAGCGGATAGCCGAGCGACACCACCAGGGTCCGCCAGCTGCTCTCTTCGATGTGCGCCTCGAGCGCGCCCTCGGCGAGCAGCGACGCGTTGATCGCGAAGCCGGCGGCCAGACCCGACCACAGGAGCGACGCGGCGGGTCGGTTAACCTCCTCCTCGCCCTCCTCGCGAACGGCGCGGTGGACCTCCTTGGCGTCGGCCGCCTTCAAGTCATCGACTTCTTTCCGATCGCTGTTGAGCGCGGATTTGCTAGGGTCTGGCATTGTTCCTGAACAAGCGAGCGGGATCAGGGTTGCAGGACCGCCGAACGGGTGTGCGATCGCCTTCCGCCAGCGCTGCCGCATGTTCTGTCCGTTCCGTTTTGCCGCAACACCGGTTAGGCGCGCGCAGATGAACGATCCCACCACGATCCGCCGGCTCTACGGACGCCGGCAAGGCCATGTGCTGCGCGCCGGACAGGCGGCTCTGGTCGACGACATGCTGCCGCGCGTCGCGGTGCCGAGCGAGGGTCCGTTGACTGCCGAACGCCTGTTCGGCGATGCGCGCGCGCTGCAGGTCGAGATCGGCTTCGGCGCGGGCGAGCATCTCGCCGAGCAGGCTAAGGCCGCGCCGGATACCGGCTTCATCGGCTGCGAGCCGTTCCTGAACGGCGTCGTCGGTGCGCTGGGCCACGTACGCGACGCGGGTCTCGACAACGTCCGCGTCCACATGGGCGACGCGCTGGAGGTGATCGAGCGCCTGCCCGACGCCAGCCTGGAGCGCGTCTACCTGCTCCATCCCGATCCCTGGCCCAAGGCGCGGCATGCCAAGCGCCGCTTGGTCAACCACGGGCCGATGAACCTGATCGCGGCCAAGCTGAAGCCGGGGGGCGAGTTCCGACTCGGCACCGACGACGAGATCTACTGCCGCTGGGCGATGATGATCATGAACCAGCGCCGCGATTTCGCGTGGCAGGCGCAGGGCCCGCACGACTTCCTCGATCGCCCCGACGATTGGCCGGAAACGCGCTACGAGCGCAAGGCGCGCCGCTACGGGCACGAAGTCTGGTATTTCCGCTACATAAGGCAGTGATTGCGGCTGCCGGCGCGTCTCGCCGGGGTACTCCGGGTGAGCGGCCGGTACGCCGCTCACCCCCCCTCGCAACGCCGGTCCGACCGGCGACATCCTCCTGCGCGCATTATTATGGGTTGCGGCTACGTTGATCGCGTAAACCAGCGCGAAACCAAAAAAAAGGCCGGGAAGACCCGGCCTGTAAAAGTTTTTAGGAGAGGATGCCTGAAAGGCACGCCCTTTGTGCATCGCAGCAGCAACCGACGCAAGTGCAATGTGATCGTTATCAGCATGCAAAATATGCAACTGCAATTGTCTTGTTGCTACCGCTTCGCAGCCGCATTGCGTCGGCAGCGGTCGGAGCAGTAGATCACGTTGTCCCAGTCGCGCTCCCACTTCTTGCGCCACGCAAACGGGCGCTCGCACACCGGGCAGGTCTTGGTCGGCAGATTGAGCTTCTTGTGCACCATCGTGGACCGCCAACGCGCGAGCGTCAGTCGAGGTTCGGGCGCAGCAGCCGTGTCGCGCGCTCGCGATCGACGCCGAGACGCTGCGCGTAATCCTCCAGCTGGTCCTCTCCGATCCGCGCGACGCCGAAATACTCCGCCTGCGCGTGCCCGAAGTAGAAGCCGCTGACCGCCGCGGTGGGCAGCATCGCAAAACTCTCGGTCAACTCCAGCCCTACATTCGCCTCGGCCTCCAGCAGGTCGAACAAGGTGCGCTTGAGCGAGTGTTCCGGGCACGCCGGATAGCCGGGCGCCGGACGGATGCCGCGATATTGCTCGCGGATCAGCGCCTCGTTGGTCATCTGCTCGCCGCTGGCATAGCCCCACAGGTCGGTGCGGACGTGCTGGTGCAGTCGTTCGGCGAACGCCTCCGCCAGACGGTCCGCCAATGCCTTGAGCAAAATGTCGTTATAGTCGTCGTGCGCCGCCTTGTACGCCGCCAGATGCGGCTCGATGCCGTGGATGCCGACCGCGAAGCCGCCGATCCAGTCGCCCGCGGGGTCGATGAAATCGGCGAGGCACATGTTGGCGCGGCCCTCGCGCTTGGCAATCTGCTGGCGCAGGAAGGGCAGTCGGGTCGAATGCTCGTTGCGGCGATCCAGGTCGGGGACGCTGAACCCTTCGGGAATGGTCGCGCCGTCGGGGCTGCGGCGATCGTTGCTGTGGCGGTCGTGCACCCACACGTCGTCGTCGTGGCGATGGCACGGCCATAGTCCCGCGACGCCGCGCGCGGTGAGCCACTTCTCCGCGACGATCCGGTCGAGCATCGTGCGCGCGTCCTCGTAGAGGCCGGTCGCACTCTCCCCGACGACCGCGTCCGACAGGATCGCGGGATAGGTGCCGGCGAGTTCCCACGCGCGGAAGAACGGCGTCCAGTCGATGTACCCGACCAGATCGGCCAGGTCCCAGTTGTCGAACACGTGGACGCCCGGCTGCCGCACCGCGGGTGCCTTCAGCGCCGGGTCAGTCCTGAACCCGCGCCGGCGCGCTTCGGCGAGCGGCAGCAGCGCGTTCTGCCCTTTCCCCTCGCGCGCGTCGCGCACCGCCTGATAATCAGCCGCGACCTGCGCGACGTACGGGTCGCGTTGCGTGTCGGAGACGAGCGTCGTCGCCACGCCGACCGCGCGGCTGGCGTCGAGCACGTGGACGACCGGCCCCTTGTACGCGGGCGAGATGCGCAGCGCGGTGTGTACCTTCGACGTGGTCGCGCCGCCGATCAGCAGCGGCATGGTCATCGCCGCTCGCTGCATTTCCTCGGCCACCGTTACCATCTCGTCGAGCGAGGGGGTTATGAGGCCCGACAGCCCGATCATGTCGGCGTCATTCTCGTTTGCGGCTTCCAGGATCTTCGACCACGGCACCATCACGCCAAGGTCAACGACCTCGAAACCGTTGCACTGGAGCACGACGCCGACGATGTTCTTGCCGATGTCGTGGACGTCTCCCTTGACGGTCGCCATGACGACGCGGCCCTTACCCTTGGCGCCGGGCTCCTTCGCCGCCTCGATGAACGGCAGCAGGTGCGCGACCGCCTTCTTCATCACGCGCGCCGACTTGACGACCTGCGGCAGGAACATCTTGCCCGACCCGAACAGGTCGCCGACGACGTTCATGCCATCCATCAGCGGACCCTCGATCACCTCAATCGGGCGCGCGAACGCTTGCCGGCATTCCTCGGTGTCGTCGACGACGTGCGCGTCGATGCCCTTGACCAGCGCGTATTCCAGCCGCTTCGTCACGGGCAGCCCGCGCCACTCCGCCGCCTGCTTCTCCGCCACTGCGTCGGTGCCGCGGTAGCGTTCGGCGAGCGCGACCAGCCGGTCGCCGGCCTCAGGATCGCGATTGAGCACCACGTCCTCGCACGCGGTGCGCAGTTCCGGGTCGATCGTGTCGTAGACGTCGAGCTGCCCCGCGTTGACGATCGCCATGTCCATGCCCGCGGGGATCGCGTGGTACAGGAACACCGAGTGCATCGCACGACGCACCGGCTCGTTGCCGCGAAAGGAGAAGCTCAGATTCGACAGCCCGCCCGAGATATGGACGTGCGGGCAGCGCGCCTTGATCTCGCGAGTCGCCTCGATAAAGTCGACGCCGTAATTGTTGTGTTCTTCGATGCCCGTCGCGACCGCGAACACGTTGGGGTCGAAGATGATGTCCTCGGGCGGGAAGCCGATACCGGTCAGCAAGCGGTAGGCGCGCTCGCAAATCTCGACCTTGCGCGCCTGCGTGTCCGCCTGCCCCGTCTCGTCGAACGCCATCACGACCGCGGCAGCGCCGTAGTTCATGCACAGCCGCGCGTGGTGGAGGAACGCGTCCTCGCCCTCCTTCATGCTGATCGAATTGACGATCGGCTTGCCCGACACGCATTTCAGCCCGGCCTCGATCACTTCCCATTTCGACGAATCGATCATGATCGGCACGCGCGCGATGTCGGGCTCGGCGGCGATCAGCTTCAGGAACGTGGTCATCGCCTCGACCGCGTCGAGCAGGCCCTCGTCCATGTTGACGTCGACGACCTGCGCGCCGTTCTCGACCTGGCTGCGCGCGACCTCGACCGCGCGCGTATAGTCGCCCGCCATGATCATCTTCTTGAACGCCGCCGATCCGGTGACGTTGGTGCGCTCGCCGACGTTGACGAAATTGGCGGAGGTGTTGGTCATCTGTGGTCTTCGTATAGCCCTCTCCCCTCCGGGGAGAGGATTAGGTGAGGGAATAGTGTTTCACGGAGGGCTGCGCTTCCGGGCATCCCCTCTCCCAACCCTCTCCCCGGAGGGAAGAGGGCCAGGCGCGTCACGCGGCCATGAAGAACGGCTCCAGCCCGGCGAGCCGGGTGCGCACCGCCGGCACCGGCACCATGCGCGGCGCGAGCCCCCGCACACCATCTGCGATCGCCGCGATGTGCGCGGGCGTCGAGCCACAGCAGCCGCCCAGCACGTTGACCTGTCCGGCCTCAGCCCACTGCCCGACCAGCCCCGCGGTCGTCGCGGGCGCCTCGTCGTACGCGCCCAGTTCATTGGGCAGTCCGGCGTTGGGGTAGACCATGATCAGCGTGTCGCAGATCTCGCTCAGCGTCTTGACGTGGGGACGGAGCTGCTCGGCGCCGAACGAGCAGTTGAGCCCGATCGTCAGCGGCCGCGCATGGCGCACCGCGTGCCAGAACGCCTCCACCGTATGCCCGGACAGGTTGCGCCCCGACAGATCGGTCAGCGTCATCGACAGCATAATCGGCAAGTCGCGCCCGAGCGCCGCACCCGCCTCGATCGCCGCCATCACGCCGGCCTTGGCATTCAAGGTATCGAACACCGTCTCGATCAGCACGAAGTCGGCGCCGCCCTCGACCAGCGCGTCGATCTGCTCGCGGTACACGTCTTTCAGGTAATCGAAGTCGATCTCGCGGTAACCCGGATCGTTTACGTCCGGGCTGAGCGATAGCGTCTTATTGGTCGGCCCGACCGCGCCGGCGACGAAGCGCGGCCGGCCGTCGCGCGCCTGAAACTCGTCGGCGAGCGTGCGGGCGAGCCGCGCGCTCTGGACGTTGATCTCGCGTACCAGACCTTCCGCACCGTAATCGGCCTGGCTGATGCGATTGGCGGAGAAGGTGTTAGTCTCCGCGATGTCCGCCCCCGCCTCGAAATAGGCGCGGTGGATCGCGGCGGGGACCTCGGGCTTGGTCAGCGCGAGGATGTCGTTGTTGCCCTTCTGATCGTGGCCGAGCGTCAACGTGCCGGCGTAATCGGCCTCCGACAGCTTCCAGTTCTGAATCTCGGTCCCGAACGCGCCGTCGGTGATCAGGATGCGCTTGGCGGCCTCGGCGTTGAATGTGTCGCGAACACTCATGCCGCCGCCCTCGCCTCTCGGCCATCGCTCGCGCGGACGCCGAGCAGGTGGCAGATCGCGAAGCTCAGCTCGGCCTTGTTCATGGTGTAGAAGTGGAATTGCTTGACCCCGCCGGCGTAGAGCTTGCGGCACAGTTCCGCCGCCACGGTCGCGGCGACGAGCTGGCGCGCGGCGGGACGGTCGTCGAGCCCCTCGAACAACCGGGTCAACCACGCGGGCATGTCGGTGTTGCACAGCGCCGCCATCTTCATCACGCCCGCGACACTCGCGATCGGCATGATGCCGGGCACGATCTCCGCCGTGATCCCCGCCGCCGCCGCCGCGTCGCGGTAGCGGAAGAAGGTGTCGGGCTCGAAGAAGAACTGCGTGATCGCGCGGTTCGCGCCGGCGTCGATCTTGCGCTTCAAATTGTCGAGGTCGGCCGCGGCGTCGAGCGAGTCCGGGTGGCACTCGGGATAGGCCGCGACCGAGATCTCGAACGGGTGGAGCCGGCGCAGGCCAGCGACCAGCGCCGCCGCATTCTCGTAACCGCCCGGATGCGGCGCGTAGCCGTCCGCGCCCGCGGGGGCGTCGCCGCGCAGCGCCACGATGTGGCGCACGCCCGCGGCCCAATATTCCTGCGCGATCGCGTCCAGCTCCTCGCGCGTCGCCTCGACGCAGGTGAGGTGCGCGGCGGCGGGCACGTCGGTCTCGCGCGCGATCCGCGCCACCGTCGCGTGGGTGCGGTCGCGCGTCGACCCGCCCGCACCGTAGGTCACCGAGAGGAAACGCGGGGACAGCGGCTGGAGCGTCGCGATCGACTGCCAGAGATTTTCCTCCGCCTTGTCGGTCTTGGGCGGCGAGAACTCGAAGCTGACGTCGATATCGCCGCCGACGTCGGCGTAGAGCGGGCCGTCGTGCGCCAGCACCGCTTCGTTCACCTGCTTGGTCATGCCGCCTTCACCTCGCCTGCGCGCCCCGCCGTCTTGCGACCGAGCCACAATTTTACCGTCAGTTCGCCACCCTCGAGCGTCTCGATCCGCGCGGGCATCAGCCCGGCGGCGGCAAACCAGCCCTCGATCTGCGCGTCGGAGAAGCCGAGCCGCGTGTGCGCGTCCTGCGTGCGCAACTCCTCGCGGTCGTGCGGCGCGAAATCGGCGATCAGCAACCGTCCCCCGGGCGACAGCACCCGCGCCGCCTCCGCAATCGCCGCGCCCGGCTGCTGCGCGAAGTGGAGCACGTGGTGCAGGATCGCGACGTCCGCGCCGCCGTCGCCCAGCGGCAATGCGTAGAGATCAGCCTGGCGCAGCTCGGCATTGCCCAGCCCCTGCTCGCCCAGCTTCGCGCGCGCGAGACGCAGCATCTCGGAGCTACGATCGATGCCGAGCGCGGTGGTCGCGGCGCGCGCGAACAGCTCGATCATCCGGCCGGTACCGGTGCCGATGTCGATCAACCGCCCGATCGGCTCGCCCGCCAGCACGCGGACCATCGCGGCCTCGACCTGCTCCTCCGCGACGTGGAGCGAGCGGATCGCGTCCCACTCGCGCGCGTGGCTCTCGAACCAGCCCGCCGCCGCCGCCGCGCGGTCGGCGCGCACCGCCGCCAGCCGCGCCGCGTCCGCGCTCGCCTGCCGGTCGGACGTGCCCGCCTCCCACGCGTCGAGCGCGGCGAGCACGGGCGCGACGCGCGCCTCGTCACCCAGCGCGACGAAGACCCAGCTGCCTTCCTTGCGCCGCTCGGCAAGCCCCGCATCGGTCAGGATCTTGACGTGCCGGCTGACGCGCGGCTGGCTCTGCCCGAGCACCTGCGCCAGCTCGCCGACCGACAGCTCCATCGTGCGCAACAGGCAGACGATCCGCAGCCGCGAGCTGTCGGCAAGAGCACGAAAGATGTCCAGCGCGGCGTCCATGAGATCGAGATATAAAGATATCTTTATATGCGGTCAACGAAGTCGTGCGTCGGAGCCAAGCGCGGCGTCGCTGCGTTGGAACCCCTAATCATCGAAGGGGACATTGCATGAAACACGCCATCGCACTCGCCGCCGCGACGCTCTCGCTCGCCGCGTGCAGCCAGAACGCGCAGAACGAGAGCGCGGAGGCGGCCAACGCGGTCGCCGCCGACACCAGCGCGACGACCGCCAATGCAGTGAACGACGTGCAAGCGGCGAGCGACGCCGCGCTGGACCGCGCCGCCAACTCGATGGACCGGGCGGGCAACGCCGCCGCCAACACGGCGGATGCCGCCACCGACGCGACTGGCGAGGCACTGACCGACACCGGCAACGCGATGCGGCGCTGATGCGGCGGGTCGTCGCCGCGGCGGTGCTGGCGGCGCTCGCCGCCTGCTCGTCACCCGATCAGCCGGGGCAGCTGACCGCGGACGAGGACGCCCGCCTCAACCGCGCCGCCGAGATGCTCGACGCCAACAGCGTCGCCTTCAAGGACGCGGGCGACAACGTGACCGCGTCTGTGGAGAACGAACAATGACCGACCTGCGACGCCTCGGCGCCTCCGACCTGAAGATCGCGCCGCTGGTGCTCGGCGGCAACGTGTTCGGCTGGACCGCCGACCGCGCGGCGAGCTTCGCTGTGCTCGACGCCTTCGTCGACGGCGGTGGCACCATGATCGACACCGCCGACGTCTACTCGGCCTGGGTCGACGGGCACGAAGGCGGCGAGTCGGAGACGATGATCGGTGAGTGGCTGCGCGACGGTGGCAAGCGTGACCGCGTGCAGATCGCGACCAAGGTCGGGATGCTGCCGGGCGAGGACGGCGAGAAGCTGGCACCCGCGCGCATCGTCGCGGCGTGCGAGGCGTCGCTCCGGCGGCTCGGCACCAATTACATTGACTTGTATTTCGCCCACCAGGACGATCAGGACACTCCGCAGGACGCGGTGGCGGAGGCGTTCGCCAGATTGGTCGACGCGGGCAAGGTGCGCGTGCTCGGCGCGTCCAACTTCCACGCCGCGCGGCTGAAATCCGGGATCGAGTGTGCGCGTGAGGCTGGCCTGCCGCACTACCAGGTGCTCCAGCCCGAATATAATCTGGTCAGCCGCACCAAGTTCGAGGGCGAGCTGCAGAGCTACTGCGTCGAGTATAACATCGGCGTCGTGCCCTATTCCGGTCTCGCCTCGGGCTTTCTGACGGGCAAGTACCGCTCGGCGGACGACCTCAACAAGAGCGTGCGTGGGCGACGCATGACCGATCTGCTGGAGGGCAAGGGTCAGGCGATGCTCGCCGCGATGGACCGCGTCGCGGAGGAGACCGGCGCCACCCACGCGCAGATCGCGCTCGCCTGGTTGATCGCGCAGCCCGGTGTCACCGCACCGATCGCCAGCGCCACCAGCGCGGCGCAGGTCGGGGATCTCCTGCCCGCGATGGACCTGCGGCTAAGCGACGATCAGCTCGCGCGCCTGACCGACGCGGGCGTTTGATCGCGCGTCGCGTCGCGGCGACCGGCGGCCTGCTGCTCGCCGCGCTCGCCGCCGCGCCGGCCACCGCGCGCGGCGTACAGGGCTGGTCGCAGCTTCAGCTGTCCGGTCGCGTGGCGCCGGGGTGGACGCTCGCCAGCGACATTTCCGGACGGAGCGCCACGGACAATCGGAACCGGCAATTGCTCCTGCGCTTCCAGGCCGGACGCGCGCTGTCGGACGACGTCACTGTGTGGGTCGGCTACGTTCGCGCGGAAACCTTCAACGACGATCGCCGCAACGGCCTAGAACAGCGCGCGACCGGGCAGCTCGACTGGAGCGCCGGCTCGATCGGTCCGCTCGACCTGAAACTGCGTACCCGCGCGGAGGCGCGCTTCTTTCGCAACAGCGGCAACATGGCGTGGCGGCTGCGCCAGCAGGTGCGCCTCGTCCTGCCGGTCAGCGACTCGGTCGACCTCTCCGGCTCCGCCGAGCCGTTCGTGACGCTAAACCGCAGCAGCGACGCGCCGCGCACGCTCGACCAGCTGCGCCTGACCGCGACACTGTCCACCAAGCTGACCGACCGGGCAACGCTTGACGTGGCCTATTACAACGAGCACGTGTTCCGGCCGGGGCGCACGTATGTGAACAACATCATTCCCGTGACGCTCGCCTGGCGCTTCTGATCCTCAGGGCACCGAGTTGACCGGAGCCGGGGTGAGTTGCGCCGCCGCAGCTTCGTCGACGATCGGCAGCAGCACCGCACTCGCCTGCGCCCCGCCCCACGTCACGCGCTGCGTCGCCGCCTTGTAGTTGCCGGCACGCGCGTTGAAGATGTTGGGCACGAACGTCTGCGGATTGCGATCGTAGAGCGGGAACAGGCTCGACTGCACCTGAACCATGATGCGGTGGCCCGGCAGGAACACGTGATCGACGTTGGGCAGCACGAAACGATAGTTCTCGACCCTGCCCGGCGTCAGCTTGGCCGGCGTCGCGCGTCCGTGGACGTAGCGGCCGCGGTAGATTTCGATCCCGACCGGCAGCTGGTACCCGGTCATCGCGGGCTTCGATCCCTGACTCGCGGGTTCCGGCAGGGTGTCGGGATAGACGTCGATCACCTTGACCACCCAGTCGCTGTCGCTGCCGCTGGTGGCGGCGAACAGATTGACCAGCGGCGCGCCCATGATGTGGAGGGGCTTGTTGAGCGCGCCCGTCTGCCAGCTGACCACGTCGGGGCGCCCGGCGACGAAGCGCTGGTCGCGCACCAGCCACGTCTTCCACTGGTCGCCGTCGCCGATATCGATCGGGCGCGGCAGGAACGGCACCGGGCTGGCGGGATCGGAGACGTAGCTGGTGCTGCCCGCGCCTGACGGCTTCGCGAACGACGCGGTGCCGTTCGCGCCCAGGTACAGCGGCGTCGCCGAGCCCATCGGCCACTTGGGCGACACCTCCCACCGGTTCGCCCCTGTGGCGTAGGTCAGCACCGGTGGGATCGTCGCGGGCGTGCCGCGCAGGTAGTGGTCGAAGAACGGCTTCATGTAGCGCTGGCGGAACTGCAGCGCGGTGTCGCCGTCGAACGTCAGCGCGCCCAGTTCGTAGCCGTAGTGGTTGACGCCCGAGTGCCGCCACGGCCCGATCACCAGCGACACCATGTTGTTGGCCGTGTCCTTCGGCTCCAACGCTTCGTACACCGCGGGCGCGCCGTAGCTGTCCTCCTGGTCCCACTGCCCGACCACCAGCATCGTCGGCACGGTCAGCGGGCGAGCCGCCATCCACTTGTCGACCGCCTGGAGCGACCAGAAATCGGTATAGGCCGGGTTCTCCATCACCTTGCGCACGGTGGGGTAGTTCTCGATCCCCCATGCCCGCGCATAGTTGCCGATCGACCCCGCGTTCAGGTAGGTGGTATAATCGTCCCCTGCCCCGCGCGCGATCTTCGCGCCCGCGTCGCCGTGACCGGTGCTCATCTCCACCGCGTAATCGAGCGTGCCGACGCGGAACGCGCCGTTGTGGAAATCGTCGTCGCCGATCCAGGTGTCGACCATCGGGCTCTGCGGCATCGCCGCCTTGAGTGCTGGATGCGGGTTGATCTCCGCCATCAATGTCGTGAAACCGAGATAGCTGCTGCCGATTACGCCGACTTTGCCGTTCCCCTCCGGCACGTTCTTCACCAGCCAGTCGATTGTGTCGTAGGCGTCGGTCGACTCGTCGATCCCGGTCGCGTTGAGCGGCCCCGACAGCGGTCGCGTCATCACGAACTCGCCTTCCGAATGGTGCATGCCGCGAATGTCTTGATAGACGCGGACGTAGCCGTCGTCGACGAACTCCGCATCCATCACCGGCAGGATGTCGACCAGCCGCTGGCTCGCGGTCCGCGCGGTAGACCCCGCCGCGTCATAGGGCGTGCGCGACAGCAGGATCGGGCCGTTACGCGTGCCCTTCTTCATCAGGATTACGGTGTACAGCTTCGTGCCGTCGCGCATCGGCACCATGGCCACGCGTTTGATGTAATCCGCCTGCGCGCGCACCTGCTCGTAGGACGCGACCACGTCGGGGGTCATCGGCGTCACGCGGTCCTGCGCGTGGGCGAGCGGCCCGAGCGCGAAGGGGGCGGCGGAGAGCGCGAGTGCGGCGAGCGTGGGGCGAAGCGTCATGGCGCAGGCGTATCGCGCCGCAGCCGCGCCCGCAACGCGGGCGTTGAACGACTTGGCGACACAATTGTTTACACGCCCGAACTGATCCGGGAACCCAGACGCTGTCAGACCTCACCGCGCGCATCCGCGAGAACATCGTCCTGCTCGGCGCGCTCGCCGCCAATCTCGGCATCGCAGTGGCGAAGTTCGTCGCGGCCGGGATCACCGGCTCGTCCTCGATGCTGACTGAGGGCGTCCACTCGGTGGTCGACAGCGGAAACCAGATCCTGCTGCTCTACGGACAAAAACGCGCCAAGCGCCCCGCGGACGCGGCGCACCCGTTCGGCTACGGGCGCGAGCTGTATTTCTGGGCGTTCGTGGTTGCGATCCTGATCTTCGCGGTCGGCGCGGGCGTGTCGGTGTACGAGGGATACCTCCACATTATCGAGCCCGAGCCGCTGTCCGACCCGACGATCAACTACGTCGTGATTGCGGTGTCGTTCCTGCTCGAAGGGTCGTCGTGGTGGATCGCGCGGCGCGAGTTCAAGGCGTCGAAGGGCGACCTCGGCTGGTGGGAGGCGATCCATCAGTCGAAGGATCCGGCGGGCTTCATTGTCTTGTTCGAGGATTCGGCCGCGCTCGCCGGCTTGCTGATCGCGGGGGCCGGCGTGTGGGTCAGCCACGCGCTGGGCGACCCGCGGATTGACGGCTACGCCTCGATCGCGATCGGCGGCGTGCTCGGCATCGTCGCGGTGCTGCTCGCGCGCGAGGCGAAGGGACTGCTGATCGGCGAGCGCGCCGAGCCGCGCGTGGTCGCGCGCGTGCGCGAGGCGGTGTCGGCGCACCCGGCGATTACCGCGGTCAACCATGTCCGCACGATCCACACCGCGCCCGACAGCATCTTCGTTGCGATCAGCGCCGATTTCGACGACAATCTGACCATGGGCGAAGGCGAAACGATTATCGAGCAGATCGAGCAGGCGTTAAAGAAGGAGGAGCCGCGGCTCTCCTCCATCTACATCCGCCCGGAAAAGGCGAGCGACGCGGCGCCGGACCGGACGACCGGCCAGTGATGATGGTCCACCGGCTGTTCGGCACCCTCTCGGCGCTGCTGCTGCTCGTGTCCGCGCTGCCCGCGCAGGCGGCGGTGACGATTACCTTCTGGAATCGCGATTTCGGCAACTACTTTCCGCACGCCTTCTTCACGCTGCGCGGCACGCCCGATCGCGGCGGGCAGGCGGTCGACGCGAGCTACGGCTTCACCGCGCAGTCGGTCACGCCCGCGCTGCTGTTCGGCAACGTCAAGGGACGGGTCGAGACGCCCAAGCTCAGCTACATGAACGGTAGCCACGCGCGCTTCGCGGTGACGCTGACCGACCAGCAGTATGACGCGGTGCTCCGCCTGATCGCCGGGTGGAGCGAGAAGACCGGCGACAGCACCTACAATCTCGGCAAGCGCAACTGCGTCCACTTCGTGCAGGAGGCCGCGCGCGCGAGCGGGCTGACCGGGCTCGAACACCGCAAGCTGATGAAGAAGCCGACCAGCTTTCTGTCCGCCGTGGAGCAGGCCAACGCCGGGCACGTCACGGTGATCGACAAGGTGGGCAAGGATTACCTTGCCTCGCTGCCGCCGATCGACGGCGTGCGCCCGATCGACGCGCCCGTGTCCGACCCCGGCACGATGAAGGGCAAGCCGGACAGCACCGATTGATCCCCGCTCAGGCGGGCACGAGGTCGAGCAGGTCGAGCGTCGATTCGAACGCCGGATCGGGCAGCGCCACGCGCCACCGCGCGGGCCCGATCCGCTCGACCCAGCCCGCCATGTCGCGCGCCGCGTCGCGGCCGTAGCGTACGGCGCCGCGCTCGTCGCCCAGCGCCATCGTGCCCAGGAACACCGCGCGCGACTGGTCGTGCGGGTAAATAATGCCATTGCCGCGCTGCGATCCCGTCAATTTCTCTAGCGACACGATCCCACCCTGCACGCTGACGCGACAGCGGAAGAACGGGTAAGCGACGAAGCGCAGCCCGCCCGTCCCCTTCGCGCCGAGCTTGATCGTGCGGCAGCGATACGCGCCCGCGGGCGGTACGGGATCGGGGAGCGCCGTGTCGAAGGCGAAGAGCGCCGGATCGGCGGCTAGCATCGCCCCCGCCCCGCCCGATCGCGCCTCGGCGAGCGCGGAAGTCCACGCCGTGCGCCACTCGCGCAGACGCTTCCGGTCGGCCTCGGTCGCCAACCCGCGCCAACTGGGCATGGCCGTCGCGATCGGTGGCGCGACGGGCGCGTCGGCCACCGATCGGACGGCCTCCTTGCGTCCACCGCCGCAACCGCCCACCGCCGCCAGCGCCAAGCCTGCGCCGGCGGCGTGCCGCCACCTCACGCCGCGGTCCAGCCGCCGTCCGCCGACAGGTTCGCGCCGGTGATCGCCTTCGCCTCCTCGCGGCACAGGAACAGCGCGAAGGCGGCGACCTGCTCGGGCGTCACGAACTCCTTGGTCGGTTGCGCGGCGAGCAGCACGTCGTTCATCACCTGCTCGCGCGTCAGCCCGCGCGCCTTCATCGTGTCGGGGATCTGGCTCTCGACCAGCGGGGTCCAGACGTAGCCGGGCGAGATGCAGTTAACGGTGATGCCGTGGGTCGCATTCTCCAGCGCGACCGTCTTGGTCAGCCCGGCGACGCCGTGCTTGGCCGCGACATAGGCGGCCTTGTTGGGGCTGGCGACCAGGCTGTGCGCGCTGGCGGTGGTGATGATTCGGCCCCAACCGCGCTCGCGCATCAGCGGCACCGCGGCGCGCATCGCGTGAAACGCGCTCGACAGGTTGATCGCGATGATCGCGTCCCATTTCTCGACCGGGAAGTCGTGGACCGGTGCTACGTACTGGATGCCGGCATTGTTGACGAGGATGTCGGGCCCGCCGAACTCGTCGTGGGCCCGCGCGACCATCGCCGCGATCTCGTCGGGCCTGGTCATGTCGGCACCGTCGTGGAGCGCGCGCGCGCCGCTCGTCGCCTCGATCTCGGCGCGCGCCTGCTCGATCGCGTCCGCCTCGCCGAAGCCGTTGAGCATCACGCTCGCGCCCTCCGCCGCCAGCGCGCGCGCGATCGCCAGCCCGATGCCCGAGGTCGACCCCGTGACGATCGCGCTTCTGCCCTTCAGGAACATGCTCTCTCCTCTTCCTAACCTGCATCGGCCAGACACGTGCCCGTTGCAACCCGGAGCCGCTCCCCGGGTTTCATGTCGCAACGACAACAAGTTTCAGGGGCATCCATGCGGCTCGACGATTACGACAACGACATCGACGTCGGAGACGCGACCTCGCGCGGCGGCTTCGGTGGTGGCGGTGGCGGGCTGATCTTCGGGCTGCTGCCGCTGATCGGCAGCCGGTTCGGCTGCGGCGGTATCGTCGTCGTGCTGATCCTGCTTGCGGTGTTCGGCGGCGGACTGGGTGGTCTGGGCGGCATGCTCGGCGGCGGCGGCACGCCCTCGACACAGGTCGGGCAGCAGTCGGGCGGCGGCAGCGTGCAGCAGATCTGCGACGCCAGCCCGGAGCGGCGCGCGACCTGCAACGCGTTCAGCAACGCGGAGAACACCTGGGAGCAGATCTTCGCGGCATCGGGCCAGCGCTTCCGCGCGCCAGGCCTGCGCTTCTTCAGCGGTCAGGGGCAGTCGGGCTGCGGCGCGGCGCAGAGCGCGATGGGTCCGTTCTACTGCCCGACCGACGGCGACATCTACCTCGACACCAGCTTCTTCGACGAGCTGAGCAACCGCTTCAAGGCGCCGGGCGACTTCGCGCAATATTACGTCGTCGCGCACGAATTCGGTCACCACATCCAGAATTTGCTCGGCACGTCCGACCAGGTGCAGCAGGTCCAGCGCAGCAGCAGCGAGGCCGAGGGCAATGCCGCCTCAGTCCGGCTCGAGTTGCAGGCGGACTGCTACGCCGGTGTCTGGGCGGCGAAGAACCGCGATCGGCTGGAGCCCGGCGACGTCGAGGAAGGCATGCGCGCGGCGCAGGCGATCGGCGACGACACGCTCCAGCGCGAGGCGCAGGGTCGCGTGGTGCCCGACAGCTTCACGCACGGCACCTCGGCACAGCGCCAGTTCTGGCTGCGGCGCGGCATGGAGAGCGGCGACCCGGCGGCGTGCGACACCTTCTCGGGCGCGATCTGACATGACGACGGGCGAGACGCCGCGGCGTCTCGCCCAACCCTGATCGCTGTGAGCGATCGGCCCGGCGCGTTGTTTGCGCCGGACCAGACGTGATCAGATGCGGCGATCGCCGACGTAGGCGAACAGCAGGTCGGCGTCGTTCGACGCGTGCATCTTCTCTGCGCCGGTGACGGTGACGCACTCGCCCGCCTTCCACGCGACGCCGGCGACCACGCCCTCACCCTTGATCGGCACCAGCCAGCCGGTCTTGCCCTCCGGCAGGTCGATCTGCCGCTCGCCGCCGGTCCAGCGCTCCAGCACGAACTTCGGCCCTTCGACCAGGATCGTGCGTCCGGACTCGATCTTGCCGGGCGCGCTCGGCGGCGTCCACGGCGTCAGCTCGGCCACCGCGACCCCGTCGTCCAGGTGCAGTTCGCGCGGGCGGCCGTAATCGTACAGTCGGTAGGTGGTGTCGGAGTTCTGCTGCACCTCGATCAGCGTCAGCCCCGCGCCGATCGCGTGGATCACGCCCGAATGCGAGTAGAAGAAGTCGTCCTTCTTCACCTTCTTCCAGTCGAGCTTGTGCTCGATTGAACCGTCGAGCGCGCTCTCGCGAAGCTCGTCCGCGGTCATCGGCGCGAGCGGGCCGATCGCGATCGTCGAGTCGGGCTCGGCATCCAGGATCGTCCAGCACTCGTCCTTGCCGCGTGGCAGGCCGCGCTTCTGCGCTTCCTCATCGGACGGGTGGTCCTGCACCGACAATTTCTCGCTGGTGAACAGGTATTTGATCAGCAGCTCCGATTCTTCCGGGTGCGGCGACTGGAACCACACCTCGCCGATCGGCTCCGCGTCGGGCGCCGGGTCGGGGAAGCCGGGATAGAGCGTGTGCCGGCCCCACGGCTTCTCGACGCGCTTGGTGGCAAGCAGGGTGGCGGGCATGGCAACTCCTCGTATGGGCGGTGTCGGTGTCAACGCGCCCATATCACGCGCGTTGCGTCGCGCGAGCGCGAAGACGCGCCGTACGGGTGCTGTGCGAAAGCCGTTGTTCGCGCACGGCAGCATGCGCTAAGGCCACCGCCGATGCGTATCCTTCCCGTTCGTGGCCTCCCGGCTCGTGGTCTGCCAATCGCGCTGATCGCCGCGCTCGCGCTCCCCATCGCCGGCTGCGCGCGTAGCCGCGCCGGCACCGACCTGCCCTATGTCGCGCGCGACGTCGGCACCTTGTACACCTCGGCCAAGAACCGGCTCGACCAGGGCCGCTACAAGGAAGCCGCCGCGCTGTTCGACGAGGTCGAGCGCCAGCATCCCTATTCCGTCTGGGCACGTCGCGCGCAGTTGATGGGTGCGTTCTCCTATTATCTCGCGCGCGATTACACCGCCGCGATCCAGGGTGCGCAGCGCTTCCTGTCGGTCCACCCCGGCAACCGCGACGCGCCCTACGCTTACTACCTCGTCGCGCTCAGCTATTACGAGCAGATCAGCGACGTGACGCGCGACCAGAAGATCACGACCCAGGCGCAGGATGCGCTGGGCGAGCTGGTGCGCCGTTATCCCAACACGCGCTACGCCGCCGACGCGCGGTTGAAGCTCGACCTCGTGCGCGACCACCTCGCGGGCAAGGAGATGGAGGTCGGCCGCTTCTACGAGCGTCGCCGTCAGTGGCTGGCGGCCACGCTGCGCTTCCGCAAGGTCATCGACGAGTATCAGACGACGACGCACGCGCCCGAGGCGCTGATGCGGCTGACCGAGACGTACCTCGCGCTCGGCGTTCGCAACGAGGCGGAGAAGGCAGCGGCGGTGCTCGGCGCCAACTATCCCGGTTCGGACTGGTACGAGCGCGCGTTCAAGCTGATGCGCGACTATCCCGCGACCCCGATCGCGCCGCTGCCGCCCGGCGCGCAGGTGGTTCCGCCCGGTACGCGCACCACCGCGGTCGCGGGCGAGGCGACCGCCGCCCCGCCCAAGGCCGACGCGCCCAATGCGGTCACCCCGGCAACGACCGGCGGCGATCCGGCGGGCACGCTGCCGCCCGACACCACATCTCCCGCGAACACGCCCAATCCGACGTCGAGCACCCCGACGCCGTAAACCAGCCGGCGACGATGCCGGGCGGAACAAAAGGGGTAACGTGGCGCCCGATCTGCGCTAAAGGCATTGGCGACTTATGCTGACCGCCCTTTCCATCCGCGACGTGGTGTTGATCGAAGCGCTCGACCTGGAGTTCGGCGACGGGCTCGGCGTGCTGACCGGCGAGACGGGCGCGGGCAAGTCGATCCTGCTCGACTCGCTCGGCCTCGCACTCGGCCGGCGCGGCGACAGCGGTCTGGTACGCCACGGCGCGCAGCAGGCGAGCGTCACCGCGACCTTCGACGCGCCGGCCGGGGTCGATGCGGTGCTGGAGGAGAACGGCATCGACGCCGAGCCTGGCGAGCCGTTGATCGTGCGCCGCATCGTCAAGGCCGACGGCGGCAGCCGCGCGTTCGTCAACAACCAGCCCGCCTCCGCCGCTCTGCTGCGCGAAATCGGGCAGATGCTGGTCGAGATCCACGGCCAGCACGACGACCGCGGCATGCTCGCCCCCGCCGGTCACCGCGCGCTGCTCGACGCCTTCGCGCGCGCCGACGTGGCGAAGGTCACTGCCGCGCACGCCGCGTGGCGCACCGCCGCCGCCGCGCTCGACGACGCGCAGGCCGAGATCGCGACCGCGCAGCGCGACCGCGAGTGGCTGGAGCACGCGGTCGCCGAACTCGACAAGCTCGCGCCCGAGCCGGGCGAGGAGGAAACGCTGGCCGAGCGGCGCCGCGGCATGCAGCGCGCGGAGAAGATCGCCGACGACCTGAACGACGTCACGGGTCACGTCGACGGGCGCGACGGCGCGATGACGCAGCTGCGCCAAGCGGCGCGGGTGCTGGAACGCATTGCGGAAGATCATCCTGCACTTGCCGAGGCGCTGGCCGCGATCGACCGCGCGGTGATCGAGGGCGCGGTCGCCGAGGAGAAGCTGCGCGACGCCGCCGCCGCGCTGATGCACGATCCGCGGCAACTGGAGGAGGACGAGGCGCGGCTGTTCGAGCTGCGCGCGATGGCGCGCAAGCACCGCGTCCAGCCCGACGAGCTCGCCGCACTTGCCGATCGCCAGCGCGCGCAACTCGAACGCCTGAACGCGGGCGAGGAAGGTCTGGCGGGGCTGGAGGCGCGGGTCGAGAAGGCGCGCGCCGCCTACGTCGCCGCCGCCGACGCGCTGACGAAACAGCGCACCGCCGCGGCGAAGCGGCTCGACACCGCGGTCGCGGGCGAGCTCGCGCCCTTGAAGCTAGACGCCGCGCGGTTCCGCACGATTGTCGCCGCGCTCGGCGAGAGCGAGTGGTCGCCCGCCGGGCGCGACCGCGTCGAGTTCGAGATCTCGACCAATCCCGGCGCGCCGTTCGCGCCGCTGGCAAAGATCGCGAGCGGCGGCGAACTGTCGCGTTTTATCCTCGCATTGAAGGTCGCGCTCGCGCAACAGGGCAGTGCCGCGACGATGATCTTCGACGAGATCGACCGCGGCGTCGGCGGCGCGGTGGCGAGCGCCATCGGTGACCGGCTCGCGCGGCTGGCGACGCGCGCGCAATTGCTCGTCGTCACCCACTCGCCGCAGGTCGCGGCGCGTGGTGCTGCGCACCTGCTGATCGCCAAGAGAAACGACGGCAAGGTCACGCGCACCGGCGTCCGCCCGCTCTCCGCGTCCGAGCGCCGCGAGGAGATCGCGCGCATGCTGTCGGGCGCGACCGTCACCGACGAGGCGCGCGCGCAGGCGGAACGGTTGCTCGAACCCGCCTGAGCGACGCGCCGGCCGCGGGCTTACCGCTCGCTCAGATAGTAGCGATCGGTCGCGTTCAGGTCCGTGTCGAGTTCGTAGACGATCGGCTGACCGGTCGGGATCTCCAGCCCGGTGATCTCGTCGTCGGGAATGTCGCTCAGATGCTTGACCAGCGCGCGCAGCGAGTTGCCGTGCGCGGAGATCAGCACGCGCTGACCATTTTTGAGCGCGGGCGCGATCCGCTCGTTCCAGTAGGGCAGGACGCGCGCGATCGTGTCCTTCAGGCTCTCGGTCGCGGGCACGTCAATACCGGCGTAGCGGCGGTCGCCCGACAGGTCGTACTCGCTACCTGGCTCCATCGGGGGCGGCGGCACGTCGAAGCTGCGGCGCCAGACGTGAACCTGCTCGTCGCCGTGCTTCGCCGCGGTCTCCGCCTTGTCGAGCCCGGTCAGCCCGCCGTAGTGCCGCTCGTTCAACCGCCAGTGCTTCTCGACCGGCAGCCACAGCCGCCCCATCGCCTCCAGCGCGAGGTCGAGCGTCTTGATCGCGCGCGTCTGCAGGCTGGTGAACGTCTGGTCGAAGTCGAGCCCCTTGGCAGCCATCAACGCGCCCGCCGCGCGCGCCTCGGCAGCGCCCTTCTCGGTCACGTCGACGTCCCACCATCCGGTGAAGCGGTTCTCCAGGTTCCAGGCCGACTGGCCGTGGCGGATGAGGACGAGCGTTGGCATGGTGGGAACCTCTCTCAGTGGCCGCGGCGGCGGCGATCACCGCCTCGCTACGGGAAAGCGGGCGCGCCGGGCAAGCCGCGACGCTTACAGCGCCAGGCGGAAGAAACGATTGTGCGGACTGGGACGGAAATCGGCGAAGGCGTCGCACGGCACGAAGGCGGCGCGCGTGTAGAGCCGGACCGCCGCGTCGTAAGCGGGCGTGGTGCCGGTCTCCAGGTACAATACGCGCAGACCCTCCCCGCGCGCCTCGGCCATGATCGCGCAGAGAATCGCGTGGCCCGCGCCGCGCCCGCGCGCCTCGGGCGTGGTGCGCATCGACTTGACCTCGCCTGCCGCGTCGTCGAGCCGCTTCAACGCGCCCATCCCGGCGAGCGTCGCGCCGTCCCACGCGGTGAAGAACGTCACGTCTGGGGTCGACAGCGCCGCACCGTCGAGCGCGAAGGAGAAGCCGGCCGGCGTGCCCGCGCGCTGCTCGGCGACGTGCGCGGCGAGCAGCGGCGCCACCGCGGGGTTGGTCGGGGTGTCGCGTTGGACCTGCACTTGCGCGCTCCGCTGCCGGGGTGTTTGTACGTGTCTAGCGCGCCGCGGCGGGCGGACAAGCAGGGAGAGCGTAGATGACGGTCGAGCGCAGGACATTGATCCACGACGGTCCGGGCGGCCAGTTCGAGGGCGTGTTCGCCTGGGATAGCGCGGTGGCAGGCCCCCGGCCGGGCGTGCTCGTGATCCCCAACATCCTGGGCCAGAAGGAAGAGGACAACCTCAAGGCCGAGGCGCTCGCCGCGCTCGGCTACGCCGCCTTCGCCTGCGACGTCTACGGTCAGGGCAAGCGCACGCAGCGCGGCCCCGACGCGTCGCGCTACATGGACGAGATGAACGCCGACCGCGCGCTGCTGCGCGACCGGCTCGACGCGAGCCTGTCGGCGCTGAAGGCGCAAGCGGAAGTCGACGCCGACAAGACCGCCGCGATCGGCTTCTGCTTCGGCGGCAAGTGCGTGCTCGACATGGCGCGCAGCGGGTTGGACGTGCTCGGCGGCGTCAGCTTCCACGGCGTCTACGATCGCCCCGATTACGACAATGTGTCACCGATCGCGGCCAAGCTGCTGATCTGCCACGGCTGGGACGATCCGCTCGGCAAGCCGGAGACGGTGGTGGCTTTGGGGCAGGAGCTGACCGAGAGCGGCGCCGATTGGCAGATCCACGCCTACGGCAACGCCGGGCATGCCTTCACCGATCGCAGCATGAAGGGCTCCACGACGCCCGGTGTCGCCTACGAGGAGCGCGCCGATCGGCGCAGCTGGCGGGCGATGACCGATTTCCTGCGTGAAGTGTTCGCGTGAGGTCAGTCGCCGCGCGACGGTGACGCCAGGCGCTAGGATATGGTCGCCAGTATGTCCTCGAACTCGGCTCGAATGTCGGCCGGCGCGCTGCGTAGCAGAACCTGCAACCGCTCGCGGATGGCATCCGCCTGCCGCTTGTCGGACATGCTGGCCATCGTCCAGCCGCTGAAGATGCGGCGCGTGTCGAGTTCGTCGTAGAGCGTCTTGACGTCGCCGTGACGCGGATCGGCAGCGATCCGCGCGAACACGTGGTCGATCGCCTCTGGCGTGCCTTCCAGCACCTGGAGGAAGCGACGGCCATCCGATAGCAGGATGCCGGAGATGCCGTTCAGCCCGTTGTTGGCGCGCGACTGCCGCAGGATGTCGATCTGCGTGTCGTCGTCGGCGGGGGCGGTCGCAATGCTGGAATAAACGATGCGGCGGAAACGCGCATCCTGCTGGTCGGTCATCACCGTGCCCTAGCTAATGCATGTTACCAAGTCGAGGCGCTCAGCCGACGGCGACCGCGCGGTGGTGGCGGATCACCTCGTCGATGATGAAGCGCAGGAACTTCTCCGAGAATTCGGGGTCGAGCTCCGCCTCGGCGGCGAGCCGGCGCAACCGCGCGATCTGCTGCTCCTCGCGCCCCGGATCGGCGGCGGGCAGTCCGCTGGTCGCCTTGTAGCGGCCGACCGCCTGCGTGATCTTGAACCGCTCGGCGAGCAGGCACACGAGCGCCGCATCGATGTTGTCGATGCTCTTGCGATACCCTCTCAGCACGTCGTCGCTCATGCGGTCCTCCGTGCGCATGCTCTCGCGCAAGCGCGCCCGCGCTGCAAGGACGATCGCGACCGCGCGATGCACCCTGCGCGTCATCGCGGCTTGCCTTGCCCCGTTCTCCGCTCGTACACGCGCGGCGAGATGAGTGCATCGATCCACCGGCTCTCGGGCCGCACCCCTTCGCTCGATCCGATGATCGATCTGGTCGCCGCCGACATGAACGCCGTCAACGCGGTCATCCTCGATCACATGCAATCGCAGATTCCGCTGATCCCCGAACTCGCCGGCCACCTGATCGCGGGCGGGGGCAAGCGGATGCGGCCGATGCTGACGCTCGCGAGCGCGAAGCTGATCGGTTACACCGGGTCGCGCCACCACCGGCTCGCCGCGGCGGTGGAGTTCATCCACACCGCGACCTTGCTCCACGACGACGTGGTCGACGGCTCCGACCTGCGCCGCGGGAAGCGCACCGCCAACATCATCTGGGGCAATCCGGCGAGCGTGCTGGTCGGCGACTTCCTGTTCAGCCGCAGCTTCGAGTTGATGGTGGAGGCCGACAGCCTGAAATCGCTCAAGATCCTGAGCCAGGCGTCGGCGGTGATCGCCGAGGGCGAGGTCAACCAGCTGACCGCAGTGCGGCGCGTCGACCTGGGCGAGGATCGCTATCTCGACATCATCGGCGCGAAGACCGCGGCATTGTTCGCCGCCGCGTGCCGCGTCGCCGCGGTCGTCGCCGACCGGCCCGAGGGCGAGGAGGAAGCGCTCGACGCCTATGGCCGCTATCTCGGCATCGCGTTCCAGCTGGTTGACGACGCGATCGACTATACCTCGGACGCGGGCACGATGGGGAAGGACGCGGGCGACGACTTCCGCGAGGGCAAGGTGACGCTGCCCGTCATCCTCGCCTACGCGCGTGGCTCGGCGGCGCATCGTACCTTCTGGAAGGACGCGATCGAGGGGCGGCGGTCGAGCGACGCCGATTTCGCGCACGCGATCGAACTGGTGCGCTCGACTCGCGCGGTCGACGACACGCTGGCGCGCGCGCGCCATTACGGGCAGCGCGCGATCGACGCGCTGGGGCCGTTCGCCAACGGCAAGGCGAAGGACGCGATGGTCGAGGCGGTCGAGTTCGCGGTCGCGCGCGCCTACTGACCCACCCTACACGCGACGCTCATCCGCCAGTTCACAGGGCCGCGCGCCGGTTTCGACCTGGATCGTCGCGTGCCCGATCGCGAAGCGGTGATGGAGCATTTCCTGTACCTCGTGCAGGAACGCGTCGCCGGGATGGCCGGCCGGCACGCACAGGTGCGCGGTCAGGCCCGGCTCGGTCGTCGACATCGGCCAGATGTGCAGATCGTGCACCTCGGTCACGCCGGGTAGCTCGGCGAGCGCCGCGCTGACGCCGTCATAGTCGATCCCGCGCGGCACCGCGGCCAGCGACATCTCCACCGTCTCGCGCAGCAATCCCCACGTCTGCCAGAAGATCACGCCTGCGATGACGAGGCTGACGACCGGGTCGATCCACCCCGCGCCGGTCAGCCAGATGACGACGCCCGCGACCACCACGCCCGCCGAAACCATTGCGTCGGCCAGCATGTGCAGGAATGCGCCGCGAATGTTGACGTCGCCGTGACGCCCGCGCGCGAACAGCCACGCGGTCACCGCGTTGATCGCGATCCCCACCGCCGCCACCACCGCCACCGACAGCCCGGGCACGATCGGCGGCGCGGCGAAGCGCTGCACCGCCTCGGTCGCGATCGCGCCGAGCGCGACGAGCAGCAGGAGCGCGTTGGCGAGCGCGGCGAGGATCGTCGATCCCTTCAACCCGTAGGTGAAACGCTTCGACGGCGCCGCCCGCGCCAGCGCCGCGCCACCCCAGGCGATCGCGAGGCCGAGCACGTCCGACAGATTGTGTCCCGCGTCTGCCAGCAGCGCGACTGAGCCGGAGAGAAATCCTGCGCCCGCCTCTGCGATCAGATAGGCGAGGTTAAGCGCGATCCCGAGCGCGAAGGCACGGTCCCAGCGCTCGGGCGGTGCCGCATGGACGTGACCACGCGAGTGGCCATGGTGCGAATGGCCGTGACCGTGATGATGCGAGTGCGCCATGTCGCGCCGTTAGCGTAGCGCCGCCGCGTTATACTAGAACAAGCGGCGGTCTGTGGCGTGAGGCGATCAGCCTTCGATCGTGGACGCCGCAGGCAAACGCAGCCTGACGAGCAATCCGCCCAGATCCTCGCTCTCCTCCAGCGTCACGGTGCCGTCGTATATCTCGGCCACGTCGCGCACGATCGCGAGCCCGAGGCCCGTACCGGGCTTGCCCGAATCGAGCCGCACGCCGCGATCGAAGATGCGGACGCGGTCCGCCTCCGGAATGCCGATCCCGTCGTCCTCGACCTGGATCTCGACGAAGCCCGAGTGCGCGCCAACGGTCACGAAGACGCTGCCGCCGCCGTATTTGGCGGCATTCTCGACCAGATTGCCCATGATCTCATCCAGGTCCTGCCGCTCGATATGCGCGACGAGGTCCTTGGGTCCGTCCATGTCGACGCGGACGTGCGGGTAGAGCCGGCGCACCGCGCGCTCGACCGACTCGACGCTCGGCCACACTTCGGCGCGGCTGTGCGCCGAGCCGCGCCGCCCGACTGCGCGCGCGCGCGCGAGATGGTGATCGACCTGCCGCCGCATCGTGCGCGCCTCGCGGATCACCGTCTCCGACAGGTCGTCCGAGTCGGCGGTGGCGGCGTTCATGATGACGGTCAGCGGTGTCTTGAGCGCGTGCGCCAGGTTGCCGGCGTGGCGCCGCGCTTCCTCGGCCTGCCGCTCGTTGTGCTCGACCAAGGCGTTCAGCTCGTCCACCATCGGCAGCACTTCGACCGGCATATCGCCCTCGACCCGGTTGGCCTTGCCCGCGCGCATGCGCGCGATCGCCAGCCGCACCCGTCGCAGCGGGAGCAGCCCGTAGAAGGTCTGGAGCGCCGCCAGTGCCACCAACCCGACGCCCAGCAGCAGGAAACTGCGGATCAGCGTTCGGCGCAGGATGGTGATCTGCGCGTCAAGCGCCTCGCGGCTGGAGGCCACCTGGAAGCGCCAGCGGACGGGCGATCCGGGCAGCTTCACGTCCTGCTCCACGACGCGCAGCTTCTCGTCCTTGAACTGCCGGCTGTCGTAGCTGTGGACCGCGCGGTCGTTGTGCGCGGGGCCGTAGGCAAGCTGGCGATCCCACAACGAGCGCGACGGCCAGGTTTCGTGCCCGGGCGCGGACACCTGCCAGTAGAGCCCGGAATAAGGCTCGAGGAAGCGCTGATCGGCGGGTTCGCGATTGAACGTCACCTCGCCCGCGGTGTCGATCTCGGCCGACACGAGCAGCGACCGCAGCACGTAGCCGAGCTGGTCGTCGGCGTTGCGCGTGACGGCGGCGACCAGCACGCGGTCGAGCGCGAACCCACCGCCCGCGAGCAGGATCGAGATCCACGCCGCCGCGATCAGGATCATGCGCTGCGACAGCGACCCGCGCGTGCGCAACGCAGGCTTCACGCCGCCACCTCCAGGAGCCTCACGCGCCGCGACTCGATCGATGCTGCCGAAATTGACTCACATCGCTGCGGCGACAGCCTCACCTGCGTACTGTTGCTGACACACCGTGAACGGCGCAGGTCGAGCCGACGCATGCGGCTGCCGAGCAATAGTGACGCCGTACGCACGCGTCAGGCGTCCGGGTCCTCCAGGCTGTACCCCAGCCCGCGGATCGTGGTGATGACGTCCTGCCCCAGCTTCTTGCGGATGCGCGTCACGAACACCTCGATCGTGTTCGAGTCGCGGTCGAAATCCTGATCGTATATATGCTCGATCAGCTCGGTGCGGCTGACCACCTTGCCCTTGTGATGGAGCAGGTAGCTGAGCAGCTTATACTCCTGCGCGGTCAGCTTCACCGGCTCGCCCGCGCGCGTCACCTTGCCCGAACGAGTGTCGAGCCGAACGTCGCCCGCGGTCAGCTCGGACGAGGCGTTGCCGGACGCGCGGCGGATCAGCGCGCGCAGCCGCGCGATCAGCTCCTCGGTCTGGAACGGCTTGGCGACGTAATCGTCCGCGCCCGCATCCAGGCCGGCAACCTTGTCCGACCAGCTGTCGCGCGCGGTCAGCACCAGCACCGGCGTGACCTTGCCCTCCTTGCGCCAACGGTCGAGCACGGTCAGCCCGTCGATCTCGGGCAGGCCGAGATCGAGCACGATCGCGTCGTAATTTTCCGTCGAGCCGAGGAAATGACCTTCCTCCCCGTCGGTCGCCAGGTCGATCGCGTAGCCCGCGCCCTCTAGGGTCGACTTCAACTGCTGGCCGAGGTTCGGCTCGTCCTCGACGATCAGAACACGCATCATTGTCTCCCTGCGGCACGTGGACGCCCTCGCTTATCGGCGAGCGCCCGGCCAAATCAATTGTTGCTTGTATCTTTCTAGCGGCCCGTGCGCCCGAGCACCTGCCCCGAACGCCCGTCGACGTCGACCCAGATCACCTCGCCGTTGCGCAGGAACTTGAGCGTGTAGACGGCGGATTCGGTGTCGAGATTGAACCCGATATATTGGGCGTCCTTCATGGTCGGGATAACGCGCCGCTCAATCTCCTTGATCGGCAGCAGCTTGCCCGCGCGCGTCGCGCGCCACGCGAAGGCGCGTTCGCTCTCCTGCTCGGCGGGGGCTGCGACGGCGGGAACGGCTGCGAACAGCAGGATGGGGACGAGCATTCTCACGCGAGCTTACATAGCCACAACGGATTGAACACCTTGTGAATAACGCCGTAAGCCGTCGGTAACTTGCCCGCCGCCGGTCGGTTCCCTAGGTGCGCGGGCATGGCAGCACCCGTTCTAGCATATGAAGACCTCGGCGTCGTACAGGGTGCGGGGTGGTTGTTCCGCTATCTCGACGTGTACATCGGCGAGCGCGACCGGCTGGCGCTGATCGGGCGCAACGGGGCGGGCAAGTCGACCCTGCTGAAACTGATCGCGGGCGCGATCGACAGCGATGAGGGCCGCCGCACGATCAAGCCGGGCACCAACGTCGTCATGCTGGAGCAGGAGCCGAACCTGGCGGGATTCGAGACGCTGGCCGATTACGTCCTGTCGGGCGACCGCGCGCCCGAAGCCTATGAGGCGGATGCGATCGCGGGGCAGCTCGGCATCGACCTGACCCGCGCCTGCGCGTCCGCGTCGGGCGGCGAGCGGCGGCGCGCCGCGATCGTGCGCGCGCTGGCGCTCGACCCCGACGTGCTGCTGCTCGACGAGCCGACCAACCACCTCGATCTCGGCGCGATCGAGTGGCTGGAGGAGTGGCTCAACCGCTTCACCGGCGCGTTCGTCGTCATCAGCCACGACCGCACCTTCCTGACGCGACTGACGCGCCAGACGCTGTGGCTGGAGCGCGGCGCGCTGCGGCGCAACGAGGTCGGCTTCGGCGGGTTCGACGCCTGGACGGAAGCCGTCTACGCCGAGGAGGAGCGCGCGGCGCAGAAGCTCGACGCCAAGCTGAAGCTGGAGGAGCATTGGCTCCAGCGCGGCGTCACCGGCCGCCGCCGCCGCAACCAGGGGCGGCTGACCAAGCTGAAGGAGATGCGTGCCGAGCGCGCCGCGATGATCGGGCCGCAGGGCGCCGCCGCGCTGTCGGTCGGCAGCGACGACGTCAAGACCAAGGTGGTGATCGACGCCGAGCACGTGTCCAAGTCGTTCGGCGAGCGCGCGATCATCCGCGACCTAACCTTGCGCGTCACGCGCGGCGACCGGATCGGCATTGTCGGCAGCAATGGAGCGGGCAAGTCGACGCTGCTCAAGCTGCTGACCGGCGAGCTCCAGCCCGATGCCGGCACGGTCAAGCTCGCCCGAACGCTCGACGGTATCGTCATCGACCAGCAGCGCAGCCTGATGGCGCCGGAGAAGAAGGTGCGCGACGTGCTGGCCGACGGCGGCGAGTGGATCGACGTGCTCGGCACGCGCAAGCACATCCACGGCTACCTGAAGGAGTTCCTGTTCGATCCCAACATGGTCGACGCGCGCGTCGGGACGCTGTCGGGTGGTGAGCGCTCGCGCCTGCTGCTCGCGCGCGAGTTCGCGCGGCCCTCTAACCTCCTGGTGATGGACGAGCCGACCAACGACCTCGACCTCGAGACGCTCGACCTGTTGCAGGAGGTGATCGCGGATTACGACGGCACCGTGCTGATCGTCAGCCACGACCGCGACTTTCTCGACCGCACGGTGACGGTGACGCTCGGGCTCGACGGCACCGGTCACGTCGACGTGGTCGCGGGCGGGTACGAGGATTGGGTGGCCAAGCGCCGCCCGCGCGCCGAGGCGAAGCGCGCCGCGGCGAAGTCGACGGCCGAACCCCCTGCCCCGCCGCCGACGCGCGTCAAGCTGAGCTACAAGGACCAGCGCGATTACGAGCTGCTGCCGCGCCGGATCGAGGAGATCGACACGCAGATCGCGGGCAAGGAGGATCTGCTCGCGGACACCGGCCTGTACGCGCGCGATCCCGCGCAGTTCGACCGGCTAATGCGCGAGATCGGCAGCCTGCGCGAAGAGAAGGACGTGGCCGAGCTGCGCTGGCTCGACCTCGCCGAGCAGGTGGAAGCGCTGGGGTAGGCTCCGGCGCCTAGAGCGCCCTGCCCGCGCGTCCGGCGAGGTCGACGACGTACTGCCAAGCGACGCGGCCGGAGCGGGCACCGCGCCGCGTCGCCCATAGCACCGCGTCCGCAGGCTCGAACGGCAGCGCGTACGCCTCGGCGTAGCCGCGCACGATCTGGAGGTAATGCTCCTGATCGACGACGTGGAACCCCAGGCTCAGCCCGAAGCGGTCGGCGAGCGCGAGCTGGTCGTCGGCGACGTCGCGTGCGTTCACCGCGCGTTCCTGCGCGCCCATGTCGCGCGGCAGCAGGTGGCGCTGGTTGGAGGTGACCACCAGCCGCGCGTTCGCCGGCCGCGCCTCCGCCCCGCCTTCCAGCAGCGAGCGCAGCGTGCGCGCGTCGGCGGCGGCGTCGAAGCCGAGATCGTCGAGGAACAGCACGAACGCGCGGCGCACGCCCGCGATCGCGTCGAACAAGCGCGGCAGCGTGTCGAGCCGGTCCGCCGAGACCTCGACCAGCGCGAGCGCGCCGCCGGCCGCCTGCACCGCGCCCACGCTCGCCTTGACCAGCGCCGACTTGCCCGTCCCGCGCGCGCCCCACAGCAGCACGTCCTGCGCGGCGTGGCCGGCGGCGAGCCGTTCGAGGTTGCCGAGCAGCGCATCCTTCTGCGCGTCGACGCCGCGCAGCATGTCGAGTGGCAGCGGGCGAAAGTCGCGCGCCGCGACCAGCACGCCGCCCCGCCACACGTAGGCGGGATGCGCCAGCGGGTCGGCCGGGGCGGGCGGCGGCGGGCTCAACCGCTCCAGCGCGGCGGCGATCCGGGTCAGGGCGTCGTCCATGCGCCCCGCTATACGCGCGGCGACCGCGCGCTCAATCGTTTCGCGTTGGCGCGTGGAGGTATCGGAGCGTCACTTGGTAAGCATGGCGAGCAGCTGGGTCGCCGCCGCGCGCTCGCCGAACCGCACGTCCCTGAGCGCGATGCCGATCGCCGCGCGCGCCGCCGCCACCTGTCCGGCGTCGGCCAGCGCCTGCGCGTTATGCCAGCGGATGCCCGCATTCTCGGGCGCCAGCCGCACCGCCTTAGACAGCAATTGCAGCGCCGCGAGCGTGTCGCCGCTCGCGAACAGCGCCGCGCCGTAGGCGTCGCTCGCCGCCGAGCTCATCGGCGACAGGCGGTAGGCCGCGCGCGCGAACGGCAGCGCCGCGCGCGGATCGCCCGCCTGCGTATAGGCATAGCCGAGCTGCGCGAGCACCAGCGTGTCGCGGTCGCCGATCTCGCCGCGCAGCTGCTCCAGCGTCCTGACCGCGCCGGTGAAATCGCCCGACACGAGTTGCACATTGGCGAGCAGCCGACGCGCGATCACCGACTGCGGGTTCTGCGCGAGGTAGAGCGCGAGCGCCTCGGCCGCCTGCTGGCGCTTGTTCGTCTGGACCCACGCCTCGACCAACCTGAGCAACACCGGCGCGTCGAAGCGGAGGTCGGCCGCGCGCGCATAAGCGGGCGCGGCGGCGGCGAAGCGCCCCGCCGCCGCCTGCACGTCGCCCAGCAGCAGCTGTGCCGACGGCGCGCCCGGCGACGCGCGCGCCAGCCGCTCGCTCGCGCCGATCGCCTCGACGAAACGGCCCTGCTCCACCAGCCCGCGGATGAAGGCGACCGCCGCCGCGGGATCGTCCGGCGCGTCGTTGACCGCGTTGGCGAGCACGCCCGTGTCGTCGTCCTGCCCGAACGGCGCGGCGCGGGGCGCGGCGGGCTTCGCCGCACGGTCGAGGAAGCGCGCGGCCCAATCGCGCAGGCCACGCGCCTCGAACGCGCGCGCGACCAGCGTCAGCGTGTAGCTGTCGGCGTCGTCGCGCAGCGCGGCGGGACGCAGCACGTCGAGCGCGCCCTTCGCGTCGCCCGAGCGCAGCAGCGCCGCGCCGAGCAGGCGCCGCGCCGCCAGGTTCATCGGCTGCGCACCGAGCAGTGCGCGCCATTTCACTGCCGCCTGCTCGAATCGGCCGTTCGCGTAATCGACGCCGCCCGACAGCAGCAATCCGCCCGGCAGTCCGTCCAGCCCGCCGCTCGACCGGTCGAGCAGCGCCCCCGCCAGCGCCATGTCGCCCGCGCGGACCGCGACGACCGCCATCAGGTACAATGCCTGCGGATCGCCGGGGCGCGCCGCCAGCGCGCGCCGCGCAGCGGCCACGCTGTCGACGCTGCGCCCGGCGTCGCCCAGCGTCCCGGCGTATTCGATCAGCGCGCGATGATAGTAAGCGTCGCGCGACAAGGCCGCCTCGAACCACGGCAGCGACGCGACGAGCCCGTACTGGCTGCGGACCAGCTCGCCGCGCAGCACCAGCGCCGCCAGGTTGTTTGGGTCGAGCGCCAGCGCGCGCTGCGCCGCCAGCGTGGCCCCGCCGACGTCGCCGATGTCGAGCCGGACGCGGCCGAGATCGCCCCACGCGCCCGCGTCTCTCGGGTCGCGCGCGAGCAGTTGTTCAAGCAGCGCGGCGCCCGCCGCACGGTCACCCTGCGCCGCCAGCGCGCGCGCCTTGGCACGCTGCGCGAAGGGCACGAAGCGGCCGCTTGCGCGGTCAGCCTCCGCGATCGCGCCATCCTCGTCGCCCTGTAGCAACAGCGCGGCGGAGCGCAGGTGGTGGAGCTCGGACGCTGGCACACCCGCGCTGCGCGCGCGGTCGATCGCGCCCTGCGCTGCGACACCGTTCTCGAGCAGCAGATAGGTCTCGGCGAGCGCGCGCTGCGCCGCGGCGTTGGCCGGCTCCGCCCTGACCGCGGCGATAAACTCGTTGCGCGCGGCCGAGTAATTGGCGCGGGCGAGTGCCTCTGCGCCCCGCCGCATCGACATCGTGGCATCGGGCACGTCGGCGCGGCGCGCGAGCGTCAGCAGCGCCAGCACCAGTGCCGCGAACAGAAACACGACCAGCGCCGCACGCGCACCGCGGCGCCGCAGCAACGCCGCGGTGCCCGGCCAGCTCGCACGCCGCCGCCTGCGCCGGCCGCGGAGCAATGGATAGGTCGCACCCATGTCAGCCATGCAGGTCGTAGCTCTTGAGCAGGTCGTATAGGGTCGGCCGGCTGATCCCGAGCAACCGCGCGGTGCCCGATATGTTGCCGTCCGCCTGCGCCAGCGCGCGCGTGATCGCGCGGCGATCGGCCCGCTCGCGCGCGGCGCGCAGGTTGATCGGCAGCGCGTCGTCGCTGGTGGCGAGATCGAGGTCGGCGGCGGTGACGTACTTGCCCTCCGCCATGATGACCGCGCGCTTGACCCGATTCTCGAGCTCGCGGACGTTGCCGGGCCAGCTCCACGCGTCGATCGCCGCGGTCGCGTCGGGGCTGAGCCCGTGGACGGCCGGGTTGAGCATTTTCTTGTGCTGCTGGACGAAGTGGCGCGCGAGCAGAGCCGCGTCGCCGCTGCGCTCCGCGAGCGCGGGGATGCGCACGACGATCTCCGCCAGCCGGTAGTAGAGGTCCTCGCGGAAGCGACCGTCGGCGACCATCGCGTCGACGTCCTGGTGCGTCGCACAGACGATCCGCACGTCGACCGGGATCGCGCGCCGCCCGCCGAGCCGCTCGATCACGCGTTCCTGCAGGAAGCGCAGCAGCTTGACCTGCAACGCGAGCGGCACGTCGCCGATCTCGTCGAGGAACAATGTGCCGCCGCCCGCCGACTCGATCTTGCCCGCGGTGGTCTTGATCGCGCCGGTGAACGCACCCTTCTCGTGCCCGAACAACTCGCTTTCCAGCAGTGTCTCGGGGATCGCGGCACAGTTGATGGCGACGAACGGCTGGTCGCGGCGTGGGCTGGCGTCGTGCAGCCCGCGCGCGAGCAGTTCCTTGCCGGTGCCGCTCGCGCCCAGCAGCATGACCGACACGTCGGCGGGCGCGACGCGCTCGATTGTGCGGGTGACGCGCAGCATCTCGGGCGCGGCGGTGATGAGGCCGCCCAATCCTGCCGCCCCCCCGCGCGCGGCGAGCCGGCGGTTCTCCGCCTCCAGCGCGTGGACGTGGAACGCGCGCGACACGATCAGGCCGAGCGCGTCGATGTCGATCGGCTTGCTGTAGAAATCCCACGCGCCGCCCGCAATCGCGGTCAGTGCCGCCTCGCGCGCGCCGTTGCCCGACGCGACGATCACCTTGGTATCGGGCTTGAGCGCCAGGATCTCGGACAATGCGCGCAGGCCCTCGGACGCGCCGTCGGGATCGGGCGGCAGGCCGAGGTCGAGTGTCACGACCTGCGGCTCGGAGGCGCGCACCGCGTCGAGCGCGCTCGCGCGGTCGCCGGCGACGACCACCTCGTAACCCTCGTACGCCCAGCGCAACTGGCGTTGCAGCCCGGCGTCGTCCTCGACGATCAGCAGCGTGCGCTTGGCGCCATCGGACGCGTCGCTCACGCGACCTGCTCCAGCGCGGGGGCGATCGGCAGCGCGACGCGGCAGCAGGTGCCCTCGCCCTCTCGGCTCGTCACGGTCATGCTGCCACCCATCTGCTCCGCTATCTGCCGCGCTTCGAACGCGCCGAGCCCGAACCCGCCCGGCTTCGCGGACGCGAACGGGCGGAACAGCTGATCGCGCAGGAAATCCGCCGCCATGCCGCAGCCGCGATCGCGTACCTCGACGATCGCCCGGTCATCGACGGCGACGACGTGAAGGTGGACGGGCGCGTCGGCGGCGCTCGCCTCGACGGCATTCTGCACCAGGTGTCCGATCATCGTCTCCACCGCCGCCGCGTCGGCGAGTGCGACCGCGCCGGCGCCGCTCACCTCGACCGAATGCTGCGCGCGTCGCCCGTCGGCGATCCGCCGCGCCAGCTGCAACAGGTCGATCGGGCCGGGTGCCAGGTGCGCGGGTGCGGTGTGCTGCCCCAGCCGCGCGAGCAGCGCGGTCATGCGCTGCGACGTGTCCTGCAGCGTCGCGACCATGTCGGCGCGGAACGCCGGATTGTCGGCGTGGCGCTCCGCATTGCGTGCGACCAGCGCGGTCTGGCTGACGAGGTTCTTCAGATCGTGCATGATGAAGGCGAAGCGGCGATTGAATTCGTCGAACCGCTGCGCGTCGGCGAGCGCGGCCTGCGCGCGCTCCTCTGCCAGGTAGCTCGCCGCCTGCCGGCCCGCGGCGCCGAGCAGGTCGAAATCCTCCCAGTCGAGCGCGCGCGTCGCCGGGGGCCGCGCCAGCACGATCGCGCCGATCAGCGCGTCGGCGCGCAGCAGCGGCACGATCGCCCACGCCTCCGCGCGCGCGCGCAGCCACTCGGGTAAGGCGGCGATCTCCTCCGGCGGCGCCTCGCCGATGCGGCACGAATCGAGGTCGATGATGCGACCGGTGCGACGCAGGTACGCCTCTAGCGCCAACGGTGCGGCAGCGGCCGGCGCCTCGTCCCAGCGCCACGCCGGCCCCGCGACCATCCCGTCGCGCGTCGCGTAGAGCAGCAGCCCGGCGGGCGATGCGGTCAGGTCGGCGACCGCCTGGACGATGCGCAGCGGCAGCGGGGCCGCGTCCTCGCCCGACACGCCCAGCGTGTCGGTGAAGCGCATCCACTCCGCGCGGTAATCGTAGCGGTGGCTGAACAGGTGCTTGGCGACCATCACCTTTGACCAGGCGCGCAGCCACGGCGTCGTCACGATCGTCAGCACCGCGGCGCCGGTGCCGAACACGAATACGGCCTGCACGACGCGCGCGTGCTCGCCGCCGACCCGCCCCAGCAGACCGGTCGCGGCGGTCGCGGCAACGACGTACAGCGCGCCCGCGCCCAGCAGCATCGCCTGCGCCGCGGCGCCGCGCGACACGCGCAGCGATCGGTCGGCGCGCCGACTGATCGCGATCAGCGCCATCACCGCCACCAGAACCGTCGCGCACCCGCGCAGGATCGTTAGGTCCTCCGTCCACGCGCCCGTCGCATGCGCCAGCGCGAGCACGAGCAGGTCGACCGCCCACATCACGCCCATCGTGGCGATCAGCATCTGCTGCGCACCGCCGATCCGGTCGCGTGTCTCGGCGGCATGTCGGTGCAGCAACACCAGCGCGGCGATTGTCGACAACAGCCGCAACACCCGCCACGTCGCCTCGGCGGCGCTGGGGTTCGCGCCCGATGCGAACGCCGGCTGCGCCACCGCGACCGCGCCCGCCAGCACGAGGCACAGCGCCGTCGCGAGATAGGCGCCGCTGCGATAGCCGACTCGACGTGCCCGCGGGGCCGTCATGGTGAAAAGCACGGCGACCCAGGCGAGATTGCGCGCCACCTGCGTCACGCGCACCGGCACCTCGGCTTCGCCGATCCCTGCGACGCCGAGCGCCCACAATGCGCTGAGCCCCAGCGCCAGCAGCAGCGACCAGCGCGGCACAAAGCCGACCGGCCGCCGCACCTCCATCAGCGCCGCGCCGCAGAACAGGAGCGCCGCGAGCCCGTGCAGCCAAATGACGAACGCCGCGCCCGTCACCTCAGCGCGCGCCCTCGGGCCACAGCACGACGCGCAGCGTCTGCAGCAGGATCAGCAGGTCGAGGAAGGGCGTGTAGTTCTTGGCGTAATAGAGGTCGTATTCCAGCTTGTGCCGTGCGTCCTCGATCGACGCGCCGTAGGGATAGTTGATCTGCGCCCAGCCGGTGATCCCCGGCTTCACCATGTGACGCTCGGCGTAGAAGGGCAGCTCGCGTTCCAGGTCGGCGACGAACTGCGGGCGTTCGGGACGCGGACCGACGAAGCTCATCTCGCCCTTCAGCACGCTCCAGCATTGCGGCAGCTCGTCGACGCGGACCTTGCGGATGAACTTGCCGATGCGCGTGATGCGAGGGTCGTCCTCCGCCGCCCAGACGGCGGTGCCGGCGACCTCGGCATCCTGCCGCATCGAGCGCAGCTTCAGGATGTCGAACGACTGGTTGTAGAGCCCGACGCGGCGCTGGCGGTAGAAGGCGGGGCCGGCGCTCTCCAGCTTGATCGCGACCGCGGTGACCAGGATGACCGGAAGCGCGAAGGCGAGCAGCAGCAGGCTGGCTGCAATGTCGAACGCGCGCTTCGAGACGCTCGACAGCATGCGCCCGGACGAGAAGCCGTCGGAGAAGATCAGCCACGACGGGTTGACGCTGTCCAGGTCGATCCGGCCGGTTTCCCGCTCCAGAAACGTCGAATAGTCGATCACCCCGACGCCGGTCGTCTTGACCCGCAGCAGGTCGCGCAGGGGCAGCGCGTTGCGCCGCTCCTCGATTGCGAGCACCACCTCGGTCGCGTCGAGCGCGAGCACGTGATCGGATAGATTGTCGATCGCGTCGCGTCCGACCGCGCCTGGGACGATCGTGCTCGGCTCGCCCATCGCGACGTAGCCCGCGACCACGAAGCTCGCGCGCGGTCGCGCGGCGAGCTCGCCCAGCCTGGCCGCGCGACGTCCCGCACCCAGCACCAGCACCCGCCGCCTGAGCGCATCGCCGCGGATGAAGCTGCCGATGGCGAAGCGTACCGCGACCATCCCGGCCACGGCGAAGACCATGCCGAACAGCAGGTTGGAGCGCCAGAAGGTGATCGCCGGCACCAGGAAGAAGATGACCGACAGGAAGATGATGCCGAGCGACACCGCGACCAGCAACCGCGCGGTCGCGAACCGCCACGATTCGAACGCGTGGACGCCGTAGGCGCCGACCGCGATCATCGAAACCTCCAGCGGCAGCGCGAAGGACAGCAGTTGCGGTACCCGCGTGACGATCGAGTCGACATCCATGCCGATCTGCCACGCGCGCAGCTGCCACCCGGCCTCCGCCGCCAGCAGCAGCAGCACGAAGTCGAGCAACCCCAGCAGCAGCGCCGCATTGGGTACGTAATGTTTGAACACCCGCGTCATCGAGGCGCCGACCCTGCCGTTGTAAGCTCTGCCGACACGCTGTCGCGCAAATTGGCAAAGATTCCCTGAACGCCGGAGCTTTGTAGCACTAAGGTCGTTACGCAGGCGGTGCCGGAATCGGCAACCGGGGGGTAAGGAGACCAATCAGTGTCAGCAATTGTGCCGGTGATCTTGTCCGGCGGATCGGGAACGCGTCTGTGGCCGATGTCCAGGCCCGAGCGGCCCAAGCAATTCCTGGCGCTGACCGCGACCGAGACGATGCTGCAACTGACCGCGGCGCGCGCGCACGGCGATGCCTTCGCTGCGCCGATCGTGGTCGCGAATGCGGCGCACGCCGAGCAGGTCGAGGCGCAACTCGCGCTGCTGCAACCGACGCCGCACGCCATCATTCTGGAGCCCGCGGGGCGCAACACCGCTCCGGCGATCGCGCTGGCGGCGCTCGAAGCGGCCGGCGACGCGCCGATGCTGGTGATGCCGTCCGACCACGTCATCTTGGATCGCGAAGCGTTCCACGCCGCGATCCACGCCGCGTTGCCACTGGTGGAGGACGGCTGGCTGATCACCTTTGGCATCACGCCCGACGCGCCGGAAACGGGATACGGCTACATTAAGGTCGGCGAGGAGGTCGCCGCGGGCGTCCACCGCGTCGCGCGCTTCGTCGAGAAGCCGCAGCGCGCTGCGGCCGAGTCGATGATCGCGAGCGGCGATCATGCGTGGAACGGCGGCATCTTCCTGTTCCGCGCCGATGCCTATCTACGTGCGCTCAATGAGTTCCGGCCCGACATCCTCGCCGCCGCGAAGGCGTCGATGGAGCGCGCGAGGCGCGACGGCACGCGCGTCTACCCCGAGGTCGCAGCGTTCGAGGCCTCGCCGTCCGACTCGATCGACTATGCCGTGATGGAGAAGGCGGAGCGCGTCGCGGTGGTGCCGGTCGCGATGGGGTGGAGCGACGTCGGCAGCTGGGACGCACTGCACGCGATCGCCGACAATGACGAGCACGGCAATGTCGTGAACGGCGACGCGGTCGTGCTCGACAGCCGCAACTGCCTGGTGCGCAGCGACGGCGCGCGGATCGCGATGGTCGGCGTCGAGGATTTGATCGTGGTCGCGAGCGGCAACGACATCCTGATTCTGCCGCGCGGCCGCAGCCAGGACGTCAAGCTGCTGCAGGAAGAGATGAAGCGGCGCTGACCTGAGCGGGCTTGGCGGATGCTCAGCGCATCAGCCACGCCCAGCAGGCGGCGAGCCCGGCGCAACCGAGCAGGAACTGCGGCCCGCGAAGTTTCGCGAAATAGGCTGGAGCATTGCCCCGCCGGCCGGCACGGCGATCGAGCAGCGCGACGAACGCGTAGCCCGCGGCGAGCAGCGCGAGCGAGATGGTGGTGAACGGCACGATCAGCGACAGGACGGCGATCGAGAAATAGGCCATCGCCGCCGCGATGTCCGCCGGCTTCGACGCCGACGGATTGCCGAAGCCGTAGCCGCGCCGGACGCCAGCAACGAAGGCGAGGATCAGCGCGGCCCAGATCACCGCGCATTGGATTGCGTAGAATGGCCAGCTTCCCGGCAGCGTCCACGCGCCGATGCCCGCCGCGACGAGCGGAAGCATGGGGCCGAAACCGAGGATCTTGCCGTCGAGGGGTATGCGGTTGCTCATGCGCCGCCGAACGCACGAGCGCGCATTCAGTCGCGCGCGAAGATCTCGTCGTGCGGGATCGACAGGTCGAGCGCGGGCAGGTCGACGTCGGCACGGGCGAACAACGTCTCGACCCAGGCTCCTTCCAGCCGTCGACTGATCGATGACGTCTCGGCATGCGGGTCGATGAACACGATCGCGGCCACGCCCGGCAAGTCACGGTACTCGGCGCGTTTTACCCGTAGGTCGATGTCACGCGTCGACGGCGAGAGTATCTCGACGATGACGCGGGGATCACGAAGCAGTTTATCCGAGTCGGCGTCGGTACCGGTGCCGCAATCAACGGTCACATCCGGGTAGCGAACGCCGCGTTCATGCGTCTGCACGGCCATATCGGAGCCGTACGGACGACAGCCCGATCCTCGAAGCGCGCCACGCAGATAGGCGAGCACGTTGGCCTGGACACGCGCATGCTCGCGCGTGCCGCCCGCCATCATGCGGATGCTGCCATCGTCGAGTTCCGCCTTCAGATCGGCACCGAAGTCGATCTGCAGGAACTCCTGCGCGGTCAGCAGACGCTCAGATGGTTCGGTGGCCATTTGCGGCAAGATACACGCGGCGACCCAACAAAAGAAGGGCCGGCGGATCGCTCCGCTCGGCCCTCTTTCTCGTGCTGGCAGCGGCAAACCCGCTGCTGGGCGTCGGACGGGTTCGGCTGAGCCGACCCGCCGGCCGTTCCGATTTCGTGTCGGGGGCAGCGCGCTGCCCCCGACCGAAATCAGAAGTCCATGCCGCCCATGCCGCCCATGCCGCCGCCCGGCATCGCCGGCGCTGCCTTGTCCTCGGGCACCTCGGAGACGGTCGCCTCGGTCGTGATGAGGAGGCCGGCGACCGAGGCCGCGTTCTGCAGCGCGGTGCGCACGACCTTGGTCGGGTCGATCACGCCGGCCTGCACCAGGTTCTCGTAGGTGTCGGTCGCGGCGTTGAAGCCGAGCGAGGTGTCGTTGCCGTCGAGCAGCTTGCCCGAGACCACCGCACCGTCGTGGCCGGCGTTCATCGCGATCTGGCGGACCAGCGCGGTGAGCGAGCGGCGGACGATGTCGATGCCGCGGGTCTGGTCGTCGTTCGCACCCGTCAGGCCGTCGAGCGCCTTCGACGCGTAGAGCAGCGCCGTGCCGCCACCGGGGACGATGCCTTCCTCGACTGCGGCGCGGGTCGCGTGCAGCGCGTCGTCGACGCGGTCCTTGCGCTCCTTCACCTCGACCTCGGTCGCACCGCCGACCTTGATCACCGCCACGCCGCCGGCGAGCTTCGCCAGGCGCTCCTGGAGCTTCTCACGGTCATAGTCGCTGGTGGTGTTCTCGATCTGCTGGCGGATCGCCTCGGTGCGGCCCTTGATCGCGTCGGCTTCACCCGCACCGTCGACGATGGTGGTGTTGTCCTTGTCGATCGAGACGCGCTTGGCGGTGCCGAGCATGCCCAGCGTGACGCTCTCGAGCTTGATGCCGAGATCCTCCGAGATCACCTCGCCCTTGGTCAGGATCGCGATGTCCTCGAGCATCGCCTTGCGACGATCGCCGAAGCCCGGTGCCTTGACCGCCGCGACCTTGAGGCCGCCGCGCAGCTTGTTGACGACCAGCGTGGCCAGCGCCTCGCCCTCGATGTCCTCGGCGATGATGAGGAGCGGACGACCCGACTGCACGACAGCTTCCAGGATCGGGAGCATCGCCTGCAGGTTCGACAGCTTCTTCTCGTGGATCAGGATGTACGGGTCGTTCAGCTCGACCGTCATCTTGTCCGGGTTGGTGATGAAGTAGGGCGACAGGTAGCCGCGGTCGAACTGCATGCCCTCGACGACGTCGAGCTCGAAGTCGAGACCCTTGGCCTCTTCCACGGTGATGACGCCTTCCTTGCCGACCTTCTCCATCGCCTCGGCGATCTTCTCGCCGACTTCGCGGTCGCCGTTGGCGGAGATGATGCCGACCTGCGCGACTTCCTGGCTACCCGAGACGGGCTTGGAGCGCGACTTCACGTCCTCGATCACCTTGACCACGGCGAGGTCGATGCCGCGCTTCAGGTCCATCGGGTTCATGCCGGCGGCGACCGACTTCATGCCCTCGCGCACGATCGCCTGGGCGAGCACGGTCGCGGTGGTGGTGCCGTCACCGGCGGTGTCGTTGGTCTTCGAGGCCACTTCGCGCACCATCTGCGCGCCCATGTTCTCGAACTTGTCCTTGAGCTCGATTTCCTTGGCGACCGACACACCGTCCTTGGTGATGCGGGGCGCGCCGAAGCTCTTGTCGATCACGACGTTGCGGCCCTTCGGCCCCAGCGTGACCTTCACCGCGTCGGCGAGGATGTCGACGCCGCGCAGGATGCGCTCACGCGCGTCGCGGCCGAATTTCACGTCCTTGGCTGCCATGTTGGCTACCCTTTCAAAATGCGAAGTGGAGGAAGTGGAGGTTCAGAAACGCTCAGCCAACGATGCCGAGGATGTCCGATTCCTTCATGATGAGCAGGTCTTCGCCGTCGACCTTGACCTCGGTGCCCGACCACTTGCCGAACAGGATGCGGTCGCCGGCCTTGACGTCGAGCGGGGTGACCTTGCCGTCCTCGGCCTTGGTGCCGGTGCCGGCGGCGACGACCTCGCCCTCCTGCGGCTTCTCCTTGGCAGTGTCGGGGATGATGATCCCACCGGCCGTCTTCTCCTCCGCCTCAACGCGGCGAACGAGAACGCGGTCGTGCAACGGACGAAAGTTCATTGCTGTAACCCTTTTCGATTGATGACACTTATTTGGCACTCGACGTGAGCGAGTGCCAGCGAGACGGCATATGTGTGGCGCGCTCCGGACCGTCAATGGGGACGCGAGCGGTTTTCGGAACCTTTTTTCAGCCCGGTCGTGGCACCAGCAGGCCGAGCCGCACCCGCGCCGACCAGCGCCACAGCAGCAGCACCGACACGACCAGCAACCCCGCGGCGAGCCCGATCCAGATGCCCGTCCCCGCCAGCGTCGTGGCGAAGCCGAGCACCGCCGCGGTGCCGAAGCCGACCACCCAGTAGCCGAACAACGCCACCAGCATCGGCACGCGCGTATCCTGCACCCCGCGCAGTACGCCGGCCGCCACCGCCTGCGCGCCGTCGACGAGCTGGAACACCGCCGCGACCGCGAGATACTGCATCGCGAGCGGCACCACCGCCGCATTCTGCGCGGCGTCGACGTCGATATAGGCCGAGATGAACAGGCGGGGCGCGAGCCACATCGCGACCGCGCTCACCCCCATGAAGCCGATGCCGAGCACCAGCGCGGTGCGCCCGGCGCGCGCCACCCAGGCGTGGTCGCCCGCGCCGAACGCCAGCCCGACGCGGATCGTCGCGGCCTGCGCGACGCCGAACGGCACCTGGAACGCGACGGCGGCGACGTTGAGCGCGACCGCGTGCGCGGCGACCTCGGTCACGCCGATCAACCCCATCAGGATTGCGGCCCCGCCGAACAGCGCGCCCTCGAACAGCCAGGTTAGCATGATCGGCACGCCCAGCCGGACGATCTCGCGCGCGCGGCTCCATTCGGGCCGCCACCAGCGCCCGAACAGGCGGTAGCGACGCAGCCGGCGATCGGCGAAGAAGATCAGGACGTAGGCGAGCACCATGCCGGTCGTGCTGACCACGCTCGCGATCGCCGATCCTTCGAGCCCGAGCCGGGGGAAGCCGGCGTTGCCGAACACGAGCAGCCAGTTGACGAGGATGCTGAGCGCGAGCGCCAGCGCGGTCACGATCAACGCCCATCCCGCGCGTCCGAGCGCGGCCGCCACCGTGCGCAGTACGCCCGCCGCCACGCCGGGCAGCACCGCCCACAAAAGAATGTCGAGGAAGTGCCCCGCGCGTTCGGCGACGCGCGGGTCCTGGTCGGCGAGCAGCAGCAACCGCTCGCCGTTCGCCAGGATCGTCATGACCAGCAGCGAGGCCGCGGCGCCGACCCACAGGGCCATGCGCGCGCTGCGCCGCACCTCGCGCACCGCGTGCGCGCGCTGACCCAGCTCGGCCGCGATCAACGGCGCCGCCGCGCTGGTCAGGCCGATGACCCCGTAGAGCGGCAGCGTGAACAGGAACACGCCCATCGTCGCCGCGGCGAGTTCCAGCGTGCCGAGCCGCCCGACGAAGATCACGTCGACCGCCGACACCGCCATTTGCAGCAGGTTGGCCGCGACCAGCGGCCCCGCGAGGCGAGAGAGCGCGACCAGCTCGTCGCGCCAGCCGGCGGGGCGCGGCTCGACGAGCGGCGCGGGCGTGACGGGACCGGCGTGCATCGCGCCGCCGTTAGGCGGTTCGATACGGCTTGGCCATAGAAGCGCGTCCCGAGAAGCGGGGCGGCACGGTAGAAGCGTATTGCTCCAACCATACACGACCGGCTAACACCGGTTACGAGGGGCCCGATGCTCCGTGAGGATCACGACAATGAAGCTGGTGCGCGCATGAGACTGGTGAAGGGCGCCTGGAAACTGCTGGTCGGCATCAAGGACGCGCTGGTGCTCGTCGCGATGCTGCTGTTCTTCGGCGCGCTGTTCGCCGCACTGAACGCGCGCAGCCGCGCGCCCGCGATTCGGGACGGCGCGCTGGTGCTCGACCTCGATGGTCCGATCGTCGAGCAGCCGGAAGAGGTCACCTTCACCCAGCTGCTCAGCGGGCAGCAGGTCGGGCGCGAGTACCGGCTGCGCGACATCGTCCGCGCGCTCGACGCCGCCAGGACCGACGACCGCGTCAAGGCGGTGGTGGTCGACCTCGAACGCTTCGGCGGCGCCTATCCGGCGGCGCTGCGCGAGGTGGCGGCGAAGCTCGCCGAGGTGAAGCGCGCGGGCAAGCCGGTGCTCGCCTGGGGCATCGCTTATACCGACGGCGGCTACCGCCTCGCCGCATCGGCGAGCGAGATCTGGATGGACCCGCAGGGCGGCACGTTGTTCTCCGGGCCGGGCGGCTCGCAGCTGTACTACAAGGGGCTGATCGACAAATTGGGCGTCAACGCGCACGTCTACCGCGTCGGCAAGTTCAAGTCGGCGGTCGAGCCGTACATCCGCGCCGACCAGAGCCCCGAGGCACGCGCCGCGTCCGAGGCGCTGTACGGCGGGCTGTTCGAGCAGTGGCGGAACGCGGTGCAGCAGGCGCGACCCAAGGCGCAGGTCGCGGCCCTGCTCGCCAACCCCGCGCAGGTGGTGCAGGCGGCGGGCGGCGACGTCGCGCAGGCTAACCTGCGCGGCGGGATCGTCGACCGTCTGGGCGACAAGGTCGCGTTCGGCCGCCGCGTCGCGCAGATCGTCGGCGGCGACGACGGCAAGGCGGCAGGCTTCTACAACAAGATCGACTACGACGCCTTCGTCGATGCCAAGCCGCTGCCCAAGACCGGCAAGATCGGCATCGTCACGGTCGCGGGCACGATCGTCGATGGCAAGGCGAGCGGCGGCAGCGCGGGCGGCGACACCGTGTCCGACCAGATCTACAAGGGGCTGGCGAAGAACGACCTGAAGGCGATCGTGCTGCGCGTCGACTCGCCCGGCGGCTCGGTGCTGGCGTCGGAGAAGATCCGGCTCGCACTGGTCGAGGCCAAGCGGCGCGGTCTGCCGATCGTGGTGTCGATGGGCGGGCTCGCCGCGTCGGGCGGTTACTGGGTGTCGACGCCCGGCGACGTGATCTTCGCCGAACCCGACACGATCACTGGATCGATCGGAATCTTCGGCGTGATCCCGACGTTCGAGAACACGCTGGTGAAGGTCGGCATCACCACCGACGGCGTGCGCACCACGCCCTTGTCCGGGCAGCCCGACATCCTGGCGGGCACGAACCCGGTGATCGACGCGGTGATCCAGTCGACGATCGAGCACGGCTACATGCAGTTCCTGACCCGCGTGTCGCAGTCGCGCCGCCTGCCGGTCGCGCGCGTCAACGAGATCGGCCAGGGCCGCGTGTGGCTGGGCGGACCTGCGCGCCAGCTCGGCCTGGTCGACCGCTTCGGCTCGCTGTCGGACGCGGTCGCTGAGGCCGCGCGCCGCGCCAAGGTCAAGCCGGAGGAGATCGTCTACCTGGAGAAGCAGCCCGGCTTCACCGCGCAGATCGCGCGGCAGTTCAACCGCGACAGCGACGACGACGATGCCGGCATGGGGTCGGGCGACCTGATGTCGCGGATGGCGTGGCAGCAGCGTCAGCTCGCCGCGCTGGCGATCGGCGACGCGCGCCGGATGCTGTCGGGTGCGGCGGTGCGCGCGCAGTGCCTGGAATGCGCGGGCGCCGGCCCGGTCGTCGCGCGCGGCGGCGACCTGCGACTCCTCGACCTGCTGCTCGCCAAGGTCGGGCTCTGACGCGAGCCGCTCCGCTTGCCAGACGCGGGCGAGCGGAGCCGGACGCGTCAGCGCGCGTTCACGGAGCCTCTGATAAGAGGTGGAACATGCGCACGTTCCTGTATTCGCTCACCGCCGCGGCGATCGCGCTCGCGGCGACGTCCTCGACCGCCGCACCGCGCCCCGACGCGAATGCCGAGCTGCGCCAGCTGCTTGCCGGGCGGGTCGCGGGCAAGCCGATCGACTGCCTGCCGCTCACCACCATCACCGGCAACACGATCGTGACCGGGCGCGCGATCGTCTACCGCGTCGGCGCGCGCCTATACGTCAACGAACCGCGCGGCGACGGGGCGCGATGGCTGCACCGCGACGACGTGCTCGTCACGCGCACGGTCGGCAGCAATCTCTGCCGGCTCGACATCGTCCGCCTGCTCGACCGCACTTCGCGCATCCCGGGCCCGTTCGTCTCGCTCGGGCAGTTCGTGCCTTATACCAAGCCGCGGGGCGGCTGACGCTAGCGGCGCCCGCGATAGGCCGGCAGCGCCAGGTGCCAGCGGATCGCGGCGGCACGCAGGCCGAACCCCATCAGCGCCGCCGCCACCGCCGCGGTGCGCGGATCGACGCCCGACACGCGCAGCCCGACGAACAGCCCCGACGCCAGCGCCGCGGCAGTCACGTACAATTCCGGCCGCATCAGGATCGACGGCTCGCCCGCCAGCACGTCGCGGATGATCCCGCCGACGCAGCCCGTCACCACCCCCATTAGCGCGGCGGGCAGCGGCGGCACGCCGTAGCCGATCGCCTTGGCCGCGCCGTACACCGCGTAGGCGGCGAGCCCGACCGCGTCCAACCAGTCGAGCGCCGCGCCGCGCCACCAGCGCTCGGGCGTCACCCACACCAGTATCGCGGCGGCCAGGCACACCGCCGACACGCGCGCGTCGTGCACCCAGAACACCGGCGCGCCGATCAGCAGGTCGCGCACCGTGCCGCCGCCCGCACCGGTGATCAGCGCGAAGAACGCGAGCGTGACGAACGTCTGCCCGCGCCGCGCCGCCGCGAGCGCGCCCGATGCTGCGAACAGCGCCAGCCCGGCGATGTCGAACCAGGGCGCGAAGACGGGCAGGAGAACCTCGGGCGGCATGGCTGACGCGGGTAGCGGATGCGCCGCGCCGTGCAAGCGTCGCAGCGCGTGTGATCGGTCCGGAGTTCCGACGCTGCTGGTTGCGGATCCAATTACGCAATCCGCTCGTCACCCCGGACTTGATCCGAGGTCCCGCTTCTCTCCGAATGTTGCGGAAAAGCGGAATTTCGGATCAAGTCCGGGACGATGCCGGGTTGGCTCCGGCCGTGGGTCCCTCCTACGATTTTTCCCACAGGCGCTGTCGCTCGTGTCACATCGCTGTGGCATAGCGCGCGGCATGACAGCGCTACCCTGCCCGCCCCTCCTCCTGCTCCAACCCGCGGGTGCGCGATGATCTCGATCGGTATCTACGGCAGCAACGGCCGCATGGGTCGCGCGATTGCGACCATCGTCGGCGACGAGGGCGCGACCGTCGCCGGGGGCGTCGACGCGGGCGGCGACCCGGCACCGCTCGCCCAGTCGTCGGACGTGCTGGTCGACTTCTCTACCCCTGCCGCGCTCGAGCCGCACCTCGCCGCCGCGGTCGCCGCGGGCACGCCGATCGTGATCGGCACCACCGGGCTGTCGGCGGCGCACCACGCGCTGATCGACGCCGCGGCTGAGCGGATCGCGGTGCTCCAGACCGGCAACACCTCGCTCGGCGTCACGCTGCTGGGCGTGCTGGTGCGCGAGGCGGCGGCGCGGCTCGGCACCGACTGGGACATCGAGATCGTCGAGATGCACCACCGCCACAAGGTCGACGCGCCGTCGGGCACCGCGATCCTGCTGGGCGAGGCGGCGGCGGCGGGGCGCGACACGCCTTTGTCGGAGGTGCGCGTCGACGGGCGCGCGGGGCTGGTCGGTGCGCGGACGGAGGAGACGATCGGCTTCTCCTCGCTGCGCGGCGGCAGCGTGGTGGGCGACCATCAGGTGATCTTCGCGGGCGAAGGCGAGCGGATCGAGCTCGGCCACCGCGGCGAGGACCGCTCGATCTTCGCGCGCGGCGCGGTCAAGGCGGCGCTGTGGCTCGCCGGCCGCGCACCC
>NZ_JBELMJ010000022.1:0-33999 GCF_042095875.1 Sphingomonas sp.
TGCGGCGCGCGCTGGTGCTCAGGCCCGAGCCGGGCAACGCGCGCACGGTGGCGTCGCTGCGGGCTGCGGAGGTCGAGGCGATCGGCGTGCCGTTGTTCGCGGTACGCGCGCTCGCCTGGGCGGTGCCCGACCCGGGGCGGTTCGACGCCGTGCTGCTGACCAGCGCAAATGCGGTGCGGTTCGGCGGCGCGAACCTCGCCGCGCTGGCGGGCTTGCCGGTGGTGGCGGTCGGCGCCGCGACCGCGGCGGCGGCGCGCTCGGCGGGTTTTCGCGTCGCGGTGACGGGGCAGGTCGACGCGGCGGCAGCGATCGCGGCGGCGGGCGTCTATCCGCGATTGCTCCACCTCGCCGGGCGCGAGCATGTCGTGCTGCCGAACGTGTCGCGCGCGATCGTCTATGCCAGCGAGGCCGTCGCCGTCGCGCCCGACGCGCTGGCGGCGGCGGTGGACGGCGTGGTGCTGCTCCACTCCGCGCGCGCGGCGGCGCGCTTCGCTGGACTGGCGGCGGACCTGCCGCGCGACCGGGTGCGGGTGGCGGCGCTGAGCGACGCGGTGGCGCGCGTGGCGGGCACGGGCTGGTCGCGCGTGGCGGTCGCCGAACACCCGAGCGACGCGCGGCTGGTCGCGGCGGCGGTGCTGCTCGCGATTGACCGGACCCGCGGGCACGAGGATAGTGTGCCGCATGAGTGACGACCATCCGTTCGGCAACAGCGCGCGACGCTCGCGCATCGGGCCGGCGGTGCTGATCGCGGTGATCGCGATTGCGATCGGGCTGGGGCTGATGATCTTCGCGATCCGCGACGAGCCGGGCTGGCTGCGCCGTGCGCCGACGCGGGCGACCGAGCCCATGCGCGCGCCCGCGCAGCAGACGCAGCCCGCCGTCACGATCGACGCGCAGACCTTGTCGGAGCGCGAGACCTCGCTCGCCGCGCAGATCGCGAGCCTGGAAGCGCGCGCGGCGACGCTCGGCACCAGCGCGGCGGATGCGGAAACGCGTGCGGCGCGCGCCGAGGCGATCCTGATCGCCTTTGCCGCGCGACGCGCGATCGATCGCGGGTTGGGGCTCGGGTACCTCGAGGAGCAATTGCGCGCGCGCTTCGCCAACAACCCGCGCGAGGCCGCGGCGGTGATCCGCGCGTCGCGCAATCCCGTGACGCTGGAGGACCTGCGCCAGGGATTGGACGCGGCCGCGCCCGTGCTGGTCGCGCGCGAGAGCGACTGGTGGGCGGGGGTGGGCGCCGAGTTGCGCAACCTGGTGGTGATCCACGAGGCGGGCACGCCCTCGCCGTTGCCCGCGGACCGGCTCGCGCGGGTCCGGCGCATGATCGACGCGGGCAATGTCGCGGGCGCGCTAGAGGTGGCGAAGCGCCTGCCGGGCGCGGTCAACTCGGCGAGCTGGACCAGTGCGGCGCAGCGCTACGTCGACGCGCAGCGCGCGCTCGATCAGCTCGAGACGACCGCGATCGTCGGCCCGATCACGCCGCCCGCGGCGCCGCCGGTCGCGATCCAGGCGCCCGCGCCGACGATCGCGCCGGAGCCTGCGCCGACCGCCGACCTGGGTAACTACCTGTAATCTGCCCCGGTTGGGTCGGGTGAAAACGCTTGGACGCTGCAAAGGCGGTGTTTGAGTGTCGGTACTTCTACTCGCGAGGTGGCGGGCTTGGTCCAGGTGCAGCAACATCGAATGCCGCTGGGACACGCGTCGAGCACTAGCTAGGCTGCAAGCTGGAGTCGTCCGCTCGCCGGACGATCAACGCTGCGGTTCGGCGCCCAGGCGTTCGATCAACGCCATCGCGGCATGGGGAGCGCGAACCTTGGCGCCGTTGATCATGAACACGAACGTGTCGCGAGGAACGGCGGGGGCGCGACCGGGCGCGACGCAGGGGAAGGTGTCGGGCGTGCCGCCGGCGGCGAGCGTGCGCGCCGCGTCCGCCCAGCGGTCGAGCGCGGCGGGCGCGTAGCCAGCGGGTTCGTCCTCGCGCGCGTCTTCCAGCCGAACGTAGGCGAAGTCGCCCGACACGTCGCCGATCGCGGGGTAGTCGGCCGAAGCGGCGTAGACGATCGCCACGCCCGCGGCGCGGCACAGCGCGACGAACTCGGGCACGAGGAAGCTGTCGTGACGGACGTGCACGGCGTGACGCAGCGCGATGCCCTCGTGCGTGCGCGGCAGCAGCTGAAGAAAGGCGGCAATATCGTCGGGGTCGAAGCGTCGCGTGGCGGCGAACTGCCACAACAGCGGGCCGAGCTTGTCGCCGAGCTCGACGATGCCCTGCCCGACGAAGCGGGCGATCGACTCGCCGGCCTCCGCCAGCACCTTGCGCGTCACGCAGTAGCGCGATGCTTTCAGCGCGAAGACGAAACCGTCGGGCGTCGTCTCGCGCCACGCGGCGAAGGTCGCCGGCTTGAAGGAAGAGTAGAAGGTGCCGTTGACCTCGATCGCGGAAACGTGGCGGCTGGCATATTCCAGCTCGCGCTTGATCGGCCATTTGGGCGGATAGAAGCTCCCGCGCCACGGTTCGTAGGTCCAGCCGCCGATGCCGACTCGAATGGGGACGTGGGTCATGGCGTAGGTGTAGCGCGGGTAGAGAGGCGCGGGGAGTCGTACGCGGCCGCGCCGCGGCGAAGCCGCGTCGTCGATCGGCGCGGTGCGCCGCCGTCCGGGCGTGTTGCTGGTACGCGAAATAGCGCCGCTATTTCACGGCAACACGCTGGAGCGGGCGAAGGGATTCGAACCCTCGACCCCAACCTTGGCAAGGTTGTGCTCTACCCCTGAGCTACGCCCGCTCTGGCGCCTTCGGATCGGATCGGCGCCGGGCCGTTCCGATCGGGGAGCGGCGCCACTAGCACCGGCCCCGGACACCGGCAATAGCCAATTTGGCGCGCCCGCATCTTTTTGCGCGGGGAGAAGCGCCGTCGCGGTTGATTGATCCACCCGGCTCGATTGACCGGGATCAACGTGGCGGATACCCAGCTGTCGCCATGACCGCCCCGACCATTCTGCTCGTCGAGGACGATCCCTCGCTTCGCATGCTGACCGCGCGTGCGTTGCAGGAGAACGGTTTCCTCGTCCGCCCCGCTTCCGCCGCGCCCGAGATGTGGCTCGCGCTCGAGAACGGGCCCGTCGACCTCGTGCTGCTCGACATCATGCTGCCGGGTACCAGCGGCATCGACCTGTGCCGCACGCTCAGGCAGAAGAGCGACGTCCCGATCATCTTCATGTCGGCGCGCGCGAGCGAGACCGACCGCGTCGTCGGGCTGGAGCTGGGCGCGGACGATTACATCGCCAAGCCGTTCGGCACGCGCGAGCTCGTCGCGCGCGTCCGCGCGGTGCTGCGCCGCCCGCCGATGGACCGGCTGGCGGGCAATGCCGAGCAGGGCGTGCTGACCTTTGACGGCTGGACGATCAACCTGCCCAGGCGTGAGCTGACCAGCCCGACGGGCGCGATCGTCGACCTGACCGGCGCGGAGTTCGACCTGCTGGTGGTGCTAGCCGACCACGCGCAACGCGTGATCGCGCGCGAGCGGTTGATCGAATTGTCGCGCACGCGGCTGGGCGACAGTTCCGACCGCTCGATCGACGTGCTGGTCAGCCGGTTGCGCCGCAAGCTCGGCAGCGCGGGCACGCCCGCCCCGATCGTCACCGTGCGCGGCGTCGGCTACATGCTGAACGTCGCGGTCGAGCGTCAGTAAAGGCATTTGCGGCTGCTCCGCCGCCCGGCCTTCGGGCTGCTGGGGCAGGTCGTCGCGATCCTGCTCATCACGCTGCTGATCGAGTTCGGCGCGAGCACGATCCTCTACGAGCGCGCCAGCAGCTTCGCGGTGCGCGATGACGAGGCCAACCGGCTCGCCGAGCACCTGGTCATCAGCCGTCGCCTGATCAACGAGCGCACGCCGGCGCAGCGCGGCACGATGGCGGCCGAACTCACCACAGACCGCTACGCGCTGAACTGGTCGCCTACCGCGCATCCGACGCCGCGGATCGCGCCCGCGCTCGACGAGATGCAGCGCCAGGTGATCGAGTGGGAGCCTAGCTTGAGCGACGCGCAGCTGACGCTGCGGCTGCTGTCGCCCGGGCGGCGGTCGGTGGTGACCGGCGGGATGCGGCTGAACGACGGGTCCTGGGTATATTTCCGCACGCGCGAGCCGCTCGCCGGGATCAGCTTCACGGCCGAGCGGATCGCGCTGGCTCTGTTCCCCGCGATCGCGCTGATGGTGCTCGCCGGGGTCGCGCTCAGGCGCAGTTTCCGCCCCCTGCGGATGCTCGCCGCCGCCGCCGACCGTGTCGGGCGCGGCGCGGTCGAACCGGTGGCGGTCGACGGACCCGGCGAGGTGCGGCGCGTGATCAGCGCGTTCAACGACATGCAGGAGCGGATCCGCGCGCTGATCGCGGGACGGACGCAGGCGCTCGCCGCGGTCGGCCACGACCTGCGCACTCCGCTCGCCAGGCTGCACCTGCGCACCGAAGCGCTGCCGCGCGACGACACGCGCGCGGCGATCCTCCACGACGTCGCCGAGATGGAGGCGATGATCACCTCGCTGCTCGCCTTCCTAGGCGGTGCCGAGCCCGAGGCGCCGTCGATGGTCGACCTGGCGGTGCTGTGCGCGACGGTGATCGACGACGCCGCCGATCGCGGCGCCGACGCGGTGTACGACGGGCCCGATCACCTGGAACTGCGCGTGCGCCGGCTGTCGATCAAGCGCGCGATGACCAATTTGGTCGAGAATGCGCTGCATTACGGCACCAGCGTCACGCTGACGTTGGCGCGGGAGCAGCGCGCGGCGAGCAACGAGGTGGTGATCCGCGTCTGCGACGACGGGCCCGGCATACCCGAGGACAAGCTGCAGGAAGTGCTCGAACCGTTCGTCCGGCTCGATCCCGCGCGCGGGCGCGACACCGTGGGCTTCGGCCTGGGCCTGTCGATAGTCGCCAAGGCGGTGGCGGACGAGGGCGGCACGCTGGTGCTGTCCAATCGCGCAGGGGGCGGATTGGAGGCGTGCATCGCGTTGCCGGCCTGAGCGGCAGACACACAAAGAAACAACGACACACAATAACACATTGCTGCCGAGCAACGGCAACGCGCGGTTGATACTCGTTCACATTCGTACAGAATGGGAGAGTCGCTCGTGGCTTCAGGTCGTGCTCGCAATGCGGTTGACGTCTGGGGTTTGGGGCGATGAAGCACGAAGTGGTCGCCCGGCCGGGCGTGTCGGTGCCCTCTCGCCAGTTCCTCGCGCGTGACATCACCGCCTCGATCGTCGTGTTCCTGGTCGCGATGCCGCTATGCATGGGCATCGCGGTCGCCTCGGGCGTCTCGCCGGAGAAGGGGCTGATCACCGGCATCATCGGCGGCATCGTCGTCGGCATGCTCGCGGGCTCGCCGCTGCAGGTCAGCGGCCCCGCCGCCGGTCTCGCCGTCATCGTCTACGAATTGGTGCGTGATCAGGGTCTGAGCGCGCTCGGCCCGATCCTGCTGCTCGCGGGCGCGATCCAGCTCGTCGCGGGCATCTTCCGCCTGGGCGGCTGGTTCCGCGCGATCTCGCCCGCGGTGGTGCACGGCATGCTCGCGGGCATCGGCGTGCTGATCGTCGCCGGGCAGTTCCACGTCCTGTTCGACGCCAAGCCGCTGCCGAGCGGGTTGCAGAACCTCGCGGCGGCGCCCGCGCGGCTGTTCGGCCTGTCGCCGTTCGACCTCCAGGCGACCGAGATCGCGTTCGCGATCGGCCTGTCGACTATCCTGGCGATGCTGGGGTGGGAGAAGTTCCGACCGGCCTCGCTGCGGCTGGTGCCCGGCGCGCTGGTCGGCGTGCTGACCGGCACCCTGCTCGCGGTCGCGCTCGGGCTGGACGTCGCGCGCGTGCAGGTCCCCGCGTCGATTACCGCGGCGCTGTCGCCGCCCGCCGCCGGTTTCTGGGCGCAGTGGCTCGACCCGTCGATCCTGACCGCGGCACTCGCGATCGCGTTCATCGCCTCCGCCGAGACATTGTTGTCGGCCGCGGCAGTCGACAAGATGCACGACGGCGTGCGCACCGATTACAACAAGGAACTGCGCGCGCAGGGCGTCGGCAACATGCTGTGCGGGCTCGCGGGATCGTTGCCGATGACGGGCGTGATCGTGCGCTCGTCCGCAAACGTTCAGGCCGCGGCGGCGACGCGGCTGTCGGCGATCCTGCACGGTGCGTGGATCCTCGGCTTCGTGGCGCTGCTGCCGTGGCTGCTACGCGAGATCCCGATGGCGGCGCTGGGAGCGATCCTGGTCATCACCGGTTTCCGCCTCGTCAGCCTAGATCATGCCAGGCATCTGGCGCGCGACCACGGAGTCCTGCCGGTGCTGATCTGGGCGGCGACGCTGATCACCGTCGTCACCACCGACCTGCTGACCGGCGTGCTGGTGGGCATTGCGTTGACCACGCTGGAGCTCGTTCCGCATCTCAGCCGGCTGCGGCTGGGCGTGGTCGAGGCCGACGTGACCGAGAACGGCGCCGACCGCCACGACATCACGCTGAACGGCACCGCGACCTTCCTGACGTTGCCCAAGCTGTCCGACACGCTCGACCGCACGCCCGCGGGCGTGCCGGTCAAGCTCGACGTGTCGGACCTGCGCGCCGCCGACCACACCAGCGCGGAGATGCTGCGCGACTGGTTGCAGCGTCGTCGCCAGTCGGGCGGCGTGGTCGACATCACCGGCGCGCGTGGCAAGATCGCCACACTGACCGCCGCGTCGCACTGAATGCACGTTGCTGCTTGAAGTGAAGCGCGAGCGCGGATAGCTTTTCGTTCGCAGGTGCAGCACCGCCCGCCATCACGCTAGGAGCCTGGGGTGAGAGCGGTGCGTCCCGCGAGCAGGAGGAGCCTCTACAACGAGGAGGTTCCCATGAAGTACGTTCTGTTATCCGCGCTGGCCCTATCCGGCCTCGCAACCCCTGCACTGGCGCAGGAGGAAACCGCGCCGCCGAAACCGATCACCGTGTCGGGCAGCGTCGGGCTCGTCTCCGACTATCGCTTCCGCGGCGTGTCGCAATCGGACGAGCAGCTCGCCATCCAAGGCGGCCTGACGATCGCGCACGAGAGCGGGGTGTATATCGGCACCTGGGGGTCGAACCTCGCCGGCTGGGGCACGTTCGGCGGCGCCAACATGGAGCTCGATCTGATCGCGGGCTACAAGACGACGCTCAGCGAGGGCGTCGCGCTCGACGTCGGCGCGACCTGGTACATGTACCCCGGCGGGTTCAACAACACCGACTTCATCGAACCCTATGCCAAGGTGTCGGGCACGATCGGCCCGGTCAGCCTGCTGGCGGGCGTCGCCTACGCGCCCAAGCAGGAGGCGCTGGGCGCGTGGTACTTCAACGGCGCGTCGGCGGCGGCGGGCGTGTACGACGATCCGGGCGACAAGAACGACAACCTCTACCTGTGGGTGGACGGCAGCACCGCGATCCCGAGCACCGGGCTGACCGCCAAGGCGCACGTCGGCTTCTCCAACGGAAACAGCGGCTTGGGGCCGTTCGCGACCAGCGTCGCGCCGACCGGCGAGTACGTCGACTGGATGGCGGGCGTCGACTACGCGGTGCCGGGCACGCCGCTGACGGTGGGCGTCGCCTATACCGATACCGACATCTCCAACCGCGAGGCGGCCTATCTGCGCCCCAGCTTCAGCAAGGGGCAGGACGGCACCGGCAACATCGCCGGGTCGCAGGTCGTCTTCTCGCTAACCGCCGCGTTCTGAGGTTGGTAGCGGGGGCGGGGGGTTTGTATCCCCGTCCCCGTTCCCACATAAGGGCGCGCACGAACAGGAGCAGCCCTTGGCGACGTTAGGCATGTCACCGGCCGAGAAAGAGGCCATTCAGACCTTCCGCAGCGAGGTCGTCGAGCCGTCGATGACCAAGCTGGTGATCATCGATTTCTGGGCGGAATGGTGCGGCCCGTGCAAGGCGCTGACCCCCGTGCTGGAAAAGGTCGCCGCCGCCTACGCCGACAAGGGCGTGGTGCTGGCCAAGGTCGACACCGACAAGAATCAGTTCATCGCCGCGCAATTCCAGATCAAGTCGATCCCGACCGTCTACGCGATGTTCCAGGGGCAGCTGGTCGCCGACCTGACGTCCGCGCGGACCGAGTCGCAGCTGCGCACGATGCTGGATCAGTTGCTGCGCCAATTGCCGATCGAGGGCGAGGCGCAGTCGCAGGAGGCCGAGCTCGAACCGCTGGTCCAGATGGGCGAGGACGTGCTCGCCTCCGGCGACGCCGAGCGCGCGCTGTCGATCTTCGACCAGCTGGCCGAGATGGCGCCCGAGCATCACGCGGTCGTCTCCGGCCGCGTCCGCGCGCTCGTCGCACTCGGCGCGACCGACGAGGCCGAGGCGATGATCGCGGCGCTGCCCGAGGACCTTGCCCGCCTACCCGACATCGAGCGCGCGCGCGCCGCACTGGCGCTCGCCCGCTCGGCTCCGGCGGTCGACGATCTCGCGCCGCTTGAGGCCGCGGTGGCGGCGAACCCGGACGATCATCAGGCACGCTTCGACCTCGCCAACGCGCAGATGGCGGCGGGCAACCGCGACGCCGCGGCCGACCATTTCCTCCACATTACCGCGGCCGACCGCGCGTGGAACGAGGGCGCGGCCCGGCAGCAACTGCTCAAGCTGTTCGAGGTCGTCGGGCTGGAGGACCCGTGGGTATCGGCGCAGCGTCGCCGACTGTCGGCGATCCTGTTCGGATGACGCGCACGCGGCTCTCGATCTTCCCGCTGCCGGGCGCCTTGCTGTTCCCGGGCATGCACCTGCCGCTCCACATCTTCGAGCCGCGCTACCGCGCGATGGTGTCTGACGCGATGGCGCGCGATCGCCGCATCGGCATGATCCAGCCGCGCCCCGACGGCGACCCGGACGATCCCGAGCTGTTCGACGTCGGCTGCGTCGGGCGGATCGCCGAGTTCGAGGCGATGGAGGACGGGCGCTACAATCTGATCCTGGAGGGCGTGGCGCTGTTCCGCGTGACCGACGAGCTCGACGTCTCCACCGCGTTCCGCCAGGTCGAGGCCGAGCTGCTGCCGGTCGAGGCCGACCAGACGCTGGCGCTGGGCGAGCGCTCCTCGCTCGAACTCGAATCGAAGCGCTTCGCCGAGTCGCTCGGCTACGCGGTCGACTGGGACTCGGTCGGGCGATTGGACGACGCGGCGCTGGTCAATGGCGTCGCGCAGATCGCGCCGTTCGACGTCGCGGCGAAACAGGCGCTGCTGGAGAGCAAGGGCATCTCGGCCCGCTGCGAGCTGCTGGTGCAGTTGATGCAATTCTTCGGGCGCCACGACGGCGACGAGCGGGTGACGCTCCAGTGAGCGGGGCGACGGCCGGAGAGCCGCCCGCGCTCGACCCGTGGCTGCTCGAACGACTCGTCTGCCCGCTGACGCGGACGCCGCTGCGCTACGATCGGGGAGCGGGAGAACTGGTGTCGGAGGCGGCCGGGCTCGCCTATCCGGTGCGCGACGGCGTGCCGGTCATGCTGGTCGAGGAAGCCCGCGCGCTATAGTCGTCGAGCGCGCGGGAGCCGATCACACCGCGAGCTTGGGGAACCCAGCGCGGAACGCCGCCACCTTCGGCTTGTCCCACGTCACGATATACGGGTGCGTCGGGTTCCGGTCGAAGAAGTCCTGGTGGTACGCCTCGGCCGGGAAGAAGGCGCCGCCCTCGATCTTGGTCGCGATCGCGCGAGGGAAGGCGTGCGCGTTGCTCAACTGTTTGATGTATGCAGCGGCGACGCGCGCCTGGTCGGGCGTCTGCGGGAAGATCGCCGAGCGGTAGCTGGTGCCGCTGTCCGGACCCTGCCGGTTCACCTGCGTCGGATCGTGCGCGATCGAGAAATAGACGCGCAGCAGCGTCGCGTAGCTGACCTGTCGCGGATCGTAGCTGATGCGGATCGCCTCGGCGTGGCGCGTCGTCTCGCTGCTCACCGCCGAATAGTTGGCGGTCGCGCGCGTACCGCCGGCGTAGCCCGCGGTCACCGACTTGACGCCGCGCACGTGCTCGAACACCGCTTCCATGCCCCAGAAGCACCCGCCGGCGAGCACCGCGGTCTGCATGCCCTTGGTCGCGGGCACGTCGACCGCCGCGGCCGGGATCGGCACCGCGCGCTCGGCCTGGGCGGTTCCACAGGCGCTGAGCATCAGCGCGGCGGTGAGAAGGGGGCGAAGGGTCATCTACTTGATATAGGTCAGTGGCTTGCCACCGCCAGGGGTCAGCGCGCGACCGGCGTGGCCTGAGCCATGGGGGCGTGCGTCGTCGCGCCGGCCTCAGCGGGCTGCAGCGCGAACAAGCCCGCCGCGCCGAGCACGAAACCGCCGGCGAACTGCCAGAAGAAACTGGTCTTGAAGAGGCGCATCGGTATTCATCCTGTCGCGTACCGCCCACCGTTCATGCCGAACGCGCAGTGCGGAACTGGTTTCCTGCAAATCGTCTAGGCGGTGGCGACTGAACCGTTGCTGGTTCACCCGTTCATCTGCCAGCGATATAGGGTCGCCAGTCGCGTCAGTGTATTTCAACGATCGAAATAGATCGTTTCCGAGCGAGGATAGTCGTCGCAGTTATTTCAGCGCGGCGCACGCCTGCTGGATGCGCGAGCACGCCTCGGTCAACAGCGCCTCGGAGGTCGCGTAGCTGATCCGCATCGCGGGCGAGAGGCCGAAGGCGACGCCCTGGACCGCCGCGACGCGCGCGTCGTCGAGCAGGTAGCCGACGAAATCGCTGTCGCTCTCGATCCGCAGGCCCTTAGGGCTAGTCTTGCCGATCACGCCCGCGACGCTCGGGTAGACGTAGAAGGCGCCCTCGGGCGTCGGGCAGGTGATCCCTTCCGCCTCGTTGAGCATGCCGACCACCAGGTCGCGCCGCGCCTGGAACGCGCGCGCGCGCTCGGCCAAGAACGACTGGTCGCCGGTCAGCGCGGCGACCGCGGCGGCCTGCGCGATCGAGCACGGGTTGCTGGTCGACTGCGACTGCAGCTTCGCCATCGCCTTGATCAGCCACGGCGCACCGCCCGCGAAACCGATCCGCCACCCGGTCATCGCGTACGCCTTGGAACAGCCGTTGACCGTCAGCGTGCGCTCGAACAGCGCGGGGCAGGCTTCCGCGATCGTCGCGAAGCGGAAATCGTCGTAGACGATATGCTCGTACATGTCGTCGGCGAACACCCAAACGTGCGGGTGCCGCTCGAGCACCGCGCCCAGCGCACGCAGCTCGTCGGCCGTGTAGGCCGCGCCCGTCGGGTTCGACGGCGAGTTGAGGATCACCCACTTGGTCCGCGGCGTGATCGCGCCTTCCAGCATCTCCGGCGTCAGCTTGTAGCCGTATTCCGCGCCCGCGGGCACGATCACCGGCGTGCCGCCCGCGAACTGCACCACGTCGGGGTAGCTGACCCAGTAAGGCGCGGGCACGATCACCTCGTCGCCCGCCTCGACGGTCGCGACCAATGCGTTGAACAAGGTATGCTTGCCCCCGACGTTCACGCTGATCTGCTGCGGCGTATAGGTCAGGTTGTTATCGCGCCGGAACTTGGCGACGATCGCATCCTTCAGCTCGGGCGTGCCGTCGACGTTGGTGTATTTGGTGCGACCGTCGCGGATCGCCTGGATCGCCGCCTCTTTCACGAACTCGGGCGTGTCGAAATCGGGTTCGCCCGCGCCCAGCCCGATCACGTCGACGCCTGCGCGCTTCAGCTCCATCACCCGGCTCGTAATCGCGAGCGTGGGGGAGGGCGAGATGCGGTCGAGCGCGGCGGAGGTCTTCACGGGCGTAACCCTTCCTGTACGGAAAATGCGTGCGCGCCTATGGAACGCGCACGCTTGTTACGCAACCGCGAGATGGTCGCGCGCCAATCGCGCCGGCATCAGGCCACGCAGCGCGTTGCCGAGCAGGAAGCCGCCGCGCAGGTCCTCGGCTCGCAGGATCGCCTCACGCGCGCGGCCCGTCTCCAGCAGCTCGGCACGCAGCACGCCGGGCAGCAGCGCGCCCGCGGGCGGCGTCAGCAGCACGCCGTCGCGCTCGACGAACAACGACGTGTAGCTGCCCTCGGTCAGCGTGCCGTCGGGCAGCGCGAACACCATCTCGTCGCTCCCGCTCCGCCGCCGCGCGTCGTCGTAGAAGGCGCGGTCGCTCGACTTATGCCGCAATCGCCAATCGCGCGGCGAGACCGGGAGCGGCACCAATGCGACCTTCAGCGGCGCGGCGCGCGCGGGCGGCATCCGCGACACCTGGATCGACACCGCGCCGCTCCGCGCCAGCAGCATCCGCACGCGCGACGCCTCGCGCAACCGGAAGGTCGCGGCCTGCAACTCGTTGCGCGTGTCGTGGCGGTCGAATGCGAAACCCAATGCGGCGGCGCTGTCCTTCAGCCGCGACAGGTGCCGCTCGACCAGCGCGATCCCTTCCATCGGATCGAACGCCATCGTCTCGATCAGGTCGAAACGGCGGTCACCGCTCGCGAGGAACGCACCCTTGGCGAGCGCCTCGTCCCACTCCGCCACCGCGGTCGAATCGGCGACGATCCCGCCGCCCAGCCCGATCGTCGCGCGCTCGCCGTCGGCGGACAGCGTCAGCGTGCGGATCGCGACGTTGAACATCGCGTCCCCGCTCGCGTCGATCCGCCCGATCGCGCCGGTGTAGACGCCGCGCGCGTCCGCCTCGATCTCGCTCAGCGCCTGGATCGCGCGCAGCTTGGGCGCGCCGGTGATCGACCCACACGGGAACAGCGCGGACAGCACGTCGACCGCGTCCACGCCGCGCCGCCGCGTCGCGGTGACGGTGGAGGTCATCTGGTGGACGGTCGGGTAATGCTCCAGCGCGAACAGCTCGGGCACCGCGACGCTGCCCGCCACCGCGACGCGCGACAGGTCGTTGCGCATCAGGTCGACGATCATCAGATTCTCCGCGCGCTGCTTTGGATCCTGCGCCAGCGCGGCGGCGGCAGCCTGGTCGGCATGCGGGTCGGACAGCCGCGGCGCGGTGCCTTTCATCGGGCGGCAGGTGAGGCGATCGCCCTCCAGCGCGAAGAACAACTCTGGCGAGAAGGACAGGAACGTCTGGCGTCCCGTCGCCACCACCGCGCCCCATCCGCCGCGCGTCGCGCCGCGCAACCGTGCGTAGAGCGCCAGCGGATCGCCCGCTACGTCCATGTCGGCGCGGAACGTCAGATTGGCCTGGTACAGGTCGCCCGCCGCGATCAACGCCTGCACGTGCGCGAACATCGAGTGGTAGTCGGCCCGCGAGACCCGCGGCTCCAGCGCACCGATCCACGCCCCCGCCGCGTCGGGCAGCAGCGCGGGCACGTCCACCGTATCGTACCCGTCGAACAGCCCGAACCAGCCGAGCGGACCGTCGATCTCGCGGCTGGTGACCGCCGCCGCCTCGAACGCGCCCGCCGCCTCGTACGACAAGAATCCGGCCGCCGCGCCCCGCTGATCGGTGGTGTGCGCGCGCACCGCGGCGAGCATCGGCGCGATCTCGCTCGCGTCGTGCGCCTCCACCACCGCGCGCGGATGCCGGTACAGCCGCGCCGGTGCGCCGCCGTCGCGCGCGTCGTCCAGCAGGACGTAAGGGGGCTCGATCCGCATCCGACTCGCGTGATGCCCGCCCGCTTCGCACCCGGCAAGCGCACCGGCGCGGGTTTCTCTCGCCCTGCCATGGATTAACCGCGATTGTTGCCGTGTCGCGTGGCCCCCACTTCTGTCACAACGAGGCAAACGACGTGAGAAACGATCCATGACCACCGACACGCCTCCCTTGCGCGCCGCGATCATCCCGGTGACCGCGATCGAGCAGAACTGCACGTTGATCTGGTGCACCAAGACGATGCGCGCCGCCGTCATCGATCCGGGCGGCGACCTGCCGCGGATCAAGGCAGCGATCGCGCAGGCCGGCGTCACGGTCGAGAAGGTACTGCTCACCCACGGTCACATCGACCACGCGGGCGAGGCGCGCCCGCTCGCCGACGATCTGGGCGTGCAGATCGAGGGTCCGCACGAGGACGACCGTTTCTGGCTCGCGCGGCTGGAGGATGACGGTCGCCAATGGGGCATCCGCGGCGTCAACACCGAGTCCGACCGCTGGCTGGTCGACGGCGACACGGTGACTGTGGGCGAGCTGACGCTCGACGTCTACCACACGCCCGGCCACACCGCCGGCCACGTCATCTTCCATCACGCGCCCTCACGCTTCGCGCAGGTCGGCGACGTGCTGTTCCAGGGCTCGGTCGGGCGCACCGACCTGCCGGGGGGCAACCACAAGCAGCTGATCGAGTCGATCGTCACCAAGCTGTGGCCGCTCGGCGACACGCACTTCATCCCCGGCCACGGCAAGCCCAGCAGCTTCGCGCACGAGCGGCGCCATAACATGTTCGTCAGCGACGCTGCGCTCGCGGCCTGAACCGGGCGCGCGCGACCCGCGGCCGACTCGCGCGCCGCTCACCCGGCCCGCTTACCCGCGGGTCGCGTCGACCGATACGGTGGTGATCGCGTCGCTCGTGCCGCGGTCGCTCGCGTAGACGAGCACCAGCGCCCACGCCGCCAGCCCGGCGAGCACCAGCCACGTCGCCGCGATCCCGCCCGCGCGCAGCGGATTGGGCGCCGCGCGGTCCATCCCCAGACCGTGCGCGATCCGCCCGACGACGAACACGATGCCCGCGATCCACAACCACGTCGCCGACCCGCCGGCCAGCTCGATCCCGGCAATCAGGATCAGCACGAACGGCGCATATTCGACGAAGTTCGCGTGCGCGCGCATCGCGGCCTGCAACGGACCCGAACCGCCGTCGCCGATCATCACCTTGGCGCTCATCCGCCGCTGCGACACGCGCAGCGCCAGCCAGATGTTGATCGCGGCCGCCGCCGCGGCGATCGTCAGCGTCATCGAAAGCAGCATCGGTCATCCTCCCCTTGGGTCGGCCAACCGTCGCACATGCCGTCACCCGGTTGCAACGCGGGCAGAATTCGCTATAGGCGCGTCACTTCGCGATGCGTGCCGATGTGCGGCTGCCTGCCGCGGCCGGCTGTCGTGCCTGCCGTCGGGGCGACCCGCACGGTGCGAATCCAACACGTAACTTTTTGATCAAGGTGCCGAAATGGCCGTCCCCAAGCGAAAGACCACTCCCTCACGTCGCGGCATGCGTCGCTCGCACGACGCGCTGACCGTTGCGGCGTTCCAGGAATGCCCGAACTGCGGCGAACTGCGTCGTCCGCATAACCTGTGCACGGCCTGCGGTCACTATAACGGCCGCGAGATCGTCTCGGTCGAGGCGTAAGCACCTACGCGGACCCTTATCGTCCGCGCCTGCGTTTCAACGGAGTGCCTGGGTCCATGTCCGACAGTTCCGTGATCGCCATCGATGCGATGGGCGGTGACAAGGGGCTGGAGGTCATGCTGGCGGGTGTCGCGCGCGCGCGGCGCCTTCACGATGGCCTGCGTTTCCTGCTGGTCGGCGACGAGCCCGCGATTCGCGCCGGGCTCGCCAGCCACCCGAATCTCTCGCAGCATTCCGAGGTGATCCACGCCGCCGACGTGATCGCGGGCGAGGAGAAGCCGAGCCAGGCGCTACGCCGGGCGAAGACCTCGTCGATGGGCGTCGCGATCGATTGCGTGAAGCGCGGCCGCGCCGGTGCCGCGGTGTCGTCGGGCAACACCGGCGCGCTGATGGCGATGGCGAAGCTCTCGCTGCGCACCATGCCCGGGATCGACCGCCCCGCGCTCGCCGCGCTGCTGCCGACGCTCGGCGACAACGATGTCGTGATGCTCGATCTCGGTGCCAACACCGAGTGCGACGCGCGCAACCTGACGCAGTTCGCGGTCATGGGCGCGGCCTACGCGCGGATCGTGCTCGAGCTCGACCGCCCACGCGTCGCGCTGCTCAACATCGGCAGCGAGGACCAGAAGGGCACCGGCGAGATCAAGGACGCCGCGCAGATGCTGCGCGACGCGACCCACCTGCCGATGGACTTCACCGGCTTCGTCGAGGGCGATCGCCTGTCGCGCGGCGAGCACGACGTGATCGTCACCGACGGCTTCTCCGGCAATATCGCGCTCAAGACCGCGGAAGGAACCGCGCGCTTCGTCGCCGACCTGCTGCGCCGCGCCTTCTCCAGCTCGGCTCGCTCGAAGATCGGCTTCCTGATCTCGCGTCCCGCGACCGACCTGCTGCGCAACCACCTCGATCCCAACAATCACAATGGCGCGGTCTTCCTCGGATTGAACGGCCTGGTGCTGAAGAGCCACGGCAGCGCCAACGAGATCGGCGTCGCGACCGCGATCGGCAACGCCGCCAAGATGGTGAAGTCCGACCTCGCGCGCCGTATCGCCGAGGATCTGGGCAACATCGACGCGAAGGCTGCCGCATGATCCGCTCGGTCCTGCTCGGCACCGGCTCCGCACTGCCCGCGCGCCGCGTCTCCAATGCCGAACTCGCGCAACAGGTCGACACCAGCGACGAGTGGATCGTCGAGCGTACCGGCATCCGCTTCCGCCACATCGCCGGCCCGGACGAGACCACCGGCACGCTCGCCTACGACGCGGCGAAGGCTGCGCTCGCCGCCTCCGGACTGGCGGCGCAGGACATCGACCTCATCGTCCTCGCCACCGCCACCCCCGATCAGACGTTCCCGTCGACCGCGACCAAGGTGCAGGCGCTGCTCGGCATCGACGATTGCGTCGCGTTCGATGTCGCGGCGGTGTGCTCGGGCTTCCTCTACGCGGTGCAGGTCGCCGACAGCATGATCCGCGCCGGCGCGCATCGCCGCGCGCTGGTGATCGGGTCGGAGACGTTCACCCGCATCCTCGACTGGGAGGATCGCACCACCTGCGTGCTGTTCGGCGACGGCGCCGGCGCGATCGTGCTCGAGGCGCAGGAGAGCGCCGACGACGTGTCCAGCCCCGACGCGCGCGGCATCCTCGCGGCGAAGCTCCACGCCGATGGGCGCCACAACGAGCTGCTCTACGTCGACGGCGGACCCTCGACCACCGGTACCGTCGGCAAGCTGCGCATGAAGGGACGCGAGGTGTTCCGCCACGCCGTCACCAACCTGTCGGCGGTGATGGCGGAGGCGCTCAAGGACATCAACCTGACCCCGGCCGACATCGACTGGGTCGTGCCGCACCAGGCGAACGCGCGCATCCTCGACGCGACCGCGCGCAAGCTGTCGCTGTCGCCCGATCGCGTGATCGTGACGGTGGACCAGCACGCCAACACCTCCGCCGCCTCGGTCCCGCTGGCGCTCGACACCGCGGTGCGCGACGGCCGGATCAAGCGCGGCGACCTGCTGGTGCTGGAGGCGATGGGCGGCGGCTTCACTTGGGGCGCGGCGGTGCTGCGCTACTGAGGCGTGCCGTCTTGGGTGCGTCTGCCGAGTCGACAAAGGCGCCCGGGCTTTATACCACCGGAATCGAAGACATAATCGGGGGATCGACGAGCATGACGGACGCGGGCACGCTGACACGGGCTGATCTGGCCGAGGCGCTGCACAAGCAGGTCGGCCTCTCGCGCGCCGATTCAGCCCGTGTCGTCGAGCAGATCCTGTCCAAGATGTGCGAAGCGCTGTCGAGCGGCGAGAACGTCAAGATTTCCGGCTTCGGCACCTTCGTGCTGCGCGACAAGGGCGAGCGCGTCGGCCGCAATCCGAAGACCGGCGTCGAGGTGCCGATCGCGCCGCGCCGCGTTCTCACCTTCCGCGCCAGCCAGATGATGCGCGAGCGCATCATGGCCGCGGACTGAGGCGGCAGCTGCCGAGCGACCCGCCCGCCGGCGCGGCCGCCGCTGCCGCCGCCCCCGCGAGCGCGAGCGAGCCGGCACGCGCGGCCAAGTCCGACGCCGCGTTCCGCACCATCGGCGAGGTCACGCAAGCGACCGGCATCGCGACCCACACCCTGCGCTACTGGGAAGGCCGCTTTCCCCAGCTCAAGCCCGTCACCCGCGCGGGCAACCGCCGCTACTACCGCCCCGCCGACGTCGCGCTGGTGCAGCGCATCGACCGCCTGCTCAATCACGAGGGCTATACCGTCCGCGGTGTCCAGCAACTGCTGGCGGCCGAGCGCAAGCCTGGCGCCACCAGCGCCGCCTCTGCCCCCGCCGCCCCGGCGCCGGTCGCCACCGTCATGCCCGACACGATCGACGCCATTCGTCTGATCCGCGACTATCTGCGTGAGGCGCTCGACACCGACGGGTGATCCGCCCAAGCCGCTGACCCGGCGGTACGCTGACTCGGTCGCCGTCGGGTGCGCCTCCCGAGCGAAACCGTCGTCATGCCATGCAGTGAGGGTTCCGTACGTAGTGGACGTCGCCGGAACGTAGCACCACCCGCCGACGCCCGCGCGTCAAACGCCCAGCCACGTCAGACCGCCCGGCAGCTCGCTCGCGGCGTAATCGACCTGCAGGACGCGCCGGTGCGCGCCCCGCGCGCTCGCCGCCGAAGCGTGGATGATCGGCGTCGCATATGCCCACACATCACCCTCGTCGGCGAGGCACGTTGCCGTCCCGCAGCGCGCGACCGTCGCGGCGATCGCGTGCTCGGCGACGATTCCCAACCGGCGTGACCCCGGTGCGACCAGCAGCGGAGCGTTGTCCGCCGGCACGTCGTCGAGGTGGATGCGCAGCGTCACCATCGCCTCGATCACCGCGAAGGGTGGCGCGACGTGGAGGATGCCCTGCTTGACCGTCCACGGTCCGAAGCCGTCGACCTCGCGCCTGGTGCGCACCGCGACCGTGCGATCCTGGTGCCAGCCGAGCGACCAATTGGCGCCCGGTGTCTTGTCGAACATGATCGCGCGCACCGGCCGTGCCGCTGACCCGAGATAAGCTGCCGCGATCGCGTGAACGGCCCCGCGCTGGAGCAGGTCCGGCAGCGCGGCCTGACCACGGAGCCGCGTGCCGCCCGCGCGCGGCGGCAAGCTCGCGGCGAGTGCGTGCAAGCCGGACAGCGCGCGGCGAGCGGCAGCCGGGTGACGTTCGAAGCCGTCGAGGGAGAGCACGGGGGTGGCAGAAATAATGCAGGTCGACACGGTGCTCCGCTAATCACGCGGTGGCAAGCGGACCTGTGCCGCTCTGGCCACGCCGAGCGGTCGTCATCGCGTGGCAGGTCGCGCCGCGTCGACGTGGGTGATCTCGGACCGCGACCTGCTCGATGCAGGCGGGCCGAGCGTCACGCACGAACTCGTTTGCTCGTCGGCGCTTTCAGGATAAGCGCGAGCACATTCGAACCGGCCAAGGCTGCGTGCGTCGATCGCAGCACAGCGCGATAAGCGGCGGCCGAGGCGCTTCTGACCCTTGGCAATCTCGATTATCGATTGGAACAGGTGCTGCGCATGTGGTCTCGCCGCGGGAGCAGGTCCCGCGTCGTTGGTCGCGGCTTTAGCCGCGCCGGCCGGGCGGATGGATGCCGCCTGCGCTGTTGCGCGGCGGCACCGGCGGGGCCGCGGCCCCGCCTTCCATCCTTTACAGCTTCTTGGTCAGTTCCGGCAGGATCTTGAACAGGTCGCCGACCAGGCCGATGTCCGCGACCTGGAAGATCGGCGCGTCCTCGTCCTTGTTGATCGCGATGATCGTCTTCGAGTCCTTCATGCCGGCCAGATGCTGGATTGCGCCCGAGATGCCGACCGCGACGTAGACTTCCGGCGCGACGATCTTGCCCGTCTGCCCGACCTGATAGTCGTTCGGCACGTAGCCCGCATCCACCGCCGCGCGGCTCGCGCCGACGCCAGCGTGCAGCTTGTCGGCGAGCGGCTCGATCAGCTCGTGGAACTTCTCGCCCGAGCCGAGCGCGCGCCCGCCCGAGACGATGATCTTCGCGCTGGTCAGCTCGGGGCGCTCCGACTTGGCGAGCTCCTGGCTGCCGAAGGTCGCCAGACCCTTGTCGCCGGTCGAGGCGACCGCCTCGATCTCGCCCGAGCCGCCCTCGGTCGCCGCCTTCTCGAACGCGGTGCCGCGCACGGTGATGACCTTCTTGGCATCCGACGTCTGCACGGTCGCGATCGCGTTGCCGGCGTAGATCGGACGCGTGAACGTATCCTCGCCCTCGACCGACAGGATGTCGCTGATCTGCATGACGTCGAGCAGTGCGGCGACGCGCGGCGCGATCGCCTTGCCGCTCGAGGTCGCAGGCACGACGAAGGCGTCGTGATGCCCCATCAGCTCGACGACCAGCGGCGCGACATTTTCGGCCAGCGCGTGCGCGAAGGCCGCGTCGTCGGCGACGTGGACCTTGCCGACGCCCGCGATCTTCGCTGCCGCCTGCGCCGCACCATCCACGCCTTGGCCGGCGACGAGGAGGTGCACTTCGCCCAGTTTCGACGCGGCGGTCACCGCCGACAGCGTCGCGTCCTTGACGGTCTGCCCGTCGTGCTCGACCCAAACCAGAGTCTTCATGTGGTAATCCTCTCGGATAAATCGTGAACGGGCTTAGTTGGCGATGCCCATCGACTTGAGCTTGCCGACGAGTTCGTCGACGTCGGCGACCTTGATCCCGGCCTGGCGCTTCGCGGGCTCGACCACCTTCACCGTGGTGAGGCGCGGCGAGACATCGACGCCGTAGTCGGCCGGCGTCTTCTGCGCCATCGGCTTGGACTTGGCCTTCATGATGTTGGGCAAGCTCGCGTAGCGCGGCTCGTTCAGGCGCAGGTCGGTGGTGACGATCGCCGGCAGCTTGTACGTGTCGGTCTCCAGACCGCCGTCGACTTCGCGCGTCACGGTCGCGCTGTCGGACGACAGCTCCACCTTCGACGCCGCGGTCGCCTGGCCCCAGCCGAGCAGCCCGGCGAGCATCTGACCCGTCTGGTTGTTGTCGTCGTCGATCGCCTGCTTGCCCAGGATCACCAACTGCGGCTGCTCTTCCTCGACGATCTTGGCGAGCAGCTTGGCGACGCCCAGCGGCTCGACCTTGCCGTCCGCGACGACCAGCACCGCGCGGTCGGCGCCCATCGCGAGCGCGGTGCGCAGCGTTTCCTGCGCCTTTTGCTCGCCGATCGACACCGCGACGATCTCGGTCACGACGCCCTTCTCCTTCAGGCGGATCGCTTCCTCGACCGCGATCTCGTCGAAGGGGTTCATGCTCATCTTCACGTTGGCGAGGTCGACGCCCGACCCGTCCGCCTTCACGCGGGGCTTCACATTATAGTCAAGCACGCGCTTGACCGGCACCAAGACCTTCATCGACGGATCCTCTTTCTATCCTTTGCGCGCCTGTATCGGCGATGCAAATGGCGGTTTTCGGTCGTTTTCGCAAGTGCGGTATGGTTGAGCTGCTGCGATCCGGCGGTGCCGTAGCGGCATCTTGTCCTGTCAAACGAAGAAGGGGCCGGACGTTTCCGCCCGACCCCTCAATCTCGCCGCGACGGCGCTCGCATCAGTGATGCAGCGCGATCACGCCGCCTTCTGCACCTCGGCGACGATCTTCTTCGCCGCATCGCCCAGGTCGTTTGCCGGCACGATCGCGAGGCCGGAATTGGCGAGGATCTGCTTGCCCTGCTCGACGTTGGTGCCTTCCAGGCGGACGACCAGCGGGACCTGCAGATTCACTTCCTTCGCCGCCGCGACGATGCCGTCGGCGATGATGTCGCACTTCATGATGCCGCCGAAGATGTTGACCAGGATACCCTTCACCGCCGGATCGGCGAGGATGATCTTGAACGCCGCGGTCACCTTCTCCTTCGAGGCGCCGCCGCCGACGTCGAGGAAGTTGGCCGGGAACATGCCGTTCAGCTTGATGATGTCCATCGTCGCCATGGCGAGGCCGGCGCCGTTGACCATGCAGCCGATGTCGCCGTCGAGCTTGATGTAGGCGAGGTCGTACTTCGACGCTTCCAGCTCGGCCGGATCTTCTTCCGTCTCGTCGCGCAGCTCGGCCAGGTCCTTGTGGCGGAACATCGCGTTGCCGTCGAAGCCGACCTTGGCGTCGAGCACCATCAGCTTGTCGTCGTCGGTGACCGCCAGCGGGTTGATCTCGATCTGCTCGGCGTCGGTGCCGAGAAAGGCGTCGTACACCTTGCCGGCCAGCACCTGCGCCTGCTTGGCGAGGTCGCCGGTCAGCCCCAGCGCATTGGCGACCGCGCGGCCGTGGTGCGGCTGGTAGCCGGTGGCGGGGTCGACCGAAAAGCTGTGGATCTTCTCCGGCGTGTCGTGCGCCACCGTCTCGATGTCCATGCCACCCTCGGTCGAGACGACGAACGCGACACGGCCAGTCGCACGGTCGACCAGCAGCGCCAGGTAGAATTCCTTGGCGATGTCGACGCCGTCGGTCACGTACAGACGGTTGACCTGCTTGCCCGCGTCCCCGGTCTGGATCGTCACCAGCGTGTTGCCCAGCATCTCGGTCGCGGCGTGACGCACCTCGTCCTCGGTCTTGGCGAGGCGGACGCCGCCCTTCGCGTCCGGGCCGAGCTCCTTGAACTTGCCCTTGCCGCGGCCGCCGGCGTGGATCTGCGCCTTCACGACGTAGAGCGGCCCGGGCAGCTTCTTCGACGCCTCGACAGCTTCCTCCACGCTGAGCGCAGCGAAGCCCTGCGGCACGGCGACGCCGTACTTCGCGAGCAATTCCTTGGCCTGATATTCGTGGATATTCATGGGAGGACGCCTCTCGTGGGATGAGGGAAGAACGCTTTGCGCTGCTCCTAAGCACAGCGGGCGCGCGGAATCCACCCCGGGTGACAGCTTCTCTCTCCCTTTTGCTATTGCGAACGGATTGCAGCGCAGCGTCTAAGCTATAGCCCGTGCGTCGCCGCGACCCGCCCGTCGCACCCGCCGACACAATCGGGTTGCCATTCTGTTCGCCGATGCGCACTTCAACCGGCGTGAGCGCGCTCCCTTACCCCGCCCTGCACGCCAGCCACTCGGGCATCTGGGTGTCGGACAGCGGCGTCACGCGCGGGGTGTCGCGCGGCGAGGCGATCCGGCTCGCCGCCGACACACCCGTCATCCTGCTGAACGCCGCGCTGGTCGGGCAGCGGCTCGGCTACGCCGATTTGTCGGGGCTCGACCTGCTCGAACTGTTCGCGTTCCTCCACCCTGCGCGCTTCATGGTGCCGACGTCCAAGGGACTGGCCGCAATCACCGGGCTCGCGATGCCGACCGACGACGCGCAGGTCGCGCCCTTCCTGCTCGCCGCTGCCGAGCGATTGCTCGACGTGCCCGCGGGCGAGTGGCGCGAGCGCGAGGGCGCGTGGACCGCGCTCCAGTCGCTCACCCGGCTGCGCTGGGCCTGGGCACCGCCGCTCGCCTCACGCATCGCCAAGCCGTCGTCGCAGGAGCGCTGGCTGTTCACCCGCCTGCCCGAGTGGAGCGAGGCACCGCCGCGTCCCGCCCCGCGCACGGTGACGATGCCCGAGGGCGCGGTGCTCGACCGGCTGGACGAGCTGACCGGTGACGGCGCCGAGCCGCGCGCCGGGCAGCAGCGCTTCGCCGCCGCCGCGAGCGCCGCCTTTCTGCCCCGCACGCTGCGCGACTCGCCCAATCTGATGCTCGCGGAGGCGGGCACCGGGATCGGCAAGACGCTCGGCTATCTCGCGCCCGCGAGCCTGTGGGCCGAGGCCGCGGGTGGGGCTGTATGGATCTCGACCTATACCAAGGCGCTGCAACGGCAGCTCGGCGCCGAGACGCGGCGCGTCTATCCGGACGAGGCGGTTCGGCGCGCGCGCGTGGTGACGCGCAAGGGACGCGAGAACTACCTCTGCCTGCTCAACCTGGAGGACGCGCTGCAGGGCGGGTTCGCCGGGCGCGCCGCGGTGCTGGCGCAGCTCGTCGCGCGCTGGGCGGCGTACAGCGCCGACGGCGACATGGTCGGCGGCGACCTGCCGGGCTGGCTCCCGACCCTGTTCCGCCGCAACGGATCGACCGCGCTGACCGATCGCCGCGGCGAGTGCGTCTACGCCGGCTGCCCGCACTACCGGAAATGCTTCATCGAGCGCGCCGCGCGCGCCTCGGCCGAGGCCGATCTGGTGATCGCCAACCACGCGCTCGTCATGGTCAACGCCGCGCGCGGGCGGGAGAGCGCGACGCGCCCGACCCGCTACGTCTTCGACGAGGGGCACCACCTGTTCGACGCCGCCGACGCGATGTTCGGCGTCGCGCTGACCGGCGCGGAGACGATCGAGCTGCGCCGCTGGATCATCGGTCCCGAAGGTACCAGCCGCGGACGGCGTCGGGGCTTGCAGGCGCGCCTGTCCGACCTCGCCAGCTACGACGAGCAGGGCGGGGCGGCGGTCGCAGACATCATCGCCGCGGCGGGTGCGCTCGCCGCCGACGGCTGGCTCAGTCGGCTGGGGGAGGGGGCGCCGCTCGGTCCGGTGGAGAAGCTGCTCGCCGCCGTGCGCGGCCTCACCTACGCTCGCGCCGAGCAGCCCGGCGACGCCGGCTACGCGCTCGAGACCGAACTGGCCGAGCCCACGCCGGAGCTGATCGAGGCCGCGGCACCCGCCGCCGCCGCACTCGACGCGCTCGTCCGCCCAATGGTGGCGCTCGGCAAGCGGCTCGAGACGGTGCTGGCGGACGCGCCCGACTGGATGGACGCACCCGCGCGCGCGCGGATCGAGGGCGCGATCGCCTCGCTCGGCTGGCGCGCGGAGACGGTCGCGGCGTGGCTCGCGTTGCTCTCGCGCGTCGGTGGCCCGGCCGACCCCGCCTTCGTTGACTGGCTCGCGGTCGACCGGGCGGAGGGGCGCGAGTATGACATCGGGCTCCACCGCCGCTGGCTCGATCCGACCAAGCCGTTCGCCGAAATGGTGCTAAAGCCCGCGCACGGCGCACTCGTCACCTCCGCGACGCTGACCGCGGGGGGCGACTGGTCGACCGCCGAGGCGCGCGTCGGCGCCACCCACGTCACCCGCCCCGCCGACCGCTTCGAGGTCGCGAGCCCGTTCGACTACGCCAGCCACGCCGAGGTGCTGATCGTTACCGACGTCAAGCGCGGCGACGTGCCGCAACTCGCCAATGCCTACGCGCGGCTGATCGAGGCGGCGGGCGGCGGCACGCTGGGCCTGTTCACCGCGATCCGCCGGTTGCGCGCGGTCCACGCGCGCGTCGCCGACCGCCTCGCGCGCGCGGGGCTGCCGCTCCACGCGCAGCACGTCGACCCGATCGACACGGGGACTTTGGTCGACATCTTCCGCGACGATCCGCACGCCAGCCTGCTCGGCACCGACGCGCTGCGCGACGGCGTCGACGTGCCCGGCGACTCGCTCAGGCTGGTTGTGATGGAGGGTGTGCCCTGGCCCAAGCCGACCGTGCTCCACGCCGCCCGGCGTCTAGAGGGCGGCGGCAGTCCTTACGACGACCGCATCGTGCGCGCGCGGCTGGCACAGGCGTTCGGGCGGCTGATCCGGCGGCAGGACGACGCCGGCGCGTTCGTGCTGCTCTCCGCCGCGATGCCGTCGCGGCTGCTCGACGCATTCCCGCCCGGCGTGCCGATCCGGCGGATCACGCTCGACGAAGCGGCGGCGCGCGTCGCCGAACGGCTATCCACGCGCAACCGGATCGGGCATGGAGCGCACCTGCCCGCGTGATGGAGATGAGCCCGGTGAAGACGCTGACGCTGCTGCGCCACGCCAAGTCGGGCTGGGACGATCCGGTCGCGCGCGATTTCGACCGCCCGCTCAATCCCAAGGGACGCCGCGCGGCGCAGACCGTCGGGCGCGAGCTGCGCCGGCTGGGCCTCGGCTTCGATCACGTCGTCGCCTCGCCCGCGGTGCGCGTCGAGCAGACGATCGACGGCATCGAATCGGGCTACGGCCGCGCGCTCTCGCCCGCCTGGGACCGCCGGGTCTACCTCGCCTCGGCGGGCTCGCTGCTCGACGTGGTGCGCGAGACGAGCGACGACCACACGCGCCTGCTGCTGATCGGCCACAATCCCGGGTTAGAGGACCTCGTCCTGATGCTCGCACCCGACGAGCCCGGCGGGCTGCGCGACGACGTGGAGGAGAAATATCCCACCGCGACGCTCGCCGAGCTGACCTTCGCGGTCGATACCTGGGCGCAGGTCGCCGAGGGGACCGGCACGCTCACCCGCTTCATCCGCCCGCGCGACCTCGATCCCGAACTGGGCCCCAGCGAGGAGTGACGCCCGGCGGGGTAGGTCGGCGCGGCCCCGATCAGCGCGCCGGCAGCACGCCGCACGACACCGGGCCGCCCGCCGCGGCGCGCACCGTGCACTTGGGCGTGCCGCTCACCGTCACGCGCCCCATGCCGGTGGAGGCGATCTCCGCCGAGTAGCGCGCGGCGGCGCGCGTCTCGCCGCTGCCGTCGAGCGAGACGAACAGCTCGCCCGCGGACAGCGCGTCGGCGTCGATCGTGCCGGGGCCGTTTGTCACCAGCCGCGCCTTGCCCGCGCGCCCGGCCAGACGAATGCTGCCGCTGCCGATCACCGTCGCGTTGACCTGCTCCGCGCTCGCCTCATCCACCGACAGCGAACCCGTGCCGGTGACGCCCAGATCCAGGCGCGCGCCGCTCATCCGCGGCACCGTCACCCTGGCGCCCGACAGCAAGGTCACGCCCTTCAGCGCGACGGTCGACAGCGTGAACACCGGCGGCCCGTCCGCGCCGCGCGTCGCCCCCGACCGGGCGTAATCGTCGGTGCCGCGATCGAGCCTGAGCGACAATGTGCCGCCCTCGACGTTCAAGCGCAACCGGTCGAGCAGCGCCGGGTCGGCGGCGCTCGCCCGGGCGCGCGGGCTCGCGCCCGTGGCGATGCGGACCTCGAACGGCCCGTCGACGCGGACGCGGTCGAAACTGGCGATGTTCCACACCCGCTCCGCCGCGTGCGCGGGCGTCGCGGCGGCGAGCAGGAACAGCGGGGCGAGCGCGCGTAATTGTGCCATCGCGCCAGCCTCGCACCGGCCCGCCGCGCAGGCAAGCCGCCTCAGTTACCGCAGCGCACCGTTCCCGACCCGCCCTTGCGCGTGACACAGCGCGCGTCGGGTCCCAGGTCGATGTCGCCCGATCCCGCCAGCCGCACGTCGGCAGGGCCGCGCACGGTCGCGTCGACGTTGCCCGATCCCGCGACCGACACGGTCGCGCGCGCCGCGGTCAGCCCGCGCGCCTGCACGTCGCCCGATCCGGCGATCCGCACGGTCAGCGCCTGCGCCTGCCCGGCCGCGGTCACGTTGCCCGACCCCGAGATGCCGAACTCGACCTCGCCCGCACGCATCGCCTCCACCGCGATATTGCCCGACCCGCTGATCGCGCCGCGGAACCGCTGCCCATCGACATTCCCGATGCGGAAACTGCCCGACCCGGAGATCGCGGCTTCCTCGATCGCGGGCATGGTGACAATCACGCGCGCCTTGCCCTTGTTCCACGTCATCCCATTGCGCCGCCCGACGCGCAGCGAAGTGCCGTCGCGCTGAATCACCAACCGGTCGAGCACCGCCGGGTCGCCTTCCGCGCGGACCGAGAAGGCACCGGTGCGCACCTCGACGTCGTCGGGCCCCGCGATCGACACGCGGGTGAAGTCGCGCGCGGCGTAGCTGCGCGTCGCGCCGGTTCCTTCGGGCGCGATGCCATCCTGATTGTCCGACGCGTAGGTCGCCGACATGCCGCACGCGGCGACCGGGATCAGCAGGGCGAGAGCGAGATAGCGCATGACACATCCTCCAACTGTATTGCTGTGTTAATACGCAAAGGAGGTGAGATCAAGCGCTGCAGCGGACGCGCGCCGAACCCATCTTCGTCACCGCGCAGCGCGCACGCGGGCCCAGATCGATCGTGCCGCTGCCGACGCTCGACACGCGCGCGTCGCCGTCGACCTGCGCCACCACGTCGCCCGACCCCGCGATCGACACGTCGGCGTGCGCGGCGCGGAGTGCCGGCGCGCGCAACGACCCCGATCCGCCGACCGATACCTCGAGCGCGCGGACGCGCCCGCCCGCCGCGACGCTGCCCGATCCGCCGATCGACACCTTCGCCTCGGTCGCGGTGAGCGCATCGACCACCATCGCGCCCGATCCGCCGACCGCGGCGTCGAAGCGCGCGCCCGCGACCCGGTCGATCCGCATGCTGCCCGACCCGCCCAGCGCGGCGCCGGTCAGGCTCGGCATCGTCACGCTGAAGCTTACCTGCCGCTCCGCCGCATCGGCCTTCGCCCGCGGGTCGCGCCGCGCGATCTTGAGCGTGTCGCCCTCGCGCTCGACCCGCATCGTCGCGAGCACCGCCGCGGGACCCTCGGCGTGCACCGACCAGCTAGGCCCGACGCGCACCTGCATCCGCGCACCGGTGCCGAGCGCAAGCCGCGAGAAGTCGCGGATCGCGTAATCGACTGCGAAGCCGCCCGCGACCGCCCCGACGCGCTCTGCGGGAAGGATCGCGATCAGCGCGGCGAGGGCGGGCAGGGTCAGAAACGACAAAGAGCGCATCGCGGGTAACTCCGTTGAACCGGAGCCGGCGATACGCTCTCTGGATTACGTCTGTAAACAACTATTGTTTACAGCTGTAGTTACGTCGCTCAGGCGGGCTGCTTGTCCTTGTTGTAGATCGCCGCGGCCTTGCGCAGGATGTCGAGAATCTTCTCCTGCGCGGCCGGCTCGTCGACCTGCTCCATCGCGGCGAGCTCGCGCGCGAGGCGGCTGCACGCGCCCTCGAAGATCTGCCGCTCGGAATAGCTCTGCTCGGGCTGGTCGTCGGCGCGGAACAGGTCGCGGACCACTTCGGCGATCGACGCGAGGTCGCCCGAATTGATCTTCGCTTCATATTCCTGCGCGCGGCGCGACCACATGGTGCGCTTGACCTTGGGCTTGCCCTTCAGCGTTTCCATCGCCTCGCGCATCGTCTTGTCCGACGACAGCTTGCGCATCCCCACGCTCTCGGCCTTGTTGGTCGGCACGCGCAAGGTCATGCGCTCCTTCTCGAACCGCAGCACGTAGAGTTCGAGCGCGATGCCCGCGATCTCCGATTTCTGCAGCTCGATCACGCGACCCACGCCGTGCTTGGGGTAAACGACGTAATCGCCGACATCGAAGTGCAGAGCCTTGGCAGCCATTGACGATCTTTCCAAATCTATGCCCCGGAACGGGAGCCATGCCTCGGGCCACTGGTGCGATAACACCGGCGACGACAGGGCGACATGGCGGCGGGGTAGGTTGATCTCCGGCGGACGCGGCAGGATTGCGCCCGACACGGCAGTATATAGCACGATTATTTGTTTGTTTCCAGCCCGCTTACGTCAGCGCTGCTGACGTGCGGGAACGCGGCCCCGCCCGCTCGTCGGGCCCGCCGCGCGCTGCCGATCGGCGGTCCTGCACGAAGCGACAGCCGGTCGCCGCCGCGCCGTTGAAGGGGGGTTGCGACCCGCTCAGTCGCCCTTGCCGGGCTCGGCCGAGAAATACTTGTCGTACTTGCCTTCCTCGCCCTTGTGCTCGTCGGCGTCGGGCGGGGTCTGGTCGAGCTTGCGCGTGACGTTGGGCCATTGCGCGGAGAAGGTGGTGTTCATCTCCAGCCAGCGCTCCAGCCCGTTCTCCGTATCGGGCAGGATCGCCTCCGCCGGGCATTCGGGCTCGCACACGCCGCAGTCGATGCACTCGCTGGGATTGATCACCAGCATGTTCTCGCCCTCGTAGAAGCAATCCACCGGGCACACCTCGACGCAGTCCATGTACTTGCAGCGGATGCAGGCGTCGGTGACGACGTAGGTCATGTAAGCGTTCCTCGACAAACTCGTTCGCGCGGTCAACGCGCGTGTTCGCTATTTGGGCCGCTGCTATGCCGGGCGCACGAAACCGTCAATCTTCGAGGCTTTCCTGCGAGTTGTTCGCACCTGCCTGCGTGCCGGTGCCGGCGGTCAGTTCCTGGTAGCAGGCGCGCGCCTCGGGCGCGGGGCCGCGCCGGTGCGGCAGCGCCTCCACGCGCACCACCAGCACGCGGTCGTGGTGGGCGAAGGTCAGGATATTGCCGACGCGGACGCACGCGTGCGCGCGGTCGATCACGCGCCCGTCGATCCGCAACCGCCCCGCAGAGGCGAGCGCCTGCGCCACGCTGCGCGTCTTGGTCAGCCGCGTGAACCACAGGAAACGGTCGACCCGCATCGTATTGCTGTCGGCGGCAACGACGCCCGGCATTAATGGGCCCGCATCAGCTCGCCGAGTTCGGCGAAGGCGTTGCCGGGCCGCGCGGGCGTGCTCGTCACCGGCTTGGGCCGCGGTCGCCCGCGCCACACGTAGCGCGTCGCACCCTCGCCGTCACCGCTGGCGGTGCGAAAGCCCAGTTCCGCCATCAACCGCGCCAGCGTCTCGGGCTCCAGACCGATCGAGGTCGCGAGCGCCGGATCGGGCGCGAACGCCCCGCGCGCACCGCCCTCGCTCGCCGCGCGCGCGTCGTGCGCCGCGCGCGCGATCCGCTCGACCAGGTCGACCCGCACCGCCTGCGCGCCCAGCGGACGATAGCCCATCCCCAGCATCGCGCCGGGCGTGCCGCGCGGCAGCACGGTCGCGCCCGCGGGCGGGGCAGGGGGCGCCGCGCCGTGCGCCGCCGCGATCAACGCCTGCCGCCACGCGCGCGCGTTCGGCTTGAGCAGCCGCGGGTCGAACAGGTCGAGCGCGCCGATCGTGACCCCTGCGCGCCGGAGCCACTGGCGCGCACCACCGTCCAGCGCGTCGAGCGAGGCGGTCAGCGGCGCGCGCGGCGTGACGCCCGCACCGGCCTCCAGCGCGCCCGCGATGCTGCGAAGCGCCGGCCCGGCCTCGGCCGCGCGCGTCGCCTCCGCCAGCTTGGCGAGCGCGGGCAGCCGCCGCGCGATGCTGGCGGTCACCCAGTCGCGCACTCTGGCCGCGACCCGCTCGCGCAGGGGCGTGTCGAGGCAGGCGAGCGCGGGGTCGAGCACCACCGCTGGCCGCGCCAGCGAGGCGCCCCGCGCCAGCCGCGCCAGCTCGACCCCGTCCGCGGTGATCGCGCGGTCCTCGCCGAGCGCGAACGCCTCGTCCTCGCCCGCGATCACCGCCTCCGCGCGCCGCCGCCGCTCGGTGCCGAGGCGTTTCTCCGCGGTCGCGAGCAGCAGGCGCTTGTCGGCGGCGCGCGCCTCGGGCGCGACCGTGAAGCGGAAGCCGTCCAATCGCCCGATCGCGTGCGCGTCGATCGTCACCTCGCCGTCCCCCGCGATCTCGACCGGCAGCTCGCCCGCGCCGGCGCCGATCTTGCGCATCAGCGCGGTGGTGCGCTTGTCGACGAAGCGCTGCGTCAGGCTAGCGTGGAGCGCATCGGACAGCCGCTCTTCGACCTCCAGCGCGCGCGCCGCCCAGGTCTCAGGGTCGGCGAGCCAGTCGGGGCGCTGCGCGATGTAGGTCCAGCTGCGGATGCCGGCGATCCGCCCCGCGATCGTCTCCACGTCGCCGTCGATGCGGTCGAGCCGCGCGACCTCGTCGGCGAACCACTGGTGCGGGATGTGCCCGTGCGCGAGATAGGTGAACACGCGCCCGACGAACCGCGCGTGCGGGTCGAGCCCCAGCTTGGCGAAATCGGGAATACCGCACGCCGCCCACAGTCGCGCGACGTTGCCGCGCCCCCGCGCCTCGACCGCGGCGCGGACCGCCGGATCGTCCGCCAGCCGCTTCAATACCTTCAGGTCCAGCGCTTCGGGCGCGGGGCGCAACATCGTCACCGTGCCGCCGGGCATCTCGGGCTTTCTCGACAGGCTGGCGATCAGCGCGTCGACGCTGCGCAGGTCGGGCTCGCCCTCGCGCCAGTAGAGCCAGTCGAGCCGGGGGAAGCGATGCCCCTCGATCGCCTGTATCTCTTCGGGAAGGAACGCGTCGTCGCCTTCCTCGGTCAGCGCGCCGAACGTCCCGTCGCGCTGGTGCCGCCCCGCGCGCCCCGCGATCTGCGCCATCTCCGCGACCGTCAGCCGCCGCCGGCGGCGCCCGTCGAACTTGTGGAGGCCCGCGAAGGCGACGTGCCCGACGTCGAGGTTCAATCCCATGCCGATCGCGTCGGTAGCAACCAGGTAATCGACCTCACCCGCCTGGAACATCTGCACCTGCGCATTGCGCGTGCGCGGCGACAGCGCGCCCATCACCACCGCCGCGCCGCCGCGCAGGCGCCTGAGCATCTCCGCGGTGGCGTACACTTCCTCCGCGGAGAAGGCGACCACCGCCGACCGCCTGGGCAGGCGCGACAGCTTCTTCGCCGCGCCGTAGGAGAGCGTCGAGAAGCGCGGCCGCTCGACGATCTCGATGCCGGGGATCAGGTTGCGCAGCACCGGGCGCAACGCCTCCGAGCCAAGGATCATCGTCTCCTCGCGCCCGCGCGCGCGCAGCAGCCGGTCGGTGAAGACGTGCCCGCGCTCCTGGTCGGCGCCCAGCTGCGCCTCGTCGATGCCGACGAACGCGAAGTCGCGCTGCATCGGCATGCTTTCCACGGTGCACAGGAACCAGCGCGCGTCCTTGGGGACGATCCGCTCCTCGCCGGTCACCAGCGCGACGCGGTCCGCGCCCTTCAACGCGACGACGCGGTCGTACACCTCGCGTGCCAGCAGGCGCAGCGGGAAGCCGATGCACCCGCTCGAATGCGCGCACATCCGCTCGATCGCGAGATGGGTCTTGCCGGTGTTGGTCGGGCCCAACACTGCCGTCACTCGGGCGTCGTCACGCGCACTCATTGCCCGACCTACATCGGGTGCGAGGCGAGGGGATGCAATCACTTCCTCGCGCGCCAGCGAGAGTAGCCCTTCTCGCGTGCCGGCGAGAGGAACGGTTCCTCGCGCCGCGCGGGCATCCCGGCGCGAAGGATCGCCGCCGGGCGCGCGGTTAATTTGACTTTAGGGTCTAGCGTCCACAACGCGCGGCCGAACACTCGGTCGGATTGAGACGTCGCATTGTTTCTGCGTGAACAACAAGGGCTGGAACTGGCGGGGGCGGCTGGCTCCGCGCGGATGCGCGCGCTCGTTCCTTCGTCGCGGATGCGTGCGCTCGTGCCCGCGCCGCTCCACGCGCCCGCGCCGTCGTCGCTCGTCGATCGCCTGCGCGACGCGGCCGCGCGCACCGACTGGGTACCCGATCTCGGCCAGGACATCGGCAGCCGCACCTGGTGGCGCGGCGCGGCGACCTGCGCCGCGCTGATCGCCGCGGCATGGATGACGCGGCCGGGCTTCCCGCCCGTGCTCGGTTACGCGCCGCCCGTCCTGACCGGCGCGGCGCTTGAGGAAGCCCGCGCGCAAGCCATCGCGCCGCTCGGGCTCGGCGCCACCACCGGGCGACGCATGGCGGCATCCGGCCTCGTCAGGCGCCTGCCCGAGACGCCCGAGCGGCCGCAGATCGACCTGAGCGTGACGCTGGCAGGCGGCGACTCGCTCAACCAGGCGCTGCAGCGCGCCGGCGTTGGCATGAACGAGGCCGCGCGCGTCGTGGCGCTGGTCGGCGGCGCGGTGTCGCTCGACCAGCTCAAGCCCGGCACGATCCTGTCGCTGACGATGGGTCGCCGCCCGTCGCGGCTGCAACCGCGCCCGCTCGAGCGGCTGAGCTTCCGTGCCGGCTTCGACCTCAACCTCGCGGTCAACCGCGCGGGCGACGACCTGCTGCTCGACCGTCGGCCGATCAGCATCGACCGCGCACCGCTGCGCGTGCGCGGGCTGGTGGGTGACAGCCTCTACCGCTCGATGCGCGCCGCCGGCGTCCCCGCGCGCGTGGTCGAGTCGTACATCAAGGCAGTCGCCGCGCGCATGCCGATCGGCGACGTCGGCGCCGCCGACACGTTCGACATCGTCGCCGACCAGGCGCGCGCCGCCACCGGCGAGGTCGAGGTCGGGCAGCTCCAGTACGCGGGCCTCGTCGACGCCGCCGGGCACCGCCGCGTGCAGCTCGTCCGCTGGGGTGACAGCCAAGGTGAGGGCGGCAGCTTCATGGATCCGGCGGGGCAGGTCGAGCGCCGCGGTTTCATGGGCATGCCGGTCGCCGGGCGCGTCACCTCGACCTTCGGCTACCGCATGCACCCGCTGCTCGGCTTCATGCGGATGCACAAGGGCATCGACATCGGCGCGCCCTACGGCAGCCCGATCTACGCCGCGATCGACGGCGTCGTCTC
>NZ_JBELMJ010000022.1:34099-51568 GCF_042095875.1 Sphingomonas sp.
ACATCGGCGCGCCCTACGGCAGCCCGATCTACGCCGCGATCGACGGCGTCGTCTCCTTCGCCGGGCGCAGCGGCGGCTACGGCAATTTCGTCAAGCTCGCCCACGCGGGCGGCTACGTCTCGGGCTACGGCCACATGAGCCGGTTCGCGGTGTCGACCGGCACCCGCGTCGCGCGCGGGCAGGTGATCGGCTACGTCGGATCGACCGGCATGTCCACGGGTCCGCACCTGCACTGGGAGGTATGGCGCAACGGCGTGCCGGTGAACCCGCGCTCGATCTCGCTGTCGAGCGTGCAGAGCGTGTCGGGCGACACGTTGCGCGGCTTGAAGGCCAAGATCGCGCGGCTGCTGTCCGCCCCGGCGCGCTGACGCCGCTCGCCTACCGCGCCTTCCTTGCCAGAAAAGGCGGCTAGTTCCGGTTCGGCACCGAGAAGGTGCCCGTCACGCGCCCGGTCGGCGCCTGCTGCACGTTGCCCGCCGCGCCGCTGCCGTTGCCGCCGCGCACCGCCGAGCCGTCGATGATCGCGCGCCCGGTGTCGAGATTGATCGTCAGCCGCGCGCCGTTGACCGTGTTCGGCCCCTGCGTCAGCCTGACCGCGCCCAGCATGGTGATGACGCGGCGGTTGAGGTCGTAGATCGCGTACTGCCCGCGCGCGGTCTGGTCGGGGCGGCGCACCGTCACCCCGCCCGACGCGTCGAGCCGCGACACCTGCGGGTTCCCGTCGACCACCGCGCCGGTATAGGCGACGTTCAGCCGCTGGGCGTTGAGCGTCATCTCGGCTTGGCGGACCGCGACGTTGCCGGTCAGCACCGCGCGGTTCGCCTTGTCCTGCAGCTCGATCTGGTCCGCGCCGAAATCGATCGGCGCGTTGGTGTTGTGCTTGCCCTGCGCGACCACCGGGGCAGCGACGAGCACAAGCGACAGGAGGGGGAGCGAGCCACGCATGGCGCTCATTTCGTTTGTCTCGGCACGATGCGCAAGCGCGCGTTACCGTTCAAGCGGACGGTGCGCGATTCCAGGTCGGCCGACATGCTGTCCGCGCTGAACCTGCCCTGCCGGACCGTGCCCGTCACCGGCGCGGTCGAGGTCAGCTGCCGCGTCTTCAGGTCGACGTCCGCGCTGGAGGTGTCGAGCGCGTAATTGTTCGGCGCGCGCACCGCGATCGGCCCGTCGACGCGCACCTTCTCGCTATCCATATCGTAGCGCGCGGTGGGCGCGGTCAGGCGCGCGGGGCCGTCCTGCAGCTGGATCGCCGCCGCCATCTGCTGGATCCGCACCACCGCCTCGGCCGAGCTCTTCTGCACCGCGGAGCCGGCGTCGAGCTCGAACGGCTGCCCCTTGGCGTCGGTGCCGCGGTAGGTCGCCGATTGCAGCTTCAACCGTTCCTTGGCGACCTCGACCTTGTTCTTGTCGAGCACGAACGACACGTCGCCCGCCATCGTCAGCGGCGCCATGACGAGGAACGCGGTCAGCACGCCGATCGACGCCGGGATCAGCCAGTTCGACGTGCGGATCAGCCGGTCGTGACGGCCGCCCGGACGCGCCCATTGCTGGCGATCCGACAGGGTCCGGCGGGCAAGCGCGCTCATGTGCGGCTCAGGCGTGCGCGAAGATGTCGACGTCGGGCCAGCCCGCGATGTCGAGTTCGGCGCGCGCCGGCAGGAAGTCGAAACAGGCCTGCGCCAGTGCCATCCGCCCCTCGCGCACCAGCCGCTTGTCCAATTCCTCCTTCATCCGGTGCAGGTAGCGCACGTCGGACGCGGCATAGTCGCGCTGCGCGTCGGACAGTTCCGGCCCGCCCCAGTCGGACGATTGCTGCTGCTTGGAGATATCCTGGCCGAGTAGTTCCTTGACCAGCTCCTTCAACCCGTGGCGATCGGTGTAGGTGCGCACCAGCCGCGACGCGATCTTGGTGCAATAGACCGGTGCGGCGACAACACCCAGGTAGAAGCTGAGCGCCGCGATGTCGAAGCGGCCGAAATGATACAGCTTCAACCGTTCCGGGTCGGCCAGCACGCGCTTCAGGTTCGGCGCGGCATAATTGCTGCCGGGACTGAACCGCACCAGATGCTCGTCGCCCTGTCCGTCGGACAATTGCACCACGCACAGCCGGTCGCGCGGCGTGATTAGCCCCATCGTCTCGGTATCGACCGCGATCGCGGCGCCGGGTGCGAACACGTCGCCCGGCAGGTCTTCCTCGTGGAAATAAACAGCCATGGTTGCTGCCGTAGCTTGAGCCGGGGTCGCGCTCAATGGGGTGAGCGCTCGTTCACCCCCGATCTTTACCCCCCAATCTTCAACCCTCGTCGGCGTAGATCGCGACCCGCGCCTCGCTGTCCGCCGATACCTGCCCGCGGTACATGCCCTGCGTGGTGAAGCTCCACACCGGCTGTCCCTCCGGCCCGGTCACGATCACCCCGCCGCTGCCGCCCATCTCCTTGACGCCTGCCATCACCGCGTCGGCGGCCTGCTGCAGCGACTCGCCCAGCATCCGCACGCGCGCGCCAATCTCGTGCCCGACGCTCTCGCGGATGAAATACTCGCCCGATCCCGTCGCCGACACCGCGCAGGCACGATCATCAGCGTAGGTGCCCGCGCCGATCAGCGGCGAATCGCCGACGCGGCCCCAACGCTTGCCCGTCACCCCGCCGGTCGAGGTCGCCGCCGCGACGTGGCCGGCGGCGTCGCACGCCACCGCGCCGACGGTGCCGTACTTCATGTCGACGTCGAACCAGTCTTCGCTTTCCTTCATCGCCGCCAGCTGCGCGCGGCGCTCGGGAATGACGAACCAGTCCTCGCCCGCCTGCTCGACTCCATGCTCGTGCGCGAACGTATCCGCGCCCGCGCCGGTCAGCAGCACGTGTGGGCTGTGGTCCTTCACCGCGCGCGCGAGGCTGACCGGGTTGCGCGCCGCGCTCACTCCCGCGACTGCGCCCGCCGACCGGTCCCACCCGTCCATGATCGCGGCGTCGAGCTCGACCTTGCCCTCGAACGTCAGCACCGCACCACGCGCCGAGTTGAAGTGCGCGTCATCCTCCAGCACGCGCACCGCCGCCTCGACCGCGTCGATCGCCGCGCCGCCGCCCGCCAGCACCGCCGCGCCCGCCTCCAGCGCGCCGAACAGCCCGGCGCGCGCGCCCGCGTCCTGCTCGGGGGTCAGCACGCCGCGATTGATGATCCCGGCGCCGCCGTGGATCACCAGCGTCCAGCGCGGGGCATCGGTCGACATGAGACGAAACTCCCTAAAATCAGGCGATCGCGGGGCGCGGATCGACGTGGGTGCGCTTGGACGCGTGACGCCTCAGCCCGATCAGCGGCCTGATCAAGGGTATCCTGCGCCCCACGAGGTAGAAGGCCCAGCATCCCGCCACCGTCGCCGCGACCAGGATGGCGAAATCGGCCAGCATCGACAGTCCGGCACCGCGCAGCCACCACGCCACCACCACGATCACCGTCTGGTGGATGATGTAGAACGGGAACACCGCCTCCGTCAGCATCGGGCGCCAGCGATGGTCGCGGTTCCAGTGGCTGTCGGCGAACCCGATCAGCGCGGCGATCGCGAACCAGCCCTCGACCGCGCGCGCGACCGAGAAGATCTCGCCGACGCCGTCGGGCGCGCGCGCTACGCCCGGCCAGGTCAGCTCGATCCCCGCGACCAGCGCGTAGGCGGCGATCGCCACCGCGGCGGCGACCTTCCACCAGCGCACGAAGCTGGCGAGCGTCCGGTCCGCGCGCGCCAGCGCGAACCCGAACAGGAACGCGGGGAAATAGGTCGCGTGCGCGACCCAGTCGCCCAGCACCGCGTGCGTCTCTCGCCCACCCGGGAACAGCACCAGATTGACCAGCACCATCCACACGAGCGGCAGCAGCATCAGCACGGGACCGCGGAACAGCGCCTCGAACCCCTGCTGCGCGCGCGCGCGCAGGCCCGCGGGCGACACCGCGACCGCCAGCGTGATCGCCAGCGTGTAGATCCACAGATAGGCGACGAACCACAGGTGGTTCCACGCCGGCAGCGGCATGCCGAGCGCCGTGTCGAAGCGGAAGTAATCGTGCAGCCAGAACCACGCGTAATCGTGCGGATAGCCGCGCTTCGCCGCCAGTTCGGCCCAGGCCTGCGGCGGCACGATCACCGCCATGCCGAAGACCAGCGGCACCAGCAGCCGCGCGGTGCGATTGCGCGCGAACCGCCAGCGGCTCGACTGCCGCTTCAGCAGCACGCGACTGGCGTAGCCCGAGACGATGAACAGCAGGGACAGCCGCCACGGATTGGTCGCCATCATCGGCACCGTCGCCCAGGCGGGGCCGGGCAGCTTGGCGTGATAGTCCCACGGCACGAACACCATGCCGACGTGGTAAAGGATCAAGAGCGCGAAGGCACCGATGCGGAGCCAGTCGAGCCCGTAATGGCGTTGCATGGCGCCGCGCCTAGCAGCTTCGCGCGCGCCGTGCCAACCGCCGGGCGGCCGGTGCGCGCCGATCGCCCCGATCACGCGTCGGCGCGCGGCTATTCCGCCGCGACCAGTATGCTGCGCGACCGCGCCGGCGGCAGCACGCCCAGCCCCGCGACCGGCCGCAGCCACGGCACCGCGCGCGCCAGCAGGTAGAAGCCCACGCACGCCGCGGCGGTGGTGGCGAGGATGATCGCGAACCCCGCGCCCGCGCGCAGCCCCAGCGGCAGGATCGCCCAGGTCGTCACCACGATCGCCGGGTGGTGAATCAGATAGGCCGGGAACACCGCTTCCGCGATCGTCGCGCGCCAGCGGGCGTCGCGATTGAGCCAGCGGTCGGCGACGAACAGCAGCACGAGCAGCATCGACCACGCCATCGCCACCTGGCTCGCGCGCTCGGCCGCGGCGATCGCGTGCGGGGGCACGTTGCTGCCGGGGTAAGCGTGCTCGGCCCACGCCACGACGCTTCCGCACGCCAGCCCGACCGGCACCGCCGCGCGCGCCTGCGCCGCGATCCGCCGCCACAGCAGCGGCGATCCGCCCAGCGCGAAGCCGAACAGCAGGAACGACGCATATTGCACGTGCCCGCTCCAGTCGGTGAACAGCCCGTGCTGCTCGGGCACCACGAACATCAGCGACAGGCGCGCGGCGGCGAGCAGCGCGATCGGCGCCCACAGCATCCGCCCGCGCGCGGTCAGCGCCTCGACCCGCGCCTGCACCCAGTCGCTGCCGCGCGCACCGACCAGCAGCGCGAGCAGCAGCGTGTACACCCACAGGTAGAGCACGAACCACAGATGCTCCCACGCCGGGAAGCCGAGACCGTAGCGCGGGTGCGGCAGCAGATATTCGTGCAGCCAATATTGCCCCAGCGACAATCGGTCGCCCGCCAGCCGCGCGCGCACCCACAATTCGGGCACCAGCAGCACCAGCAGCCCGAAGCCGAGCGGTATCAGCAACCGCTTGCTGCGCCCGCGCGCGAACTCCGCCACCGACGGCGAGCGCATCAGCAGCCGCCGCGTCGCAAATCCCGACACCGCGAACAGCAGCGGCAACCGCCACGGCGTCAGGAAAGCGAGCGGCACCACCAGTGAGGCGCTCGTCTCGGGCCATTTGATCACCCAATGACCGGGTACGAACACCAACGTGACGTGGTACAGGATCAGCAGCGCGAACGCCGCCACGCGCAACCAGTCGAGGCCGTAATGCCGGCCGGAAACGTGCCAGGCGGGGGGAGCAGCGGCCATCCATGTGCCGATAGCTTGCCTGACCTCAACGAAGTGTTGCCGGTGCCGCCGTTTCGGTCATATCCGGGCGGGCTTCCGGCTCGGGCTCGCCGCGCGTATATGAAGGCGCATGTCCATTCGTCCGTGGCGCGACATCGTCCGCCGAGAGAGCCGCCAGATCATGGTCGGCAACGTCCCCGTCGGCGGCGGCGCGCCCGTCACCGTGCAGACGATGACCAACACCCCGACCGACAACGTCGGTGCGACGATCGACCAGATCCGCCGCTGCGAGGACGTGGGCGTCGACCTGATCCGCGTGTCGTGCCCCGACGTCGAGTCGACCGCCGCGCTGCCGCAGATCGTGCGCGCGTCGAACGTGCCGATCATCGCCGACATCCATTTCCACTACAAGCGCGCGCTCGAGGCCGCCGACGCGGGTGCCGCCTGCCTGCGCATCAACCCCGGCAACATCGGCTCGGCATCGCGCGTCGCCGAGGTCGTGCGCGCCGCCAAGGCGAACGGCTGCGCGATCCGCATCGGCGTCAACGGCGGCAGCCTTGAGAAGCACCTGCTGGAAAAGTACGGCGAGCCGTGCCCCGACGCGCTGGTCGAATCGGCGATGGACCACATCAAGCTGCTCCAGGACCACGATTTCCACAAGTACAAGGTCGCGGTTAAGGCGTCGGACTTCTTCCTCGCGGTCGCCGCCTATCAGCAGCTCGCCAGCGTGGTCGACTGCCCCTTGCACCTCGGCATCACCGAGGCGGGCGGCTTCGTCGGCGGCACCGTCAAATCCTCGATCGGCATCGGCTCGCTGCTCTGGTTCGGCATCGGCGACACGATCCGCGTGTCCTTGTCGGCGGAGCCCGAGGACGAGGTCCGCGTCGGGTTCGAGATTTTGAAGGCACTCGGCATCCGCAACCGCGGCGTCCGCGTGGTGTCGTGCCCGTCCTGCGCGCGGCAGGGCTTCGACGTGATCCGCACGGTGCAGGCGCTGGAAGAACGATTGCAGCACATCCGCACCCCGATGTCGCTCTCCGTGCTCGGCTGCGTCGTCAACGGCCCCGGCGAGGCGCGCGAGACCGACATCGGCATCACCGGCGGCGGCAACGGCAAGCACATGGTCTATCTGTCGGGCGTCACCGACCACCACGTCCAGGACGCCGGCATGATCGACCACATCGTCCGCCTGGTCGAGGCCAAGGCCGCCGAGATCGAGGCGCACGCCGCGGCGGCGAAGCTCGCGGCGGAGTGACCGGCGGATGGCCAGCCCGCCGCGGCCGTACGTGACGGTCAGTCGGGCTGCATGATCGCCAGCTCGAGTCCGTTGGGGTCGAGGAAGTGGAAGCGCCGGCCGCCCGGAAAGGCGAAGATCGCCTTGCTGATGCGCCCCCCGGCCTCGGTCACCGCGCGCTCCGCCGCGTCGATATCCTCCACCTGCACCACCGGCAGCGGCATCGCGCTCGCTTCGCTCAGGTCGCCCTGCAGCCCCAAGTCGACGACACCGGTCGTAGTGGACGCGTAGCTGGGACCGAAGCCGGTCAGTTCCCACCCGAACACGGACGCGTAGAAGGACCGCGCCGCGCCGAGATCGCGCGCGGGAAGCTCGATGTAGTTGATCCTGGCCATTGGGCGCTCCTGCCTAATCCCCGGCACGAAGCCTAGACCGCGCTTCTCACCGCGTCACGCCTCCCGCGCGCGGCCGTCGAGTCCGCCTGGCGCCTCACCCGTCGTCGAACGCCGCCAGGATCGGGCACGGCCCCGCCCCCCCTTCCGCGCACTCCGCCGCCAGCCGCGACAGCGCGTCGCGCGCGCTCGTCAGCGCGGCGATCTGCGCGTCGATCGCCGCGATCCGCCCGCGTGCCAGTTCGCGCGCGCGCGCGCGGTCGTGCCCGGCGTCGAGCGCGAGCAGCTCCGCGATCTCGCTCAGCGTGAATCCCGCGCCCTGCGCCTGCCGGATGAAGCGCAACCGGTGCACGTCGTCCGCGCCGTAGCGGCGGATCGCGCCGCGCTCCCCGCGCGCCGGCGTCGCGAGCAGTCCGCGGCGCTGATAATAGCGGATCGTCTCGACGCCGACGCCGCCCGCTTCGGCCAGTTCCGCTATTCTCAGCACCGCGCTTGACTCCGGACCATGGTACGGCCCCCATATAGCGGTCATGTCGACGAACCGCACCGCCGAGAAACGAGCCGCGCTCTACCGCATGGTCATGCCCGACCACGTCTGCCCCTACGGCCTGAAGGCGCGCGACCTGCTCCAGCGCCGCGGCTTCATGGTCGACGACCACTGGCTGACGACGCGCAGCGAGACCGACGCGTTCAAGGCCGAGCACGACGTGAAAACGACGCCGCAGGTGTTCATCGCGGGCGAGCGCGTCGGCGGCTACGACGACCTGCGCCGCTACTTCGGCCAGCACGTGCTCGAACCAGGCGAAACCAGCTACCGCCCGATCGTCGCCGTCTTCGCGATCACCGCGCTGCTCGGCCTGGCGGTCAGCTTCGCCGCGCTCGGCACGCCGTGGACCTGGTCCGCGCTGCGCTGGTTCGGCAGCTTCAGCATGGCCGTGCTCGCGCTGCTGAAGCTTCAGGACGTGGAGAAATTCTCCACCATGTTCCTCAACTACGACCTGCTCGCGCGCCGCTGGGTCCGCTACGGCTACGTCTATCCCTTCGCGGAGGGCGCGGCCGGCGTGCTGATGGCGGCGGGCGCGCTCACCTGGCTGTCGGCGCCGATCGCCCTGTTCATCGGCACGGTTGGCGCGGTGTCGGTGGTGAAGGCGGTGTACGTCGACCGGCGCGAACTCAAATGCGCCTGCGTCGGCGGCAGCACCAACGTGCCGCTCGGCTTCGTTTCCCTGACCGAGAACATCGGCATGATCGCGATGGCGGCGTGGATGATCGCGATTTGACGCGGCGGGCGGCGGGCGGTTCGCCGGGCGCGCCCGTCCGCCGCCCGCTTGCCATCGCGCGCGCCGCGTGACTATAGGCGCGCCATTCGCATGGACCCGGTGAAATTCCGGGTGGCTATTCCGGCCGCCGATCCGCCGGACAACAACACGCACCCGATTATCCCCGCGCCGATGCGGCGCGCCCGTGCCCTGTTGTGGATTTCCAATGACGCTTAATCTCTCCGCCTACCGGCGCCAGTGGTTCACTGACGCCGCCGCCGCCCGCCGCGACCTGCTCGCCGGCATCGTCGTCGCGCTCGCGCTCATCCCGGAGGCGATCGGTTTCTCGATCATCGCCGGGGTCGACCCGCGCGTCGGCCTCTACGCCTCGGTCGCGATCGCGATGACGATCGCGCTGATCGGCGGCCGCCCCGGCATGATCTCCGCCGCCACCGCCGCGGTCGCGGTGCTGGTCGGCCCGCTGGTGCGCGACCACGGCGTCGAATACCTCTTCGCCGCGACGATCCTGATGGGGTTGATCCAGATCGTCGCCGGGTTGCTCCGGCTCGACCTCGTGATGCAGTTCGTCTCGCGCTCGGTCATTACCGGTTTCGTCAACGCGCTCGCCATCCTGATCTTCATGGCGCAGCTGCCGCAACTGACTGGCGTCGGGTGGCAGACCTACGCGATGGTCGCGGGCGGGCTCGCGATCATCTACGGCTTCCCGCGGATCACGCGCGCGATCCCCTCGCCGCTCGTCGCCATCCTGGTGCTCAGCGCGGTCGCGATCGCGCTCGGCGTGCCGGTCAACACCGTCGGCGACATGGGCCGCCTGCCCGAGGGGCTGCCGTCGCTCGCCTGGCCGCAGGTGCCGCTGACACTCGACACGCTGCGGATCATCCTGCCCTATTCGCTGACGATGGCGGCGGTCGGACTGCTCGAATCGCTGCTGACCGCGCAGATCGTCGACGACATGACCGATACCGACAGCGACAAGCGGCAGGAATGCGGCGGGCAGGGCGGCGCCAACATCGTCGCCGCCCTGTTCGGCGGCATGGGCGGTTGCGCGATGATTGGCCAGTCGGTGATCAACGTCACCTCCGGCGGGCGCGGGCGACTGTCGACCTTCACGGCGGGCGCGTTCCTGCTGTTCCTGCTCGCGGTGCTCGGCCCTTGGGTCGGGCGCGTGCCGATGCCCGCGCTGGTCGCGGTGATGATCATGGTGTCGATCGGCACGTTCAGCTGGAACTCGATCCCGAACCTGCGCCGCCACCCGCCGACCTCCTCGGCGGTGATGCTCGCGACCGTCATCGTCGTGGTCGCGACGCGCGACCTGTCGCTGGGCGTGCTCGCGGGCGTGCTGTTGTCGGGCATCTTTTTCGCCGGCAAGGTGCAGCGGATGTTCGCGGTCGAGCGGGACGCGTCGGCCGACGGCGCGCGCGCGACCTACCGCGTCTCGGGCGAGATCTTCTTCGCCTCGGTCGACCGCTTCACCCGCGCCTTCCACGCCGAGCGCGCGCAGGCCGTGCTGATCGACGTCACCGCCGCGCACTTCTGGGACATCTCGGGCGTCGGCGCGCTCGACAAGATCGTCGCGCGGCTGCGGCGCGACGGCGCGCAGGTCGAGGTCGTCGGCTACAACCGCGCCAGCGCCGACCTGGTCGACCGCTTCGCGCTCCACGACAAGACCGGCGTCGAACTCGGCCTCGCGCCGCACTGACGCGCGACCTGCCTACCCCTATTTTGGTCATCCCGGACTTGATCCGGGATCCCGCTTCTTCTCACCGATCGAAGGCTAAGGCGGAACCCCGGACAAAGCCGAAGCTAACGAGGCGAACGCTCCAACCGCGCTGTCCTACCCGCGCCCGATCGGCCATAGCCGCGGGGTGCCCGCTTCCTCGCTCTCCCACCCGCTCGCACCCGCCCGACGGGCGAAGTGGAGGTGCGCTGCAAAAACGCGTTTGAACCTCCACTTCCTCCACTTCGTCCCAGATCGGGACACGAGGTGAGCGCGCGCCAGCTCTCGCCCGCGCTCGCCTTCGCGGTCGCCGCAGCCGGGATCGGGCTGTTCTCGGTCATGGACGCGTTCATGAAGTCGCTGGTGCTCGGGCTCGGCGTCTACAACGCCATGGTGTGGCGCACCGGGCTGTCGACCTTGCTCGGCGGTGCCGCCTGGATCGCGAGCGGCCGCTCGCGCCCGAGCCCGCGCGCGCTCCGCCTCCACGCGCTGCGCGGCCTCATCACCGCGGCGATGGCGCTGCTGTTCTTCTGGGGGCTCGCGCGCGTGCCGATGGCGCAGGCGATCTCGCTCGCCTACATCGCGCCGCTGCTCGCCCTCCTGCTCGGCGCGCTGTTCCTGCACGAGCGCGTCGGACGCCGCGTCGTCGCCGCCTCTTTCGTCGCGGTTGCTGGAGTCGGCGTGATCCTCGTCGGGCAGCGAAGCGCGGTGATGGGGCCGCAGGCGTTCGAGGGCGCGGTCGCGATCCTCGCCTCGGCGGTGCTCTACGCGGTCAACCTCGTCGTCGCGCGCCTCCAGTCGCAGGCCGCGCGCCCGGCCGAGATCGCCTTCCTGCAATCCGCGATCGTCACCGCAATCCTCGCCTGCGCCGCGCCGTGGCTGGCGGTGCTGCCGCCGACGGGCGAGTGGTGGAAGATCGCGATCGCCGCCGCGCTCGGGACCGCCTCGCTGTTCCTGCTCGCTTGGGCCTACGCGCACGGGGAGACGGGCTATCTCGCCACCACCGAGTATACCTCGTTCGTCTACGCCGCCGCACTCGGCTGGCTCGTCTTCGGCGAGCGCGTGCAGCCGACCACGCTCGCGGGCGCCGCGATCATCGTCGGCGCGTGCCTCTACGCCGCGCGCCGTCGCGACATCGCGCGATCCGCGGTAGAGCAGACGGCATGACTGCCATTCGCCCCGCCACCCGTGCCGACGTCGCCACCATCCTGCGCTTCATCCGCGAACTCGCCGCCTATGAGCGCGAACCCGACGCGGTCGAGGCGACCGAGGCGAGCCTCGCGCTCGCGCTGTTCGGCGAGCACCCCGCCGCCGAGGCGGTGATCGCCGACCATGACGGGCACCCGGTCGGCTTCGCCTTGTTCTTTCACAATTTCTCGACCTGGACCGGTCGCCGCGGGCTCTACCTCGAGGATCTGTACGTCACCCCGGACGCGCGCGGGCAGGGGGCCGGGCGCGCGCTGCTCGCGCATCTCGCCGACATCGCACTGACACGCGGCTGCGCGCGGTTCGAATGGTCGGTGCTCGACTGGAACACGCCCGCGGTCGACTTCTACCGCAAGGTCGGCGCGGTGCCGATGGACGGTTGGACGATCCAGCGCGTGACCGGAGACGCGCTCGCCGCGCTGGCGGGTCGCGGCTGATGGCGTGGGTGCTGCTGATCGTCGGTGGACTGTTCGAGATCGGCTTCACCACCTGCCTGCGCCACGTCGACGGCTTCCGCAGCCTACCCTGGACGCTCGGCTTCCTCGCAAGCGTCGCGGCATCGATGACATTGCTGGAGGTCGCCTCGCGCAGCATCGCGATGGGTACCGCCTACGCGGTGTGGGGCGGGATCGGTGCGCTCGGCACCGTGATCGTCGGGATCATCTGGTTCGGCGAGCCCGTTAGCGCGGTCCGGTTGCTGCTGATCGCGGGGGTCGTCGCCTGCATCGCCGGGCTGAAACTCACCGCGGGCGGGTGAGGGGAAGGCATCTTGGCGGTCGGTCGTTCGACGCAACATACGACAACGCCGGAAAGCTCGCCCGTCCGCGTGCTCCCCGGCGTCGATCAAGGTGCGCGGGGTCAGAGCCGCCACGCACCGTCAGAACTACGGATTATTTGCGACCCGGAACGTCGTGGTCGTGCGGCTCCTCGCCCTGCGCCTTGGCCGCTTCGTAGCGCTCGATCGCCTCCAGCGTGATCCGGCGCGCCTCGTCGCGGTCGCCCCAGGTGCCGACGCGCACCCACTTCTTCTTTTCCAGGTCCTTGTAGTGGGTGAAGAAGTGCTCGATCTGCTCGAACACGATCTCGGGCAGGTCCTCGCGCCCGTCGACCTTGGTGTAATACGGAAAGGTCGAGTCGACCGGCACGCACACCAGTTTCTCGTCGCCGCCCGCCTCGTCTTCCAGGTTCAGCACCGCGATCGGTCGCGCGCGCACCACGCAGCCCGGGATGAACGGCGAGCGCGCGACGACCAACGCGTCGAGCGGATCGCCGTCGGGCGACAGCGTGTGCGGCACGAAACCGTAGTTCGCCGGATAGCGCATCGGCGTGTGCAGGATGCGATCGACGAACAGCGCGCCGGACGCCTTGTCGAACTCGTACTTCACCGGCTCGCCGCCGGTCGGCACTTCGATGATCACGTTCAGGTCGTCGGGCGGGCTCTTGCCGACCGGGATAAGATCAATACGCATCGAATTCCCTTGCTACTTGGATCACGCCCCGAAGGTTCAGCGCGGTGCGAGCAGGCGGTCGAGCCCGGAATCGCCCTTGCCGATTTTTTCGAGGCGCGGGTAGCGCAAGCCCCCGTGCCAGTCGAGGGTCACCGTGCGGTACGCGTCCTGCTGCCGCACGATCAGCTGCACCGGCGTGCCGCCCGCCTGACCGTTTGCGGTCTGCGCGCCCCGGATTGCCTTCTTCAGCGCGTCGCCGGAGTAGGGCTGGCCATTGACCGACACGATGGTGCTGCCGATCGTCAGCCCGGCGTTGAAGGCGCTCGACCCCCAGCTGACGCCGGTGATCGCGCCCTTGCTCTCGCCCTCGCTGACGATCATCCCGCCCGAATAGGTCAGGTCGGTGATCTTGCGCGACGACTCACCGCTCTTGAACGACGGCGTCGGCGTGTCGGCGTAGGTCAGGCGATAACCGTTGCGCTCGAACCCCGAAATCGGCGCGCCCGGCGCGTGCTCGGTCAGCCGCTGGCGCAGCAGCGTCGCCCAGTCGTACGGCTGGATCTTGTTGAGCGTCGCCGCCACGTCCTCGAACGTGTAGGTCACCTCGCCCCAGTCGCCGTCGCGGATGCCGAAGAAGGAGCGCGCGAAATCGTCGATCGATTTCCTGCCGCCCGACAGCTCGCGCAGCCGCGAATCGACCTCCATCCAGACGAGCAGCCCTTCGTTGTAATAATCCTCCGAGCGCTGCCAGCTCGTCCAGCCCTTGGGCCGGCGCGCGGAGATGATCGGATCGTTAGTGGTGTCCAGCAGGTCGCGCCAGTCGCGCGCGCGCTGCGAATCGTAGCTCGCCGCGATCGCTGCGAGCTGGTCGAGCGTGTCCTGCTTGCTGACGAGGCCGGATCGCGCCTGAAGGATGTAGCCCCAGAATTGCGTCTGCCCTTCGTACACCCACAACAGCGAGTCGCGCATCGGCATGCGGAAGTCGGGCGTCCACAGGTCCGCGCCGCGGCGGAACTTGCCGTCCCACGAGTGGGTGAACTCGTGCGGCAGCAGGTTGCGGCGGCCGGGGCCGTCGTCCCACTTGGTGAAGTAACCCGGCGTCACGCCGTTCTCGCTCGAGCGGTGATGCTCCAGGCCGATGCCGCCCAGTTGGTCGGTGATCGACAGCAGGAACTCGTACCGGTCGTAATGCTGCGCGCCGAAGGTCTTCACCGCCTGCTCGACCAGCCGCTTGTGCGCGTCGATCTGCGCCGGCGTGGCGGCGAGCTCGGCGGGATCGTCGGCGAACAGGTTCAGGTTGACGCGCGGGCTGAGCGGCACGACGCGGCCGTACTTGCCCGCCAGCATCGGCGAATCGACCAGGATCTCGTAATTGGTCGGCTCGTAGGCGTAGGTCGATCCGGTCACCTGCGCCTTGAGCGCGCCAGCCGCGGTCCAGCCGTCGGGATACTTGACCGTCATCTGCACCGGGATCTGCCGCGTGAAATAGCCGGCCGGGTACAGGCTGACCGAGTTCGGCTCCATGCTGATCATGTTGGGCGTCGCGACGATGCGGCCCTGATCGCTCTTGGTGGCGGAGATGAACTGGAACGACGCCTCGAGCGCGGTGACGCCCGCGGGCACGTCGAGGTGGAAGGCGTAGACGTCGACCATGTCGCGCGTCCACGGGATCACCTGTCCGTTGCCCTTGATGATCAGCCCGGCGAGCTTCTCGATCTCGCCGCGCGGGCTGTGCGCGCCCGGCAGCCATTTGGGGAACAGCAGCACCATGTGCCCGGCGGCGGGCACCGGGATCGTCTCGGTCACGCGAAAGATGCCGCGCTGCGTGTCGGTCGCGTCGACGTTGACCTGGAGCGTGCCGGGGAAGCGCACATCCTTGGCATCGGGGATCGTATCGACGATCGGCACCGGCTGCGGCGCGGAATTGCCTGCGGGCACCTGAGCGGTGGCGGGCAGGGCGGCGAGGGCGGTGGTGGCCAGCAGGCTGGCGGCGAGGAGGTGACGGATCATGCGCGGCCTTTTCGTGTCAATGCTCCTGACTTAACGGCTCCACATCGCGCGTCTAGCCTCCCGCGCCGCCGATCGTGTTGATCGTGAAGGCGAGGACGCCCAGGTTGAACACGAACGCCGCCAGGCACTGGCCGAGCGCCACCCGCCGCATCCGCCCGCTCGATAGCGTCACGTCGGAGGTCTGGAACGTCATGCCGAGCGTGTAGCTGAAATACAGGAAGTCCCAGTAATCGGGCTCCTTGGTGCCGGGAAAGTCGAGCCCGCCCGCGTCCCCCGCGCCATCGTCGTTCTCGCCATAGAACAGGTGCGCGTAGTGGAGCGCGTAGACCATGTTGGAGAACAGCCAAGCCAGCGCGAGCGTTACGATGACGAGCGCGATCGCGAACGCGTCGTTCTTGCCCTTCAACTCGCCGTTCACCGCGACCAGGATGACGAAGGTGGTGCCCGCGGTGATCGCCAGCAGCAGCGCGCGATTGGCGTCGTTGACGCGCGTCGAGCGCCGCATTCCCGCCGCCGAGGATTTGCGGAACAGCGAGGCGAGCGATAACAGGAACGCCAACGCGCCGAGATCGAACCCGCCCATCACCGCGCGGCCCTGCCCGCGACCGGCCACAGCAGCGCCGCACCGGCGAGGCACACGACCGCGAACAGGACGAAGCGCGGCGGCGCCACCCGCTGCCCCAGGGTCCGCTTGATCCCGGCCCATCCATCCGCCGCGTCGTTCATTCCGCAAGCGCTAGCGCGAGCGCGGCGGCTCGCCTAGATACGCGCGCTCCTATGGCCCGTATTCAGACCCCCAATCGCGTGCGCGGCACGCAGGACATCTTCCGCGACGACGAGCGCCGCTTCGCGCACGTGCAATCGACCTTCGACCGCGTGCGCCGGCTCTACTGTTTCGAGCGGGTCGAGGTGCCGGTGTTCGAGGACACGCAGGTGTTCGCGCGCTCGATCGGCGAGACGACCGACGTCGTGTCGAAGGAAATGTACACCTTCCCCGATCGCGGCAACGACAGCCTGACGCTGCGCCCCGAGTTCACTGCCGGCATCGCGCGCGCCTACATCACCGGCGGCTGGCAGCAGTACGCGCCGCTGAAGCTCGTCACGAGCGGTGCGGTGTTCCGTTACGAGCGCCCGCAGAAGGGCCGCTACCGCCAGTTCCACCAGATCGACGCCGAGATCCTCGGCGCGCCCGAGCCGGCGGCGGATGTCGAGCTGCTGTGCCTCGCTGACCAATTGCTCCACGAACTCGGCATCGTCGATGGCGTGACGCTGCAGCTCAACACGCTGGGCGACGCGGAGACGCGCGACGCGTGGCGCGCCGCGCTGGTGGCGCATTTCGAGGCGCACCGGGCCGAGCTGTCGGAGGACAGCCTCGCCCGGCTCGACAAGAACCCGCTGCGGATCCTCGATTCCAAGGACCCGCGTGACCGCCCGATCGCCGACAGCGCGCCCGACATCGACGCGTATTTGACGTCCGAGGCGCGCGCCTTCTTCGACGCGGTCACCGCCGGGCTCGATGCGGCCGGTGTCACGTGGACCCGCAACGCGCGGCTGGTGCGCGGGCTCGATTACTACCGCCACACCGCGTTCGAGTTCGTCACCGATCGACTGGGTGCGCAGGGAACGGTGCTTGCGGGCGGGCGCTACGACGGCCTGGTGGAGAGCTTGGGTGGACCTGCCACGGCGGGCGTGGGCTGGGCCGCGGGGATCGAGCGGCTGGCGATGCTGCTGGAGGAGCCTGTCAAATCTACCCTCGATTTCGTTGTAATTCCTGTTGGCGACGAGGCAGATCAACAGGCGCAACATCTTGTAAGTCAGTTGCGACGTACTGGCTTCACCGCTGATTTGGCGTTTCGAGGAAACTTAAAGAAGCGGATGTCCAAGGCGTCAGCGCAGGGTGCCGCTTTCACGTTCATAATTGGGCGAGATGAGATAGCTGGCAACACTATAACAATTCGCTCTCTCGTGGATGGCGTACAACGTAACCTCCCATTCAGTGCACTGACGAGTGCGATGAAGACGCTTGTTGTCACAACGTCCGTGGAAAGCGATCGAGCTCAAATTCTTTTCGAGCAAATTTCATCCTCTGAGCTCGAAGAATGACCACCATCTCCCCCGACCGCATCCGCCAGATCGAGGCGCGGCGCGACGAGCTGTCCGCATTGATGGCAACGGGCAATCTCGACGGCGACCGTTTCGTCACGGTGTCGAAGGAATATGCCGAACTCGAACCCGTCGCGCAGGCTGCGGGCGAGGTGCGCCGGCTGCGCGCGGAGGCGGAGAGCCTCCAGTACATGACCGACGACGCCGATGCCGAGCTGCGCGCAATGGCCGAGGAGGAGTTGCGCGACAACAAGGCGGCACTCGCCGATGCCGACCGGCGCCTCGCGCTCGCGCTGCTGCCGCGCGACGCCGCCGACCAGCGCTCGGCGATGCTGGAGGTGCGCGCCGGGACCGGCGGCGACGAGGCGGCGCTGTTCGCGGGCGACCTGTTCCGCATGTACCAGC
>NZ_JBELMJ010000023.1:0-36838 GCF_042095875.1 Sphingomonas sp.
GGCGTTCGAGGGGGCAGTTGTCGTAATCATGTTGGATGCTGCCGCGACAGGAAAGCGGAGCCGGTTGAAGCGCCGCCTGCGGATCAGGCTCTACGCCGCAATCCTGCTGGTCGATGCGGCGGCGGTGTCGCTGGGGTTCTGGCTCGCGCGCTATCTTCAGCCCGATATGTGGCACGATGCGCGCGTCCTGGGGCTGTTCATCGCCACCTTCACGCTGTTTCTGCTGCTGGAGATCCGCAACCTGCGGCCCCGGACGCTGGAGCACTGGTTGCGTGGCACGGGGGCGAGCCTGACCTCGCTGATGGCGGCATTGCTGCTCGCGGTGTTCGTGTCCTTCTGCCTCAACCGGGCGGCCTACGTGCCGCGGCTGTTCGCGGGCGGGTCGCTGGTGCTGTCCGCCGTCCTGTTGATCGTGTTCCGCGCGATCCTGGGCCAGATCGGGGAGCGGATGCTGCGCGGGTCGGCGGTGTCGCGGCTGGTGGTGCTCGACGGACTGGCGATCGACCTGCCGCACAATGTCGCGACGATCGACGCGCAGCGGATCGACCCCGGAACGGGCGCGCCGCACCCGTATTTCCTCGACCGGCTGGCGCAAGCGTTGAAGGGCGTCGACGAGGCGTTCGTCGCCTGCTTGCCCGAGCGACGCGCCTTCTGGTCGGTGACGATGAAGGGCAGCGCGGTGCGCACCGAATTGCTGGTCCCCGAGCTCGATCAGTTCGGCGCGATCGGCAACAAGCATTTCGCCGGGATCGCCACCGTGCTCGTCTCGACCGGCGCGCTGCCGGCGCGCGAGCGGGTGATGAAGCGCATGCTCGACCTCGCCATCGTGGTGCCGGCGATCGTGTTCCTGGCGCCCCTGCTGCTCGCGGTGTTCATCGCGGTGAGGCTCGACAGCCCGGGCTCGGCCTTCTTCGTCCAGCCGCGCGTCGGCTACGGCAACCGGCTGTTCCCGATGTTCAAGTTCCGCAGCATGCGAACCGAGCTGTCGGATACCGCGGGCGCGCAATCCACCTCGCGCGACGACAAGCGCGTGACCCGCGTCGGCCGCCTGATCCGCGCCACCAGCATCGACGAGCTGCCGCAATTGTTCAACATCCTGCGCGGCGACATGAGCTTCGTCGGCCCGCGCCCGCACGCGCTGGGGTCGCTGGCGGGTGATCGGTTGTTCTGGGAGGTCGATCCGCGCTACCACCATCGCCACGCCTGCAAGCCGGGGCTCACCGGACTCGCGCAGGTGCGCGGTTTCCGCGGCGCGACGCACCGGACCGAGGATTTGACCAACCGGCTCGACGCCGACCTGGAATACATTAACGACTGGAGCGTGGTGCGCGACCTGCAGATCCTGGTCGCGACGTTCAAGGTACTGGTACACCGCAACGCCTTCTAGGATGTCGCGCGTTCACGGCGCGACGGCGAGTTCCAGCGCGCGGCGTGGCCAGCGCCGCTTGCTCCACGCGATCGTCGGCTGCTCGATGCGGGCGTAGACCAGCGCCGCGGCGGCGAAGGTACCGCTGAGCGTCAGGCCGAGATAAAGGATCGCGCCCGCGACTCCGTCGGGCGGGACGAGCCGAGCCACCACGCGCGCGACGGGGATGTGGAAGAGATAGACCGAGTAGCTGGTCGCACCCACGCGGAGCAGCGGGGCCGGCATCGCGACGCTGCTGCGATGCAAAACAGCGAAGGTCGTCGCGGCGGCCGTGGCGGCGAGCAGCACGCCCGCCGGTGTCGAGCGGGTGAAGGCGTGGTCCGGCTGCCTCGCCAGAATCGGCATGATCGAGAGCGCGGCGAGCGTCAGCACGATGACGTACCCCTTGGTCGCGCGGTCCGGATACTCGGCGGCGATCCGCATCAGCGTGCCCGCGAACAGGAACGACAGATGCGCGCCGAGATAGGCGATCGGTACGTCGATGCCGCAGCGACGCAGCCACACGCCCGCGAGCGGCAGCGCGACGCAGAACAGGCCGAGCGCGAACACCGCGCCCGCGCGCCGCAGCAGCCCGGCGGCGAACAGCGCGGCGCAGAGCGCGTAGAAGACGAGTTCGACGAACAGCGACCAGTAGACGCCCGACAAGGGCGGCTGGCCGAGCAGCGACGGGGCCATGGTGAGATTGGCCGCGACCTGCGCGCCGGTGGTGGCGGAACCGGCCGTCAGGACCATCGCCGCGACCGATAGCCAGAATGCGGGATAGAGCCGCGCGGCCCGCGTCACGACGAAGCGTCGCAGCGCGTGCCCACCGCGCAGGCTGAACGGGACCACGTAGCCGCTGATGAGGAAGAACAGGATCACGCCGTAGCGCCCTAGATCGAAGCGGTTGACGGTGACGCCCGTCAGCCAGGCGCTGACGCTCGGCGCGGTGCCAGGATTGCCGACGATCGGCTGAACGCCGTGCTGCACGAGGACGCACAGCGCGGCGAGCCCGCGCAGCGCGTCGATCGAGGCGATACGATGTCCTGCCACACGTCCCCCATCCGCCGGCCGCGACGAGGTGTGACATGCGCGGCGGGCGACATCAACCGCGCGCGCGATCGACGCTGTCCTACACGAAAGCGGCGACATACCCGGAACATACCGTGAACAGATTGGAGGTATGCGATGGATGACGTGCAGGTAGAGGCGCCGGGCGGTTTCGTGCCGCAGATCGCGCTGACGTTCGGCGCGCGCGACGGCGCGGCGGTGGCGGTCGACCGCGCGAACCCGCTGCCGACGCGCGCGGTCACCGCGGCGGCCGCGTCGGTGCCGCTGGCGGGATCGAGCGCGGAGAGCGGCAGCATCGGCCCGTTCGTGCCGGATCTGGCGCGCGCGATCGTCGTGACCCTGTCGGGCGAGTGGAGCGGCAGTGTCACGGTACTGAGGTCGAGCGACAACGGCGCGACGCGCCATCCGCTGACCTTCATCGACGGATCGCCGAAGGGCACGTGGAGCGGCAACGTCAACGCGGCGATCGGCGAGGAGAGCGTGGCGGGCGCGACCTACTACCTCCAGTTCGCGCGCACCGCGGGCACGCTCACCTACCGCGTGGAGCAGTGACGATGGCGGATCACGAAGCGCAGGGGCTCGCGCTCGGCGCGCGCGCGGTCGCCGAGGCGCGGCACGAGGGCTATTTCCCGATCGCCTGCCGCACGGGGGCGGCGTTCGGGCGCGCGGTGGCGTCGAACAATCCGGGCGTGTCGCGGATGCGGCACATCCTGCCGTACGGCGCGCTCGACGTCGTGCCGGTCTATGCCGGATGGACGCTGCAACCGGGCGAGATCTCGACGGCGGCGCTCGCGGGCATCCACTTAGGGATTGAGCCGACCTGGGGTGCGCAGACGATGTGGGGCGCCACCGGCAACGGCGCCGCCGTGGTCCGCCGCGTGAGCGCGAATGGCAATTTGTCGCCCAGCGTCCCCGCCGATCACCTGCTGCTCCCAGAACCGGTCGCGGTCAACCGCCACGCCGGCGAGGCGATCGGCACGCGCATCTGGGTGCCGAGCGGGTCGGGCTACGCCGCCGGGCGATCGGTGCTCGCCGGCCACGATTATTGCTACATCGGGGTCAACGCGACCGATTGGGCGTGGGGCGGGACGATGCCGAGCGCGAGCCCGCTCGCCTCGGCGATCCAGCCGATCGCGATCTTGGGGCGCGCGCCCGACCGGCGGCGGCACCCGGCGGTGGCGATCGTCGGCGACTCGATCAGCTACGGCAACGTCAGCATGAGCGGCGGCGCGGCCGGCTGGGACAATGACGCCGACGGCAATTCGGGCTGGATCGAGCGCGCGCTCGCCAGCCGCGTCGCGTGGAGCAACTTGTCGGCGCCGGGCGACCGGCTGGATTACCTGACCAACGCGAACGGCGGGGCGGGGGCGCGCCGGATCGGGCGGACGGGCGCGCTGCGGCGACTGGGCTACACGCACGTGATCCATGCGCTGGCGGGCACCAACGACGCGTTCGCGGGACTGACGCTGGCGCAGATCCAGGACCGCTGGCTCAACTGGACCGACGAGCTGGTCGGCATGGGGCACCGCGTTTGGGCGGTGACCCCGCTGCCGCACACGTCGTCGAGCGACAATTGGGTGACGCTCGCCAACCAGAACGTGACCGCCGCGGGCGCGGTGCTGGTGCAGATGGCGGACTGGATCCGCGCCAACGCGCAGCGCTACGGGTGCGCGCGGGTGATCGACCTGGCGGGGCTGGTCGACAATGGACAGGGCAAGTGGCGCGTCGACGTGTCCGCGCAACTGGGCGCGCCCCCGACCTACGACGGGGTGCACCCGGCAAGCCTGATGACTCAGTGGATCGCGAGCCAGGGGCTGCTCGCGCCGGTCATGCTGTAAAGGCTTACAGTTCGCCGCCGATTACGTGTTTTGCGTAGTCTGCCCCCGGCCCGGTCGATACAATCGGGTCAGGGGACAGGCGGGGGCTTGTTTGAAGGAAGCACGGGGCGAGGAGCATGCTGCGCGCTCGGCGCATCGCCGCGGCGACATCGAGGGGCTGCGCGCGGTCGCGGTGTTCGGCGTGCTGTTGTTCCACCTGGGCGGCTGGGGGTGTTCGCGGCGGCTTCGCCGGTGTCGACGTGTTCCTCGTCATCTCGGGCTATCTGATCACCGGTAACCTGCTGCGCGCGCGGGCAGCGGGCACGTTCGCGTTCGGCGACTTCTACGCGCGCCGGATCGTGCGCCTCGTGCCGGTGTTGCTGGTCGTGCTGGCGACGACGCTCGGCTACGCGGTGACCGCGCTGCTGCCGGTCGAGATCAGGCGCGTGGGCGAGAGCGCCGCCGCCGCCGCCGCGTCGGTGTCCAACATCTACTTTCACGCGACCACCGACTATTTCGCCGCCGCTGGCGAGGCGCAGCCGCTGCTCCACAGCTGGTCGCTCGGCGTGGAGGAGCAATTTTACCTCGGCTATCCGCTGCTGCTGCTGTGGCTGGCGCGTGGGCACCGCTCAGCGCGCCCGACGCTGCTCGCGATCGGCGTGGCGTCCTTCGCGCTCGGCATTGTACAGGCTTTCCACCAGCAGTCCGCCAGCTTCTACCTCTTGCCGGCGCGCACGTGGGAGCTGGCGCTGGGCGCGTGGCTCGCGGCGGGACGGGTGCGGTGGCGTCCGACGCGGTGGCGCGCCTGGGCGAGTGCGGCGGGCGTCGCGATGATCCTGCTCGCGTTGGTGGCGCTCAAGCCCGACCTGCCGTTCCCCGCGCCGTTCGCGCTGCTGCCGTGCGCCGGGACCGCACTGGTGCTCGCCTACGGCACCGGAACCCGGACGGGCGTGCTGCTCGCCGCGCGGCCGCTGCGCTGGCTCGGGGCGATCTCCTACTCGGTCTATCTGTGGCACTGGCCCGTCATTACCTTCTACCGCTTGCGATTCGGCACCACGCTGACCGTTGCGGAGGCGGCGATGCTGCTCGCAGCGTCGTTGGCGCTCGGCGCGCTGTCCTTCCTCCTGCTCGAGCGGCCGGCGATGCGGCGCTGGCGCACGACAGCGCCGGCGCGCGTCGTCGCGGGCGCAGCCGCTGCGACCGCGATCACCGTGGCGCTCGGGCTCGGCGCGGCGAACATGGCGGAGCGGCTGCACCCTGACCGCCCTGACGTCGCCGCGATCGCGTCCTTCGTCAATTACGATCGCAGCGCGGATGGGCGCGCGCAGTTCCGCCGCGGCACCTGCTTCGCCACCGACGATGCGCCAGGCTTCGATTGGGCGCGCTGCCTCGCCAGGCGGCGCGGCCGCCCCGTGCTGCTAGTGGTCGGCGACAGCTACGCCGCACAATATTGGCGCGCATTGGCCGAGCACTTCCCGCACGCGGACGTGCTGCAGGCGAGCGCCGCGGGCTGCCGTCCGCTGGTGGGGGCAGGCGGGACGCCGCGGTGCACCGCGCTGATGCGGCGCGTGTTCGCGGATTTGATCGCCACCGGCCAGGTTAACGCGGTGGTACTCGCCGGACGCTGGTTGGCGAAGGAGGATACGGCGCTGGCGCGCACGATCGCCTTCGCGCGCGCACACGGGGTCGCGGTGACGGTGATCGGGCCTGCGGTCGAATATGACGGCAGCTTTCCCCTGCTGCTCGCGCGCGGCGTGGCGCAGAACGATGCGCGCGCGGTGGATCGCTTCCGATTGGCGGGCGGTGTGCGGGAGCGGGCGGTTGGGGCGATCGCGCGCGGGGCGGGGGCCGGCTATCATTCGATCGTCGCGCGCGAGTGTCCGCGCGGGCGCTGCTGGCGGCTCGCCGCGCCGGGCGTGCCGGTGCATTTCGACAACGGCCACGTGACGCAGGCGGCGGCACGCTATCTAATGCGCGATCTCGCATGGCCACGGTAGCGGGCAAGAGCCGGGTGGTGCCCGCGCGGCTGCGTGCGCGCCCCGCACCATGGGCGCCTAGCACGATGCTGGTCGCGGTGTTGTACGTGTCCGCGATCGGATTGCAGCCGCTACAGGATCGCGGCGCGGCCTTCGCGCAGTACGCCGTCGTCGACCAGCGGCTGTACATGCCGCTCTATCTCGCCCTGGCGCTGGTCGCCGTTGCGACGTGGTGGCTGCGCCCGGCCTATCCGGCGCGATTGTTCGATCCGTGGCTCGTCGCCTTCCTGTGCTGGTCCGGGTTCACCGTCCTGGTATCGCCGGTGCCGGCAAAGGCGCTGCTCGGCTGGGGCAAGCAGGTCGCGTATTTCCTCGGGGTCGCCGCGCTGGTGGTGACGTGTCGCACGCAGCGCCGCCTGGTGCACGTGCTCGGCTGGACATTGCTCGCCTTCGTCGTCGCCGACGTCGCGGCGGTGCTGCTGCGCCCCGACGTGGCCATCCATCACGCCAGTGACGCGGTCGAGCCGACGCTCGCCGGCCTGTGGCGCGGGCTCCACCCGCACAAGGCGAAGTTCGGCGAACTGCTCGCCTTCGCGGTGCTGCTCCTGCCGGCGATCGCGCGCGGCCGGTGGAGATGGCTGCGGGTGCTGGCACTGCCGCTGGTTGCGCTGATGCTGCTGGCGGGCGCGAAGACGTCGCTGCTGGCGCTCGCCTCGTCGCTACTGCTGCTGGCGGGGTTGCGGGTGGCGGCGCGCTACGCGCCCGGCACGCTGGTGACCATCGTGGCCGCGCCGCTGATCGTCCTGCTCGCGGTTGCCGGCGGGCTGCTGCTGCCGATCCTGCTGGTCGACGTCTTCGGCGACGCAACGCTGGCGGGGCGCACGCATTTGTGGGACGTGCTGTGGCGCTACGCCGGCGCGCACGCGCTGTTCGGCAGCGGCTACGCTTCCTTCTTCCTGGGCGAGGATGGGCCGCTGTTCCGCACCGGGGACCCGATGCTGATGCGGATGGGCAATGCGCACAATTCCTTTCTCGACCTGCTGGTCACCACCGGCTGGCCGGGGGCGGTGCTGGGGCATGTCGCGCTGCTGCTGGCGCCGGTCGCCGCAGCCTATCGCCGGCTGCCGCACGATCGCTTCGCGCGATTATGGGTGTCGGTGATCCTGTTCGGCGGCATCAGCAGCCTGACCAGCGTGACCTTGCTGCAGAATGAGCGCGCGTCCGGGTTGCTGCTGACGATCGCCTATCTCGCGCTGCGCCAGTTTCTGCCCGGCGGCTACGCGGTGCCGCCGATCGGCGCGCGCTGGCGACGCCACCATCACGCGGCTGCCGGGGCGTGAGCGGCCGCGTGAGCGTATCTGCGGTCATCACCGCCTATCGCCGCGCGGACGTGGTGCGTTACGCGATCGCCTCCGCGCTGGCGCAGGATCATCCGGTGCTGGAGGTGATCGTCGTCGACGACGCCTCCGGCGACGATACGGTCGACGCGGTGCTGAGCGTGCGTGACCCGCGCGTCCGGCTGGTGCGCCTCCCTGAGAACGTCGGGCCGTCGGGTGCGATGAACGCCGGCATCGCGGCGGCGCGCGGGCGATTGGTCGCGCTGCTCGACAGCGACGATCGGTGGTTGCCGCACAAATTGTCGCGCCAGGTCGCGGCGTGGCAGGCGCATCCGTTGCGTGACAGGTTGCTGGTCGCGTCGCGCGTGCTCGACGTGGCGGACGGGCAGGTCGTCGGCGTTCGACCTCAGGCAATCATCGCCGCGGGCGAGGACGTGGCCGATTACCTGTTCGTGCGCGACGGGCTGCTCCAGACCAGTACCATGCTGCTGCCGCGCGCGCTGGCGTCGCGGATCGGGTTCGACGCCGCGACCAGGCGGCACAGCGATCCCGGCTTCGTGCTGCGGCTGGCAAGCGCGGGGGCGTGCTTTCTCCAGCTGGAGGAGCCGCTCACCTGCTGGTGCGACGTGCGCGGTGTCGCGCGCGTCAGCGAGGCGGCATCGCTCGATCAGTCGCTGGCGTGGTTGCGGCGCTACGCCAGGTGGATGAGTCCGCGCGCGCGCGTCGCCTTTCGCTACCGCAACCACATCCGCATTCTGCGGCGGCGCGCACCGCTCGCCGCTGTGTGGCTGACGCTGCGCGCTGCACTCGCCGGGGTGCTCGGCCGGCGCGAGGTCGCGCGCGCGTGGCGACGGGTGCGCGGGTGATCGCGGCGGGTTTTCCGTTCGGCGGATACCGCCTCCTCGCCACGCCGCTGCCACGTCGGCTGGCGCAGGCGGGGGCGGCGACGTTGCTCAACAGCGGCTGCAACTTCGTGCTGGGATTGCTGCTGGTGCGCCACCTCGCGCCGCGCGTGTTCGGTGCCTGCGCGATGCTGACCACGCTGCAGGGGTTCGCGGGCGTGCTGCTGACCGCGCTCGTCACGCAACAGATGGGGCATGTCCTGCCGCGGCTGCGACACCCGGCGCGGCAGCGCGCGAGCGCCCGCGTCTTCGCCAGCGTCGCGTGGTGGTGCGTCGCCGCTTTCGTGCCCGTGACCGCGGTGACGCTGCTGGCGCTCGACTTGCCCGCCGGCGTCGTCGCGGCGGGCAGCGCGTTCGTCGCGGCGACGGGCCTGCGCAGCCACGCGCGCTCCTACCTGTACGCGCTTCGGCAACCGCGAACGGTACTCGCACAGGATGCGGTGTTCGTTGCGCTGACGGCGGGCGGGATCGCCTCGGTCGGCGTCACGGCCGGGCTGGTCGAGGTGCTGATCGTTCTGACGCTAGCGAACCTGGTCGCGATCATGGGGTCGCCGGCCGTTCGGTCGCTTCGTACCGGTCGCCATCGCGTTCGGCGGCACGTCGCGGCCTACCGCCGCCACGCGGCGCGCGCGGGCTGGTCGCTCGTCACCATCGCCCTGTCCACCGCGTCGGCGCTGTCGCCCAATCTCGCGCTGGCGAGCACCGGGTCGCTCGCCGCGCTCGCGGTCGTCGCCGCACCCGCGGCGCTGCTGGCGCCGCTGCGGCTGATGGCGCTGACGTTCCAGGCGTCGCTGCGCGCCGAGTTCGCCGCGCTGATCCATGCCGGTCGGCGGCGCGCGGTGCGCGGGATGTACGTCGCGTCGACGGCGCTGGCGCTGCTCGCGTGCCTGCTGCTGGGGGCGGCGCTGTGGCACGGCTGGGCGTGGCTCGTGCCGCGCGTCTTCGCGCAGGGGTATGACGCGCAAGCGATCGGGCACGCGACGGCGCTCGCGTTCGCGGTCGTCGCCGTGAACGTCGTGCGCCTGCCCGGCGCGGTGTTGCTGAACGTCATGGGCGTGTTCCGCTTCTCCGCGGCGACGCTGATGGTCGTGGTGCCGGGGGTGCTCGCGCTGGCGTGCTGGCTCGCGCACGGCGGGCACGTGGCGGCGGTGCTCTACCCCGCGGTGGCCGGTGAGCTGATCGTGCTGATCGCCGAATTGACGATGCTGTGGCGGCGCGTGCGCTGATGCCGCGGTTGCTCAACATCAACACCTATCATTACCGCCGCGGCGGCGCCGACGCGGTCTATCTCGACCACGGCGCCATGTTCGCGCGGGCGGGTTGGGAGAGCGGTTGGTTCGCGATGCACCACCCGCGAAACGAGAAAACGCCTTGGTCGCGCTTCTTCGTCGACGAGATCGAACTGGGCCACGATTACCCGGCGTGGCGCAAGCTCGCGATCGCCAAGCAGGTGATCCATTCGCGCAGCCACGCGCGCGCGCTGCACCGTCTGCTCGACGCCTTTCCCGCCGATATCGCGCACGTCCATAACATTCGCCATCACATCGGCGCCAATATCCTCGCCGAGTTGAAGCGGCGCGGAATACCGGTCGTGCTGACGGTGCACGATCTGAAACTGCTGTGTCCCGCCTATCGGATGCACGACGGCACCGGCGTGTGCGAGGCGTGCAAGCCGCACGCGGTGTTCCATTGCGCGACGCGGCGCTGCATGCACGGATCATTGCCGCTGTCGGCGCTGATCAGCGTCGAGTCAGCGGTGCATCGCCTGACCCGCGCATACCGCCGTCACGTAGACCGCATCGTCTGCCCCAGCCGCTTCTACCTGGAGAAGCACGTCGAATGGGGCTGGCCGCGCGCGCAACTCGTTCACATCCCCAACGACGTGGCGCTAGTGCCGCCCGCGTCGGTCGCGCCGCCGGGTGATTACTTCTGCTATTTCGGGCGGCTGTCGTTCGAGAAGGGGCTGGCGACACTGGTGCGCGCGGCGGCGATCGCGCGCGTGCCGCTGCATCTAGTGGGCGAGGGTCCGCAGGAGGCCGCGCTGCGTGCCCTGGCGGCGGAAACGGGGGCGAACGTGACGTTCCACGGCCACCGCGCCGGCGACGCATTGTTCGACGTGGTGCGCGGTGCGCGGGCGTGCGTGCTGCCGTCGGAATGGTATGAGAACGCGCCCAAGTCCGTGCTGGAAGCCTTCAACCACGCGCGCCCGGTGATCGGTGCGGCGATCGGGGGCATCACCGAGCTGATCGAGCATGGCCGTACCGGCTGGCTGTTCGCGAGCGGCGACGTGGGCGCGCTCGCCGCGCAACTCCGCGCGGTGCGCGACGCGGACGATCCGGTCGTCGCGCAGGTCGGTGCGCGCGCCGCCGCGTTCGTGCGAGAAACGTTCAGCACCGAGCGCTACCTGCGCGAGATGACCGCGCTCTACGCCGAGCTGGGTGTCGTCGCCGCCGACGAAAGAGCGCAATATGCTCGCATTTGTAAGTAAATGCAGTAGTCAGGCACGACGCCAACTTGACCGATCACGTGGCGTATCAATAGATTGTTTACCAGGGAAACGGGGGTTTGATGCGGATTTACGTCGCTGGCTGCGGAGGCATGCTCGGGGAAGCCGTGCACAGAACTTTCGCTGAGCGGCATCAGGTCGCTTGCAGCGACGTGGATCTCAACGCCGATTGGCTCAGTCACTGCGATTTTCGTGATTTCGCGCAGTACAAGCGCGCGGTGGAGGCGTTCGCGCCCGACGTGCTGATTCATTTGGGCGCGCACACCGACCTCGAATATTGCGAGCGCGAGCCCGACGACGCGTACCGGACCAACACCCTGTCGGTCGAGCACGCCGCCACGCTCGCCAACGCGCATGGAGTGCCGCTGGTGTATATCTCCACCGCAGGCATCTTCGACGGCGAGAAATTGCTGTACGACGATTGGGACCAGCCCAACCCGCTCGGTGTCTACGCGCGCAGCAAGTACATGGGCGAATTGCACGTCCAGCGCAGCGTCGCCAAGCACTTCATCTTTCGCGCCGGGTGGATGATGGGCGGTGGCCCGGCGAAGGACAAGAAGTTCGTCGCCAAGATCATGAAGCAATTGGGGGCGGGCGCGCGCGAACTGAAGGTGGTCGACGACAAGCTCGGCACCCCGACCTACACGATCGACTTCGCGCGCAACATCGAGCGGATGCTCGGCACCGAATATTACGGGCTCTACAATCAGGTATGCGGCGGCGAGACCGGGCGGCTGGAGGTCGCGCGCGAACTCGTCCGCTTGCTGGGACTGCAGGAGCGGGTCAGCGTGACGCCGGTCGGTTCGGATTATTTCGCCGCCGATTACTTCGCACCGCGTCCGCCGTGCGAGCGGTTGGTCAATCACAAGCTCGCGTTGCGCGGGATGGATCACATGCGTGACTGGCGCGTGTCGCTGCACGAATATCTGCGTGACTATTGGTCCGATCCGATCGCGGAAATCGAGGGAGCGACGCTCGCGCCCATGCCATGACACGTGAGCCGCCACCCGACCAAGCGCACCGCGCGGTCGCGGTGGTGGCCCCGACATGGCACGCGCGTGTTCGCGAACGTCTCGCGACAACGACCGACGCGCCGAGAAGCGAGCGACCGGCCCCTCCGGCGCGCGCTTATCGCTGGTTCCACCGTCGCTTCGCAGCCGCTTCGATCGCGCGCCCATCGATCACGGACCAAAACATACGACACAGACCGGCGCGGGTCAGCGATCCTCCACTCGGGCAGACGATCCGCGATAAGGCGCTGCGAAGCCGCCTTGAACGCGGCGGAGCGCCACCGGGCGGCACCGAACACGATCCGACAATCATCGACGATCCATCGACGGCCACTGCTTCGAAGCTGCGGATCGCATCGTTCGGCTTTCGCTACCTGCCGCCCCGCGCGGGCTGCGCCGGTGCTGACAAGTTCGTCGTCGAGCTTCTGCCACGGCTCGTCGCGCGCGGGCACGAAGTTGTCGCCTACAATCGCGTCGGCTTCCGCGAGGGGGTTGGCGCGTCGACCGACTTCCGCGGCGTGAAACGCCGGGCCATTCGCACCTTCCGTAAATCGGGGCTGGAGGCGCTATGGCACGGTGGCTGTGTAACCTTCGACATCATCCGCCACAATCGCGCCGACGTCATTCACATCCAGAACGGAGGCAACACGCCGTTCGGCGCGATCCTTCGGCTGTTCGGCAAGCGCACCGTGCTGACCGAGGACGGCAAGGAGTGGGAGCGCGGCAAATGGTCACCGCTCGCGCGGGCTTACCTGCGCGCGATGACGTGGCTCAGCGCGCGGGTTCACAGCGAAGTGGTGTTCGATAACATCTTCGCGAAAGCCGAGGCCGAGGCGCGCGCCGCGCGGCAGTTTGCGCTGATCCATTACGGTGCCGAGGTCGACTATCAGCCTGACGCGGAAGCGGAGGCGGCGCTGCTCCAGCGGCTCGGACTGACGTCGGGCGACTATCTCCTGTTCGTCGGTCGGTTCATTCCCGACAAGGGGCTGCATCACCTCATTGCCGCCTTCGAGGCGCTGGAAACGGGCAAGAAGCTGGTGCTTGTCGGCGGCGCGCCCGCAAGCAGCGCTTATGCCGCCGCGATCCACGCCAGTCGCGACCCGCGGCTGGTGCTGCCCGGTTTCCTGTACGGCGCGGACGTGCACGCGTTGATGCGGCATTGTTTCGTCTACGTGCAGCCCTCCGACCTGGAAGGGTTGTCGCCGGTGCTCCTCGAGGCGGCGTTTCTGGGCGCACCGGTGATCTGCTCCGACATCTCCATGAACCGCTACGCGCTGGGGGCGCATGGCATCTACTTCGCCGCCGCCGACGCCGCCGACCTGCGCGCGCGATTGGCCGGCGCGCTCGACGACCCCGGCCGGTTGCGCGCCAGCGGCGTCGCGCAGCAGCGGCACGTGGCCGGCACTTACTCGTGGGAGCGGGTGACCGACGACTATCTCCGCGTCTTCGGCGGCATCGGATTGGGCGGGGAACGAGGGGAGGGGGCACGACATGCGGGTGGCGGTGGTCGGGTTGGGGAAAATGGGGCTCGCGCACTTGGCGCAGATCAGGATGGTCGAGGGCGTGGAGGTGGTCGCGGTATGTGACAGCGCCGCGTTCGTGCTCGGATTGCTGCGAAGCCAGACCGGCCTGCACGTTTGCTCCGATTTTCGGGCGATGCTCGATCGGGTCGCGCTCGACGCGGTGGTGATCGTGACGCCGTCCAGATCGCATGTCGCGATGGCGAAGGCGGCGCTCGAGCGCGGGCTGCACGTCTTCTGCGAGAAGCCGCTGACCCTGTCGCCGCAGGACAGCGCGACGCTGTGCGAGATCGCCGAAGCGCGCGGTCTGGTCAACCAGGTCGGCTATCACCATCGCTTCATGAGCACGTTCCGCGAGGTCAAGCGATTGCTGGACGCGGGGGCGATCGGCGAGGTGAGCCACGCGTGCGCCGAGGCGTACGGACCGGTGGTGCTGCGTTCCGCGGGTGCGACGTGGCGCGCGCACCGGGAGGAAGGCGGTGGGTGCCTTTACGATTACGCCGCGCACCCGATCAACCTGCTAACCTGGTACATGGGCCGCGCCACCGGCGTCGGCGGCACCGCGCTCAACCGCATCTTCTCAGCCAATACCGAGGACGAGGTGCACGCCACCCTGTTCTTCGATCGCGCCAGCGCGCGTGTCACGGTCAACTGGAGCGACGAGTCGCAGCGCAAGATGTGCACCAAGGTGACGATCTGGGGATCGACCGGACGCATTTACGCCGACCGCCAGGAAATGCAGCTGTTCGCCCGCAACGGCGCGCGGTTGCCGCCCGGATATCACGCTGGCTGGAACACCCGCTACACCACCGACCTGACCGCGCCGGTCGGCTTCTACGTTCGCGGCGAGGAATATGCCGCGCAGTTCGAGCATTTCGTCGCCGCGATCTGCGGGGCGCGTGTGCCGGCGGAGAACGACTTCGCCTCCGCGGCCGAGACCGACCGCGTGCTGGCGATGCTGCTGGCCGACGCGCAGCAACCGCGCAGCACCGCGACGCCGGCGAAGCGTCGCCTGCTGACGATCTTCGGGCGCTAGCGATGGATCGGATGATCTTCGGCGACAACCAGTTCTTCGGCATCAACCATATGTCGGAGGAGAAGGCGCGCGCGCAGGCGATCCGGTTCCAGGCCGACGAAGCTGTCAGCGACGTGCTCGAAGCCGCGTTGGAGGAGGGCGTGCGCGGGTTCACCTGCACGACGCACGATCGCGTCGCGCGCATCTGCGACCACGTGCGCGCCCGGCCCGAGCGATTTCGCGACTTCAACTTCTACCCGGCCATGCCCTACGCGCACAAATACGCCAATGCGGTCACTGAGGACGGGATGATCGGCGCGCTGTCGCGCTTCATGCCGCACGGCGAAGGTGGCGCCAACGGCGTCGCCCGACTGATGCGGGGCGGCCTGTCGCTCGCGCGCGGCGACGTGGAAGGGATCGCGACCTTCCTGGTCGATGCCGAGATGAAGATGTTCGCCGGCCTGCGGACGCCGGTCATCTTCCTGCAGAACGTGCTGGTCGACCTGCTCTTGGGTCTGGGCGCACACGACGCATTTCGCATGTTCGACACGCACGTGCGGACGAAATACGGCGCGGAGCCGGGCTACATGACCATGAACATGCCGCGCCTGCTGCCTGTGCTGGCTCGTCTGGGCATAGACAATCCAATCATATGCACGGCGATCAACAAGCGCGGCTTCCGCATGTCCGGCGGCATGGATGCCTATGAGCGCGCGCTGCGCGAGTATCGCTTCCGCTGCGTGGCGATGTCGGTGCTCGCGTCCGGCGCGATCCCGGCGGACGAGGCGATCGACTGGATGTGCCGCCAGCCCAACATACACAGCATCGTGTTCGGGGCGTCGAGCCGCGCCAACATCCGCGCGACGCGCGACCTGGTCGCGCGGCATTGGACGCTCGACCCGGTCGAGGTTCTCGCTCACGGGTGAACTCCCTCTTTGAAGGTGGGCGGTGTTGCGCAATCGTTCCAACGGGACTGGGCGCGCTGGTTCGGCTGCGCTAGGCAGGGATGTTGGCCGTGATAGGTGCGTAGCGAGAAGGACGTGGCGACGTGGGGGCAAGGGCGTCCGGTGATTATCTGGTGCTCGCGGTCGCGTCGGGTGGGGGACATTGGGAGGAGCTGATGCTGCTCAAATCGGCGTTCGCCCCGTTTCGCACCGTCTTCGCGACCACCAACGAGGAATTGGCGGTACGCGACGCGATCGCTGACGTCCGCGTCCTGCCCGATTCGCACCGCGACGTGCCGCTGCGCGCCCTGTCGTCCTTCTGGCATTGCGTGCGGCTGGTTTTGCGATTGCGCCCGAATATGGTGGTGACGACCGGCGCGCTGCCGGGTCTGTTCTGCCTGATCGCGGCCAAGCTGGTCGGCGCGCGAACTGTGTGGATCGACAGCATCGCGGCGTCGGACAAGCCCTCGCTCAGCGGCAAATGCGCCCGGCCCTTCGCCGACTTGCGCCTGACACAATGGAGTCATCTGGCGGGCGTGGACGGCTTTCGCTTCGAGGGCGCGCTGCTGTGATCCTGTTGACCGTCGGCACGCAACTGCCGTTCGACCGCTTCGTACGACTGGTCGACGAGCTCGCGCCGACGCTGTCGATGCCGGTGCTGGCACAGATCGGCAGCGGGCGCTTCCATCCCGCGAACATGGAATGGCGCGACTTCATCGGGCCGGTCGATTTCGAGGCGTTGGTGCGCGACTGCGCCTTCATCGTCTCGCACGCCGGGATCGGCACCGTGGTGATGGCGCGGCGTCACGCCAAGCCGCTGGTGCTGTTCCCGCGGCTGGGCGCGCTCGACGAACATCGCAACGATCATCAGGTCGCGACGTTGCGCGCGTTGGAGGGCCGGCGCGGCATCTATACCGCGCGCGACGGCGACGAGCTCGCCCGTCACCTGCACGCGCCGCTCGAGACGCCGGACGAGGACCGTGCGAGCCCCGAGCGGGATCGGCTGCGCGACACGATCGCCGATTTCATGACCGTGCAGCGGGCGCACTGGCTGGGCGCGCGAGCGCGAAGTCAGCTGCGGTGAGCGAGGCAGTTCCGCGCGAACCCACGCGCGTGCTGATGATCGGCGGCTCGGCGCACCATCCCGGTGGCCTGGAATCCTATTGCGCGCGGGCGATGGAGGCGGTGGCGCGCAGCGGGCGGACGATCGCGCTCACCTGGCTGGAGAGCGGCACCGCTTATCTGTCGCCCCGCCACCTGCCCGGCATCGCGCGCGTGATCGCCGCGATGCGCCGGAAGCGTCGCGACGGGTTCGCGGTGGCGTGGGTGCAGGCGAGCAACCTGACCGAACTGGCGCTGGCCGAGGTCGCGCAGCGGCTCGGCTACCAGGTGATCGTGACACCGCATTTCGGCGCCGCGAGCCGCATGGAAACGCACGGCCTCGCCCGCGCGGTCGCGGCGCGGTTGCTCGCGCGGGCGGACCGCGTCGCGCTGTTGTTCGCCAGCCAGGCGGAGGAGATCTGCGTGCCGCGCACGGCAGAGCATGCAGTCGTGGGCACGTTCCTGCCGGACGCGAGCCTCGCCGGACCGCCGATCGATCGGGCGCCGCCCGACCATGTGCGACTGCTCCACGCCGGACGTTTCTCCGAAGGCAAGGGCACGTTCCGCATGGTGGCTTTTTGTGCCGCGCTGCGTGCGCGTGGCGTTCCGTTCTCGGCGCGCATCATCGGGCGCGGCGATGCGGCAACGAGCGCGCGCCTCCACGCCGCTGTCGCGGCGGCCGATCTCGGCGCGGTGATCGCGATCGAGGATTGGCGCGACGAGGCGGGGCTGATCGCCGCGCTGCGTGAGGCCGATGTGCTGGTGCACCTGTCGACGCTCGACAGCTTTCCGCTCATCGTGCTGGAGGCGATGGCGTGCGACACCTACCCAATCGTGTTCGACATGGCGGGAGCAGGTGACATGGTGGCGCGCTTCGGCGGATTGTCGCTGCCGCGCGACGCCGAGATCGAGCCGGTGGCGGCGCGGCTCGGCGCGATCCCGACCGCCGTGCTGCGTGCGCGCGCACGCGTGATCGGTGCCGGCGTGCGAGCGGCGTATGATTGGCCGGTGATCGTCGGCGGGTTGGAGCGAATCGTCGTGGACGTGGCCTCCCGCTGATCGATCCACCGAGCGCGGCGGCGTCAACCGGGGAAGAGCCTCACGCCTGCCAGATGCTCTCGGTGCCCGGCGCCGGCGGCGTGGCCGCGTGGAGCCGGTCGGCGTCGGCCAGCGCGGCGCGCGCGCGACGCTCGATCAGGACGAGGATCATCGTCTCGCCGATCAGCACGCCGACGATCGACCACGCCGGTGGTGCGAGCACGACCAGCGCGCCCGTCGCGGCGAGGGTCACCACCGAGGCTCGGCACGACATCATCGCCAGTGCGCGGAACTCACCGATTGCCTGGAGCAGCGTCGCGCCGGGCGTGAACAGCAGCCGGATCAGCGCGGTGCCCATCCACAAGGCGGCCGCGACCGCGACTTCGGGCAGGTGATAGTTCCGCGGGTAGAGCAACGACGGGCGTAGCGCGAACAAGGCGACCGTCGCCGCAGCCGTCGCGAACCAGCCGAGCAGCAGCACGGTGCGGAAATGCCGCAGCCCGTGGCGCAGCGCGTCGGGCGCGTGCTCATCCGCGAGCGCGGCGAATCGCGCGCGCTCGGACTCGCACAGTGCATTGCCGAGCACGTTGACGGGGCGGACGGGCAACGCACCCGCAGCGAGCGGCGCGAACGCACCCGCGCCGAGGAAGCTGGTGACGAGATAGGCGTGCGCGTTGGTGGTCGCCTCGGTCGCGACGACGCCGAACAGCGACCAGCGCACGTGCTGTCGCCAGAACGCCGTCAGGCGCGTGCGCGTATGCGTGTGTTCGCGGCTGCCTGCCTCGCCGAAGCGCACGAAGGGCAGCAATCCGACGATGACGGAGGCGGTCAGAAGCCAGTAGGCGCCCTCGGTCGTCGCCCTGCCGTCCGTCCATAGCAGCACCGTGCCGCCGAGCAGCATCACGCAATAGCCCAGGTCCGACGCGGTCGAGCGCAGCGGACGCGCGACGACATAGGCCTGCGCGCGTCGGAACCAGCGCACCAGCGCCAGCGCGGCGTAGAGCGCGAAGACGCTGCCCGCCGCCCATGTCTCTCCGACCAGATGCGCGGTGACGAGCAGGAGCGCGCCGGCCAGCGCCGCACCGATGAGATTGATGAGGAACAACCGATCGATCACGCCCGCGCGCTCGTCCTCGCGCAAGTCGGCGAGCAGCGCGGGCAGGGGAGCGCAGAACAGCGCCGACCAGATCGCGGCGGCGAATTGCGCGACGATCAGCAGGAACGTGAAGCGCCCGAACGCTGCCGCGGGTACCTGCGACAACAGCACCAGGTTGAGCAGGAATTGCGCGCCCGACGATCCCGCCGGGCCGATCGCGGCGAGCGCGTAGCGCCACGTCAACGGGGAGAGCAGCGACGACCAGGGGCGGGTGCGTGGCAAACGGACGATCCTGGATCTCGCGCCCGTTCACGGCTTCACCGGACGGGCAAGCGGCGCTGCGGGTCGTCACGGGTGAGCGGCGCCAGCGCCCACCCGCGCGCAAGGCGGCTCAGCTGCGGTAGTTCTGGTAATAGTCGCTGTACTTGTTCGAGTAATAGTTGAGCGCGCCGGCCGAGGCGGAGGCCGGATCGACCATCGACAGCATGATGCCGACCGGGCGGCTGCCGTCGGTGCGCAGGAAGTTGATGGCGGAAGATACCGCACCGCGCGACGTGTCGTTCCACTTCACCACCACGATCGTCGCGTCGGCGAGGATCGCGAGGAAGCGGCCATCGGCGAGCCCGAGCAGCGGCGGCAGGTCGAGTACGATATGCTCGTAACGGCCGCGCAGGTCGCGCATCAATGCATCCATCGCGTGCTCGCCGAACAGATTCTCCGATGAGAAGAAGCGCGTCGGCTGGAGCAGCACGTCGAGGTTGGGCACGTCGCCGGTCATGATCGCCTCGTCGAGCGCAGCATCGCCGTGCAGCACCTCGACGATACCCGCCTTGGGCCGGGGCGAGCGCGCCATGTTCTGCATCACCGCGCGGCGCACGTCGCACTCGACCAGGATCGTCTTCGATCCCGCGATCGCCAGCGTACGCGCGAAGGCCAGCGCGGTCGTGGTCTTGCCCTCGGCCGGCAGCGCGGAGGTGAGCGCCACCACCTGCGGGGCGGAGCCCGCACGCACGCCCATCACCGCCGCGCGCCCGATCCGCAGCGCCTCGGCGTAGAAGGAGGTGGGCTCGTCGAGCATCAGGTCGGCCGGGTTCTCGGTCTTGCCGACCTTGGGCACCGCGGCGACCACGGGCAGGCCGTACTCGCGCTCGATGTCTTCGACGCTGGTCAGGCCACCCGACAAGGCTTCCTGCACCGCGATAGTGACGGTGCCCGCGGCGAGCGCGACGATCAGCGTCAGGACGAGCAGCAGCGGGCGGTTGGGCGAGGTCGGCCCGGCGGGCGGCTCGGCATTGTCGACGATCTCGGCCGGCGCCAGGCTGACGCGCGCGGCCTGCATGCTGTCGAGCGAGAGCTGCGACATGCGATCATACTGCGCGCGCTTGGCCGCAGCCTCGCGCTCCAGGCTCTCGGCCAGCACCGAGTTGCGCGCGTCGCGTGCGCGCTGCGCCTCGATGTTCGACAGCGAGGATTGCAGGCTGTCGGCGCGCGCGCCGGCGGAGGCGGCGTTCGCCTGCAGCGATGACACGACGCGGCGCGCCTCCGCCTGAATCTGCGCGTCGATGCCGGCGAGCTGCTCGCGCACGCGAAGCGTTTCCGGGTGGCGATCGCCGTAGCGCGCCTGCACCTCGGCCATGTTCTGCATGACGAGCGCGCGCTGCGCGCGCAATTGCGTGACCACTTCGGAACTGAGCACGGCCGCGACCGATCCGATCCCGCCGCGCTGCATCTGCGCCTGCGCGGCGTTGAGCGCCGCGCGCGCACCCGCCGCGTCCGATTCGGCGAGCGACAGCGACGAGGCGAGCGGGGCGACCTGTTGGTCGAGCACGGTACCCGACGCGCTGTTCGCCGCGCTGCTCTCGGTGATGCCGTTGGCGCCGCGGAACTCGGCAACGCGCTGATCGGCCTCGCGCGTCTCAACCGCCAGCTCGGCCAGGCGACGCGAGAACCATTCCGACTGGCGCTCGGCGGTGCTCGCCTTGCCGTTCAGGCGACGCTCGATGTAGGTCGAGGCGAAGGCATCGGCGATCGCGGCCGACTTCTGCCCGCTGCTCGAAGTGAATTTTACGTCGATCAGGTAGGTCAGCTTCTCGCGGCTGACGTCGAGGTGACCGAGGACCGCGTTGGCGACCGCGGTCTGGCGCGCGGCGGTGCTGGTGCGCGCGGCGACGCCCGCGTCCTTCAGCGCGCTGGCAAACTCGGGATCGTTGTCGAGGCTGAGCTTCTGCACCACCTCGAGCGCGACCGGCAGCGCGCGGATCGCCGACACTTCGGTCTCGATCGCCTCGGTGGTCAATTCGGCGCGGCCATCGGCCGAGCGCGTCGCGAGCGGATTGCGTGACGGATCGATGCGGACGCGCGTGGTCGCCGCGTATTTGGGAGGCAGCGTCAACACGAACGCAGCGCCCGCCACCATGACCGCGAGCGCGACCAGCGCCAGCGTCAGCCAGCGGCGGCGCAGCGTGTCACGCGCGATCGCGAACACCTCGGCGATCCGCGGATCGGCGGCCGGCGCGATGTCCTGGGTCATTTCCATGTCAGTTGCATCCTGTGTGCGCCCCGATCGGGCCCGTCGCTGCCGAGATCAACGTGATCATAACTGGTACCGTATGCCCGCCTCGACGCGTGCCTCGTCGAAACCACCGCCGACCGTGCCGGAACCTGCCCGATTGTTGTACCGTGCGCCAGCCTCCAGCACGAAGTTGCGCGAGGCCAGGTAGCGCGCGCCGGTGCCGAGCTGGATGATGTCGACCGATCCGCGATTGCCGTCCGGGAAGGTCTGCCGATCGAACGCGGCGTCCGCGCGCAGGATCAGGTTGCGCAACAGTGCGTGATTGACCTGCGCGGCGACGCGATTGTCGAAGAAGACGAGCTGGTTGAGCTGCGTATCCTCCAGCACGCGGCGGCCGGAGACCGTGACCGTGGTGAGTGCGGTGACGAACAGGTCGACGCGCGCCTCCGCCGACAGGCCGCCGACACTCTGGTAGATCGAGGCGGTGGGTGCGCGCCGGACGTAGCCGACGCCGATCGTGCCCCGCGCCTTGCCCGCGATGTCGAAATTCACGCCGGCGAGCGCGCGGTAACTGTTCGAATCGCGGTTGGGAACGGTGGCGCTCAGCGGCCGGTCGTAGTTGATGTTGGCGTAGGCGAGCTGCGCGTAGACCGACACGCTGGGTGATGTCGCGTACTCGGCCTGGCCGCTGACGCGCGCGATCGAACGGTCGCGCGTCGCCTGGCTGCGCGAGCCGCCGTCGAGCAACGGCACGTCGCTGAAGGTGAAGGCGCTGTAGTCGCCGGCCAGCGTCAGGCGCGTGCGACCTTCCTGGTAGACGCCCCGCAACGAGGCGAGATCGCGGCGGTAGCGCGACAGGGCGGCAATCGTCGGCACGACCTCGCCGGTGAACTGATTCTCGACGAAGCGCGCCGACGAGAGCTCGCCGGTCACCGACGACGCCCGGCCGAGATCGGCGCGGCCGGTCGCGCCGATATCATAGGTCCGCTCGCGCGCGCGCGACTGGCCTATATAGTCGCGGTTCTGCCCGCTGGCGCGGATCGAGACCGAATGCCGGTTCCAGTCCGACTGCAGCCGCGTCGACGCCTCCTGGTAGAGGAAGGGGGCGCCGGTCGGATCGCTCGCGGCCGAGTAGACATTGGTCGTCGCACCCGCGCCCAGTTCGATGCTCGGGTACAACAGGAATGATCCGAGCCGCCCGCCCAACGGGCTATAATCGGGTGTCGCCTGTTCGGTCACGCTGACGTTGCGGCCGCGGTCGAAACCCTGCGGCACCAGCGGCGGTACGAGCAGGCCCTCGCCGACCTGCGCGCGCGCGGGGCCAGCGTAGCACGCGAGAACCACCGCGAGACTGCCCAGCAGCCCGGTCGACGCGCGTGCTCGCCGCGCGACGCGCCCGTGACCCATCCGGCCCGCGCATTGCGGGAACCCGGTCAGATCGAGCAGCGGTTGCTCGAACCGGGTCACGAACGGGTCAGAAGAAGCGCTCGCCCACCCGGACCGTATCGCCGGGATAGATCCGCAGTTCGGGCGCGACACGGTACACTTCTTCCTCGACCGCGCCGAGCCGCTTTATGCGCACGGTGCCGCGGTCGGCACGGGGAGTGTAGCCCTTGGCCGTCGCGACCGCCATCGGCAGCGTCATGCCGATCGTGTAGGGGTACTGGCCCGGCGTATCCACCTCGCCCAGGATGAAGAACGGACGGTAGTTGATCACGGACGCGCTGAGCTTCGGCTCGCGCAGATAGCCGTCGCCGTAGCGCGCCTGCGCTTCTCGCGCGAAGTCATCGACGCTGCGGCCCAGCGCCTTGACGTTGCCGATCAAGGGAAGCGACACGTTGCCGTCCGCCGCGACCGCATATTCACCGGTCAGGTCAGCCTCGCGGTAGACGATCACGCGCAACCGGTCGCCGACACCGAGGCGGTAATCCTCCACCACGTCACCCGCAGTGGAGAAGCGCTCGCCCGAAGAGATGGGCGCCGGCCCCTTGCCGCCGCAGGAGGCGAGCGTCGCGGCGGCCGCCAACAGCATCATGTATCGAGCGCTAAACAACTGACCCCCCACAGAGCCCTGACCTAACAAGGACGTGGTCGGCTGTGCCATAATGACATAGGTGAGGCAAGGATCGGCAGTTGCCAATTTGTTGCAACGCAAGAGTTTCGCGAACCGACGCAGGTACGTGACGAGCAACGTTCGTCGGGGAGAAAAATGGAGTTCGTCAAGGACATATGGCGCCCGGCGATCGTCGCGGCACCGATCCACGATCTGGCGAAGCGCGGTACGATCGCCGGATCGGCGCTGCACTGGTTCCCCGACCAGGGTCCGATGCGATACCTGGCCGATCCGTTCGCGCTGTGGCGTGACGGACGATTGCATGTTTTCGCCGAGTTCTTCGACTATCGCGAGGCGCGCGGGCGCATCGACCTGTGCGTGTTCGACGATCGGTTGCGCTTCGTCGAACAACGGGTGGTGCTCCAGGAGCCGTGGCACCTGTCCTACCCGTACGTGTTCGAGGCGGAGGGCGAGACGTGGATGCTGCCCGAAGCGTTCCAGTCGGGCGGGCTGACGCTGTACCGCGCGCGCGACTTTCCCCTGGCGTGGGAGCCCGTGTCGCGGATCGACCTGGCGCACGTGCCGCTCGACGCGACCCCGGTGTTCCATCAGGGCCGCTGGTGGCTGTTCTACGCGCCTGCTTACCCCGAACGAGACCGGCTCACCGTGTTGCACGCGGCTTACGCCGACCAGCTGCGCGGACCCTGGTGCGCGCACCCGGCCAATCCCGTCTACCGCGCGGCGAGCGGTGCGCGGCCGGGAGGAACGCCGTTCGTGCGCGGCGGGCACCTCGTCCTGCCGATCCAGGACTCGAGCCGAAGCTACGGCGGTGCGCTGCGCTTCCTCACGATCGCCGCACTGACGCCGGAACGCTTCGTCGCCTCGATCGGAGCGCCATTCGCTGCCCCGGCCGATCTCGCGCCGTTCAATCGTGGGCTGCACACGCTGTCGGCGGCGGGTGCGGTGACGCTGCTCGACGTGAAACGCGGCGTCACCTCATGGAACAGCCTGACGATGAGACCGAGGCGCGAGTGGCAGCGGCTGCGCGCGCGGCTCGCCCGTCAATCGAGCGGGCTGTAGGACACCGCGGCGAGCGGGCGACGCGGGTCGACGCGCCGTCGGACTATGCCGCGCAGGATGCCGAGCGCGGTCGCGTTCCACATCAGGAAGGAGTAGACGCCGAGCGCGAGTCCGCCGCGTCGCCACGCCAGCAGCAGAACGGGTAGGGCGAGCAGTATCGGCGCCGTTGCCGGTTCCATCAAAGAAGCGGCGAGCAGAGCCGCCCACCAAGCGCCGATCGCCGCTGCCCAACGCAGGTGGCCCAGGTGACGCAGCACGTAGCCGAGCTGCTCGCGTCCGAGCGCCGCGCGCAGCACCTCGCCCGCCCCGTCGAGATAACCCGATCGCAGTCGCCGCGCGATCAGCGCGTGGCCGCCGCTGTGACCGTCGTGGAACACCGACGGCGCATCGACGCGCATCAGCTGCCACCCTGCCGCCGACAACCTCGCGGCAAGGTCGAATTCCTCGAACGAGTGGAGGTTGCGGTCGCCGAAGTAGCCGGTCTCGCGGATCGCCGCGATGCGGTACACGCCGCCGCCATCCAGTCGGTCGACCAGACCAGCCCGACGATGTTCCTCGTTCGCCATAGCAGCGGCCTTGATCTGGAATTCCTGGCTCGACAGGTTTCGCTCGGTCACCTGTCCGCCGACGCCGGCCACGTGAGGATGGTCGCGCAGCACGGCCATTGCTGCGTCAAGGAAGCCGGGGGCCAGCTCCATATCGCCGTCGATCAGGCAGAAGAAGTCGGCATCAGCGTATTGGAACGCGAGCTGCGCCCCCGCGCCGCAGCAGCGCTCGCTCGTGTCGGCGAGCTGGACCACCGTGATACCGGCGCGCCGGCCGATCTCCACCGTCGCGTCGCGCGAGCCGCTGTCGGCGAGCACCACCGTGCCGCCGAACGGCGCCACCGCCGCCTGCGCGCTGCGAATCGCGCGCGCGATCTTGGCTCCCTCGTTCAGCGCCTTGATGCCGATCGTGATCATCGCGTCAGCGATAGGTGACGGCCCAGCGATCGATCTGCACCTGCCCGCGACCGCGCAGCGGCTCTACCCCGATCGCGACACCGGTGAACCATTCGTCACCCACGATCACGCGCTTGTCCTGCAACCATCGCAGCGCCGCGCGCATGTCGATCGTGCCGGTGCGCACGTCCTGCGCATCGGCGGGCAGGAACATCACGTATTTGTCGTCGCGCGCGACCTGCCACGTCTTGCCCGCGGCATCGGTGAAGCGCCCGATCTGCTGGGCCTCCCGCACGAACGCCGCGGTCGCGGGCGGCGCGTGGAGGAACCAGCCGATCTCGATCAGCTTCGACTCGCTGTCGTTCGGATCGGAGCGGAGGTAGAATTCGGTCAGCAGGTTAGCGTCGCCCAGCGCCATGCTGCTCGACCAGGAGAAGCGCTGCGACAGGTCGAGCAATTCGTATACGCGCCGTGGCGGGATCTTGGTTTCACCCTCGCCGCCGTCGTAATTGCCGAACGACAGCATCGAATAGCCCCAAACCCCCGCGGTGCTGCTCGACGGACGCCAGAACGGCCAGGTGAAGCGGAACCGCGTGTTGTCCGGGAACCGCGCGGCGTCGACGTCGATCTTGTCCGCGAACGGTGCCCAGTACCGCATGATGCCTGAACTCTGCGCACCCCAGGGTTGCGCGAAGGCGTGGTACGGTCCCTTGGCAAAGGGCTCGCGACTCCCGAGTTCGAGCCGGTCGTCGCCGGCTCGCGCGAACCAGACCAGGCCGGCGAGCAGGCCCACGAACAGCAGAAACAACCACTTGGTTCTCGTCACGATTGCTCCCGGGCCCGATTGGGTGCCGGGGGTGAGCCTTAACCGCGCGGTGTACCCACGCCAACCGTGATCGTGTGGTGGCTGGCTCAGCTCGCCAGGCGAATCGCGCGCGCGTCGGGTGTGACCGGTTGGTCGGGCCAGATGCCACGCGTGTCGTAGACATGCTTGGCACTGCGCTCCTCCAGCGGGACCGAGCGGAACAGGTCGTGGTCGACCAGCGCGATCATCACGCCCGCGCGCTCCAGCGCGTCGTCGAGGTCGACCAATGTCGCGCCGGTGCCGTCGAACGCGGGCGGCAGCACGTCGGCGTAGGGCTCGACAATCTGGACGCGCGATCCGAACCGCTGGGCGAGTGCCAGCGCGACCTTGAGCGCGGGGCTCTCGCGGAAATCGTCGATGTTCGCCTTGAACGCGAGGCCGAGGCAGGCGACGGGCGAGCCCGGATGCGCCGCGATCAGCGCGGCGGCGCGCGCGATCACGTGGTCGCACTTGGCGTCGTTGACCTCGCGCGCGGTGCGGATCAGCGCGGTATCCTCGGGCGCGCCGTGGACCAGGAACCACGGATCGACCGCGATACAGTGACCGCCCACGCCGGGGCCGGGCTGCAGGATGTTGACGCGCGGGTGACGGTTGGCGAGGCGGATCACTTCCCAGACATCGACGCCGAGCGTTTCCGCGACGCGCGACAATTCGTTGGCGAAGGCGATGTTGACATCGCGGAACGCATTCTCGGTCAGCTTGGTCATCTCGGCCGCGCGCGACGTGGTGGTGACGCAGGCACCGCGCACGAAGCGACGATAGAAGTGGAGCGCGCGCCGCGCGCACCGCGGGGTGATGCCGCCGATCACGCGATCGTTGTCGATCAACTCCACCAGGATACGGCCGGGCAGCACGCGTTCGGGGCAGTAGGCGATCGCGACATCGGCGTTCCCGGCGGTGCGGCCGGGCACCTTCAGGTCAGGGCGCAGATCGGCGATAAAGTCGCGCACCTGCTCGGTCGTGCCGACGGGCGAGGTCGATTCGAGGATCACCGTGTCGCCGGCCTTCAGCACGGTCGCGACCGCGGTCGCCGCCTTCAGCACGTAACCGATGTCGGGCACGTGGTCGGCACCGAACGGCGTGGGCACCGCGATCACGAACACGTCGGCGGGCTCGATCTGCGTCGCGGCGCGCAGCGAGCCGCGTGCGACCACGCCCGAGACGAGCCCGTCGAGGTCGACCTCCTCGATATGGACGCGGCCCGAGTTGACCGTCTCGACCACGTGCGGCGACACGTCGACGCCGAGCACCTGCGCCCCCGTCCGCGCGATCACCGCCGCGGTCGGCAGGCCGATATAGCCCAGACCGAGTACGCAGACCTTGAGTTCCGTTCCGCCGAGCACGAGCCACCTCTTCCGTCACGCGCCCGCGCAGAGAATGGCGGGCGGATCGGTCATCGCCATGCCGCAGAAGTGGTTTCGTTTTCGGTAACGCTCACGCGGCCGCGGTGATCGACGCAATCACGTCCACTTCGCGCCAAGAGGGAACTATTAACAACTATGAGCGTAGATTTATTGCTATGGTAAGTTATTTCGAAGCAACGCGAGGGCGCGCGGCAAGGCCGACAAAGTTACCGCCAATCACTGGCGTGTTCGTCGGCTTGACGTTATGCTTGCCGTTCTGGGCCCTGGTTGTGATCGTTCTCACGTAAGACCTATACGCCCCGGTATTCCGGGCATCTCTGGGGCGGCGATTAAGCCCGGGCCGCCGTACTCACTGTTGATCTTCACTCGGCAACCCTGCTTGTCACTCCCCGGGCCTCCCGCTTATCAGGAGTTTCGCGGGTGAGCGCCTCCTCACCTAACGGGGGATGAGCAATGATCAGGCAGACGATGTGGTCTCTCGCGGTGACGGTCGCGTCGATCGGCACGGCAGGCGCGTCACCGGCGGAAACGGCGCCGGCCAGAACCGCGCCGGCGAGCGCGGCAGATCGGAAGCTCAAGGCGATCTACGACGCCGAATGGGCGTGGCGACAGAAGGAGTTTGCGCAGATCAGCGACGGACTGCGCAGCGAGAGCGACGATCACTTCCCCGCCGTCGCGCCCGCGAACTGGGCGCGGCGCAGGGCGTACTGGCAGGACGTGGTGGATCGGATCGCTGCGATTCCGACGGCGGAACTATCGCCCGAGGAGCGGCTCAACGCCGCCGTGCTGACCGAGTCGCTGCGCGCCGAGATCGCGAACATCGACTTTCGTACGTTCGAAGCGCCGCTCAACAGCGACAGCTACTTCTGGGGTGCGGTGAAGCCCTATTCGGCGCTGGAGAGCGCGGACGATTATCGCCGCTACATCGGGCGGCTGCGCGACGTGCCGCGCTGGTTCGACGGCAACGTCGCCAACATGCGCGCCGGGCTCGCGCGCGGCTTCACTCCGCCGCGCGTGACGCTGGTGGGGCGCGACAAGACGATCGAAGCCTATGTGATGAAGGGGTCGGCCAATCCGCTGTTCGACCCGTTCAAGGAGATGCCTGCCTCCATCCCCGCGGCCGAGCAGGCGCAGCTGCGCGCCGAGGCGCAGGCGGCGATCGACGCGCAGGCCGCACCTGCCTATGCCAGGCTGCTCGCCTTCTTCCGCGACACCTACCTGCCGGGCACGCGCAATACGCTGTCGGCGGCGGCGCTGCCGAACGGTCCGGCCTTCTACCGTAGCCAGATACGTGAGTACACGACGCTGGACCTGTCGCCCGAGCAGATCCACCGGATCGGCCTCGCCGAAGTCGCGCGGATCGACCGCGACATGAAGGCGACGATCGCGCAGACCGGGTTCAAGGGCACGTTTCCCGCATTCCTCGCTTTCCTGCGCAGCGACCCGCAATTCTACGCCAAGACGCCCGACGAGCTGCTCGGCTTCTCCGCGCTAGTCGCCAAGCGGATGGACGGGCGGTTGAAGGACGTGTTCACCACGCTGCCGCGCTACCGCTTCACGATCCAGCCGGTGCCCGACGCGATCGCGCCGGTCTATACCTCAGGGCGCGGCGGGCTGAGCGCGTGCCTGATGAACACCTATGACCTGAAATCGCGGCCGCTCTACAATCTCGTCTCGCTGACGCTGCACGAGTGCGTGCCGGGGCACAGCCACCAGGCGGCGATGGCGCTGGAGGCGCCCGATCGTCCCGCGTTCAGGCGCGAAACCTATTTCTCGGGCTACGGCGAAGGATGGGGGCTATATTCCGAGTGGCTCGGCACCAAGCTCGGCATGTACCGCACGCCCTACGAGGAGTTCGGGCGCGAGACGTTCGAGATGTGGCGTGCCGCGCGGCTGGTGATTGACACCGGGCTGCACTCGATGGGGTGGACCCGCGCGCAGGCGATCGACTATCTTTCCTCGCACACCGCGCTCGCCAAGCTGGACGTCGAGATCGAGGTCGACCGCTACATCAGCTGGCCGGGGCAGGCGCTCGCGTACAAATTGGGCGAGATGAAGATGCGCGAGCTGCGCGCCAAGGCGGAAGCCGAGCTCGGAACCCGCTTCGACCAGCGGCGCTTCCACGACACGTTGCTGGGCATGGGATCGGTGCCGCTGCCGACGATGGAGGCGGAGATGCTACGCTGGATCGCCGCGGAGAAGGCCGCGCCCGCTCGGTCCTGATCCTCATCCGGCCGCGCGGGCGTGGAGCGCGCGCACCGCGTCGGCGAGTTCGGGTACCGGCCCTTCCACGTCGGCGGCGGGAAGGATGGCGGTGATCGGCAGCGGCGCGATCCCCATCGACGGGCGGCCGAGCTCGCGCATCCACTGCGTCAGTTGCTCGGTCGAGGTCGCGTAGACGATCCGCCCCAGCCCGACGAGCCCGTGCGCCGCAGCGCACATCGCGCAATGCTCGCCCGAGGTGTAGACGGTAGCGGCGCGGCGGTCGTCACGCGAAAGATGCTCGACCGCCCAGCGCGCGATCGCGAATTCGGGGTGGCGCGTCGGGTCGCCGCCGCCGACGCGGTTGCGATCTTCGACCAGCACGACGCCCTCGGCCGACACCAGCAGCGAGCCGAACGCCTGGTCGCCCGCGTCCACCGCCACGGCGGCGAGCGCGACGCAGCGGCGCAGGTGCGCGAGATCGTCGGCGCCGATGCTCACCGTCGGCCCCGCATCTGGAAGCCAGCGCTGCCCTGCTCGCCGTCGTCGTCGCGTGCGCGGCCGGCGAGCACGTTTTCCAGCTCGTCGAGCGTGTGCGGCACGTCCAGGTGCTGCGCGCCCAGGAACAACCGCGTGCCGGTGTCCTGCGGCACCGCGTGGGTCAGCTTGTCGATGTCGACCAGGGCGCGGCCGGCGGGCAGCATCTCGATCTGTACGAAGCGCATGTCCTATCCTCCGCCATGAACGACGGCATAAAGCGCGAGCACGATGCTGCGATCCCGCCTCGGCCGAAACGGTGGCCGGATTAGGCCAGGGACGTTGCAACATATGTCCCGTTATGGCAGACTAGTTACTGACGATACCATTCTACCGTTCGGAGACAAGTTCTTGTCCAAGAAGCACTTCTTCCTCGCCGCCGCGGCGGCATCGGTCGCGATCGCCGCGCCCGCGCTCAGCCGGGTCGAGCAGGCGGCGCCCGCTGCCGAGACGCCCGAGACTGACGCCGCTGCGACCAGCTACGGTCCCTGGGGCTTCGACGTGTCGGGGATGGATCGCAGCGTGCGCCCGGGCGACGACTGGTTCCGCTTCGTCAACGGCACCTGGGTCAAGAATACGCAGATCCCGGCCGACCGCTCGTCCTACGGCGCGTTCGCGGTGCTGCGCGAGCTGTCGGAGCAGCGGCTGCGCAGCCTGATCGGCGGCTACAGCGCCGGCGACACCGCGCACCCCGATCGAATGAAGGCCGCGATCCTCTACTCCGGGTTCATGGACCAGGCCGCGGCGGAGAAGCTCGATGCCAAGCCGCTCGAGGAGCGACTGGCCGCGATCAAGGCGATCGGCGACAAGAACCAAATGGCAGCGGCGATGGGCCGTGCGGTGGGCGGCTTCGGCGGCAGCTTCTTCGGCCCCGGCGTGTCGGACGACGCGAAGCGGCCCGACACCTACGCGCTCTACCTGCGCCAGTCGGGGCTGGGGCTGGGCGACCGCGATTTCTACGTCGATCCCAAGTTCCAGCCGCAGGTCGCGCGTTACCGCCAATATGTCGCGCAGATGCTCGGGCTGGCGGGCTGGCCGAACGCGGAGAAGGCGGCGAACGATGTCGTGGCGATGGAGACGCGGCTCGCGGAGGCGCACTGGACGCGCGCGCAGAGCCGCGACCGCGACAAGACCTACAACCTGACGACGCTCGCCGAGTTGAAGGCGCAGGCGCCGGGCTTCGCGTGGGATCCGTTCTGGCAGGCCGCGGGGCTGGGCAAGTCGGAGCGCGCGATCGTCGCGCAGAACACCGCCTTCCCCAACATCGCCAAGGTCTACGCCGACACCGACCTCAACACGCTCAAGGCATGGGAAGCGTTCCGCACCGCCGACCAGATCGCGCCATTGCTCTCCAAGCGGTTCGTCGATGCGCAGTTCGACTTCCGCTCCAAGTTCCTGAACGGCCAGCCGCAGCAGCGCGAGCGCTGGAAGCGCGCGGTTGCCTTTACCGAGAATGCGATCGGCGAGGGCGTCGGGCGCGACTACGTGCAGCTCTATTTTCCGCCCGAGTCGAAGGCGAAGATGGACACGCTGGTCGCCAACCTGCGCGTCGCGCTCGCCGGGCGGATCAGCAAGCTCGACTGGATGAGCCCCGAGACCAAGCAGCAGGCGCAGGACAAGCTCAAGGGCTTCAGCGTCAAGGTGGGCTACCCGAGCAAGTGGCGCGACTATACCGGCCTGCGGATCGTGCCGGGCGACCTCGTCGGCAATGCCGAGCGCGCGTCGCGGTTCGAGTGGGACTATGACCGCAACCGCATGAACATGCCGGTCGACCGTGCCGAGTGGGGCATGACGCCGCAGACGGTGAATGCCTATTACAGCTCGGTGAAGAACGAGATCGTGTTCCCGGCCGCGATCCTGCAACCGCCGTTCTTCGATCCCAAGGCGGACGACGCGGTCAATTACGGCGGGATCGGCGGCGTGATCGGCCACGAGATCACTCACGGCTTCGACGATCAGGGGCGCAAGTCGGACGGTCGCGGCGTGCTGCGCGACTGGTGGACGCCCGTCGACGCGCAGAAGTTCGAGGCGCAGGCGGCGCGCTACGGCGCGCAGTACGAGGCGTACGAGTTCGCCGGGCTGCCGGGCATCCACATCAACGCCAAGGCGTCGATGGGCGAGAACATCGCCGATCTCGGCGGCGTGCTGATCTCGCTCGACGCTTACCACAATTCGCTGAACGGCAAGCCGGCGCGCGCGATCGACGGCTTCAGCGGCGACCAGCGCTTCTTCCTCGGTTGGGGCCAGGTCTGGCGCACGTTGTTCCGCGAAGAGGCGCTGCGCCAGCAACTCGTCAGTGATCCGCACTCGCCGGGGCAGATCCGCGCGGTCAATCCGCTGCGCAACGTCGATGCGTGGTACGCGGCGTGGAAGATCACGCCCGACGAGAAGCAGTATATCGCGCCCGCCGACCGCGTGCGCATCTGGTGATCGAAGGGGCCGGGGGCGCCCGCGCGCTCCCGGCTCTCCGGATTACGCCTCTCGCGACACGCCGCTGAGCGCGAGCTGTCGGTCGATCGTGGCGAGCAGGCGGTCGAGCCCGGCCTCGTCGCGGGCCTCGGCCCGGAGCGTGATCGCGGCCTGCGTGTTGGATGCGCGCAGCAGCCACCAGCCATCGTTGGTAGACACGCGCAGGCCGTCGGTCGAGTCGATGTCTGCGCCGTTATCCTGAACGCGCGCGCGTACCTCCTCAACGATCGCGAGGCGGCGATCCTCGGGCACGGCGATGCGCAACTCGGGCGAGGCGCAGGTCGCGGGCAGGCGGTCGACCAGCTCGGCGAGCGTGCAGCCCGACAGATCGATCGCGCGGATCAGCCGCACCGCGGCGTAGGCGGCGTCGTCGAACCCGTAGTAATCGTGCGCGAAGAAGATGTGCCCCGACAGTTCCGCGGCGATCGCGGCGCCTTCCTGCCGCATCAGCGCCTTGATCTGGCTGTGGCCCGACTTCGCCATCACCGCGCGTCCGCCGAGCGCGCGGACACGGTCGAACAAAGCGTTGCTCGACTTGACGTCGGCCACGACGGTCGCGCCCGGCACCTCGCGCAGCAGCGGTTCGGCGAGCAGCGCCAGCATCTGGTCGCCCCACACGATCCGCCCGCGCGCGTCGACCGCGCCGATGCGGTCCCCGTCGCCGTCGAACGCGAAGCCGAAATCGAGCCGCTCGCGCGCGATCAGCGCGCGCAGGTCGGCGAGATTGGCGGGGACCGTCGGATCGGGGTGGTGGTTGGGGAAGGTGCCGTCGACCTCCGTGTGGAGCAGGTGGTGCTCGCCCGGCAACAGGCGCGTGAGCTGCTCGATCACCGGTCCGGCGGCGCCGTTACCCGCATCCCAGCCGACCCGGTATGCCCCGCCGGCGTGCCCTGCGAGCAGGCGGGCGACGTAATCCTCGCGCACCGAGGCATCGGTCACGCTGCCCGTGCCCTGCTCCCAATCGCCCGTCTCCGCCACACGCGCGAGATCGCGGATGTCATCGCCGAAGAAGCTCTCGTTTGCGAGCACCAGCTTGAACCCGTTGTCGCCGGCCGGATTGTGGCTGCCGGTCACCTGCACGCCCGCGTCGACCTCCAGCGTCGCTTCGGCGAAGTAGAGCATCGGGGAGGGCCCCAGGCCGGTCCGCACCACGTCCACGCCACCGGCGACCAGCCCGTCTATCAGCGCGGCCTCGAGCATCGGCGAGGACGTCCGGCCGTCGCGCCCGACCGCGACGCGGCGACCGCCGGCCCGGCGCACGCGCGTCGCGAAGCTGTGGCCGATGGCGCGGGCGTCCGCCTCATTGAGCGTGTCGCCGACCGTGCCGCGGATGTCGTAGTCGCGCAGGATCGTGGGGTGGAAACGGTGCGTCATGTCGCGACGCTATCGTCTTTGGCGCGCGCTACCAACCGTCAACGCGGGGCTTCGAGACGGCTGAGCAGCAGGTCGCGCGCGGCGTTGACGCGCCGCGCCTCCTCGGTCGAGCCGCCACGGTCGGGATGCGCCTGCGCCATCAGGCGGCGGTGCGCGGCGCGGATCGCCTCGGCGTCCGCGTCGGCCGACACGCCGAGCAGGTGACGCGCCGCCGGGATCGCACCGGGGCGACGGCGCTGCGGCTTGCGCAGCAACCACCAGACCGCCCAGATGATCAGGGCGGCGACGATCCATTTCACGCCGCCGCGCTCGGTGCGACGGCCGCGGACGGCTCGAGCGGGGCGTCGGGCAGCGCGAAGCCCGCCATCATCTCGCGCAATTCCTGCCGCGCGGCGACGTGGCTCAGCCCCATGCCGCCGAATGACTTGTTGTCGAGCAGGGTGAGGCCGGCGGGAAACAGCTCGCGGTAGATCACGCGCTCGCCGAGGCCCGGGATGATCCGGAAGCCGACGCGGCGCGAGAGCTGGTCGAGCGCTTCCGACACGCGGCGCATGTTGCGCGCGTCGACGTAGGCCAGGCGGTTGCGCAGCACGACCCAGTCGATCGTCGTGCCGTCCGCCTTGGCGCGCGCCTTGCGCACGTCCCAGATCAGCTCGGAGTAGAAGGACGGGCGCGTCACCTTGAACGTCTCGGCATCGACCTGCCCGATCAGGTCGAAGTCGACGAAGCTGTCGTTCATCGGCGTGACGAGCGTGTTGGCGAGCGCGGCGGCGGTGCGCGCGCACGGATCGTCGCGGCCAGGCGTGTCGATCACCAGGAAGTCGTAGCCGGCGCTGTACATCGCGAACAGATCCTCGAAATTGCCGTCGGCGCGGCCATCACCGGTGGCGTGCGCGGGGATCGGCAGGTCCTGCCCGGTGCGCTTCACGGTGGCGGCGCGATTGTCGAGGTAGCGCCCGAGCGTGCGCTGGCGGTGGTCGAGGTCGATGCACGCGACGCGGGCACCGCGCGCGGCGAGCGCGACCGCGGTGTGGACCGCGGTGGTCGACTTGCCCGTGCCGCCCTTCTCGTTGGCAAACACGATCACGTGCGGGCCGGCAGTGGCGGCCCCGGCGGTATGCGTCTCGGCCTGGTCAGACAACGCGCGACTTCCCTGATTGATTGCTGTTTGGCGCCATCATAGAAGCCGCGGCGCAGGGATACGAGGGGGTTAAAGCGTGGACGTGTATCGGGAACTCGCCGGTCTACGGGCGGCGGTCGCGGCCGCGCGCGCGGACGGGCGCGAGGTGGCGCTGGTGCCGACGATGGGCGCGCTCCACGCCGGGCACATCGCGCTGGTCGAGGCGGCGCGGCGGCCGGGCACCACCGTGGTCGCGTCAATCTTCGTCAATCCCAAGCAGTTCGGCGCCAACGAGGACCTGTCGCGCTACCCGCGCAAGGAGACGAGCGACATCGCGATGCTGACCGAGGCGGGCTGCGACCTGTTGTGGCTGCCGACGGTGGAGGCGATGTACCCGGCGGATTTCGCGACGGGCATCTCGGTCGCGGGGGTCAGCGAAGGGCTGGACGGTGCGGCGCGGCCGGGTCATTTCGACGGGGTCGCGACCGTGGTGGCCAAGCTGTTCAACCAGGTGCGCCCGACGCGCGCCTTTTTCGGCGAGAAGGACTTCCAGCAGCTGGCGGTGATCCGCCGCATGGTCGCCGATCTCGACTTCGACATCGAGGTGACGGGCGTGCCGACGCAGCGCGAGGACGACGGGCTCGCGCTGTCGAGCCGCAACGTCTACCTCGACGCCGACGAGCGCGCGAAGGCGGTGGCGTTGCCGCGCGCGCTGGGCATCGCAGCGCGCGCGATCGCCGGCGGCACGCCGGTCGACAAGGCGGTGGCGGACGCCACCACCTATCTGGCGACCGCCGGGTTCAGCGTCGATTACGTCGCGCTGGTTGATGCGGAGACGCTGCAAGCGCAGCCCGATCCGGCGCGGCGGCGGCAGTTGCTGGCGGCGGCGCGGCTGGGGGCGACGCGGTTGATCGACAATCTGGCGATCGAGCCGGGCGAGTGAACGGACGTGCTCACAACGCCGTTAACCCGTTAACCATTTGGTGAGCCGAATCGGGCGATAGCATGTGGTCAGCACCAATGCTGCAATCGGGGGCAAACCGATGACCGTATTCTCGCACGCGACTTCACTGCTCGACCGCCGCATCGCCAAGGCCCGTGCCGGCGACGCAGATGCTTCCTACGATCTGGGGATCGCTTACTCCACGGGCACGTCGGGCGCTGCGCTCGACCTGATCGAAGCGCACAAGTGGCTCAACCTGGCCGCCGCCTGGGGGCACGACGCGGCGCCGGGCGCGCGCGCCGAAGTGTCGGAGGACATGACCGCGCGCGAGATCGCGACCGCGCAGCGCGCCGCACGCGACGTGATCGGCGCGCTGCACCGCCGGGCGGCCTGAGAGGTCAGGCCCCACGCGGCCGTTCGTCTCTCAACCTTGCGTCTCCCTGAACTTGTTTCAGGGGCCATCGTGCCCTCGTCGACGACGCCAAATGGGGCGAAATGGATGCTGAAACGAGTTCAGCATGACGGCGGGAGGAGAGGTGCCGGGCGCCGCAGCTCCGACCCCTACTTGATTACGTGCTCGCCTTCTTCGCGGCGGGCTTCTTCGTCGCCGCTTTCTTGGCCGCCGGCTTCTTCGCCGCAG
>NZ_JBELMJ010000023.1:36938-45674 GCF_042095875.1 Sphingomonas sp.
TCTTCGCCGCAGGCTTCTCGCCGTCCGCCTTCGCCGCTGCCTTTTTGGGCGCGGCCTTCTTCTTGGCCGGCGTCTTCTTCTTGCCCGCCGGTGCCATCGCGGCGCGCGCGTCGATCAGTTGCGCGGCCTCTTCCAGCGTCAGTTGCTCGGGCGTGATCGTCTTCGGGAGCGTCGCGTTGGTGGTGCCGTCGGTGACGTAGGGACCGTAGCGACCCTCCATCAGCTTGAGCTCCGCCTCGGTGCGCGGGTGCGCGCCCAGTACCTTTAGCGGCTCGCGCGCGGCGCCGCGCTGCGGACGACCGCCGCCCGCCGCTGCCTCCGCGAGCTTCACCACCGCGGCGTTCATGCCGGTGTCGAACACGTCGGCGGTCGAAGTGAGGCGCGCGTACTTGCCCGCGTGCGCGAGATACGGTCCGTAGCGCCCGATCGCGGCGGTGATGTCCTGCCCCGTCTCAGGATGCTGGCCGATCGTGCGCGGTAGGCTCAAGAGCTTGAGCGCCATCTCGAGGTCCAGTTCGACGTCCTTCGGGATCGAGGCGCGCTTCGCTTCCTTGCCCTCGCCGAGCTGGATGTACGGACCGAACCGTCCCGACTTGCGCTCGACCTCCAGCCCGGTCTCGGGATCCTTGCCGAGCATCTCGGGCCCGGTCGCCTCGGCGGCATCACCGCCCTGCGCGAAGCGGCGGGTGTATTTGCATTCGGGATAGTTAGAGCAGGCGATGAATGCGCCGAAGCGCCCGCCGCGCAGCGCCAGGCTGCCCGCCTGACATGCGGGACACGCGCGCGGGTCGCTGCCGTCGGCCTTGTCGGGAAACAAATAGGGCGCGAGGAAGGTGTCGAGCTCGGCGGTCACCTCCGACGGCTTCTGCTCCATGACCTCGGCGGTACGCGGCTTGAAATCGCGCCAGAAGCTTTCCAGCACCGCCTGCCACTGCGCGCGCCCGCCCGACACGTCGTCGAGCTCCTCCTCCAGCTCGGCGGTGTAGTCGTAGCCGACGTAGCGCGGGAAGAAGCGTTCGAGGAACGCAGTCACCAGCCGGCCGCTTTCCTCGGCGAAGAAGCGGTTCTTCTCGACCCGGACGTAGGCGCGGTCCTTCAGCGTCTTGATGATCGACGCGTAGGTAGAGGGGCGGCCGATGCCGAGCTCCTCCATCCGCTTGACGAGGCTCGCCTCCGAGTAGCGCGGCAGCGGCTGGGTGAAATGCTGCTCGGCATCGACCGCCTTCTTGGCGGGCGCGTCGCCCTCGCGCATCCGCGGCAGGCGGCGCGCGTCCTCGTCGGCGCTGTCGTCCTGCCCTTCCTCGTAGAGCGCGAGATAGCCGGGGAACAGCACGACCTGACCGGTCGCGCGCAGCACGTTGCGCCCGGTGCCGTCGGCGAACTCGATCGTGGTACGCTCCATGCGGGCCGATGCCATCTGGCTGGCGAGCGCGCGCTTCCACACCAGCTCGTACAGGCGCGCATGGTCGCCCGAGCCGACGCGGTCCTTGGAGAAATCGGTCGGACGGATCGCCTCGTGCGCTTCCTGCGCGTTCTTCGCCTTGGCCTGGTACTGCCGCGGCTTGTCGGGGACGTAGCTGCCGTCGTAGCGGTTGGCGATCGCACCGCGCGCGGCGGAAATGGCGCTGCCGTCCATCTGCACGCCGTCGGTGCGCATATAGGTGATCGCGCCGTCCTCGTAGAGCTGCTGCGCGATCCGCATCGTGTGGTCGGCGGAGAAGCCGAGCTTGCGCGCCGCCTCCTGCTGCAGCGTCGAGGTGGTGAAGGGCGGCGGCGGGTTGCGCGTCGCGGGGCGCGTTTCGACCGACTGCACGGTGAAGCGGCCGGCCTCGACATCGGCCTTGGCGCGGTGTGCGTCGCCCTCGTTGCCGATCGACAGGCGGTCGAGCTTCCTGCCCTCCCACTGCGACAATCGCGCGGTGAAGGGGGTGCCGTCGTGCTCCAGGCTGGCCGTCACCGACCAATATTCCTGCGCGACGAACAGCTCGATCTCGCGCTCGCGCTCGACGATCAGGCGGAGCGCGACCGATTGGACGCGCCCGGCCGACTTGGCGCCGGGCAGCTTGCGCCACAGGACGGGCGAGAGCGTGAAGCCGACGAGATAGTCGAGCGCGCGGCGCGCGCGGTACGCGTCGATCAGGTCGGTATCGAGCGCGCGCGGCGCCTTCATCGCGTCGGTCACCGCCTGTTTGGTGATCGCGTTGAAGGTGACGCGCTCGACTGCCTTGGGCAAAGCGCGACGTTTGGCGAGGACTTCCTGCACGTGCCAGCTGATCGCCTCGCCCTCCCGGTCAGGGTCGGTCGCCAGGATCAGGCGGTCGGCAGTCTTCGACAGGTCGGTGATCGCCTTGAGCTGCTTGGCCTTGTCGGCGTAGTTCTCCCACTCCATCGCGAACCCGTCGTCGGGGTTCACCGACCCGTCCTTGGGCGGCAGATCGCGGACGTGACCGTAGCTCGCGAGGACGCGATAGTCGGAGCCGAGGTATTTTTCGATGGTCTTCGCCTTGGCGGGCGATTCGACGATGACGAGTTGCATTGGTGCCTAACTAGGGAGCTTCACACGTATGCGCGAGGGTGACGGTCCGGACGGAGCGCCGTCAAGGGGCGCGTGACGGCGTGGCGAACCACGCGGCGAGGAAGCCGGCACCGAGCGCGAGGTCGATCGCACCGAAGACGGCGGTGGCCGATCCGCTCGCCAGGATCAGTGCGGGCACGCCGAACGCCAGCTTCTCCGCGACGCCCGCGAGCATCAGCGGGCGGTAGCGCACCGGATCGCCGCCGATGATCCAGAAGACGAGCTGGAAGGCGAGCGCGGTCAGCGCGAAGGCAAGTTGCGGCAGGCTGACCGCACCCGGCGCGGCGAGGCTGGCGACGAGCGCCACCGTGCCGTAGATCGCGGCGCCGCGAAACCACCAGCGCGGCCAGCGTGGGTCAGGGGCACTCAGCACAGGCTGACGCGCCCGGCCGCGTGCCGCTCCAGCCGCCCGCCGAGTTCGAGTTCCAGCAGCACCATCTGCACCACCGCGGGCGCGAGCCCTGCCTGTCGGACGAGCTCGTCGACGCCGACCGGCACCGGGCCGAGCAGGTCGGTGACGCGGCGGCGCTCGGCCTCGCTGGCGTCCTCGGGCGGCGGGGCGCCCCAGGCGGCGGCAGGTGCCCGTACACTGGCGCGCAGATCGATCGGACGGATCTGTTCGAGCACGTCGGCGGCCGACTGGATCAGCACCGCGCCGTCGCGGATCAGGCCGTTGCATCCTTGCGCACGCGGGTCGCTAGGGTGGCCGGGCACCGCCATCACCTCGCGCCCCGCCTCGCCCGCCAGCCGCGCGGTGATGAGCGAGCCCGAGCGCGGCGCCGCCTCGATCACCACGGTGCCGAGCGACAGCGCCGCGATGATGCGGTTGCGATGCGGAAAGTGGCGCGCGCGCGGCTCGGTGCCCGGCGGCATCTCGGCAACGAGCAATGCTTCCTGCGCAATGCGTTCCTGCAAGCGCGCATTCTCGGGCGGGTAGGCGACGTCGATCCCGCCGGCGATGACGCCGATCGTGGCGGGGCCATTTGTCGTCGTCAGGGCACCCTCGTGCGCGGCGGTGTCGATCCCGCGCGCGAGCCCGGAGACGACGACCGCGCCCGCCTGCGCTGTCTCCTGCGCCAGCCCGCGAGCGAAGCGGCACGACGCGGCCGAGGCGTTGCGCGCGCCGACCATCGCCACCGTGTCGCGCGCGGCGAGCGACAGGTCGCCGCGCACGGTCAGCACCGGCGGCGCGTCCGACAGTTCGGCGAGCAGCGCCGGATAGTCGCTCGTGCCGAGGAACAGGTAGCGCGCGCCGATCCGCGCGACCGTCTCCATCTCTCGCCGCGCGACGTCCCCGTCGGTGACCGCGGGCACGCGGCCGCCCCCGCGCCTGGCCAGATCCGGCAGCGCCTCGATCGCCGCGGCGGCAGTGCCGAAGCGCGCGAGCAACTGGCGGAACGACACCGGTCCGATCGACGGCGTGCGGATCAGCCGCACCCGCGCCAGCGCGTCGGCGTCGGTGATCGCCTGGGCCGCGGAGGCGTGGTGCAGCGCCGCGGCCTCGCGCATCGCTCAGGCGTCCTTGGCGCGGCCGACGCGCGGCTCGGTCCCGTCGAGCAGCCGCGCGACGTTTGCCCGGTGTTTCCACACCACGATCAGCGCGAGCGCGAGCAGCAGCGGTACGAGGTCGAACGGTCCGAGGATCGCGGCGGCGACCGGCGCGCTGACCGCCGCCGCCATGCCAGCGACCGAGGAGATGCGCAGGCCCGCGAGCAGCCCGAGCCACACGATCGCGTAGACGAGCCCGAGCGGCCAGGCGAGCGCGACCACGATCCCCATCAGCGTCGCGACACCCTTGCCGCCCTTGAACCCGAGCCAGATGGGGTAGCAGTGGCCGAGGAATGCGCCCGCCGCGGCGAGCGGAGTTTCCGCGGGGAAAAACGCGGCAACGATCAGGACCGCGGCGAGGCCCTTCAGCATGTCGAGCAGCAACGTCGCGGCGGCGAGCCCCTTGCGACCCGTGCGCAGAACGTTGGTGGCGCCGATGTTCCCCGAGCCGAGCTGGCGCAGGTCGCCCGCGCCGCCGAGACGCGTCAGGATGACGCCGAACGGGATCGCACCGAGCAAATAGCCGATCAGCAAGGCCGCCGCGGGCGGCATCCAGATGATTTCCGTGCCCAGTTCTGTTCCCCTTCTGACCCTGTTCTAGCGGCGCATGAATGGTGTGTCACTCATCTGTATCTACCAGGGCGCGACGGCTATGCGGGCGCGCATGAGTGACGACGCGCGACCGATCCTGTTCTTCGATTCGGGCGTCGGCGGCCTATCGGTGGTCGCGCCGACGCGCGCGCTGCTGCCCGCCGCACCGATCGTCTACGCGGCCGACAGCGCGGGCTTTCCCTACGGTACCAAGAGCGAGGTGGAGATCGCCGCGCGCGTGCCCGCGCTGCTCGGGCGGTTGGCGGAGCGCTATCGGCCACGGCTGATCGTGATCGCGTGCAACACGGCGTCCACGATCGCGCTGCCCGCGGTGCGCGCGGCGCTCGACCTGCCGATCGTCGGCACGGTGCCCTCGATCAAGCCCGCTGCACTGGCGTCGCGGACGCGCGTGATCGGCGTGCTCGGGACCGAGGCGACGGTGCGTCAGCCCTATGTCGACGACCTCGCGGCGCGTTTCGCGGGGGATTGCACGGTGTTGCGCTACGGATCGGCGGCGCTGGTGGAGATCGCGGAAGCCGCGCTGGCCGGCGAGGCGCCGTCGCTCGATGCTGTCGCGACAGAACTTGCCGGGCTCTTCAACCAACCGGAGGGCAACCGGATTGACGTGATCGTTAACGCGTGCACGCATTTTCCGCTGCTGGAGGGCGATATGCGCGCGGTCGCGCCGGACGGCGTCAGCTTCGTTGATGGCGGCCCGGGAATCGCGCGGCGCGTGGCCGCGCTGACCGAGGGACAGGCGTGGCCGCGCGACTCAGGCCCGCACCGGCTGGTGTTCACGCGACTGGGCGAGCGCGAGGCGCGGATCGGCGCGCAGCTGCGCGCGCACGGCTTCGCCGAGCCCGAGACACTGTGATCGACCAAATGCGCTGGAAAAGCGGGTCCGGCAGGCGTAAGTCGCTCGCATGATTAGCGAGAGCAGCGAAGCGCGCCGGGCCGCACAGGTCGACGCACGCCCAGTTGACGCACGGGCGGTGGACTATTCGCGCGTGTTCACCCAGGCGATCGACCGCCTGCACGCCGAGGGCCGCTACCGCGTCTTCATCGACATCCTCCGCAACAAGGGCATGTTCCCCAACGCGCGCTGCTTCGCCGGGCACAACGGGCCGAAGCCGATCACGGTGTGGTGCTCGAACGATTACCTCGCCATGGGGCAGCACCCGAAGGTGATCGCCGCGATGGAGGAAGCGCTCCACGACGTCGGCGCAGGGAGCGGCGGCACGCGCAACATCGGCGGCAACACGCACTACCACGTCGATCTCGAAGGCGAGCTCGCCGACCTGCACGGCAAGGAGGCCGCGCTGCTGTTCACCAGCGGCTACGTCTCGAACGAGGCAACTTTGGCGACGCTCGCCAAGGTGCTACCGGGCTGCATCATCTACTCCGACGAGCTCAACCACGCATCGATGATCGCGGGCATCCGCAATTCGGGCTGCGAGAAGCGCGTCTTTCGCCACAACGATGTCGCGCATCTCGAGGAACTGCTCGCCGCCGATGACCCAGGGGTGCCCAAGCTGATCGCGTTCGAGAGCGTGTACTCGATGGAGGGAGACGTCGCGCCGATCGCGGCGATCTGCGATCTGGCCGACACGTACAACGCGCTGACCTACCTCGACGAGGTGCACGCGGTCGGCATGTACGGAGCGCGCGGTGGCGGCATCTCGGAGCGTGACGCGGTCGCCGACCGGCTGACGATCATCGAGGGCACGCTGGGCAAGGCGTTCGGAGTGATGGGCGGCTATATCGCGGCCGATCGCACGATCGTGGACGTGATCCGCTCCTACGCGCCGGGGTTCATCTTCACCACCAGCCTGTCGCCGGTGCTGGTCGCGGGCGTGCTGGCGAGCGTGCGCCACCTGAAATCGTCGAGCGTCGAGCGCGAGGGTCAGCAGCGCGCCGCGGCGACGCTCAAGGCGATGCTCGCCGACGCCGGGCTGCCGGTGATGGCGGGGGAGACGCACATCGTGCCCGTCATGGTCGGCGATCCCGTAAAGGCCAAGAAGATCAGCGACATCCTGCTCGCCGAGTACGGCGTGTACGTGCAGCCGATCAACTACCCGACCGTGCCGCGCGGCACCGAGCGGCTGCGCTTCACCCCCGGACCCGCGCACAGCGAGGCAATGATGCGCGAGCTGACCAACGCTCTGGTCGAGATCTGGGGCCGGTTGGAGCTGCGCCAGGCGGCGTAGCGTCCGCGCCGGAGCGCCGGAGGGAAGACGTTACTGCAACGCCGCGTCGCGCTGGGCTAGCACCGGCGGCAAGTACGGTGTCGGCGCACTGGCCGGCATCGCCGCCAGCGCCTCCGCGATGATCCGGGCGCGGTCCTTCGGCGAGGGATGCGTGCGGCTGCGGAACATGCCGGGGTCGACCTTCTTCCCCGGCCCCTGCCAGAAGCGTACCGCGTTCTGCGGGTCCCAGCCGGCGTTGCGCAGCAGGAAGGCGCCGAGCACGTCGGCCTCGGTCTCGGTGTCTCGGAACCGGCGCGCGTTGCGGCCGAACTCGCCGAACAACCCCCATTTGACGCCGGCCGTCTCCAGCCGCGCGCGGTGGCGCAGGATCGTGTGCGCGAGCTCGTGCGCGACGACCACCGCGACGTCGTCGTCGTTGTAGGTTTCCATCAGTCGCGCACCGACCTGGACGACATGGCCGTCCGACGACGCGCCGAGCTTCGGGCCGGCCACGACCTCGAACTCGCTGCGGCAGGCGGGCAAGGGCTCGATCGAGACGCGGCGCGACGCGCGCGTGTCGGCGAGCGTCAGCGCGACGGGTGCACCAACCGGCAGCGCGGCCAGCTGCGCGAGTGCGGCATCGCGCGTCGCACTGGTATCGTGCGCGATCGTGGGCACGGCGAGCGGCTTTCCCGCGAGCGCGGCGACGCCCTCGTTCTGCACCACGCCGGCCCGCGCCGCGGGTGAGCCGGGCACCACCCACTCGACCGCGACCGGCGCGGAGAAGCCGAATACCGCGCGTGCCGCGGCGGCATCGCGGGCGGCATATTGGTTCAGCGCGTGAAGGACGAGGCCGGTACCCGGCTGCCGGTCGCGACACAGCGCCGCGTTGGCGGTGGCGAGTCGCCACGCGATCGTGGCGAGCCGCGCGTCCTGCGCCCGCAACGCCTCGAACGTCGCTCGGCTGTCGGGTGCGGCAGCGGCGAGGAGGGCGAGCGGCAGGAACAGGCAGAGGATACGCGACATGGCGCCGGCTTCTACCCCGCCCGTGTCGCCCGGTCATCCCGCGTCGCGGCCGCATTGACTTCGTACGCCGCAGGCATCAGATTAGTTTCACTTGATACCAGTGGAGCGCGACATGGACCATATCGACGTCAATCCGATGGGGCTCGACGGCTTCGCCTTCTGCGAATTCACCGCGCCCGACGCCGACACGCTGGCGCAGCAGTTCGAGGCGCTGGGCTTCGTTCCCGTGGCGACGCACCCGACCAAGCAGGTGACGCTCTACCGTCAGGGCCGCATCAACCTGCTGATCAACCGCGAGGAGACGGGTCAGGCGGCCGAGTTCCGCGATGCCCACGGCCCGTCGGCGAACGCGATGGCATTCCGCGTCTCGAATGCGCGCGAGGCGCTGGACGCGGCGGTGGAGCGCGGCGCCAAGGCGATGGACGCGAGCGGCAGCGCGCTGCCGGACGCGCAGGTGCTGGAAGGGATCGGCGGGTCGCTGCTGTACCTGGTCGACAGTGATCCGTTCGCCGACTGGAACGAGGTCGAGGGCTGGCGCGAGGCGGCGGCGCAGAACAACGTCGGGCTCGATGTGCTCGACCACCTGACGCACAACGTACGCCGCGGGCAGATGCGGACGTGGTCGGCATTTTACGGCCAGATCTTCGGCTTCGAGGAGCAGAAGTATTTCGACATCAAGGGCAAGGCGACCGGCCTGTTCAGCCAGGCGATGATCGCGCCCGACAAGGCGATCCGCATTCCGCTCAACGAGAGCCAGGACGACCACAGCCAGATCGAGGAGTTCATCCGCGATTACAACGGCGAGGGTAT
>NZ_JBELMJ010000024.1:0-44316 GCF_042095875.1 Sphingomonas sp.
GCTACGCCGGTCGCATCCTGCAGGACCAGCTCGCGCTGTTCGTCCACTTCGACGATTCGTCGGTCACGCGCTCGGTCCCGGTCGGCGTCGCGGCGCCGGTGTCGGGCACGACGGAGGTCGCGGGCGACACTGCGCAGATCAACCGTTACCTGCTCAAGAAGGTCGACGAGCTCGAACTGTCGGTGCGTTCGGCCAACTGCCTCAAGAACGACAACATCATCTATATTGGCGATCTGGTCGGCAAGACCGAGGCCGAGATGCTGCGCACGCCGAACTTCGGCCGCAAGTCGCTCAACGAGATCAAGGAGGTGCTCTCCAGCATGGGGCTCCGCCTCGGCATGGAGATCCCCGGCTGGCCGCCCGAGAACATCGAGGAAATGGCCAAGAAGCTCGAGCAGGAGATCATGGGCTGAGCCGCATCGGGTTAGCGTCGCTAACCCGAAGACGGCGCCAGCCCGGCCGGCGGATCGGCCCGGCCGATCCGACCGACGACGCGGGACTCGCTCCCGCGTCCCGGCCGCACTTAAAGGGCTCCACATCAGGAGCGACGGCAAACCGGGTGGCCCACCGTCCTACCTGTCCCGGGGTTCCGTGAAACGGCCCCCTGACGAACGAGAAGGAAGACACCATGCGTCACCGTGTAGGCGGTCGTAAACTCCAGCGTACCTCGGCGCACCGCCAGGCGCTGTTCCGCAACATGTCGGCCGCGCTGATCAAGCACGAGCAGATCACCACCACCGTCGCCAAGGCGAAGGAGCTTCGCCCATACATCGAGAAGCTGGTCACGCTGGGCAAGAAGGGCGGTCTGTCGAACCGTCGTCTGGCGCACGCGCGGCTGCTCGACGACGCGCAGCTGGTGAAGCTGTTTGACACGCTCGCGACCCGCTACGCGTCGCGCAACGGCGGCTACACCCGCATCATCAAGGCAGGCATCCGCGCGTCGGACGCGTCACCGATGGCGATCATCGAGTTCGTCGACCGCGACGTCGCGGCGAAGGGCCAGGACTCGGGTCCGGTGATGACCGACGAGGACTATGACGACGCCGCATGAGCGCACGTGAATAGCGTTCGCTATTCACGAGACGCTCAAGGCCGGCCAGCGGCGCACCGCGCCGACTGACGACGCGGATTCGCCGCGGCGGGACTGATACGAAGGGCCGCTCCAGCGATGGGGCGGCCCTTCTCGTACGGGGACGGGGGATCGCAGATGACGCTTCACACCTGGTGGCTGTTCGTCGTCGCGGTGTTCCTGCTGTGCGGCACGCCCGGCCCCAACATGCTCCACATCCTGTCGCGCAGCGTCGAGGTCGGGGTGCGGCGGACGGTGTTCGCGATGGCGGGATGCCTGACGGCGATGCTGATCGTGCTCGCCGCCGCCGCGACGGGGCTGACGACGCTGCTGCGCGCGATCCCCGGCGCGTTCGACGTGCTGCGCTACGTCGGGGTCGCGTACCTGATCTGGCTCGGCATCAAGGCGTGGCGCAGCGACGAGGCGCCCGTCGACGTCGGCGCCGGCACGTTGCCGCGCACGGTGTCGAAGCGCGCGCTGTTCCGCGGCGGGTTCGCGATCGGCATCAGCAATCCCAAGCTGATCCTGTTCGCCGCGGCGTTCTTGCCGCAGTTCGTCACGCGCGCCGCGCCGCAGGCGCCGCAATTCGCGGTCCTCGTCGTCACCTTCGTTGCAATGGAGCTGCTGTGGTACGCGATCTACGCGCTCGGCGGGCGATCGCTGTCGCGCTATATGGCGCGTCCGCGAGTGCGACGCGTGTTCGACCGTGTGACGGGAGCGATCTTCGTCGCATTCGGCGCGGCGCTGTTCACCGCTCGGCTGGCGTAGCGACCGACCGACACGTCGGACCTTTGCGACCTTCCACGCGAGCGACGCACCCGCTACACGCGCGCGCATGGAGCATCCCGACAATATCCTCATCGTCGATTTCGGCAGCCAGGTAACCCAGTTGATCGCGCGCCGCGTGCGCGAGGCGGGCGTCTACAGCGAGGTCGCGCCGTTCAACGCGGCCGCCGAGGCGTTCGAGCGGTTGCAGCCGAAGGGCATCATCCTGTCGGGCGGGCCGTCTTCCGTCACGCTGGAGCACAGCCCGCGCGCGCCGCAGCATCTGTTCGAGGCGGGGGTGCCGATCCTGGGCATCTGCTACGGCCAGCAGTTGATGAGCACGCAGCTGGGCGGCAACGTCGTGATCTCGGGCGACGGCGGCGAGTTCGGGCACGCGATGCTCGACGTGAAGGCCGAGTGCGCGCTGTTCGACGGTCTGTGGGAGGTCGGCTCGCGCCACCAGGTGTGGATGAGCCACGGCGACAAGGTCGACGCGCTGCCGCCCGGTTTCGTGCCGGTCGCCACGTCGGAAGGCGCGCCGTTCGCGATGGTCGCCGACGAGGAGCGCCGCTTCTACGGCGTCCAATTCCACCCGGAGGTGGTCCACACGCCCGACGGCGCCAAGTTGATCGCCAATTTCGCACGCCACGTCTGCGGCCTCGCCGGCGACTGGACGATGGCGGAGTTCCGCGAGACCAAGATCGCCGAGATTCGCGAGCAGGTCGGCTCGGGCCGCGTCATCTGCGGGCTGTCGGGCGGGGTCGATTCGGCTGTGGCGGCGGTGTTGATCCACGAGGCGATCGGCGACCAGCTGACCTGCGTGTTCGTCGACCATGGGCTGATGCGGTCGGGGGAGGCGGAGCAGGTCGTGTCGCTGTTCCGCGGCGCGTACAACATTCCGCTGGTCCACGTGAACGCTGAGCCGCTGTTCATGGGCGGGCTCGCCGGGGTGACCGACCCGGAGGCGAAGCGGAAGTTCATCGGCCGCACCTTCATCGAGGTGTTCGAGGACGAGGCGAAGAAGATCGGCGGCGCGGACTTCCTAGCGCAGGGCACGCTCTACCCCGACGTGATCGAGAGTGTCAGCTTCACCGGCGGGCCGTCGGTGACGATCAAGAGCCACCACAATGTCGGCGGCTTGCCCGAACGCATGAACATGAAGCTGGTCGAGCCGCTGCGCGAACTGTTCAAGGACGAGGTGCGCGAATTGGGACGCGAGCTCGGCCTACCCGAGCATTTCGTCGGGCGCCACCCGTTCCCCGGACCCGGCCTGGCGATCCGCATTCCCGGCGAGGTCACCAAGGAGCGCTGCGACATCCTGCGCCGCGCGGACGCGATCTACCTGGAGGAAATCCGCAACGCCGGGCTGTACGACGCGATCTGGCAGGCATTCGCGGTGCTGCTGCCGGTGCGCTCTGTCGGGGTGATGGGCGACGGGCGGACCTACGATTCGGTGCTGGCGCTGCGCGCGGTCACCTCGACCGACGGGATGACCGCGCAGGCGTTCGAGTTTCCGGGTGGGTTCCTGGCGCGGGTATCGACGCGGATCGTCAACGAGGTGCGCGGGGTCAACCGCGTGACATACGATTACACCTCCAAGCCGCCGGGCACGATCGAGTGGGAGTAAACCGGATGAAGCGAGCAGCCGGGGGCTGCTCGCCCGATTTACTCGGTCGCGCGAGCGGCCGTGAGCGCCTGGACGCAACGATGCCAAAGGAAGCGGGCACGATCCGCCGAACCGGTAAGATCGGCTCCGTCGCAACCGCGCTCGCCGCGCTCTTGCTGCCGATCTCCGCCGGCGCGGCGACGCCGGACCCGCCCGCCTGGACGCCTGCCATCCTGCCGTTCCACCTCGTCGGTCCGATCTGGTACGTCGGGACGGAAGGGCTCGCCAGCTACCTGGTCAGGACGCGCGACGGCGCGATCCTGCTCGACGCGACCATGGCGAAGAACGTGCCCGCGATCGAGCGCAACATCCGCGCGGTCGGCGTGCCGCTCGACCGGGTCAGGCTGCTGCTGGTCAGCCACGCGCATTTCGACCACGCGGCGGGCGACGCGCGGCTGGTACGCGACACCGGCGCGCGCGTCGTGGCGGGCGAGGGCGACGTCGCCGCGCTGGAGAGCGGCGTCCCGCCCGGCGAGACGAGCTACGGCGTGATCCGCTTCCCCGCGGTCAAGGTGTCGCGGGCGGTGCGTGACGGCGATCAGGTGACGCTCGGCGGCGTAACGCTGCGCGCGGTGGCGACGCCCGGACATACGCCCGGCTGCACGAGCTGGACCACGCGCGTGGTCGAGCGCGGCCGTCCGCTTACCGTGATCTTCCCGTGCAGCGTGTCGGTAGCGGGCAACCGCCTGATCGGCAATCGCCGCTATCCCGGGATCGTCGCCGACCTGCGCGCCAGCATCGCGCGGCTGATGCAAGAGCCCGCCGACGTGGTGCTGCCGTTCCATCCCGAACAGGCCGACGTCCGCGCCCGCGCGGCCGGGGGTCGGCTGGTCGCGCCGACCTTGCTCGCGACGCTGATGCGAGCGGCGAGCGCGGATTTCGAGCGCGAGTTGACGCGGCAGACGAGGGAGGCGCAGTGACCCAGCGCGTGACGATGTACGGCTTCCCGAACTGCGACACGATCAAGAAGGCGCGCGCGTGGTTGTCCGATCGCGGGGTCGCGTTCGGCTTTCACGATTACCGCAAGGACGGGCTCGACCGCGCGCTGCTCGACATGCTGATCGACCGCATCGGCTGGGAGGTGCTGCTCAACCGCGCGGGGACGACGTTCCGCAAGCTGCCCGACGCCGAGCGTGCCGACCTAGATCGTGAGCGCGCGGCCGCGCTGATGCTGGCGCAGCCCGGCATGATCAAGCGGCCCGTCCTGGTCACCGGCGATGCGACCGAGGTAGGGTTCAAGCCGACCGCTACGCCGCGCTGCTCGGCTGATTGCGCCGGTCGCTCGCTCGCTGCATGGTGAAAGCGGTGAAGGGAGGCGACATGACGCATCGACCGACGCGCGCGCCGACGTGGTTCCGCATCGTCGCCGTGGTGCTGCTGCTCTGGGCGATCGCGGGCTGCTACGCCTGTATACAGCAGTTCCGGCTCGGCGCGGAGGCGATGGAGCCGGCGAGCGACTACGACCGCGCGCTCTACGCGTCGCTGCCGATCTGGTACAATGCGGTCTACGCGGTGGCGGTCGGGTGCGGGTTGCTCGGCGCGGTCGCGCTGCTCGCGCGCTCGGTGCTGGCGGTGCCGCTGATAACCCTGTCGCTGATCGGCGTCGCGGTCCAGTTCGGCTGGCTGTTCGCCGCCACCGACATCGCCCAGGTCAAGGACTGGTGGACCGCGGTCTTTCCGCTGGTGATCGCCGCCGTCGCTTTGCTGTCGGTGCTGCTCGCGCGGCGCGCCCGCGCGCGCGGCTGGATCGGTTGACGCGGCGCGGGTAAGGAGAGCCATGTCCACTACCTTCACCATCGACACCTCGACCAGCCGCGCGACGCCGGTGTCCGCGCCGATGAAGCGGCTGACCGTGCCGGCCCTGCGCGCCCGCAAGGCGGCGATCGCGGACGGCAAGGGCGAGCCGCTGGTCATGCTGACCGCATATACCGTGCGCATGGCGCAGTTGCTTGATCCGCACTGCGACATGCTGCTGGTCGGCGACAGCCTGGGGCAGGTGATCTACGGCCTGCCGTCGACCGTGCCGGTGACGCTCGCGATGATGGCGGCGCACGGCGCGGCGGTGGTGCGCGGCAGCTATCACGCGGTGGTGGTGATCGACATGCCGTTCGGCAGCTACGAGGCGTCGCCGCAGCAGGCGTTCGAGAGCGCGGCCTATCTGATGAAGGAAACGGGCGCGGCGGCGGTCAAGCTGGAGGGCGGCGCGCCGATGGCGCCGACCGTCGCTTTCCTGTCCGAGCGCGGCATCCCCGTCGTCGGGCACGTCGGGCTGACCCCGCAGGCGGTCAACGCGCTGGGCGGCTACGGCGCGCGCGGGCGGTCGGAGGCGGAGGCGCAGAAAATCGTGTCCGACGCGCAGAGTGTCGCGCAGGCGGGCGCGTTCGCGGTGGTGATCGAGGGCGTGGTGGAGCCGATCGCGCAGGCGATCACGCGGAAGATCGCGGTACCGACGATCGGCATCGGTGCGTCGGCGGACTGCGACGGGCAGGTGCTGGTCGCCGAGGACATGCTGGGCCTGTTCGAGCGCACGCCGCGCTTCGTGAAGCGATACGGTGACATGGCGGGGTACGTGTCGGAGCGGGTCGAGACCTACGCCGCCGAGGTGCGCGCGCGTGCCTTCCCCACGGCCGAGCAGACCTACGCGCCCAAGGCGTGAGGCGCGCCCCTTTCGTTTCAGCGGGCGAGCGGCTAAGCCGCGGCGACTTTCCGACCAAGTGGAGCAAGACGTGGCCCTGACGCCGCAGAATAACGAGGCGTTCCTGCGCGAGGTGGACGAGGAGTACCGCCGCGACCAGATGATCGGCGTGTGGCAGCGTTACGGCCGATGGATCGTGATCGCCGTGGTCGCGATCCTGGTCGCGTTCGGCGCCTATCTGTTCTGGCAGCATCGCGAGCGCGTCGCGGCGGAGAAGGAGGGCGAGACGCTTCAGACCGCCTACGATTATCTGGGGGCCAACGACTTCAACGGCGCGGCCAAGCCGCTGGCCGAGCTCGCGCAGTCGAAGCGTGACGGGTACCGCACGCTGGCGCTGTTCTCGCAGGCCGACGTGCTGCTCGCCAAGAACGACCTGAAGGGCGCGGCGGCCAAGTTCGCCAGCGTCGCGAACGATGCCAGTATCGCCAAGCCGTTCCGCGACCTGGCGCTGATCCGTCAGACCGCGGCGGAGTATGACACGCTGAAGCCCGAGGTCGTGATCCAGCGGATGACTCCGCTCGCGGTCGGTGGCAGCGCGTATCTGGGCAGCGCGGGCGAGATGATGGGTGCCGCCTATCTGGCGCAGGGTAAGCGCGACCTGGCCGGGCAGACCTTCGCGCGGATCGCGCGCGACAAGGACGTGCCCGCGTCGCTGCGTCAACGTGCGGTTCAGATGGCGGGCGTATTGGGGATCGACGCACTGCCGCAGGACGGCGGAACCGGTAAGGGCATCACGGAATGAAGGTTGGCAAGGCAGCACCCGCTGCGCTGGGTATCCTGTTGGCGCTCGGCGGGTGCGGCATCTTCAAGGGGTCGCCCAAGAAGACGCCGACCGTCGGCAACCGCGTCTCGATCCTGGCGTCCGAGAACCGCGCGGAGGTCGACCCTTCGCTCGCCAGCGTGCAGGTGCTGCTGCCGACCCCGGAAACCAACACCGACTGGTCGCAGTCGGGTGGCAGCGCCGACAAGTCGATGGGCCATCTGGCGCTCGCCGCATCGCCGACGCGCGCGTGGACCGCGCAGATCGACGGCGGCAGCAATCGGCAGCGGCTGGGCGCGGCGCCGGTCGTCGCGGAGAACAAGCTGTTCGTGGTCGACGTCGACGCGACCGTTCACGCCTTCGCCGCCGACACGGGCGCCAAGCTGTGGACCGCGAAGGTGACCGAGGGCGACAACAACCAGTCGGCGCGCTTCGGCGGCGGCGTCAGCTACGACGACGCCAAGGTCTACGCGACCGACGGGCTGGGCGACGTCGTCGCGCTGAACGCGGCCGACGGCAAGGAGGTGTGGCGCGCCAAGCCGGGCGGCCCGCTGCGCGGGGCGCCGACGATCGCGAACGGTCAGGTCTACGTGTTGAGCCAGGACAATCAGATCTTCGCGCTCGACCAGGCCGACGGCAAGGTGGTGTGGACGCAGAGCGCGAGCCTGGAGACGCAGGGTCTGTTCGGCGTCGCCGCGCCGGCGGCGAGTTCGGGCACGGTGGTCGCCGGCTTCTCGTCGGGCGAGCTGAACGCGTACCGCTACGAGAACGGCCGCAACCTGTGGCAGGACGCGCTGTCGCGCACCGCGATCTCGACCTCGGTGTCGAGCCTGGCCGACATCAACGCCGACGCGGTGATCGAGGACGGGCGCGTCTACGCGATCGGCGAGGGCGGGCGCATGGTGTCGCTCGACCTCGGCACCGGGCAGCGGTTGTGGGAGCAGAATTTCGCGGGCATCTCGACGCCGTGGCTGGCAGGCGAGTGGCTGTTCGTCGTCACCGACGACGCGCGCGTCGTCAGCCTGTCGCGCGCCAACGGCAAGGTGCGCTGGATCGGGCAGCTGCCCGCATTCAAGAACGAGAAGAAGCGCGAGAACGCCTTCACCTGGTTCGGGCCGGTGCTGGCGGGCGAGCGGTTGTGGCTGACCAACTCGCGCGGCGAACTGGTCGCGGTGTCGCCGGCGGACGGCAGCCAGCTCGCGACGATCGAGGCCGGCGACGCCTTCTCGCTGCCGCCGATCGTCGCCAACAACACGCTCTACGTGCTGGACGACAAGGGCCAGCTGTCCGCCTATCGCTGAGCTAAGGCGGCGTCGCCGCAGCAGGTGACGGGGACGGCATGATGCGCTAGGCACCGGCGCATCATGTCCCGTCTACCTGTGGTCGCGATCGTCGGCCGTCCCAACGTCGGCAAGTCGACGCTGTTCAACCGCCTCGTCGGCAAGAAGCTCGCGCTGGTCGACGATCGCCCCGGCGTCACGCGCGACCGGCGCGAGGGCGAGGCGCACCTGCTCGGGCTCGACTTCCGCATCATCGACACCGCGGGATACGAGGACGAGGACCCCGACACGCTGCCCGGCCGGATGCGGCGCCAGACGCAGGCCGCGGTCGACAGCGCCGACGTCGCCTTGTTCCTGTTCGATTCGCGCGCGGGGGTGATCCCGCTCGACGAGGAGATCGCGCGCTGGCTGCGCGGGTCCGACACGCCGGTCATCCTGGTCGCCAACAAGGCGGAGGGTCGCAGCGGCGAGCAGGGCGTGCTCGAATCGCTCGCGCTCGGCTTCGGCGATCCGGTGCAATTGTCGGCCGAGCACGGCGAGGGCATCGCCGACCTGTTCGAGGCATTGCTGCCGCACATCGAGCGCGGCGAGGACGAGGTAGAGCCCGACGACGAAGACCTCGGCCCCGACGCGCCGCTCAAGCTGGCGATCGTCGGACGTCCGAATGCGGGCAAGTCGACGCTGGTCAACCGCATGCTGGGCGAGGACCGGATGATCACCGGTCCCGAGGCCGGGATCACGCGCGATTCGATCGCGGTCGACTGGGAGTGGCTCGGCAGCCCGATGGGGCCGCGCAAGGTGCGGCTGATCGACACGGCGGGCATGCGCAAGCGCGCCAAGGTGCAGGACAAGCTGGAGAAACTGTCGGTCGCCGACGCGCTCCACGCGGTCGACTTCGCCGAAGTGGTGGTGCTGCTGCTCGATGCGACGCTGGGGCTCGAATCGCAGGACCTGCGGATCGCCGACCGCGTGCTGGAGGAAGGCCGCGCGCTCGTCATCGCGCTCAACAAGTGGGACGTGTCGGAGGAGCCGTCGAAGACCTTCAACGGCGTCAAGGCGGCGCTGGATGAGGGGCTGGCGCAGGTAAAGGGCGTGCCGCTGCTGACCGTGTCGGCGGCGACCGGCAAGGGGATCGATCAGCTGATCGCCGCCGCGTTCGAGACGCGCGACGCGTGGTCGCGGCGCGTCGGAACGGGCGAGCTCAACCGCTGGTTCGAACGCGCGATCGAGGCCAATCCGCCGCCGGCGCCCGGCGGCAAGCGGATCAAGCTGCGCTACCTGACCCAGGCGAAGACGCGTCCGCCCGGCTTCGTGCTGTTCGGCACGCGCGTCGACCAGCTGCCGATGAGCTACCAGCGCTACCTGATCAACGGCATCCGCCGCGAGCTGGGGTTCGGCGCGGTGCCGGTGCGCCTCATGCTGCGCGCGCCCAAGAACCCATTCGATCATTGATCCGATTGTAGTTCTTTGCCGCGCGGTGCTTACACGTTGTTTACGCGCGGCTCGCTAAAAACCCCACGACGTCTGGTCTAGCGTGCGAGGGAAGCAAGGGTGTCGTTCGACGGAGGAGTGCTGGTCGACCGCGCGGCGTTGGCGCGGGCGCGCGCGGAGCTGGGCGAGGATTTCGCGCGCATCCTCGGCTATTTTCGCGAGGACGGGCTGAAGTCGCTCGACGCGATCGAGGCAGCCTCGCGCGAGCAGGACGCGACCGCGCTGGTGCTACCCGCGCACACGCTGAAGGGCGAGGCGAGCCAGTTCGGCGCCAGCCCGCTCGCCGCCCTGGCGGAGAAGCTGGAGACGCTCGCGCGCGAGTGCGTGGAGCTGCACACGAAGCCGACCGCGGGGGTGCCCGACGTGCTGGCGCTGCGGCCGCTGTTCGACGCGACGCTCGCCTATCTGAAACGCGAGGCGCAGCCGGTCACCGTGCGTCGCCCAGGCGGCTTCGGGCGCCGGATCGGCTAGAGGCGCAACGCGACGGTGCGTCCGCGCACCAGGCTGCGCCACACCCACTCGAGCGGGCCGTAGCGGTAGCGCGCGAGCCAGGCGGGCGACCAGATCAGCATCAGCGCCCAGACCGGCGGCACCAGCGCGTAGAGCCACGCCCGACCGATCGCACCGAACAGCCCCAGTCCCCAGCCGGCGAACAGCAGGTCCATCAGCAAGGTGGTGCCGAGATAGTTGCTGAACGCCATCCGCCCCGTCGCCGCCAGGCGCGCGCTCCACGCGCCGCTCGACCGCGACAGCAGCACGAGCAGCGCGGCGTAGCCGGTGTAGCCGATCATGCGCAGCGGCAGGCTGAGCACTAGGGAGCCGGTATAGACCCAGCGCTGGTCGAACCCGCTCGCCATCGTGTGCCAGCCGATCGCGGCGTAGCCGGCGAGCGACACGGGCACGCAGGCGAGCGCGACGCGGGCGTAGGCGGCACGCGACCACCCTCCCGTCACGAAGCCCGAGCGCAGGCCCGCCATGCCGAGCAGCATCGCGCCCAGCGTGTCGGGTGCGATGATTGGCAGCAGGGTGAGGGGATTGGTCGCTCGCTGCCACCGCCACGCCGCCGCCTCGGCGAAGCTGCCGCGCATCGCCGCGATCTCGTTCAGCATATCCGACCGCGGCGGCACGCCGAAGGCGGCGCCGAAACCGTTCCACACCGCCACGTCGGCCGGTGTCGCGCGAGCGGCGGCGGCGAACAGCGCGGCGGCGCTGGCGGCGTTCATCACGACCGACACCAGCAGTGCTGCCAGCGCGAGCAGCAGCAGCGTCCGCGCGCGTGCCTGGTGGAAGAACAGCGCGACGACGCCTGTCAGCGCGTAATGCGCCAGGATGTCGCCCCACCAGAACAGGTAGAGGTGCAGGCAGCCGATCACGAACAGCCAGAACATGCGCCTGAGATGCAGCGCCGCGCCATTGTCGCCGCGCGCGTCGGCGCGTTCGATCACCAGCAGCATCGAGGCGCCGAACAGCGCGGAGAACAGCCCGCGCATCCGCCCTTCGACGAAGACGAAGTTGAGCAGCCACGCCGTCTTCTCGGGCACGCCCGCGCCGCCCCAGGCGAGCGGCGAGAAATAGGCCGCGCCCGGCAACCCGAACGCGACGATGTTGGCGAGCAGGATGCCCATCACCGCGACGCCGCGCACCACGTCGAGCGACCGGTGACGCGCGTCCGGCGCTACCGGGTCGCTATCCTCGCCGGCGGCGATCAGAGCGCGGGCTCGGTCGCCATCAGCGTGGGAAAGAACCCCTCGTGCGCGCGGCGCAGGTCGGCGAGCGAGACGGCGTAGTCGCCGTCGCGAAGTTCGAAGATCACGCGCGTGCCGATCGCGCGACCGAGCGGCTCGGCGTCGATGCCGGCGTCGAGCGCGGATTGCAGAAAGTTGAGCAGCGCGTGGTCGTGGACGGTCGCGACGTAGACGCCCTGATCCTCGGCGAACAGCGACGGGGCGGTGTCGAACGGCAGCGCGCGGTCGACCATCGCGCCGATGTTGCCCGCGAGCGCCATCTCCGCGATCGTCACCGCGAGCCCGCCGTCGGAGACGTCGTGCACCGCCGAGAGCTGCCCCGCATCGATCGCGCGGCGGACGAAGTCGCCGGTGCGGCGCTCGGCGTCCAGGTCGACGCGCGGCGGCGGGCCTTCCTCGCGCGCGTGGAGCTCGCGCAGCCACAACGACTGGCCGAGATCACCGCGGCGGCGGCCGATGACGATGATGATGTCGCCCGCCTGCTTGAACGCGATCGTCGCGCTCTTGTCCCATTGTTGCAGCAACCCGACGCCGCCGATCGCGGGGGTGGGGAGGATCGCCGATCCGCCGCCGGTCGCCTTCGATTCGTTGTAGAGGCTGACGTTGCCCGACACGATCGGGAAATCGAGCGCGCGGCACGCCTCGCTCATCCCCTCCAGGCAGCCGACGATCTGCCCCATGATTTCGGGACGCTGCGGGTTGGCGAAGTTGAGGCAGTTGGTGACCGCCAGCGGCGTCGCGCCGACCGCGGTCAGGTTGCGCCACGCTTCCGCGATCGCCTGCTTTCCGCCCTCGACCGGGTCGGCGTAGCAGTAGCGCGGGGTGCAGTCGGTGGTCATCGCCAGCGCCTTGTCGGTGTCGTGAACGCGCACCACCGCGGCGTCGCCGCCGGGGCGCTGCACCGTGTCGGCGCCGACCATGTGGTCGTACTGTTCCCAAATCCAGCGGCGGCTGGCGATGTCGGGCGAGCCCATCAGCGCGAGCAGGTCGGCGGCGGGGTCGCGGCACTCGGGCACGTTGACCAATGCCTTGGCGGGCGGGGTCGGCACGTGCGGGCGGTCGTAGAGCGGCGCGTCGTCGGCGAGCGGGCCAAGCGGGATGTCGCACACCGTCTCGTTCTGCCACTTCAGCACCATGCGCCCTGTGTCGGTGACGTGGCCGATGACCGCGAAGTCGAGCTCCCACTTCTCGAAGATCGCTTGCGCGAAATCCTCGCGGCCGGGTTTCAGCACCATGAGCATGCGCTCTTGGCTCTCCGACAGCATCATCTCGTACGGCGTCATGCCGGTCTCGCGCTGCGGCACGTCGTCCATGACCAGTTCGATGCCGACGCCGCCCTTCGACGCCATCTCCACCGACGACGAGGTGAGCCCGGCCGCACCCATGTCCTGGATCGCGACGATCGCGTCCGAAGCCATCAGTTCGAGGCACGCTTCGATCAGCAGCTTCTCGGTGAAGGGATCGCCGACCTGCACGGTCGGGCGCTTGGCATCGGCGTCCTCGCCGAAGTCGGCGGAGGCCATGGTCGCGCCGTGGATGCCGTCGCGCCCGGTCTTGGAGCCGACGTAGACGATCGGATTGCCGACGCCGCTGGCGGCCGAGTAGAAGATCTTGTCGGTGGCGGCGACGCCGACGGTCATCGCGTTGACCAGGATGTTCCCGTCATAGGCCGGGTGGAAATTCACCTCGCCGCCGACCGTCGGTACGCCGACGCAATTGCCGTAGCCGCCGATGCCGTGGACCACGCCCGAGATCAGGTGGCGCATCCTGGGATGATCGGGGCGCCCGAAGCGCAGCGCGTTCAAGTTCGCGACCGGGCGCGCGCCCATCGTGAACACGTCGCGCAGGATACCGCCGACCCCGGTTGCCGCGCCCTGGTAGGGCTCGATGTAGGACGGGTGGTTGTGCGACTCCATCTTGAAAATCGCGGCCTGGCCGTCTCCGATGTCGATCACGCCGGCGTTCTCGCCCGGACCGCAGATCACCCAGGGCGCCTCGGTCGGCAGCTTCTTTAGGTGGATGCGGCTCGACTTGTACGAGCAATGCTCGCTCCACATGACCGAGAAGATGCCGAGTTCGACCAGGTTCGGCTCGCGGCCGAGCGCGTGGAGCACGCGGTCGTACTCATCGGGCGACAGGCCGTGCTCGGCGACGATCTCGGGGGTAATCGAAGTCATGTGCGCGCGCATAGCGGGGCAGGCGCGCGGATGCCAGCGCAGCCGAACGCGGTCGCGGCGCGTTCACCGCGCCGAAGGAGAGCGCATCGTGACCGATCCCACCGAACTGACACCCGAGGAGTTGAAGGACGTGGCCGCGAAAGAGGAGCAGGAAGGCGTCGTCGACCCGCAGACCGCGAACGAGGCGGCGACCGAGGACTGAGCCGCCGCGCGGCGATCAGCGGCGGCGATGGCGATAGTGCTTGAGCCGCCGCAGCAGTCCGCGCTTCTCGAACGCTTCGAACATTTCGGCCGGGCCCTCGGGGTCGAGCACCTCGTGCTCGGCGAGCCACGCCTGCACGTCGTTCAGGTCGAGTATCTCGTAGGGGATCAGCGTCTTGCCGTCGCCGCGCAGCCGCTCGATCGTGGCGATCAGCCCGTCGCGCGCGACGCCCTCGCTGACCTGCGCGACGTCGACCGCCAGATGCTCGGCGAGCAGGTCATCGCGGATCGCGGCGATCTTGGGTCCCTCGTCGGCGATCGTCACGTCGCACTCGGTGTCGAGCCGCATCGAGCGATTGTTGAAGTTGGACGAACCGATGCGGATCACGTCGTCGTCCACCACCAGCACCTTGGCATGGCAGTAGATGCCGGTGCCGTCGGTCGTGACCGGGTGGTACATGCGGAAACGCCCCGCGTGGTCGCGGCGCTGCAGCTCGGCGACCAGTCGCGCGCGCGCCGTGTCCATCGCGATCGGCTCCAGCCACCCCTGCGCGGTGGTCGGATTGATGACGACGATCTCGGGCGGGTCGGGTTCGACCAGCCGCTCGGCGATCGCCTCGGCGATGCGGCGCGAGGCGAAATACTGGCTCTCGGCGTAGATGCGGCGCTTCGCGCGCGCGATCAGCGCGAGGTATAATTCCTCGATCTCGCGCAACTCATCCTGCCCCTCGTGGAGCGGTTGCGAGCGCGAGATCGCGACGTCGACGTCGGTGAAATCGGGCTCGATACTCTCGGGCCAGCACTCGCCGACACCGGACGGCGGCGTGATCGGCACGCCGCCCGCGATCTTCCAGCGCGTGCGGCATAATTCGCCCAGCGCGCGCGCGACCGGCCCCTGGAGCGCGGTGGTCGCGTCGTGCCACGGCTTGTAGGAGAAGCCGTGCGGCGAGCGACGGCGCGGGTCCTCGTCGACGTGCTCGCGCGTGTCCCAGCGCTCGTCGGTCATGTCGATGCCGCCGCAGAACGCGACGCAATCGTCGATCACCACGATCTTCTGGTGCTGCGACGCGGCGGTCGGGTGATGCCCGTCGAGCTTCAGGTGGATGCGCTTCTCGCGAAAGCGCCAGCGCAGCATGGTCAGCAGCGTCTTGCCGCGAAACAGCGTCTTGAACGCGCCCTTGTCCCAGCGAAGGATGTAGACCTGCAACTCGGGCCGACGCTTCACCAGCCAGGTGATGAAGTCGCCGACCGTCGTGGGCGCCTCCGGGTGATCCTCGCCGTAGGCGAGCGTGATGCGCGCGTCGAAGTCCCAGCCGACCAGCAGGATCTGCTGCTTGGCATTCAGCATCGCCTCGCGCGCGACGCGGAAGTAAGCGTCGGCGTCGATGATTACGGCCGCCTTGGCCGCGCGCTCGACGCGCCAGCGCGTCTTCTCGGGCAGGGTCACAGGATGTCCCGGATGACCGACGGTGGCCGGCCGAGGCGGACGCCCCGTTCGGTCTCGACCAGCGGACGCTCGATCGTGCGCGGATCACGCGCCATCAGGTCGAGCGCGGCGTCGTCGTCGGCGACGTCGGGAGCGTCCCGGCGCAAGCTCTCGCGCGGGCTCAACCCACCGCGCGCGTACCAGCCGGCGAGTTCGTCGCGCGTCGGCGGCTGCTTGAGATAGTCGACCACCGTCACCTCGGCGCCCGCTTCGTGCAGGATCGCGAGCGCCTCGCGCGACTTGGAACAGCGCGGGTTGTGGAGGATGGTGGCCCTCATCGCCGGGTCTTCTGCATGGCGTCTTCTACCGCGCGGCGGGGCTGGGTCTAGTGCTCGACCCATCGCGACCTCGGAGCCACGAAAAAGCCGGGGCAAGCTCAGTGACTTGCCCCGGCTGTAATCTTTCACGACGGCGCGGATCAGGCGTCCTGCCGCGCCAGCCAGTCCTCCAGCCACTTGATCGTGTAGTCACCCGACTGGAACTCGGCGTCGTCGAGCAGCGCCTGGTGGAGCGGGATGGTGGTCTTCATTCCCTCGATCACGAACTCCTCCAGCGCGCGGCGTAGGCGGCGCAGCGCACCCTGGCGGGTCGTGCCGTAGACGATCAGCTTGGCGATCATGCTGTCGTAGTAAGGCGGGACCTTGTAGCCGGCGTAGAGTCCCGAATCGACGCGGACGTGCATGCCGCCTGGCGCGTGATACTGTTTCACCAGGCCAGGCGAGGGCGCGAAGGTGCGCGGGTCCTCGGCGTTGATACGGCACTCGATCGCGTGGCCGCGGAAGACGACGTCTTCCTGCCTGAGCGTCAGCGGCTTACCCTCGGCGACGCGGATCTGCTCGCGCACCAGGTCGAGCCCGGTGATCGCCTCGGTCACCGGATGCTCCACCTGCAGCCGGGTGTTCATCTCGATGAAGTAGAACTCGCCGTTCTCCCACAGGAACTCGATCGTCCCCGCGCCGCGATAGCCCATGTCGGCCATTGCGCGCGCGCAAATGCCGCCCATGCGCGCGCGCTCCTCCGGCGTGATGACGGGCGAGGGCGCTTCCTCCAGCACCTTCTGATGGCGGCGCTGGAGCGAGCAATCGCGCTCGCCCAGGTGGATCGCGTTGCCGCGGCCGTCGCCGAAGATCTGGAACTCGATGTGGCGCGGATTGCCGAGATACTTCTCAATGTAGACGGTGGCGTCGCCGAACGCGGCCTTCGCCTCGCTGCCGGCCTGCGCCATCAGCGTCTCGAGCTGATCGGGGCTGGTGCACACCTTCATGCCGCGACCGCCGCCGCCCGACGCCGCCTTGATGATGACGGGGTAGCCCGCGGCTTGCGCGATCGCCTTCGCCTCGTCCACGTCGCTGACCGCGCCGTCGGAGCCCGGGACGAGCGGCAGGCCGAGCGCGCCCGCGGTGCGCTTCGCCTCGATCTTGTCGCCCATCGTGCGGATGTGCTCGGGCTTGGGCCCGACGAAGATCAAATTGTGCAGCTCGACGATCTCGGCGAACTTGGCGTTCTCGCTCAGGAAACCGTAGCCGGGATGGATCGCGTCGGCGCCCGAGATCTCGGCGGCCGAGATGATGTTGGGGATATTGAGATAGCTCTCCGCCGCGGACGGCGGGCCGATGCAGATCGCCTGGTCGGCGAGCCGCACGTGCATCGCGTCGGCGTCGGCGGTGGAGTGCACCGCGACCGTCTTGATCCCCATTTCGTGGCACGCGCGGTGGATGCGCAGTGCGATCTCGCCGCGGTTGGCGATCAGCAGCTTCTTGATCTGCGGCACGGCTCCTTACTCGACCACCACGAGCGGCTGGTCGAACTCGACCGGCTGGCCGTTCTCGACCAGCACCGCCTTGACCGTGCCGGCGGACGGCGCGGTGATCGGGTTCATCACCTTCATGGCTTCCACGATCAGCAGCGTGTCGCCCGCCGCCACAGTCTGGCCGATCGCGGCGAAGGGCTTCGCGCCCGGCTCGGCGGCGAGGTAGACGGTGCCGACCATCGGCGAGCGGACCGCGTTGGCATCGCTGGGCGCGGACGGACCGGCGTTGTCGACCTGCGGCGCGGCGGCGGCGGGCGCGGCACTCGCGGCGGCGGGTGGCGGTGCGTAGTGCAGCGGCGCGGCGGCGACCTGTGCCGCCTTGCGCGCGACGCGGATCTTGCGGTCGCCGTCCTCGACCTCGATCTCGGTCAGCTGCGTGGTGTCGAGCAGCTCGGCGAGCTGGCGCACGAGGTTCACGTCGACCTGCATCGCACCGCCGCTTGCGTCATTCATGTCGGCCATCAGCCTTGATTCCCCTTCAAGGGCGCGCGCTGTGTCAGAACTGTGCCGCCGCTTCAAGCGCGAGGGCGTAGGACAGCGCGCCGAATCCCGCAACCGTTCCGCGCGCGGCGCGACCGACGAAGGAGGTGTGGCGGAAGTCCTCGCGCGCGTGCGGGTTGGACAGGTGGACCTCGATTACCGGGGTGCGGATCGCCTTGATCGCGTCGTGGAGCGCGATCGACGTGTGGGTGAAGGCGCCCGCGTTCAGGATCACCGCGCGCGCGTCATACGCCTGCGCCTCGTGCAGCCAGTCGACCAGATGCCCCTCGTGGTTCGACTGCCGCATGTCGATCGTGAGCCCCAGCGCGCGCGCGCGGTCCTCCAGCCGACCGGCGATGTCGTCCAGCGTGTCGTGGCCGTAGATCTCCGGCTCGCGCGTGCCGAGCAGGTTGAGGTTGGGGCCGTTCAGGACAAAGACGGTCGCGTTATCGGGTGCGGGCATGAGCTGCTTTCTTGAACAAGGGGCAGGCGAGGATTAGGTGCCGGAGCATCACCGCTCTAGCCCGCTCGCCCGTCGCTTGTCGAAGGGCCGCGCTTCGTTCCGGGAAGGCGGGGCGTGGGGCCAGCGACCATCCCTCCCGACAACGGACGGGGGCGCGTGCCCTCGATGCAGCTGATATGCCCCATTCCGACGGTACCGTCTCGATTGTCGTCAACGGCGAGCACAAGCGTGTCAAGGCGGGGCTGACGATCGCCGACCTCGCCGAGCAGCTGGGGCTAGTGCCCGAGAAGGTGGCGGTGGAGCGCAACCTGGAGATCGTGCCGCGCTCGACGCTGGGCGACGTCTGCGTCGAGGACGGCGACGAGCTGGAGATCGTCCATTTCGTTGGGGGAGGTGACCATGCCGGGCCGATCGCCGACGACACCTGGACCGTCGCGGGCAAGACGTTCCGGTCGCGGCTGATCGTCGGCACGGGGAAGTACAAGGACTTCGCGCAGAACGCCGCCGCGCTGGAAGCCTCGGGCGCGGAGATCGTCACGGTCGCGGTGCGGCGCGTCAACGTGTCCGATCCCAAGGCGCCGATGCTGACCGACTTCATCGATCCCAAGCGCGTCACCTACCTGCCCAACACCGCGGGCTGCTTCACCGCGGACGAGGCGATCCGCACGCTGCGACTGGCGCGCGAGGCGGGCGGCTGGGACCTCGTCAAGCTGGAGGTGCTGGGCGAGGCGCGCACGCTCTATCCCGACATGCGCGAAACGTTGAAGGCGACCGAGGTGCTGGTTCGCGAGGGCTTCAAGCCGATGGTCTACTGCGTCGACGACCCCATCGCGGCGAAGCAGCTTGAGGAAGCGGGTGCGGTCGCGATCATGCCGCTGGGCGCGCCGATCGGATCGGGGCTGGGCATCCAGAACCGCGTCACGATCCGGCTGATCGTAGAGGGCGCGACGGTGCCGGTGCTGGTCGACGCGGGCGTCGGCTGCGCGTCGGACGCGGCGGTGGCGATGGAACTCGGTTGCGACGGCGTGCTGATGAACACCGCGATCGCGGAGGCCAAGGACCCGATCATGATGGCGGCGGCGATGAAGGCCGCGGTCGAGGCGGGACGGATGAGCTATCGTGCGGGGCGCATGGGGCAGCGGCGCTACGCCGACCCGTCGAGCCCGCTCGCCGGACTGATCTGAAGCAACACGCCCCCGGAACAACCGTCGCGCGATGTCGTTTCTCTCGTCTAGATTCAACCAACCAGAGACGCAGGAGATAAGGCGATGGGTGAGCTCACCGACAAGATCAAGGGCAACGTCAACGAGCTGGTCGGCAAGGCCAAGGAAGCGTTCGGCGAGCACAACGACGACGCCAGCCTGAAGGCGGAAGGCCAGGCCCAGCAGGCCGAGGGCAAGGGCGAGCAGATGAAGGGCAGCGTCAAGGGCGCTCTCGGCGACGACATCTGATCCACCACTTGCGTTAATTGAGAGGGCCGCTCCGGACACCGGGGTGGCCCTTCTCATTTGTTGAGCAGCGCGCCGAAACCGATTCCGACGGCCGCGATGGCCAGTACGCTTGCCGCGATCATCAGCGCGCCGTCCCTGACGGTCAGCGCCAGGCCGAATGCCGCGATCGCCAACATCGGCGCAGTGGTGGCGAGCGGCAGCAGTTCGAGCGGCGGCACGCACATCGCCATGACGATGCACCCGACCGCCGCCGCGCGCACGAACGGACCCTTGGTCAGCGCGGGCAGCCGGCCGTGGAACCAGCGGTCGAGGACCCGCGCGACGCCGCGGACCTTGCCGGTCGCCTTCTTCACCTTGGCCGAAGTGATCGCGCGACGTTCCACGACGCCCGGCAGCCACAGATGCTCGCGCCCGAGCACCATCTGGCACGCGATTAGCACGACGACGATCGCCATCGCGGTCGGCAGGCCGGGGATGCTGCCGATCGGCGAGATGTCGATCAGCGGGATGACGACGAGGAACGGGCCGAATCCGCGACTGCCGAGCGCCTTCACCACATCGCCGACGGCTACGTTATCCTCCTTGTCGGCAAGGTCAGCGATCCGGTCGAGTATATCGGAAACGCTGTGCGGGTCGTCGGCCATACACACCCAACCTGCGCGTGGCTCAGCGATTGCGGATCGCCTCCAGCGTCGTCGCGGCGGTGATTACCTCGACATCGGTCTTCAGGTGGAGCAGCCGCACGCCGTCCTGCGCCATCGCGCGATCGAGCGCGGGCGCGAAGTCGGCGGTCGCCTCGACCGTTTCCGCCCAGCAGCCAAAAGCGCGCGCGAGCGCGGCGAAGTCGGGGTTGCGCAGCCGGGTGGCCGACACGCGGCGCGGGAACTCGCGTTCCTGATGCATGCGGATCGTCCCGTAGGCGGCGTTGTCGACGATGATGACGAGCATCGACGCATCGTGCTGGACCGCGGTGGCCAGTTCCTGCCCGTTCATCAGGAAGTCGCCGTCGCCCGCGACCGCGACGACCGTCCGTTCGGGCCGGCGCAGGCTCGCCGCGACCGCTGCCGGCACGCCGTAGCCCATCGCGCCGCAGGTCGGGGCAAGCTGCGTACCCGGCCCGGCGTAGCGCCAGTAGCGGTGCCACCAGCCCGAGAAATTGCCCGCACCGTTGCAGATGATCGTGTCCGCGGGCAGCCGCTCTCGCATCGCGGCGACGCAGGGACCAAGGTCGAGCGCGACGCCGTCGCGCGGTGCGGGGGTGCTCCACGACTGATAGTCTGCGCGCGCGTCGAAGGCGGTCGGGTGCGCGGGGCCGTCGACCGACATTAGCGCCTCGGCGAACTCGGCCATGCCGGCGCAGATCGCGAGATCGGTGCGGTAGGTCATGCCGAGCTCGTTCGCGTCCGGGTGGACGTGGACGAGCCGCTGGCCCGGGTGGTCGAGGGTGACGAGCGTGTAGCCGTCGGTGGTCGCCTCGCCGAGCCTCGGCCCGACGACCAGCAGCAGGTCGGCCGCCTTCACGCGCGCGACCAGCTTGGGATTTGGGCCATAGCCGAGATTGCCGGCATAGGACGGGCAGTCGTTGGGCACCGCGTCCTGCCGCCGGAATGCGGCGACCAGCGGCACGCCGGTGCGGTCGGCCCAGGCGGCGATGTCCTCCGCCGCGCGCTCGTCCCAGCCAGCGCCGCCGACGATTGCGACCGGGCGCTCGGCGGTGGCGAGCAGGTCGGCGAGCTGCGCCACCGCGTCCACGTCGGGTGCCTGCGCGACGCGCTCGACGCGAGGGCGGTCGATCGCCACGACCTCGTCGAGCAGCATGTCCTCGGGCAGCGCGAGCACGACCGGGCCGGGGCGCCCGTTCATCGCGACCGAATAGGCGCGCGCGACATATTCGGGGATGCGGCGCGCGTCGTCGATCCGCGCGGCCCATTTCGCGATCGGCGTGAACATCGCCTCGAAATTCATCTCCTGAAACGCCTCGCGGTCGCGGGTGCCGCGGTCGACGTCGCCGACGAACAGGATCATCGGCTGCGTATCCTGCCGCGCGACGTGGACGCCGATGCTGGCGTTGGTCGCGCCGGGCCCGCGCGTGACGAAGGCGACGCCGGGGCGGTGCGTCAGCGCGCCGTCGGCGCAGGCCATGAACGCGACCCCGCCCTCCTGCCGACATACCACCGTCTGTATCGCCGGCACGTCGTGGAGTGCGTCGAGCACCGCGAGAAAACTCTCGCCCGGCACGGTGAAGATTTGCTCGCACCCCTGCGCGACGAGTTGGTCGACGAGGATGCGCCCGCCCGTCCTGATCTGCTCGGTTCCGATGCTCTCCATGCGCGCGAGCCTAGCGCCCGCGACGGCGAGGCGGCAAGCGCTTGCGCTTTCGGTGCGGCTGGCTGATCCTCGCCGGCACAAAAAAGAGAGGAGCGGATCATGGCGGCGTTCGAGCTGGTGGCGGATGGCTTGCGCTTTCCCGAGGGGCCGGTGGTCATGCCCGACGGCAGCGTCATCCTGGTCGAGATCGAACCCGGCCGCGTCACTCGCGTGACGCCGGACGGCCGAAAGGAGGTGGTGGCGACGCCCGGCGGCGGCCCCAACGGTCTCGCGCTCGGGCCCGACGGCATGCTCTATTGCTGCAACAACGGCGGGTTCCACTATGTCGAGAACAACGGCATGCTCAGCCCTCACGGCATCGCCGCGGATTACTCGGGCGGCCGGATCGAGCGGATCGACCCCGCGACGGGTGGCGTCGAGGTGCTGTACCGATCGGGCGATCATGGCGTTACGCTGCGCGGCCCCAACGACCTCGTGTTCGACGCGCACGGTGGGTTCTGGTTCACCGACCACGGCAAGGTCGATTACGCCCGCCGCTGCCACGACGTGGTCGGCATCTTCTACGCGAAGGCCGACGGCAGCTTCATCGAGGAGGTAATCTTCCCGTCGATGAACCCCAACGGCATCGGCCTGTCGCCCGATGGGCGCACGCTCTACGCCGCGGAAACCTACACCTGCCGGCTGATGAAGTTCGAGGTGACCGCGCCGGGCAAGGTCGCGCCGGACGCGGGACCGGGCGGGCCCGGCATCCCGCTCTACAGGCCCGCGGGGTACAAGTTCTTCGACTCCCTGGGGATGGAGGCGTCGGGCAACATCTGCGTCGCGACGATCGGCGAGTGCGGGATCAGCGTCGTCTCGCCCACCGGCGAGCTGGTCGAGTTCGTCGCCACGAACGACATATTCACCACCAACATCTCCTTCGGCGGCCCCGACATGATGGACGCGTTCATCACGCTGTCGGGCACGGGGCGGCTGGTGAAGACGCGCTGGGCGCGGCCCGGCTTGACGCTGCACTATTGAGCGCGTGCAGACGTTGGCGCGTGGACAAGCGCGTGTCGAGCGACGATGAGCAGCGGACAGAGTTTGGGGGAAAACGGTTGCGCGACACGGTGATCTTCGACTTCGGCGGCGTCATCACGTCGTCGCCCTTCGAGGCATTCGCGCGCATGGAGCGCGAGCGCGGGCTGCCCGAGAACCTGATCCGGCGCATCAATGCGACCGATCCCGACACCAACGCCTGGGCGCGGTTCGAGCGCGCGGAGATCGACGCTGCAGGCTTTGACGCCGCGTTTGCCGAGGAAGCGCGCGTGCTAGGGCACGAATTGCGCGGCGAGGACGTGCTCGCGCTGCTCGCCGGCGACATCCGCCCGCGCATGGTCCACGCGCTCGATTGGCTAAAGCAGAACGGTTATTACGTGGGCTGCATCACCAACAACGTGCCCGCGGGCGAAGGGGCGGGCATGTCGCGCACCGCGGAGAAGGCGGCGCTGGTCGCGCAAGTGCTCGAACGGTTCGACCACGTGATCGAATCGAGCAAGGTCGGGCTGCGCAAACCCGATCCGAAGATCTACCGCATGATGCTCGACATGGCGGGCAAGGCGCCGGAGCAGTGCATCTACCTCGACGACCTTGGCATCAACTGCAAACCGGCCGCCGCACTCGGCATGACCGCGATCAAGGTGGCGGGCGAGGGGCAGGCGCTCGACGATCTGGCGCGCGCGCTGGGCGTGATGCCGGGGTCGTTCTGAGCCGCCCCGCGACGTTGTGCGATTGACCGGCTCGCCCGTGCGTCGGTAAGCGGCGAGGTGAGAGAGAGGTTGTCGCGATGAAGAAGCTTTACACCGATGCGGCCGCGGCGCTCGACGGGCTGCTGTTCGACGGCATGACGATCTGCGCCGGCGGGTTCGGACTGTGCGGCGTGCCCGAGCGGTTGATCGACGCGATCCGCGATGCGGGCACGCAGCGGCTGACGATCGCGAGCAACAATGCCGGGATCGACGGCGAGGGGCTGGGCAAGCTGCTGCGCACGCGGCAGGTCGCCAAGATGATCTCGAGCTACGTCGGCGAGAACAAGGAGTTCGAGCGGCAGTATCTGTCGGGCGAGCTTGAGGTTGAGTTCTGTCCGCAGGGGACGCTGGCCGAGCGTTGCCGCGCGGGCGGCGCGGGTATCCCCGGCTTCTACACCAAGACGGGCGTCGGCACTTTGGTGGCCGAGGGCAAGGAGGTGAAGGCGTTCGACGGAGAGGATTACATCTTGGAGCGCGGCATTCGCGCCGACATTTCGATCATCAAGGGGTGGAAGGCGGACGAGAGCGGCAACCTGATCTTCCGCAAGACCGCGCGCAACTTCAACCAGCCGATGGCGACCGCGGGGCGGGTGTGCGTGGCGGAAGTCGAGGAGGTGGTGCCGGTCGGCACGCTCGACCCCGATCACATCCATCTGCCCGGCATTTACGTGAAGCGCATGATCGTCGGCGCGCCGTACGACAAGAAGATCGAGTTCCGACTCACTCGTCCGCGGCCGGAGGCGAGTGCGGCAGCGGCGGGCAGCGAGGTCTGACGCGGTGCGGGCAGCGCTGATCGGCATGCTCGCGGCGGCGACCGCGCTGGCGGGGTGCGCAACGGCGACCACGTCCGCGCCGCGCGCCGCGCCGGTCGAGCACATGCCGATCATCGACACCGGGCCCCCGCCTGGCATGGCGTACCTCTACGGATCGGCCGAGGCGGTCGCGCTGAGCGAGCAGGCGTATAACGGCATGCTCGGCTACGTCCGCGCGCTGACGGACCGGGCGCGCGACGCGCGCGGGCGACTGCCGCACCAGCGCGCGGCCGGTACGCTGCCGCGCTGGCCCGCGACCGCGTCGGCGGTGCTGGCGGCGGGGTCGACCGCCGCGGTGCCGCAGCCGGTGTCGTGCGGCGCGCTGCCGCCCGCGGTGGTGCTCGACATGGACGAGACCACGGTGCTGAACCTCGGTTACGAGTATAATGACGCGCAGACCGGGCAGGGGTATGACGCCAAGCGCTGGGACGCGTGGGAGCGCGGCGGGGTGGACAAGGTGATCGCGGTGCCGGGCGCGGTGGCCGCGTTTCGCCAGCTGCGCGCCGCGGGCGTTACGGTGATCATCAACACCAACCGAAGTGCCGCGAACGCCGCCGACACCGCGCGCGCGCTCGCCGGCGCGGGGCTGGGCACGTTCGAGCACGGCAAGACGCTGTGGCTGAAGGGCGACGCCGACGGCAAGTCGGGCAAGGACGGCCGGCGGCAGGCGATCGCCGAGCGCTACTGCGTGCTGGCGCAGATGGGTGACCAGCTCGGCGACTTCGCCGATTTCTTCAACCCGCCCGGTCCCGCGCCCGCGTCGGGCCGCCGCCTGCTGCCGAGCACCAGCCGCGTCGTCGCGCGCTGGGGTGCGGGGTGGTTCATCCTGCCCAATCCCGTCTACGGCACCGGGCTCGGCTCGGGCTGGGACGACACCTTTCCCGCGGACCGCCGCTGGAGCCAGATGCCCGAAGGAGTGAAGTGATGGCTGACCCAAAGAGGGCTGATGTGAAGGGCTGGGACCGCAACGGCATGGCCGCGCGCGCGGCGAAGGAGTTGCAGGACGGCTTCTACGTCAACCTGGGCATCGGCATCCCGACGCTGGTGGCGAACAACATTCCCGACGGCATGACCGTGACGCTCCAGTCGGAGAACGGGATGCTGGGCATCGGTCCGTTCCCGTACGAGGGCGAGGAGGACGCAGACCTGATCAACGCGGGAAAACAGACGATCAGCGAACTGCCGCAATCGGCCTATTTCGGGTCGGAGCAGAGCTTCGCGATGATCCGCGGCGGGCACATCGACCTGACCGTGCTGGGCGCGATGGAGGTGGCGGAGAACGGCGACATCGCCAACTGGATGATCCCCGGCAAGATGATCAAGGGCATGGGCGGCGCGATGGACCTGGTCGCGGGCGTCAAGAAGATCATCGTGGTGATGGAGCACACCGCCAAGGACGGCTCCCCGAAGTTCCTGCCCGAATGCTCGCTGCCGCTCACCGGGCGGAACGTGGTCGACATGATCGTGACCGACCTCGCGGTGTTCCAGCGCTCCGATCACCAGTCGCCGTTCCGGCTGGTGGAACTGGCACCGGGCATCACCGCGGATGAGGTCGCCGCGAAGACGACGGCGCGTTACGTCGCCTGAGCCCCGGCGCGCGGCGATGATCGGGCGCTGGCTGGCGGGCGCGCTCGCCGTGCTGCTGCTGGCGGCGGGGGCGATCTACCTGTTCGTGCCCGCGCCGCGGGTGCTGAGCTGGCTCGACGCCGCGATGGGCGGCGGGCGCGGGGTCGAGCTGGCCGGCGACGCGCTGGCGTTCGGGCGCACCGGGCAGACGCTCGACGTGTGGCGACCGACGGAGTCGGTCGCGGGCAAGCGGCCGGTGGTAATGTTCATCTACGGTGGCGGCTGGGCGAACGGGGATCGGCGCAGCTACGCCTTCGCCGCGCGGGCGTTCGCGCGCGCCGGGTTCGTCGTCGTCGTGCCCGACTATCGCAAGGTGCCGCAGGTGCGCTTCCCCGCGTTCGTGCAGGACGGCGCGGCGGCGGTGCGCTGGGTTCGCGACCACGTGGCCGACTACGGCGGCGATCCGGCCCGCGTTGCGCTCGCGGGGCATTCTGCGGGCGCGTACAACGCGGTGATGCTCGCGCTCGACCCGCGCTGGTTGCGCGCGGAGCGACCCGGCGATCGTCAAGGCAGCGGTGGGCCTGAGCGGGCCGTACGACTTCTACCCGTTCGACAAGCCGCGGTCGCGCGCGGCGATGCTGGGGGTGGCCGACCCGATGGCGACACAGCCGGTCACCTTCGCGCGCGCCCACGCGCCGCCGCTGCTGCTCGTCACCAGCACGCGCGATACGCAGGTGCGGCCGTACAATGCCCATCACCTGTTCGCGCGCGTGAAGGCGGCGGGTGGGCGCGCGAAGCTGGTCGAGCATGAAGGGCTGACGCACGAGAACGTCGTCATGGCGCTGTCGGTCCCGTTCCGCGACATGGCGCCGGTGCTGGACGAGAGTGTCGCCTTCATCGACGCGGCGCTGGGCCGATCCGCGGGGCCGACGAAATAAAGAAACGATTAGCGCTGCTTTCGCATTGCTTCCTTTCGCTTGAGCGCCGTTGCGGTTAAAGGCGCCCGCGATGTCACACCAACCACGCACCTTGTACGAAAAGGTCTGGGACGCCCATGTCGTGGAGCGTCGCGACGACGGTTCCTGCCTCCTCTACATTGACCGTCATCTCGTCCACGAAGTCACCAGCCCGCAGGCGTTTGAGGGGCTGCGCAGCGCCGGTCGCCGCGTGCGCCGCCCCGACCTGACGCTGGCGGTGCCCGACCACAATCTGCCGACCACCGCGCGCGTCGACGCGTCCGGGCGCGAGTTGCCGATCGCCGACGCGGAGAGCGCTGAGCAATTGGGTGCGTTGCGCACCAACGTCGCCGAGTTCGCCGTTCCCTACATCGACGCGCTCGCGGCCGAGCAGGGGATCGTTCACGTCGTGGGGCCGGAGCAGGGCTTCACCTTGCCCGGCACCACGATGGTGTGCGGCGACAGCCACACCTCGGCGCATGGTGCTTTGGGCGCGCTCGCGTTTGGGATCGGCACCAGCGAGGTCGAGCACGTGCTCGCGACGCAGACGCTGATCCTGTCGCCGTCCAAGACGATGGAGGTGCGCGTCGACGGCACGCTCGGCTTCGGCGTGTCGGCCAAGGACGTGGTGCTGTCGATCATCGGCCGGATCGGCGCGGCGGGCGGGACCGGCTACGTCATCGAGTTCACCGGCGAGGTGATCCGCAGCCTGTCGGTCGAGGGGCGGTTGACGATCGCCAACATGAGCATCGAGGGCGGTGCGCGCGCGGGCATGATCGCGCCCGACGAGACGACCTTTGCTTACCTGAAGGGCCGCGCTATGGCGCCGAAGGGTGCGGAGTGGGACCGCGCGGTCGAGTGGTGGCGCACGCTGCCGAGCGACGCGGGCGCGCGCTACGACCGCGTCGTGACGCTGTCGGCGAGCGACATCGCGCCCGCGCTCACCTGGGGCACCAGCCCGGAGGACGTGGTACCGATCACCGGCGTCGTCCCCGCGCCCGAAAGCTTCGCCGATCCGTCGAAGCAGGCGGCGGCGCGCAAGTCGCTCGACTATATGGGGCTCGCGCCTGGCACGCGGATGCAGGACGTTGCGGTGCAGCATGTCTTCATCGGCAGTTGCACCAACAGCCGGATCGAGGATTTGCGCGCCGCCGCGCACGTCGCGACCGGTCGCCGCGTCGCGGACGGCGTGCGCGCGATGGTCGTGCCGGGGTCGGGGCTGGTCAAGCGGCAGGCCGAGGCCGAGGGGCTCGACCGCATCTTCACGCAGGCCGGGTTCGAGTGGCGCGAGCCGGGCTGCTCGATGTGCCTGGCGATGAACCCGGACAAGGTGCCGCCGGGCGAGCGCTGCGCGTCCACGTCGAACCGAAATTTCGTCGGGCGGCAGGGTCCCGGCGCGCGCACGCATCTGCTAAGCCCCGCGATGGCGGCAGCGGCGGCGGTCAGTGGTCGGTTGACCGACGTGCGCGAGTTGATCTGAGACAAATAAACGGGGATTGGTGATGAAGATGGTTCTGGCATTCCTCGTCGCGGGTGCGGCGGTGAGCGGCGTCGCGGCCTATGCGGCGGTGGCGAAGACGCAGGCGGGTCCCGTCACCGCGCGACCCGCCAAGCCGGCGCGCTGACGCGATGGAGCCGGTGACGCGTGTCGCGGGGGGCGCCTACCCCTGGGGGCAGAAGAACGTCGACACCGACGTCATCATCCCCGCGCACTGGCTCAAGACGATCAAGCGCTCGGGGCTGGGGCGCGGCGCGTTCGAGACGGTGCGCGAGCAGCCCGGCAACATCTTCGACGATCCCCGCTACGCGGGCAGCCCGATCCTGATCGCGGGGGACAATTTCGGCTGCGGGTCGAGCCGCGAGCACGCCGCCTGGGCGCTCGCCGACATGGGCGTGCGCGCGGTGATCGCGCCGAGTTTCTCCGACATCTTCTCGGGCAACGCGTTCAAGAACGGCATCGTCACGGTGGTGCTGCCGCAGGACGCGGTCGACCGGCTGCTCGCGGTCGCCGAGGATCAGCCGATCACGGTCGATCTGGAGACGATGACGGTCACCACGCCGTTCCAGGATCGCTTCGCCTTCGATCTCGACCCGTTTCGCCGACGCTGCCTGATGGAAGGGCTGGACGAGGTCGGCCTGACGCTGGCAAAGGATACCGTGATTTCGAATTTCGAGGAGGCGATGCAGCGGCAGCGCCCCTGGATCGAGCAAAGGAGCGGAAATGCGGGCATTGCTGTCGAGGGCGCCGGGCGGACCTGAAACTTTGGAGATCGGCGAACTGCCCGATCCCACACCCGGCGCAGGGGAGGTCGTGGTCGCGATCAAGGCGTGCGCGATCAACTATCCCGACGTGCTCGTCATCGAGGACAAGTATCAGATGCGCCCGCCGCGCCCGTTCGCGCCGGGCGGCGAGGTGTCGGGCGTGGTCGAGCAGGTTGGCGAGGGCGTGACCCGGTACAAGGTCGGCGACCGCGTGATGGGCAACACCAGCATGGGCGGGTTGAGCGAGAAGGCGCTGTTCCGCGACACGGCCTTGTACCGGGTACCCGAGGAGCGCAGTTTCGAGGAAGCGGCCGCGCTGCTGCTGACCTACGGCACGACGATCCACGCGCTGGTCGACCGTGGGCACATCGAGCCGGGCGACAATCTGCTGGTGCTGGGCGCCGCGGGCGGGGTTGGACTCGCCGCGGTGGAGCTGGGCAAGGCGTTCGGCGCGCGCGTCGTGGGTGCGGTGTCGAGCGAGGAGAAGGCGCAGGCGGTGCGCGACGCGGGCGCCGACGAGGTCATCATCTACGGTCGCGGGCCGTTCGGGAAGGACGAGTCGAAGGCGCTGGCCGAGCAGTTCAAGGACAAGGGCGGCAAGGCCGGGTACCAGCTGATCTACGACGCGGTCGGCGGCGACTATGCCGAGCCCGCGCTGCGCTCGATCGGGTGGGAAGGGCGCTACCTGGTGATCGGCTTTCCTGCGGGTATCCCCAAGCTGCCGCTCAACCTGACGCTGCTGAAGAGCTGCGACGTGTGCGGCGTGTTCTGGGGCGCGTTCGCCGCGCGCGATCCGGAGGCGAACCGCGCCAACATCCAGCAGCTGTTCGATCTGTGGAAGCAGGAAAAGATCGCGCCGCGCGTGACGGAGGTGTTTCCGTTCGAGCAGGGCGGTCAGGCGATCGCCAAGATGGCGGCGCGCGCGGCGATCGGTAAGCTGGTGGTGCGCGTCGCCGACTAGCGCCCGGGCAGCCCGTTGCTTGTGCGTCCCGCGCGTTCTATCCGTGGGGGCATAGCAACGGGAGCTGCCATGACCGCCTTCGACGACCGCGACCGCGGGTTCGAGAACAAATTTGCGCGCGACGAGGAGATGGCGTTCCGTGTCACCGCGCGCCGCAACAAGCTGGTCGGGCAATGGGCGGCGGGGCTGATGAAGCTGACGCCGGAGGAAACCGACGCTTACGCCAAGTCGGTCGTGCAGGCCGATTTCGAGGAAGCGGGCGACGAGGACGTGGTGCGCAAGCTGCTCGGCGACCTGACCGCGGCGGGCGCCGAAGTCGAGGAGGCGCAGGTGCGGCAGGCGTTGGTGCAGCAGATGATCGAGGCGCGTCGACAGCTCCTCAAGGCGGAGTAGGCGCGATGCCGATGGAAGGTGACGAGATTGCCGCGCTGATCCGCGCCGGCATCCCCGACGCGGAGGTCGAGATGACCGATCTGGCGGGCGACAAGGATCATTGGTCGGCGCGCGTGACCAGCGCGTCGTTCGCCGGCATGCCGCGCGTGCGCCAGCACCAGGCGGTGTACGCCGCGCTCGGCGGGCGGATGGGCGGCGTGCTCCACGCCTTGCAGCTAACCACTGCCGTACCAAAGTAGGCGGCGTACCAGAGTAAACGGCATCGGGCCGATCGCCCTTCGAACAGGATCACAGAAACTATGACCGACGACACCAGCGCCCGCATCGATGCCGTGGTGAAGAACAACCCCGTGGTGCTGTTCATGAAGGGCACGCCGCTGTTCCCGCAGTGCGGCTTCTCCAGCCGCGCGATCGCGATCCTGGAGCGGCTGGGCGTCGAGTTCGAGAGCGTCGACGTGCTGCAGGACCAGGGCATCCGGCAGGGGATCAAGGCCTACTCGGACTGGCCGACGATCCCGCAGCTCTACGTCGGCGGTGAGTTTGTCGGCGGCTCCGATATCATGATGGAAATGTACGAGAGCGGCGAACTGGCCGAGTTGTTCGCGGGCAAGACCGCGGCGCAGTAAACCAAGGTCGGCGGGCGTCGCCGCTGCGGCGCTCGCGGACAATCGGTCGGGCGCTCGGACAACGGGCGCCTCGATGCTTTATTGTCTTTCTGGTAACCGGGTTGGACGGGCGCCGCGAGATCGAGAAAGCGGCGGCCCGTCCAGCTGAAGCGTCGATGCGCTCGGTAGCTTGATGACAGCTGCACCCGTCGTGCCAAAGCGCACGAGCGGCTGAAACACTCACCCGAAATGGTTAAGCCGCGTCTGACGCGATGCTCGCGTGTAAAGCTTGCCGACACCTCAGACCGTCTATTGACAACGTCTGTAATCGCTGGGAGACTACATCTGTTGGCGGTACAAGGATGGTGCAGGTGGCCGAGCGGATCAGTGATGCCGAGCACGCGGTGATGGAGGTGTTGTGGGAGGAAAGCCCGCTCACCGCGCAGGACGTGACCGAGCGCGTCGACCCCGGTCGCGCGTGGAGCGCCGCCACCGTCAAGACGCTGCTCGGCCGCCTGCTCGGCAAGGGCGCGGTGCGGCACGAGGTCGACGGACGCCGCTACCTCTACTCGCCCGCGGTCGCGCGCGAGGATTACGTCGCGGGCGAGTCGCGCAAGCTGATCGACCGGCTGTTCGGCGGCCGGCTGACCCCGCTGGTCGCTCATCTGGCCGAGCGCGACGAATTGTCGCGACAGGACATCGCCGAGATCGAGGCGCTGCTCAAGGCGTTGAAGCATTGATCGCGCTCCTGTTGGAGGCGCTGGCCGGATCGACCGCGCTGATGCTGCTGGTGCTGGTCGCTCGCGGCCCGGTGCGGCGCGCGTTCGGGGCCGAGATCGCCTATCTGCTCTGGACGCTGCCGGTGCTGCGGCTGATGCTGCCGCCGTTGCCGAGCGAGTGGAGCCCGTTCGGCGCGGCGCCAATGGTGGGCGCGGGCGCGCGCGCGATGACGCTGATCGCGCCGGCGGACCCGATCGCGCCGGTCGGCGTGGTCGCGGCAACGTCGGCGAGCGTGCCGATCGACGCCGCGACAATGGTGACGCTGGCCTGGGCGTCGGGCGCGCTGGCGATCCTGGGCGTCCAGCTCGCGCAGTACCTTCGCTTTCGCGCGCGCGTGCTGCGCGGGGCCGACGTGGTCGCGCGGGTCGGCTCGATCGCGGTGGTCGAGAGCGCGGGCGCGAGCGGGCCGCTCGCGTTCGGGCTGATCCGCCGCGTGGTCGCGTTCCCGCGCGACTTCGCCGAATGCTACGACGTGCAGGAGCGCGAACTCGCACTGGCGCACGAGATCGGGCACCACCGCCGCGGGGACCTGTGGGCGAATTGGGTGGCGCTGGCGATGCTGTCGCTGCACTGGTTGAATCCGGTGGCCTGGCTGGCATTTCGCGCCTTTCGTGCGGATCAGGAGATGGCGAACGACGCCGGCGTCCTAGCCGCCGTCGGAGCGGGGCAGCGCCACGCCTACGGGTGCGCGATCATCAAGGCGGCGCACGGGCGCGCGCTGACCCCGGCGTGTCACCTGAATACGGTCAACGACCTGAAGGGACGATTGCGGATGCTGGCGCGCGGACGCGTGTCAGGCAAGCGCGTCGCGGCGGGCGGCGCGGGGGTGGCGTTGCTGGCCTGCGCGGGACTGGTGCTGACGGCATCGGGCATGCCGGCGGTCGCGCGGGTGCGCGCGAGCGTCGAGCGGGTGACCGGCGTACGGCTGGCGACGCTCGACCACGACATCGCCGCCGGGCTGACGCCCGCGGCGCGGACGCGGACGACGCGAAAGGTGACGATCGTCGAGAACGGCCGCACGATCGTGCTGCGCGACCGCGACGCCGCGGCCTATATCGCGGCGCACCCGGTGCCGACTCCGCCCGTGCCGCCGATGCCGGTCGTACCCGACGGCGCCGACTGGCCGCCCACGCCACCGACCCCGCCTACCCCGCCGATCCCGCCCGCGGTTCCGTCGGTACCGGCGCGGTCGCTCAGCATGAGTGACGCGGAGGCTGTAGCCGCGAGCCGAGAGGCGCGGCAGGAGGCGGCCGCGACGGCGCGCGAGGCACGGCGCGAGGCGATGGAAGCGGCGCGGGAAGGGCGGCAGGACGCGATGGAGGCCAGTCGCGAGGCGCAGCGCGCGCGACAGGAGGCGATGCGCGAGGCGCACGCGTCGCTGCGCTCGGCGATGGCGAGCCTGGCGACGACGCGCGCGGAACTGGCCGCAGACCGCGCGCTGTCGGGCAGCGACCGCGCGGGTGCGCTGCGCGAGGTGGACGCGGCGCTCGCCAACGTGAAGGCGCAGATGGCGGCGATCGACTGACCCGTCCGGGCGAGCGCGCTTGCGTCGTCGCGCGCGACCCGCCATCTGCGTCGGCGATGGACGCCGTGCCGCCCCAACCTCTGCTGCCCCCACCGTCGCCGACCCCGCCACCGACCGGGCGCGCGATCGTGCTGGAGCCGCTGGTGACGCGGGTGCTGGCGCCCAACGCGTCGGCCTATACCTACACGGGCACGCAGACGCATCTGGTCGGTACGACCGACCTGGCGATCATCGATCCCGGCCCGGCGGACGCCGAGCACCACGCCGCACTGATGCGCGTGGTCGCGGGTCGGCGGGTCGGCGCGATCGTCGTCACGCACCATCACCGCGATCACAGTCCCGGCGCGCGTCGGCTGGCGCAGGAGACCGGCGCGCCGATCGTCGGCGCCGCGCCGTTCGGACCCGACGACGACGGCCCGCGCGCCGACGCCGCCTTCGATCACGATTACGCGCCCGACCGCGTGCTGGCGGAGGGCGAGTGCGTCCGCGGCGACGGCTGGACGCTGGAGGCGATCGCGACGCCCGGCCACACCAGCAACCACCTTTCCTTCGCGCTGCGCGAGATGAAGGCGCTGTTTTCCGGCGACCACGTGATGGGATGGGCGACCAGCGTCGTCTCGCCGCCCGACGGCGACATGGGCGATTACATGGCGAGCCTGGAGAAGCTGCTCGCACGCGACGACCGCGTCTATTATCCCGGGCACGGGCCGGAAATCGAGCGGCCGCAGCGGTTGGTGCGCGGGATGCTGGGGCACCGCAAGCAGCGCGAAGGGCAGATCCTGCGGCTGCTTGCGGAGGAAGCGCGGACGATCCCGGCGATGGTCGCGCGCATGTACGCCGGGCTCGACCCCAGGCTGGTCGGGGCGGCGGGCCGGTCGGTGCTGGCGCACCTGATCGACCTCGAGCGGCGCGGGCAGGTCCGCGCGGACGGCGATAGGTGGAGGGCGGGCGCGTGAACAACCTCGTGAAGTCCGCGCTGGGGCTCGCGCTGGCGGTGGCGATCGTCGTCGCGTCGCTGATCGGTTATCGCCGCTATACCGAGAGCTATACGGTCGCGACCGACGAGAATGATTTGGCGGTGGCACGGGTCGTGGCGGGCCGGCTGTTTGCCAGCAGCGAGCTGCGCGTCAGTCGACTGTCGGGCACGGTACAGGCGACCGCGGCGACCAGCCGGCTGTGGGGCTGGCTGAACGCCTCGCGCGTGGTCAAGGCGCCGTACGAGGTCGACTACTTCGTCGACCTGCGCCCGCTCGGCCCCGGCGACTTCCGCTACGACGAGCAGCGGCGCACGTTGCTGGTCGAGGTGCCCGACGTGGTGGTCGGCCGACCCAACGTCGACGAGGGTAACGTGACGGTCGACCAGACCAGCGGCGTGTTCGTGTCGCGCGACGCGATGGCGGAGCTGCAGCGCCGCGCCTCCGGGACCGCGACGCGCGTCGTCGAGGCGAAGGCGCGCGAGCCGCAGAATATCCTGAAGGCGCGCGAGAACGGGCGGGTCGCGCTGGAGCGGCTGTTCGCGGGGACGCTGGCGGCGGCGGGGCTGCCGGTCACGGTCGAGGTGCGCTTCGCGGGCGAGGCGCGCGGCAGCGACACGACCCGGTGGGACCTGACGCGCAGCCTGGAGGAAGTGCTCGGCAACGCCGGGTGACGGGCTTAACTTGATCGGGCGCGCGCGGTGGGCCACATCGCGCGCATGGAACAGCCCACCAACCTCTCCGGCCTCGACCTGCGCGCCGAGATCGACCGCCTCCGCCAAGAGCGCAACGCGGTGATCCTGGCGCATTATTATCAGAAGCCAGAAATACAGGATCTGGCGGACTTCGTCGGCGACAGCCTGGACCTCAGCCGCAAGGCGGCGGACACCGACGCGGACGTGATCGCGTTCTGCGGCGTGCGCTTCATGGCCGAGACCGCGAAGATCCTGAGCCCCCAGAAGACGGTGGTGCTGCCCGACATGGACGCGGGGTGCAGCCTGGAGGACAGCTGCCCGCCCGATCAGTTCGCGGCGTTCCGCAGGCAGCATCCGGACGCGATCGCGCTGACCTACATCAACTGCTCGGCCGAGGTGAAGGGCCTGTCCGACGTCATCGTGACGAGCAGTTCGGCCGAGAAGATCCTGAGCCAGATTCCGGCGTCGCAGCCGATCATCTTCGGCCCAGACCGCAACCTGGGCGGATACCTCGCGCGCAAGACCGGGCGCGAGCTGATCCTGTGGCCGGGCGTGTGCATCGTCCACGAGGCGTTCAGCGAGACCGAGCTGCTGAAGCTGAAGGCGCAGCACCCCGGCGCGCCGGTCGCGGCGCATCCCGAATGCCCGGCGGTGATCCTGGACCACGCCGATTACGTCGGGTCGACGCGCGGCATCCTGGATTACGCGATGGCGATGGCGGGCGACACGCTGATCGTCGCGACCGAGCCGCACATCATCCACCAGATGGAGAAGGCGCTGCCGGACAAGACCTTCATCGGTGCGCCCGGCGCCGACGGCAACTGCAACTGCAACATCTGCCCGTACATGGCGCTCAACACGATGGAGAAGCTGTACGTCGCGCTGCGCGACCTCAGCCCCCGGATCGAGATCGAGGAAGGGCTGCGGCTGCGCGCGAAGAAGAGCCTCGACGCGATGTTGGCGATGGCGAGCGGGTCGGTCGGGCAGGGCGACCTGGGCCCGGTGCGGGTCACCGGCGACTGAGGCGGCCGCGGTCGGAAGGTGAGGCGAAGGTGAGGCCAACGCGTGCCGATGCGCGCGCGGCGGCGATGAACCGAGCCGGCGTTCGGCAGCGAAAGGTGAGGCTAAGGTGAGGCCAATGCGTGCCGTCGCCGCGCGGCCGGCGTGGGGCGTAGTGGCGCCCGCTTACCTGCCGTTTACGCGCCGGGGGTACGCCGGCGACTATGGGGTACGATCATCGAACTAGCGCGTTGGCCGTTCTGATCGGCGCGGGCGTCGTCGGGGCGTTCGTGGGGGTCGGGTCGACGATGACGACGTCGCAGGGGCGCGGCGCAGCAGTAGCGCTCGCGCGAGATGCCGCGGTGGCGACCGGCGTGCAGCGGCGCCGCGCTCCGCAGCCGGGTGACTATTGGGGCGGGTGCCATGCCGCGCGCGCGGCGGGCACCGCGCCGATCTACGCCGGGGAACCGGGTTACCGCGAGGACATGGACGGCGACGGTGACGGCGTCGCGTGCGAGCCGATCCGCTGACGGCGCGCGACCGTTCCACCTGCGATGCGATGGCGGGCGCGAGTCGGGTTCGGGGATGAGAAGGAGCGTCGCGCGGGGCGATAGCGCAGCCGGCGGGCTGTAGGACAGCGCGGCCGATAAACGCTATTTGGCGAGGCGTCCGTCCTCCAGCGCGTCTAGCGCGAATGGGAACAGGATGTCGGGGTCGGGCTGCTTGATGTCGTGCGCGATCTCGTCGTCGGCGATTTCGTGGAGCAGGTGGCGGATGACCGCCTTGTGCGCCTTGGGCTTGCTGTTGGCGCGGACGCAGATCCACGGCGCCCACACGCTGTGCGTGCGTTCCAGCATATTGTCGCGCGCAGCGGAATAGTCGGACCATTTGTCCTGCGCGACCGCGTCGAGCGCGGATACCTTCAATGCCTTGAGCGGATTGGTGCGGCGCTTCTCGAGCCGGTGCGCCTGCTCGTCCTTGTCGATGTCGAGCCACAGCTTGACCAGCTTGATCCCGTTCTCGACCAGCATACGCTCGAAGTCGGGCACGTCGCGCAGAAACTGCGCCTGCTCGGCGTGGGTGGAGAAGTTGTTCACCACCTCCACCCCGGCGCGATTGTACCAACTGCGGTTGAAGATCACGAGCTCGCCCGCGGCGGGCAGATGCGCGACGTAGCGCTGCAGGTACCATTGCGACTGTTCGCGGTTGTTCGGCTTGGGCAGTGCGACCACGCGGGTGTTGCGGACCGACAGATGCTTGGTGATCGCCTTGATCGTGCCGTCCTTGCCGGCGGTGTCGCGCCCTTCGAGCACGACGACCGCGCGCGACCCGCTCTCGGCCATCGCGGCCTGCATGTGGACGAGGCCGAGTTGCAGTTCATGATCGTGCTTGGACTTGCCCACGTCGCCTCCTTGTTGCCGCCGCCGGTTGAGCGGGTGCGTCGGGAAGGCTACGCTTCGCGGATGAAATCGCTCCTTCCGCTCGTCTCGCTCCTCGCTGTCGCCGCCGCGCCGGTCGCGCCCGATCCTTATGCCTGGCTGGAGGACATCGAGGGCAAGCGCGCGCTGGACCAGGTGAAGGCGTGGAATGCCGAGACCGAGCGGGTGCTGACGCGCGACCCGCGCTACGAACAGGACCGCGCGCGTGCCAAGGCGATCCTGGACGACGAGGCGCAGATCGCCGAGCCCGAGGGCATTCTGGGCGACCGCGTGACGAACCTGTGGCGCGACGCGGCGCATCCGCGCGGGCTGTGGCGCGTCGCGACGCTCGCCAGCTACACCGCGGGCAAGCCGGAGTGGCGCACGTTGATCGACGTCGACGCGCTGGGCAAGGCCGAGGGCAAGAGCTGGGTGTGGCACGGCGCGCAGTGCCTGGAGCCCGATTATACCCGCTGCATGGTGGCGCTGAGCCCCGGCGGCACCGACGCGCAGGTGGTGCGCGAGTTCGACCTGGCGACTGGCCAGTTCGTACCCGGCGGCTTCGTGCTGCCCGAGGCGAAGAGCCGCTACACCTGGGTCGACCGCGATCACCTGCTGGTGGCGAGCGACTGGGGTGCGGGGTCGCTGACCGTGTCGGGTTATCCGCGGATCGCCAAGGTGTGGACGCGCGGCACGCCGATCACCGCGGCGAAGACGGTGCACGAGGCGCCGAAGTCGATCGTCGGGCTGGAAGTGCGCGGGCCGGTCGACGACCGGCAGCGCTGGCCGATCGTCGCGGTCAACACGACCTTCTTCCAGAGCGACTATATCGTGCGCATGCCCGACGGGCGCTTCGTGCCGCTGCGCCTGCCGCAGGGCGCGGACGTGCGCGACGTGATCGATGGGCGCGCGATCGTGTCGTACAGCAAGCCCGCTAACGGCTTCGCGGCCGGCGTGCTGGTCGCCTATTCGCTGGCCGACGCGGCGACGGGGCGCGCGACCACGCCCGAGCTGGTGATGGCGCCGAGCGCGACGCAGGCGGTCGAGGAGGTGAGCGCGACCGACCACGTCTTGTGGGTCAAGGTGCTGGACGATGTGTCGGGCAAGCTACTGGCGCTAAGGCGCGGCGGTGACGGCCGCTGGGCGCAGACGGCGATGCCGCTCGCCGTCAACAGCACGATCCACATCGTCGGCAGCTCGGGCGCGCGCGACCTGGCGTTCGCGACCGTGGAGGGGATGCTGACCCCGCCGACGCTCTACGCCGTCGGCGGCGATGCCAAGGTCGCCGCGGTGCAGTCGCTGCCGCCCAAGTTCGACGCGCGGCAATATGCGGTCGCGCAGCATTTCGCGACGTCGAAGGACGGCACGCGCGTGCCGTACTTCCTCGTTACCAAGAAGGGCGCGGCCAGCCCTGCGCCCGCGCTGATCCACGCTTACGGCGGTTTCCGCAACGCGCAGACGCCGACCTACCTGACCGACCAGCCGTATCGTGCCGGGCCGCTGGGGCTGTTCTGGGTCGAGCAGGGCAACGCATTCGTGCTCGCCAATCTGCGCGGCGGCGGCGAGTACGGGCCGAGCTGGCACCAGGCGGGGTTGCGCGAGAAGCGGCAGAATGTGTTCGACGACCTGCACGCGGTCGCGGAGGACCTGGTCAAGACGGGGGTGAGCGTCCCTAAGAAGATCGCGATCTCGGGTCGGTCGAACGGCGGTCTGCTGGTCGGCGTGGCGATGCAGCAGCGACCCGACCTGTACGGCGCGGTGATCGCGGGGTCGCCGCTGGAGGACATGCGGCGCTACTCGCACCTGTCGGCGGGCGCGTCGTGGATCGACGAGTACGGCGACCCCGACAAGCCGGCGGACTGGGCGTTCATCAGCCGCTACTCGCCGTACCAGAACGTGCGCAGCGGCGTGCGCTACCCGCCGGTGCTGTTCTACGGATCGACCAAGGACGACCGTGTCCATCCGGGCCACGCGCGCAAGCTCGCCGCGTTGCTGAAGGCGAACGGCAACACCGTCTACTTCCACGAATATCTGGAGGGCGGCCACGCGGTCGGTGCCGATCACGCCGAGGACGCGCGGCGCGCGGCGCTGCTCGACGCGTTCCTGCGCCGCGAGCTGATGGGAAAATAGGCAGCCGGGTCGCCGCTCGCGCGTTGTGAGCGGCCAGAGGGAGGCAAGATGACCAAGCTGTTCCACGTCAGCGACGTGCATTTCGGCGCCGAGGACCCGCGGGCGATCGCCTGGTTCGGCGAGCGCGTTTCGGCGGAGAGGCCCGACGCGGTCATCATGACCGGCGACCTGACGATGCGCGCCAAGCCCAAGGAGTTCCAGGCGGGCGGCGACTGGCTCCGCTCGCTCGGCGTGCCGGTGACGCTGGAGGTCGGGAACCACGACATCCCTTATTACTGGGACCCGATCCGACGGCTGTTCTCGCCCTATTCGCGCTACGCCGCGGTCGAGAAGATGATCGAGCGGCCGCTCGACATCCAGGGGATCGCGGTGATCCCGCTCAAGACCACCGCGCGCGCGCAGTGGCGCTGGAACTGGTCAAAGGGGCGGGTCAGTCCGGGGTCGCTGCGCCGCGCGCTGTCGCTGATCGCGGGGGTGCCGCGGGATCACCTGATCATCGTCGCGGGGCACCACCCGCTGATCGAGGGGCCGACCAAGGGGACTGCCAAGACGAAGTACGGCGACGAGGCGCTGGTCGCGCTGGCGCTGGCGGGCGCGAATGCGGTGCTTTCGGGGCACGTCCACGATCCGTTCGACGTGCCGTTCGTTCACGACGGGCGGACGGTGCGGCTGATCGGCGCAGGCACGCTGTCGAAGCGGGTGCGCCAGTCGCCGCCCGCGTTCAACGAGCTGCGCGTCGAGGACGGCGCGATCCGCACGATCGTGCGCACGATGGAGGGCGACCGAGAGATGCCGGTGGGCGCGCCGGTGCAGGCGCCGGTGTGACGCGGCTTTCGCTCGCCCCGGCGATGCTGGTGCCGCTGCTGCTGATCGCCGCGGAGCCGGCTGAGCAGGCCAGGCCGTACCGCGCGGACAAGGCGGGGCCGTCGCGCGCGGACAAGCGGCTGAAGGCCGACGTGCTGCGCGGGATGCAGCGCTACGTCGCGGCGGCGTATCGCTGTCCGCGGCTGCGCGCGGTGCAGGCGGCGTCGCTGCCGGCGCGCTTCCGCCGCGGGTCGCCGGTGTACCGTCGCGGCGGGCACTGGGAGCTGTGGTCCGCGAACGTGTGCGGGCGGCGGCGCAGCTTCGCGGTGGCGATGTGGCCGGGGCGGCGCGGCGGCGTCGACTTCACGATCGAGCCGCGCGAGAAGCCGCGGCGCTGAGTAATCAACGACGCAGGCGCAGCGTCGCGCCGATCGTGCGCGGGTCGCTGGGCGTCGCCAGGATCAGCCCGGAATTGCCCGCCTGAACGGTCACGTTCTGCACGTAATCTTCGTCGAACAGGTTGCGCGCGAACAGCGCCAGCTCCACCCCGTCGGCGAAGCGGTAGCCGAGGTTGGCGTTGGTCAAATTGTGGTGGCGGATATAGGTGAAGCGCGACAGGCTGGGGTCGCCGCTGTAGCCGCTGCGCGACGCGCTATCGAGGTGGAGGAAGACCGATCCGCTGCCGAGCGGCTGCTCGACGTCGGCGCCAGCGGTCAGCGTGACGCGCGGCAGGGAGGCGAGGCGGTGGCCGGTCAGGCTGCACCGCGTCGTCGCGGCGGTCTGTAGCTCGAGCGGGCAGGGGCCGGCGGGATAGTCGCTGTACGCGCCGTCGGCGTAGGCGAGGCCGGCGCGCAGCGACACGCCCGGCAGGACGAGCGCGGTCGCGTCCGCCTCGACGCCCTTCACGGTGACCTCCGGTATGTTGGACAGATAGCCGCGCAGCTGCGCGGTCTGCGTGCGGGAGTTCTCACCACGGTCGCCTGGAAGTCGCGCACCTGCGTGTAGAAGCCATCGACGTTGAAGACGAGGCGACGGTCGAACGCCTGCGTCTTGAGGCCGACCTCGTAAGTCTCGTTGCGCTCGGGTCGGACGACGGCAGTGGCGAGCACCGGGCGATTGTTGGCGTCGAGCGGCAGCCCCGACATGTTGATCCCGCCCGACTTGAACCCGCGCGCGTAGCTGGCGTAGCCGAGCACACCGGGCGCGAGGTCGACCGCGACGTTGGCGCGACCCGACAGGCTGCCGTCGCGGTCGCGCGCGGCGTAGGATTGCGGGCGCAGGATGTTCAACCGCGCATTGGCGAGCGCCGGGACCGTAGTCGCGGGGCCGCCCGAGACGGTCGTGTCGTACGAACCGCGCTTGTTCTCGTGCGTGTAGCGCAGGCCGGCGGTCAGCGTGATGCGGTCGACCACGCGCCAGTTCGCCTCGCCGAAGGCGGCGTAGCTGGCGCTGCGAAAATCGGTGCGACCGTCCTGCCCGTAGCCGTCGAGGAGGTTGGCGGGCACCGCGACCGGCGTCGCGTCGGTGGTGCTGGTCGGCACGCTCTGCCCGATCAGCCAGCCCGCGCCCGCGGGGCCGTAGATGCTGATCGGCCGACCGGTGATCGTCTGCAAGAAGGCGTAGAGGCCGACGACGTAGCCGAGGCGATGCTCGCCGTTGGAGGCGAGGCGCAGTTCCTGGCTCCACTGGTCCTGGCGCGAGGGGATGTGCTGGCTGAGCTGGATCGGCAGGCCGATGTAATCGCGGTCGTTCTCCGCGTCCCAATTCCAGAATCGCCAGGCGGTAACCGAGGTGAGCGTCGCCGCGCCGACGTTCCAGTCGGTGATCGCCGCCACGCCGCCCTCGTTGGTGTCGGTGCCGAGCGGACCGTCGATGTCGGTGACGCGGTCGCGGTAGTCGAGCGCGGGTAGCGCGTAGCCGAACTGGCGTGCGAGCGCGGGGAACTGGCGGTTGGCGGCGCGCAGGCTGGTGCCGACCGCGTAGGGCACCTGGGTGCAGCAATAGGCCTGGAAGTTGGTGAAGTCGGCCGAGAGGCGCAGCTGGACGCGGTCGTCGGGGCGGAACAGCAATTGCCCGCGCACCGCCTGCGTGCCGAGCGTGTTGGCGTCCCGGCCGGTGCGCACGTTGGCGATCACGCCGTCGCGGCGCGTCGACACGCCCGACAGGCGATAGGCGAGCGTGTCGCTGATCGGGCCCGACACCCAGCCTTTCGCCTGGACGAAGTCGAAGCTGCCGTAGGACAGTTCGGCGAACGCTTCCGGCGTGAAGCTGGGCGCGCGCGTGGTGATGTTGATCGCGCCCGCGGTGGTGTTCTTGCCGAACAGCGTGCCCTGCGGCCCGCGCAACTCCTCGACCTGCGCCACGTCGGCGAAGTCGAACGCGGCGGTGGCGGGGCGCGCGTGGTAGACCTGGTCGACGTAGAAGCCGACGCCCGATTCCAGCCCGTCGTTCGCCTGGCTGACCGCGACGACGCTGGAGCCCAGCCCGCGGATCGTGAAGGCGGTGTTGCGCGGGTTGGCCGAGGCATAGTTGAGGCTGGGGATCAGCGTGGTCAGCGCCTGCGTGTTCACCGCGTACGCCTGGTCGAGCAGGGTGCCGCCGACGACCGACAGCGAGGTGGGGATACGCTGCGCATCCTCGGCGCGGCGGCGCGCGGTGACGATGACGGTAGGGAGGCCGTCGAAGCTGTCCGCCGTCTGCTCGTCGGATGCGCTGCTCGGCGAGGGGGGCGGGCCGGCGGTCTGCGCCTGTGCTGGAAGGGCGAGCGTGGCGAGCGCGACCGGGGGCAGCAGGGTGGCGATCGGCATGATGTGGACCCTCTGGCGTGCCGGCGATGGTTTTGCGCTTCCTGGCGGGGTGCTCATGACGCTATGTTCGGGTGAATACAACAGCGATATTTGAGGGGATATGGCGGAGTGAGGGGAGCCGATGCCGTGCAGTTGCGGCGCGGGACGAGCTGCGTGTCTCTCCTAGTTCCGAACTCGATTCCGAGGTCTCGCTTTCCGAAGGAAGAAGAAGCGGGATCCCGGCGCGGGGCCGGGATGACGAGAGAGGGAGGGCGCGCTTCTCACGTTCTGGAGCCCAGCCGCATGTGGGTCCATTCCCCAGCGAGCACCGTCTCCGTCACCCACGAACGGAAACCGCCGCCCGGTTGCCCGGACGGCGGTTCCTTGTTCTCGGCGATTACCCGAACGATCAGTCGTTGAGGTACTCGCCCGCATCGGCGTCGGTGCCGGTGCCCGAGGGCACGACCTCGGCGAGCGGATCGCTGCCGGTGCCGGTGTCGTCGCGGGCGGAGCGCGCGTCCTCGGCGGCCTTGACCTGCGCGGCGGTGCCGGCGGCGATCATCGCCTCCTGCAACTTGCGCTGCTGGACCCGCAGCGCCGCGTCGCGCGACGAGGCGGCGACGCGCAGGCGGTTCATGCCCGCACCCGTGCCCGCCGGGATCAGGCGACCGACGATCACGTTCTCCTTCAAGCCCATGAGCGTGTCCTGCTTGCCCTGGACCGCCGCCTCGGTGAGGACGCGGGTGGTCTCCTGGAACGACGCGGCCGAGATGAACGAACGCGTCTGCAGGCTGGCCTTGGTGATGCCGAGCAGGACCGGCTTGCCCTGCGCCGGGTTCTGGCCCTTCTCGAGCTTGCTGTTCACCTCGTCCATCTCGTCGCGATCGACCTGCTCGCCCGCCAGCAGCGTGGTGTCGCCGCCGTCGGTGATCTCGACCTTCTGCAGCATCTGACGAACGATCGTCTCGATGTGCTTGTCGTTGATCTTCACGCCCT
>NZ_JBELMJ010000025.1:0-43731 GCF_042095875.1 Sphingomonas sp.
AGCGCTGCCCTCCGAAGGCAGAGGCCACAGGTTCGAATCCTGTCGGGTGCGCCAGAAATCAACAACTTACAAGCAGTCGACTTGGGTGTTCAGCAGACGTGTCCGGGTTATGTCCGGGCTACTCCTGTTTGTTCACGCTTTGGGCTGCTTTGGCGACGCCGCCATGATCACCGGCGTCACCTTCCGCACCAGCCCCGGCGCGGCCAGACCGACCACCGCGAGCGCGATCTCCGGGTTGTTCTTCGCCGCCTTCGCGACCTTGCCGAGCAGCTTGCCGATGTTCATCGTGTAGCGTCCTTCTCGATAGGCGGGCTATTCTCCGCCTGCTTGCGAATGATGGCGGCGTTGTTATCGGCGAGGTCGCCCCCGCCTTTGGTGGCACCGTAAGCCCAGTTGACCACGCCGTTGACGAAGCCGGTGCCGATGATCAGCGTGGCGATCGTCTTAAAGAACTCGTCCTTCCGCAGCTCCGGGACGAAGGCGAGCATACCGAGCACCACCACCGTCAGCACGAAGCTTCCGACGCCGACCCAGCCGCGCGCATCCGGCCAGCCGGGGCCGGTCACGCCTCGATCCCCACCCGGTTCGCTACCCAGCCGTAGAAGAACGCCTCGTTCGCCGGCCGCGCCTCGGTGATGTCGGCGTATCGACCGAGCTGGAAACCGTCGATCGTCTTCAGCAGCACCTTGCCGCCAGCCGCGCCGCGCACGGCCGCGAACTTCTTGAGCGCCGCGATTGTCATGGTGCCGATCCGTCCGTCGGCCGCGATGTCAGGATAGTCCGTCGCGCCGCGGTTCAGCAGGTTGAGCGCGCGTTGCAGAAACGCACCCGGGATCGACGTGCCCATGTTGACGCCGGTGTCGAACATCTCGGGCCCGAGTTCGGGGTAGACCGCCGCCACGTCCGCGAACCGCGGCTCGGTCCAGTAGCGCTTCAGGTAAATGTCGAACGCCGTGGCGCGAGGCAGGACACGCATATCGCCAGCATAACCGTAAGCGCGTGCAACCTGCTCGGTGACACCCCAGCGGGTCGGCCCGCCCTTGTCGGCCGGGTGGTTGCTGTAGCCGCCCTCCTTGCCGATCGTGGCGTCGATGATCTGGTTGACGGTCATGGCTTCCCTCCAACGGTGCCCTCGATGCTGCGTTCGTCGTGCTGAATCGTTGCCTCCACGCGCGCAGGCGCAGCAGGCGGCGCCGGCGTGATCCCGAGCGAGCGGCCGAATAGCCACAGCGCGGCCAGCGCGCTGAACACGACCGGACCCCAGACGCGCAGGACGCCAAGCATGCCGACCGCGCCATCGCGGCGGTCCTTGTCCTTCAGCAGGACGTCGACGCGGGTATCGAGCACCGCCACGGATGCCTCCACCTGCGTCAGGCGCTTGTCGCGTTCCTCCAGGCGGATCACACGCTCACGAACGTCAGCAGTCGCCTCGTTTGCCGATCGCACGTCGCGGCTCATCGCGCTCAGGCTGTCGCGAATTTGGGCGAGCACCTGAAGCGTCATGCCTTCTGTCGACCCGGCCATGCGCGGGTGCAGCGCGTCGTCGATGGCCGTCACGTTACCCATTCGCCTCATCCGAAGCAGGCATCGGCGCGCGCGCCTTCACCATCGCGTTATCCTCGCGTCGACCCTCCGCGCCGGCGTCGAAAGCGTTGCGCTGCGCCTCGGTCCACGACGGATCTGCCCCGCCGAACCGTCCGGCCTGCTGGTAGCCAAGCGCCAGGTGGTTCACCTCTGCGCCGCCATCGCGGACGTACTCGGCGATGCGAACGTTGATGCCTTTGGGTGCGTCTGCCATCTCAGGTCCCGTCAGAAGGTTTCGTACTTCGGGCCATCGGGATCGCGCTTATATTCGCGACCTGGACCGAGCGCTGCGACCGCCGACGCGTTGTCCGCGAAGACCAGCAGCGGGTTGGAATATTCGAAGCGCCCGTCGACCACCGCGTTGCGTAGCCGCGCGTTCGGTGTGTCCTCAGTGCCGGATCCGAAGATCGGCTTGCGCGTCCCGAACAGCGTGGCCGTCGTGCTGAAGAACCAGAGCACGCGCGGCGTCGGGTTGGCGGTGTCCGCCTGCACGATGAAGTGGCAGATGCCGGGATCGTTGAAATTGGCGCCGATCACGCCGTCGGGCACGACGACGAGCGGGATCAGGTGAGACGAGGGCTTGAATTCGAACCCGTCGTAGCTGGCATAGCTCGCCTCACCGCTCACGGTGCCGAGCACGAACCCGCCGTAGGTGAAGCCACGCGCCTTGTTGCCGACCCAGCGGGTGGTGTGCGCTCCGGTATGCGCGAACCCGTTCTGGCAATTGGTGGCGGTGTTGTTGGAGACCTTGACGCCCTGCATCGTGCCGGCGATGCAGTTCGCCTGCACGCCGTTGATGCAGCCCTCGAGCTGGTTGTACGACACATCGAGGTCGCTCACCGTCTCGGGGAAGACGCCAGCGCCACCCGCCCGGTCGACTTGGTTCAACATGATCGTGCCGCGACCCGAGGTGATGCCCGGTGCCGCGAAGTTGTTGTTGAAGCCGTAGAGATCGATCGCATTGTCGCCGGTCAGCGCGACCTTGTTCAGGACGACGTGCAGGCTCTTAAAATGCGCCACCTGGATGCCGATGAACGAGCAGCGATAGACGTCGTTGTTGGTGATGCGGACGTTCACCGCGACGTTCGGGTAGGCGCCGTTGATCGCATCGTAGTCGGCATAGCCCGCGACCTGGATGCCTTGCCCGTAGGCGTTGTAGCTCGCGCAATTGTCGATGACGACGTTGTTGGGGATGCCCTCGAACAGCCCGTAGACGATGTTGCCACCATTGCCGGGAGAGTTTGCGAGCTTCGGCTGGTTCGGCAGATTGCCGTCGACGCCCAAGGTGTAGCAGCCGAGCCCATTGTGATTGCCGGGCGGCGTGGCGATGATGCGGATCGCCGCGCCGGCGCCCGCGATCGGATCGTCGTCCTGCAACCGGATGATGCTGCGCGTACGCCCCTGGCCGACCAGGCTGATCCCGCCCGGCTGCGTGAGCGCGAACAGCTGGAACATGTCGGGTCGGTTCGTCAGGCTGACCTTGAAGGTGCCGTCAGGGAACCAGACTTCGCCCCCGCCCTGCAACTCCTTGAAGTCGATCGCAGCCTGGATCGGCGGACGATCGTCCTGAACATTGTCGCCGAGCGCGCCCAGCATCGTGACGTCGACCGCCACTTCACCCAGCCGAAAGCCGCGCCCGTTCGCCGACACGAACGTCGAGCGCGTGTTGGTGGTGACGGTCGGGTCGGCGACGTAGCGCGCCTTGCCCACGCCGTTCTTGCTGTACCCACTCGTCTGCACCAGGTCGGTGCCGAGCGGGATCAGCAGCGTCGCCGCGATTGCGAACAGTCCGATCGCCATCGTGTTGCCGCCTGGGTTGCCCTTGAACGCGCTGCCGTCCAGCACCGTGATCGCGCCGGTCAGGGGGTCGGGTGCGATGATCTTGTTGCCGCCCGCGCGCTCGGCAGCGGGGGGCAGCACCGGCGCGCTTTCGCCGAGCGGCAACTGGATCGCACGCCCCAACCCTTCCGCCAGCACCTGGTCGCGGATCGCCCCGCGGTCGTTGGCCTCGTTGTGGCTGTTCGGCAGGAAAGCCGACTGGTTCGAGAACGCGATGCCCTGCTTGAACGTCGGGTCGGAAACGACGTAGAGCGTGCGACCGGCCGGCGGAGGAGCGTAGAACGTGACCGCGCCGCCCTGCGCCGCCAGCGTCACACCGTAGAGCGACGGGTCGACCACCTGCCCGCCGATCTCGACCCGCACCTCGCCGAGCGACAGCGCCTTGAAGCCAAACGGGAACGCGACCGCTGCACCATCCGTCGTGTAAGGACCGGCGTAGGTGCTGGTCGTCTCAACCGTCATGGGCCGCGATCTCCTTCGAGACAGCAGCGTTATCGGGCGAGCGGTGGAGCTTGAATCAGGCCGCTATTTGCGCGGCTCCGTCTTGCCGGTCGTCAGCCCGCGATACCATTCCATCACCCCTTCCGGGTCCTGCTCACCGTAGCCGACGTCGACCAGGAACTGCGTGGCAGTCGCGAGCTGCCCCGGCACCAACCCGGTCGCGTAACCTGTCGCCTCCAGCGCGTCGCGGGTCGCGCGCTTGGTATCCTCGCCGCGCGCGATACGGCCGGTGTCGCCCGCGACGTTCACCATCGTCTCGCCCGCGCGCTGCACTGGCGAGAGCTGATATCCGAACGACTTGTTGCCCGCGGCCTTGTCCCAGAGCGGCTGCACCAGATCGCGCACGAACGGGATAGGCGCCAGCGCGTTGAACAGCATCTGCTTGAACGACCAGACGCCCCAGTCCTCATCGTCGCCCGGCCCCTTGCCGACCAGCAACTGCGACAGCACCGGCGGGATCACCACCAGCCACAGCGCGCGCGACAGCAACGCCGGCATGTCGCGCGGCTTTCCGCTGCTGCCGAGCGCATCACGCCCGAGGTTGCGCTGTCGCTGATAGAGCGCGGAGAAATAGCTGTAGAACATCGTCGACAGCTTCAGCGCCTCGCCCCATGTTCCCGTGCCGCGCTGGATCGCCGCCAAATCCTTCGCGCCGCCCGAGCCCTGCGACTGGCGGACTGCCTTGTCCGCTTCGTAGATCGCGTCTCCTTCTTCAGCCCCGCCCGCCAGCGCCTTGTTGTAGGCCGCGATCCAGGTCGGCACCACGACGACCCGGTCGGCATAGCCGATGCCGTGGTACATGAACCGCATGGCGTCGCGCGTCGCGCCGAGCCCCTTCTCCAGCGGGTTGACGTCGAGGCTGCGCATCAGCGCGCCGATGTCGCGGTCGAGCGTGTCCATGCGGTGCCGCACCTCGCCCGACCGCTCCATGACGAACCGGAAGCTGTCGATCGGATGCTGCCCCGCCTGCGCGATCGCCTGCGCCATCCACTTGCCCCCGATCACCTCTTGGCTGTTCGCATAGCCCGCGGCCTGGGTGATGATGGTGGACAGGCGAAACCCCATGCCGACGGCGGTGGTGTTCGCGCGCAGCTTGCCCATGAACCGCCCGATGCCCTCGTTGCCCGCACGCTCGGCTGCCCACTGGTTCGCGACGTGCTTCAGCCACGGGCGCATCTGCTTGCGGATGGCTGGGCCCAGCGTGTCGTTGATCGCCTTCTGCACCCGGCTGTCGAACAGGAACTGGTGCGCGTTGATGATCGCTTCGCGGTGCGTGATGTCGTGGATGACCTCGCCCAGGTGCCGATTGATGACGCCGACGTCGAGCAGGATCGGGCGCTTCACCTTCTCCATGCGATCCTTGGTGGCCGACGCGCGCGTGGTCGCGCGGGTGTACGCCGCGTCAAGCAGGTCCGCGCCGGCGCCGGCGTTCCGCTCGGCGCGCAGGTCGCGCGCGGTGTCGTAGATCGCCGGGTAGTACCCGCCGCGCAGCGTGCCCGCCGAGGTCTCGACAGACACCGCCTCGACCTTGTCCGGCTCCACGCCGTTCACCCGCCGCTCCATCGCCGCGATCTGCGGCCACAGCGTGTCGATCGTATCCCAGATCGTCTGCACGAACCGCCAGTCGTCCGAGGTCAGCTCGCGGTTCAGCACCGTCATCACGGCGTCGCGGTTCCAGCCGTAGCCGTCGGTCAGGCGCTGGATATTGCCCTCGTTGCCCATGTTGAGCGCCATCGCGACCAACCGCTGGCGCGTGACCGTCAACTGCTCGCCGGTTTCGCGGTCGTAGAGCTCGGGCACGGTGACGCGTTCCATCCACCGCTCGACCTTCGGCACCGCCTCCATCGCCTGGCGGACGCGCGCGAAATAATCGGCCGTCATGTCCTGCTCGCGCGCCTGCGCTTCCGCGATCGGGCGGAACGCCATGCGATTGAACACGCCGTTGCTATTCCCGCCGTCGAGCCAATCGACGATCGTCTCCATCTTGAGCAGCCCCGCATCGGCCCCCTCGATCCCCGCTTTGATGCGGTCGGTCCAGGTTGGGTCGAACTTCACCGGCTCGCGCTGCGGTAGCGCCTCGATGCCAGCCAACGCCTCGCCGACGACTTCCTCGTGCGCGCGCTCTTCAGCGCCGTCGATCAGCCGCTGCTTGAGCCGCCCGAGGTGCGCGATCTGCTGCACTGTGTCGTCGAGCCCCAGCAGCTTCTCGACCGTCAGCCGCGACCAGTGCGTCGTGCCCAGCGACTGCCCGAACGATGCCGGCACGACCACGTCATGCCCTTCTGCCTCGCGCGCCGCGGCCCACTCCGCGAACGACTGCTGCCGGTCGAGCGACTTCTGCGTGCGCGGCTTGAACTCGACCTGTTCGAGCAGGTCGTGGATGTGCTCGAGATAGTCCTGATCCATCGACTTAATCGTGCGGCGCCGCGCGTAGGACGCCAGCCGGTCTCGCGCGGACGCGACCGCATCGCGCATCCGCCCGGCTTCCGCGATCAGCGCGTTGTTCAGCATCTGCGCCTGCTTCTGGCGGTACGCCTCGTCGATGTCGCCCTTTAGCATTGCCGCCTCGGCAGCCTTCCCCGCCTTCGCCGCGGCGCGCGCGTAGCGCTGCATGGCCGACCCGCTCGCCGCATCCTGCACTGTGCTCTCGGCAATCTTCGTCCGCGCCCAATCCTTCGCCAGCTGGTACGGCGTCGGCTGGTTGCCCGCGCGTCGGCCGAGCGACCGCAGTTCGGCCGCGATGACCTCACCCTGCCGCTCGTTATGGACGGCCGCGAGCGCTTCCTGCTCGATCGAGCCATCGTTGAGCGGATCGCCGTGACGGTCGCGCATCTCGGCTGCCGTCTCTTCGTCGATCAGCGCCTGGCGCAACGACCGCTTGTCGCCCGCCGCACGCAGCGTCGCGGTGCGCTCCTGCATGGTGATTAGCGTGCGAATCATCTGGTCGCCGGTCGGGAAGCCGACCATCTCGGCGATGTCGTCCGCGGCGGTGGTGTTCGTCTCGGCGTAGATTGGCGGGACGCTCTTCGGCAGCGATGCCAGCACGCCCTCGCCATAGGTGTCGATCAGCCACTGCTTGTCGAGTCGGACCTTGAGCGCGGGCGCGTCGAGATCGTCGAGCATCCGGCCGGTGCGCAGCAGGTGAAGCGCGCGGAACTCGGGCCGGGCGGCGACGCGCGCGGTGATGTCGGAGCGGACGCCCGCCTCTTCATCTTTCCACGCCTTCGTGCGCTGACGGCGGATCGTCTCCATCGTGCGGTAGAGCAGCGCGTCGTGCGCCTCGTTGCGCGCGTCGGACGCGACCTGGCTGTAGGCGGCGAACTCCGCTTCCGTCATGCCCGCCTGCGCCGCGTCGGTGAACAGCGCCGACAGCGACTCGCGTTCGCGCGCGTCGGCGATCTCGGCATCGGTCGCGACCAGCCGCTGCATAACGTCGCGGATTTCGGGCGTGATCGGCGCGCGCAGGTTCTCGACCACCTGATAGATGTTGAGCATCCATCCGCGGAATGCATCAAACACACGGCGGAGCAGCGACGACGGCGACTTGCCCTCCATCACGAAGCGTTCGACCCCGCGCGCCCACAGCTCGTGCGCATCTACCGGGATCGCGCCGTCGGCAAGCGAATGACCGTTGTCGGTGAACCAGTCCTGCACCGCCTGCCAGTCGGCTTTCAGGCTGTCCGGTGCATCCGGGTTGCTTGCGTCCTGCCGCAGCTCCTCCAGCCACTGGTGCCCCATCTCGTGCACGAAGGTGGAGAGATTGCGCGACTGGAACAGATCGATGACCGATCGGCCGTCTGCCTGGAAGCTGATCTGGCCGCGCGGACCGCTGCCGAAGGTCTGCTGATACCCTTCAGCCTGCTCCTGCCGAAACTGGTTCAGCGTCTCCTTGATCTCGGCATCGGTCGCGGTCGCCGGATCAACGCCGCGCTGCTCCAGGATCTGCGACAACTCATCGGCCGCGGCGCGCGAGTGATCGCCTTCCGTCAACCCGCCGGCATATTGCGCGTACACCGGCGAGCCGCGCAGCTCCGCGTCGATCGCCGCCATCAGGTCGCCGATGTCCGGTCGCGCGCCCGCCGGGAAATAGCCAGCCTCCATCGCGCGGTACGCGAGCTCGTCCGGCGTGTTCGCGTTCTGCTGCCCGGTGCCGCCCAGCATCGAGCCCTGCCCGGCATCGGCGTGCGGGCGGATCAGCTTGCGTCGACCGGGCTTGCCGCGGTGCCAGTCCGCCGCGCCCATCGACGCCAGATCGCCACCCTTGTCCTCGATCCCGCCGTTCTTCGCGATCCACTCGACCAAGCTGTCGCCGAATAGCTGACGGTCAGACTTTGCACCAAGACCGCGCCGCATGACGTTGATAACGCTCTGCAACGCGACGTCGCCGGCGTCTTTCGCGACGATCGGCGCGAGGTTGGCGGGCAGCACCGAGTTGACCTCGATCTGCGACGTCTCATCGCCGACCAATCCGAGCCCGAGCCGTTCCGCGCGCGTGGCATAGCGCGCTGCCACCAGCTCAGCATTCAGGTGCGCGGCGTCCTGCAGGTAGCCGGCATTGGTCAGCTTGTCGCGAATGTCCTGATAGATGCGCTGGCGCGGCGCATCCGCCCCCTGCTGCTGCGCCATCTGCTCGGCGACCTGCGCGCCCATCTGCTCCATGGCTTCGGCACGGCTGCCCTCCAGGCTCTGCGCCTCGGCCAGCGACATGCCGCCCGGTGAGGTGCGCGCGTCGCCCTTCAGCGCGTCCCACGCCGGCGTGCCCGCGAGATAGGCCGCGGCGTCCGCGGTCGGGATTACGACGTCGCCGCCCGTCGCCAGCGCTTCGTCGATCTGGTCGGCGTACCCGCCCCAGAACTCGTCGTCGCGATGATCAATGTCCTGCGACTGGAAATACGATGCCACCTTCTCGGCCGGAATGAACACGTTCTCGATCGCGCTGCCGTCGGTGTGCGCGGCGACGAACTGCTTGAACGCCTCGGGATCGCGTATGCGCACCTTGCTCTGCGCCGCGCCGTCCATCGCCGCATTGAGTGCGTCGCCTGCCTCTGCTGCGCGCGCACCTTCCACAGCACGCCCACCGTACCGATTGGCGGCAGCGTTGACGCCAGAAAAGAACCCACCAGCAACCAGAGTGCCGATCGCAGTCTGCACCAGCGCGTCGGGCTGCTCGGCGAGATACTCGCCCCACGTCTTGTCCGGGTTGGCGATCGCGGTATCGACCGCGTTCTGCGTAACCGTGGCGACGAGCTCGCCCGGAAGCTCCCGTCCCAGGAAGCCCGAAAGAAAGTCGCCTGCGCCCAGCTTGCCCAGCCGCTTGACCAGAAACTCCATTGGCAGCTTCTCGGTCGCGACTTCAATTCCGCCCTCCAGCGCGCCGCCTGCCAGCGCCTGACCGCGCGTGCCGCCACGATCGCGGTACTTGTTGTACGCCGGCACGCCCTGCTGCAATCCGGCCACGGCGAGGCCAGCCGCGGGGCTGCCAGTCGCCATGCCGACGAGGATGGATGGCGCGGTCTGCGCGAGCGACGACACCCCACCGTAGAGACCCGACGCGAACTTCGACTTGAACTGCGGCGTGGCGGCGTCGACGCGCGCTGCCGACTGGGCGCGCAGGCGCCGGTCGTTGATCGCGCCGTAGTTGCCGAGCGTGGGAGTACCCGGCGCGGACGGTGCCGAGATGCCGGGCAGCCAGTCGTCGAGCACGCCGCGAATCTGCGCGCCCGCCGTTCGCACGCCTTCATAGAGCGAGGTGCCGATGCCGGTGACGCTGTTCCACAGCGTGCCGTCGGGCGCTTCCTGACTGCGCAGCGACTGGCCGTCGCTCACCCGCCGCCAATATGCCGCGTTCTTGGCGAGCGCGTCCATATCGTCGGCGCCGACCGCTGCGTGGCGCGGGTTGCTCGCCCAGGCTGCGACCGTCGGCTCCCGCTCCATCGCCCGGCGCGCCCGGGCGATCTGCACCTGCTGCTCCAGGCTCGGCAGGTTGCGGTCGGCGGTTTCGGCTGGAACGCCGGTCTGCCGCGCAATCGCATTGGCGCGGCCGGCTGCGTCCGGCGCAGGGCGGTCGATGGTCAGCGCAGTGAGCGCGCGCGTCTGGTCTAGGCGCCGAAACGCATCGTCGAACTCATCCATCAACGCTTCGCCTGAATGTAGAACCGGGCCACGGATTGGTCGTCGGACGGCAGCCCGCGCGCGCGCAGGCCGGCGCGGATGCGATCCGCCGCGGCGCTCGGCACCGCCACGCTGTTCGTCGGCTTGCTGGCATCACGGAAACGCGGCACCGTCTCGCTCGAACTGCCGAACCACCCGGAGCGCTCGCGGACGACCGGCATCACGGCATTGTCGAACGCCTTCTTGATCTCGTCGTCGGTCGGCGCGCGCTTGCCCTCGGTGATCGTCTGCAAGGTCCCCTGCATGATCGAGAACAGCCGCATCGAATCGGCGCGGTCCTCGGGCTTGCTCGGCTTTCCGCCCTTCGTGCTCAGGTCGAGCCCGACGTCCGCCGCGAAGCGCGAGATCGTACTCCAGATGCGCGAGTGCGAAACCTGCGCGGGCGAGTCGACCTTCGCCAGCATCTGCGATTGCAGCGTCGCGATCTGATCGTATTCGCTGGCCGTCATATTCGGGCGATCCAGTCGCAGGTCGCGCTTCTTGAACGCGTCCGGGTCGAGATTAGCGAGCTGGTGGAGGTTGACGATCGCACCGCCATTCGCCTCCACCGCCTTCGGCCGTGCGTTCTGCTCGGCGGTCGCGCGTAGCGAGTGCAGCGCTTCCGGCGACAAGCCGCGGCGGATCGACGGGGGCAGCTGGTTAATCGACGTGAAACCGTCGCCCATCCGGTCGATCACGCCATAGGCCGCATCCTTCGCGTCGTCCTGCTGGCGGTTCAGCAAGCGGTCGTTGCGCGCGACGCGCCGGTCCGCCTCTGCCAGCGCTGCCTTCTCGACGTCGAACGGTAGGTTCTGCGCCTGGATGTACGCGTAGATACCCGCGAGGTCGTCGCGTCGCGGCGAATAGGTCGGCGTGTCGTTGCCACCCAGCATCGCCATGTTCTTGCGGACGTAGCCCTGCGTTTCGGCGGGCATGTGCGCGAGCCACGCGTCACCGTGCTTCAGCGCCGCGTCGACTCGCCCAGGCCCGGCATTGTACGCCGCCCAGGCTTTCGCCGCGTCGCCGTCATAGCGTTTGGTCATCACGGCCAGATAGTCGCGGCCGACTCGGTTCTTCTCGGCGACGCTGCCGTCCTGCGCGGGCCTGATGCCGAACCCCGGATCGCGCTGCGTGCCCGGCATCGTCTGCATCGCGCCCTGCGCGCCCTTCGGCGAGGTGACAATCTTGCCGTTCACGTAATCGCGGTTTCCGCTCTCAGTCGACAACGTGATCGCGATCATGCGCGGGAGCAGCGCGCCACCGCCCGCCGGCACGACCAGTGGTGGCGCTTCCATCGACAGGTGTTCGGCAAAGCTATCGACGACGGCGATGCCGGACCGCTCGACGAGGGGACCATACAGGCTGTCTGCCAGCTTCGTGCGATCGGTCGGCAGAAGCTCAGCGGCGTGGGCGTCGAGATACGCCGCAGCCGCAACGGGGTCTGCCTGGCTCTTCGCGTCGATCACCGAGCTATGCAGCGCCGACATCGCCTTATTCAGCGCCAGCGTCTCCGGCTCGCCGGTCAGTCCGTTGCGCGCGTACTGCGCCCGCAGCGAGTTGGTCAGCGTGCCGCGCGCGAAGTCGGCCGCGTCTGCGTCGCCACGCAGGGTCGCTCCAATAAAGTCCTGCCCGGCGGTCGCCTGCAACGCCGAGTCGGTCGCGTCGTGCCACGCGCCGAGCTGGCGGACCGAGTGCGACGCGATCGCCTCCCCGTCACGCATCCGCTCCAGTCCGACCGATTGCGCGAACATCTGCTGCGCGCGCGGCGACTTGAGCCCGCCGCGCAGCTCCGCGATCTTGTCGTCGAGCGCCTTCTCGGTCAGAGGGCGCGCGGTGAGCGCGTTCTGCCCCTGCGTGGTCAGGAAAGCGTTCTCGCCGGTAGACAGCATCTGCGACCGGAACGTCGCGTAGGCGGTCAGTTGTTGCTTGGTCGCCGCCTCGTCGAATTGCTGGTCGAGGCGGTCCTGCGCGTCGGCGAAGTTTGCGAGCAAGTTGCCAGCGCGCTGAAGACCTTCACCCAGGCCGCCCAGAACACCACCGCCGTCGTTCGCTGCCCGGAACTTGGCGTCGGTCGTGGGGCGCTGCTCGACCAGGTTTCCGGCGGGGACTGGCACTCTCGGCATGGTGCCGTATTATGGGCGGCAGGTGGGGCGTTGAATCAGGGGTGCGATGGCGTCGGCAGTCAGCCTGATGTGTTTCGGAATTAGCGCTCTAGCAACAGCGCTGCTCCTGTATGCCACCATCAACTGCCTGCGTGCCAAGGGTTGGAGCTTCGCGGCTGGCTGCTTCGCCTTCGCGCTGGTTTTCGCCGGATTAGCCGCTACCCACTATGAAGCATTCCAAGAAGGAAAGCTCGCTCACATGGATGATCGCTAATGCTGCTCGCCCTTGTTCTCGCCGTCGCGGCTCAGGACTGGCAGACCTGCGTCATCTCGACTGCGCAGAAGTGGTCCCGAAACAACGAGGCGGCGGATATCATCGCAGAGGGCGCGATGGGGGCTTGTGCTGCGACAGAGCCCAGCCTGACACCCGAGCAGCGCGAGCAGGTTAAGCGTCAGGCGATTGCAGCCGTGCTGAGTAAGCGCGTCCCTTAGTTGCTGCCGTACTGCTTCGGGTTCTTCAGCTTCGTATACTGCTGCGCCCCGCCCAGCAGCGTCGACCCAGCGCTGAACGCGGCCGACACGATCGCGCCCTTCGCGGCGGACCGCTTCGCCCGCCCCTCGCCAACGTAATTGCTGGCGTTGATGTCGTGCCCGCGGATCTCGGTGTCCTGGTTCTTGTAGAGCGCCAGCGCGTCCTCGTTCCGCAGCATGGTGGTGTCGCGCACCACATCCGCCGCGGACCCGAACCCCAGGTCGATCCCGTTCGCCGCCATCGCCGCTTGCTGCTGACCCTGCAACGCAGAATAGCGTCGGTCGAGCTGTACGCGCTCGGTGCGCCCGCGCTGGATCGCGTCGAGCGTCTGCTGGTTCTCCAGCGTGGCGTTGCGATCGGCGACCTTGGCCTGGTAGCGCAGCCCGTTCGCTTCCGAGATGCCGGACGCCATCGTGCCGGCAGCAGCGAGGCCAGCGGCAGCGAGCGCCAGAGCGGGCGGGCCGCACATCCTAGCGCTCCATCTCGAATCGCAGAAACGCCATACCGCCGATCATCGTGCCGCCCTCGACCGTGAAGCCCCACCGTCGCAAGACGCGGATGGCGCGGGCGTTATCGGCTCCGACTACGCCCACTAGCCGGCGCATTGAATCAGCGAGGTGGTCCAGCAGCGGCGAGCCAAGGCGCAGCATGTCGCGGCCATGCCGGTACGCCTCGTCGGTCGCGAGCATCCACGGCGCGCCCAGCCCCTCCACCGCCGACCTCACTTCCATGCCCATCATCGCCTCGGGCCTGCCGTCGATCAGAGCGGTGACGGCAATCGACGACGCCGCCAGCGACCGTCGCAGCGCTGTCTTCGGATCGCAACCGAATGCCGCGCACTCGGCGCGGTCGTGCGCCCGCATCCTGACAGCGATCGGCCCGACGTGCGCGCGCGACGCGGGGACCAGCCTCATCCCGTAACGGTTGGGTCGAGCAGGATGCCGGTGATCGTCGCGGGCAGCGGGTACGGCATCTTCAGCACCGCCACGGACTGCTCCGCCGCGACCGGCGCGCTGTCGAGCGTGTAGTCGCCGTTCATCAGCCGGTTCGGAGAGCCGTAGCTCTCGTTGCCGCGCGGCTTGATCTCGAACAGGTTCTTCTCGTTCGCGCCCGCCAGCACACCGCGCGTGTCGACGCACCGGATCACGATCTCGCCGACGTGCTGCTTCTTGCCGATGTTCGTGCCGTCCGCGCCGATCGACAGCGGCAGCGTCTCGATCAGCGCCGTGTACGGCAGCCCGATCGTCACCAGCAGCCCCGGCGTCGGCAGCGTCAGCCGCCCGCCCTGCACGACCATGTTCTCGATCACCGACCCGTCAACCAGCGCGATCACCGTGCGGCCTTCCAGGTGTTCCAGCCCCAGGATCAGCGTGGTCGGCTCGTCGAACTGGTAGGTCTTGCCGCTGTCGACGAAGCACGCCTCCCCGATCGTCGCCCAGCGTGCGGACGCCATGCGCTCGATGTAGAGCTTCCGCACGCCCCCGATCATGCGCCAGACCGTCAGGTACAGCCGATCCTCGCCGTTTTCCGAGATCGAACACACGCTATCGACCTCGCCGTCCGTCTCGCACAGCGTCCAGCCCCAGACCTGCTGCTCCTGCTCCCAGGTGAAGCACAGCAGTTTGCCGTCGTTGCGCACCGCCCAGATCAGCGAATTCGGCTCCTGCGCGTAGGCCCACGACTTGATCGTGAACCCGTCGAAGAAGTGCGGCGAGAAGATCGACACGTCGTCCGACTTGAAGCCGTCCGCCTCGAACGAGTAGTTGAGCGCGCGCACCGCATTGCCGGTGCTCGGGCGGTAGAACACCACGTTGTCGACGATCAGCGGGTTGAGACGCGACGATCCGCGCCCGATCTGCCGACGTGCGTTGATCTGGGTCGGCGTCAGCGCGTCGCTGCCCGAGCCCGAGATGTTGAAGATCGCGTCGGTGGTCAGCGCCAGCAGCGACGACAGCGACACGAGCTGGTTCACTGCATTGACCCGGCCGGACACGATCGCGAGCGACAACGCGTCGCTGTCCTTCAGCGGTGACGCCGCGTCGTGGTTCTCGTAGTTGGCCTGCCCCGATTTCGACCCGAACACCGCGTTCGGCGCGTTGCGCGTGCGCGCCCACATCAGTCGCTGCTCGAAGAACGCTACCGTCGACGGCCAGTCGCCCGCCGCGGCGAACGGGTTGCTGCCCTGCGGCGGGCCGCGCGTCAGGTCCGGGCCGATGTTGTCGTCGGTAAAGCTGGTGCCGCGCGTCGTGCCGACGTAGCCGTAGTTGAGCTGGTTGTCGGCGCGGTACACCTGGTACGCGGTCGCGCCCTCCACAGCCGCCCAAGTGAGCGAGTTGTAGTTGCGCTTCAGCGTCAGGTCGTTCGACACGGTCGAGCCGTCCGATGCGCGGCTTTCCTGCCCGGTCGCCTCGTTCAGCGCGGTGACGGCGTAGGTCGCCGGCTGCGGAAAGAATGCGGCGCCGTCGTTCTCGTCGTCGGTGTTCGGCGTGGTGGCGGAGGCGGTGACGCCGGTCGGCGCGCTGATCGTCGGGCCGAACGTGATGCCGACGAACCGCCAATCGGTGTGCCCGTAGCGCAGCAGCTTGGTCGGCGCGTGGTCGAGGTGCGCCAGGTACATCGTGTCGGCCGACTGCTCGTAATCGACCTCGTCCAGCTCGACGCCGTTGTAGGGCGAGCCGACGCGGTAGAAGCGGGCCATGCTCATGGCAGCACGTAGTTCGGGTTGCGGACCCCACCGCCCCCCCCACCGCCGCCACCGGTCGAGGGTGGCGTCGGTGTTGGTGTGGGCGGATTGACCGGCGGAGGTGTCGGCGTCGGCGCTGGCGGCGCGGTGTTGGTCACTCCGCCGGCGTCGCCGGTGAACGGTTGAAACCCGCGGCTGTCTATGTCGACCACCACCGTGCCGCTGTCCGGCACCGCGACCACCTTGCCCGATCGCCCGTTGATCTCGACCATCCCCGCCACGTCGCGGAAATAGGCGATGTCACCGACCGCATAGCCGTGGAACGCCGAACGCACCGTCGTCGTCTGCCCGCGGTCGATGCTGGTGATCGTCAGCGCCTGCTCAAGCAGCATGCCGCCATTCGCGGCCGGGCGCATGTACCCCTGCCCCATCTCCAGCGCATAGGCCTGCTCGATCGAGAACTGGAACGGGATCAGCCGCACCGGCTTGCTGGCGTCCAGCACCTCCGACACGAACCGCGTGCCCATCCGCTTCGACAGCCCGCCGTACTTGCGCACGAACACGTTGCGCCCGCGCCGTACCCCCGCCTGGTACGACGCGACATCGGTGCGCGCGACCAGCTCGGGCCCCAGCTCGCCCTTGCTGAAGTTCGGGAGCGCCGCGCGGAATGCCATCAGCGCGCCCAGCCCATGCCGTAGAAGTCGCCGCCATCGCGCACGGCCTGCACGCGGTTGATCCACATGTCGTTCGCGGGCTGGCGGTTCAGATCGTCCGCCATCGCGCGCTGTTTCGCCGCCTCGGCCTGCTTGATCAGATCGCCCTTCATCTCGCGGCTTTTCTTGATCGGCATGACGATGCGGCTGGCGAGCTCGAACGCAAACGCGTCAACGAAGCGCGCGGGGAAGGTCGCGGCGTTCACGTCGGTCGTCGTGTAGGCCAGCACGGCGTCGGTCGACTGCGCGTAGATCAGGTTGTTCTCGATCGCGTAGGTGACGCCGGGCAAATCGTCGTCGAGCCACCAGCCGATGGTTGCGCCCAGCCCGGTGATCGTCGCGGCGGACATGACCTTGAGCGGCTTGGCGACGTCGATCGGCAGCGCATAGGCTGCGGCCCATTCAGCCGGGCGATCGTTGATCGAGATTGGCAACGTGGCGCGGCGCGTCGCGAACCCCCAAGGGTGCGCCTCCAGCATCGAACGCAGGCTCTGCTCGTAGTAGCGGCCGCATTCGCGCGCGCCCAGCGATTCCTCGTTCAGCGACTCGATCGGCTCCGCGACGATCTCGGCGAGCGCCTGGTTGCAGATGCTGATCTGGTCCGCCATGCCCGCGGGGGTACGGGCATGGCGGAGCGGGTTGAATCAGGCTGAGGCAATACCGCTCATCTCTGCTCTCCTACACCTGAGACGTGGGGGTGATGGTCACGCCGGGTGATACTGCGCCGCGTGATGCACGACCAAGCTGTCGCCTTGGAAGGCGACCGTGAGCTGCGACGACCCTGCGTCCTCGGTCATCATCTCCACCGGCAGCCAGTAGATGCCTGGTGCCATCGAAAAGCGCGGGGTCGCGGCGGCAAGGCTGCTGTTGCCCGAGCCGAAGCTGGCGTCCTGCTGCCTGCTGCCACTCATGTACAGCTTCATGTACAAGCCGATGGATTGGACCGGTTGGCCCGCCAGCACCTCCACCACGGCGCTCGCGCGCAGCAGCTTTCCGGCTTGGACGCCGCCATCGGTGCGGTAGATCTGGCTGTTCGCGCCAGTCGAGGTGATGCCCTGACTCTGCCCCCTGATGAGCGGGCCGGGATTGTCACGGGTGAAGCCGGTCGCAGCATTGAGCGTCCAGCCCGACGCCAGATTGTTCGTCGGGTTCTGGAGCAGCGGGTTGGTGGTCAGCACCCCGCCGGTCGGCATAAGCAAGCGACGGGTTGAAGTAGGCGGCTTAATCGCTGCTGCTACAAGCGATGCGATGTACCAGTGATAAGCCTCGCTTGGATGCACATAGTCGGGGGTGCAGGTGGCGTCGTAATTCCCCGTCGCGCGTTCCACTGCTGCCGTATGGGCGTCGACGAAAGCATAGCCATTGTCAGCGCACAACTTAGACAGCATCAAGTTAATTTGCGCCTGATACTGCCGGTTTTCGGCATTGCCTTGAGTTGTCCCGTTACCACGCGGGGTGTCGGCGATGATAACAATTCGTTTGCGCGCGGCAACTGAGGGCGCAAGTAAGATAAGTATCTTATTGTAGATCACAAGATAATTTGACGCCGTTGGAAAATCGTTGGCACAAAGATTACCGAAGATAACAACATGAGCCGCCGACGCCGCTGCTGACGTGTGGAAATCAGCGTTGATCATCTGCTGGATGGTGTAACCCGGATTGGCGAACGCCCAGTTTGCCGCCTCGCGACGTATCATTTGCAACCCAGGTTCAATACAAGGGATGTAGCTAGTCCAGCCGACCTTTGTTGCTTCGGTCGTGCCGCTCGCAATGCTATTGCCAACAGCAGTGTATAGCGTCGGCAGAGCGACCGCCGCGCGTGCCGCAGGATCAGGTGCCGTGACACCTGCTGCACCGAAGTAAGCCGCCAAATCAGCAGCCGAGAAATCCACACGCTGCCCACTCTGCATGCCGACGATGCGCTCGGTACCGTTGAACGGGGTCGTGTAGTCGGCCATCAGACGTCGCTCCTGGCAATGGCGATCACGGACACAGCAGCGCCCGCTGCGGTCCCGCCGAAAACGTTGAACCCGGTCAGGGATGAGGCCATCGCGTTCAGTGTCGTGATGACGCCCGAGAGCAGCGAGGCGACGCTCAGTTGTGACTGCGACGGCAGCGGCTGCGAGCGGTAGCCCTTCACCACGCAGCCGGTGTACGCGCCGTCGGTCAGTACGAACGACTGCACCACCATAACGAGCGGCTGGCTGGTGTTCGCGTCGATCTCGGTCATCACTACGCCGGGCTTGTTCTTGAACGAGCGCGTGAACGTGACGATCGCGGTGGCGTCTGCGCCCAGCGTTGCCAGCGTGGTGCTGGTCAGGCGCGGGTGCTGGTGCCCTTCCTGCGCGTACTTGGCGGTGTTGCTGCCCGCCGAGCCAGCCACGGCCTCAGATGACGGCGTGACCGTCGACGGGCGCGGCATCGACTTGTCGATCAGCGCCTGAATTTCGCCTACGCCAATGCCGGGCGCCGTCTCAGGCATAATAGCTCACGTTCGCGATTGCGCCGGCCGCGGCAGCGATCAGCTTCAGCGCGGCGGGCGAGGCGCCATCATAGCGCAGTTCGCCGCCCGAGGGGATCAGCATGCCAACGGTCGCGCTCGGGTCGTTGCCGTCGTCACGCCAGCGCAGCGCCTGCGCCTCGGCCTGGATGACGGTGCGCCGCACACCCGCGGGCGGCGACGGCAGCGTGAACACGGACGATGTGGCGGTGACCTGGCGATAGCCGGCGGGGGTGAACGAGCCGCCGATGATGGCACCGGTTTCGTCGATCGGCTGATATGCCGGAAGCCGTCCGTTGTTCTGCGCCATCTCTCACCCCTTCGATGAGGGCGCGGGGACCGGAGCCCCCGCTATCCGTTACTTGTGGCGCTTCGCGGCGGGCGCGGGCGCCTCGCCACCCTGCGGCACCACCGCCACGCTCGCGCTGTCGGCGTCGTTCTCCGCCGGTGCCACGAAAGCGCCGGTGGTCTGGGTCGTGGCAGGCGGCAGCGCCTGGGGCGCCGTCGGGCTCGGACCGGTCGGAGCGATGGCGGCGACCTCGTATGCGATCGGTTCATCACCGCCTCCCTTGCCGACCTTGACCAGATTGGGCGTGAGCTCGACCGGCTCCTTGGGTGCATCGACCGCCGGTTCCGCCTTCGCGCCGACCTTGGCGCCGAGCTCCGCCTCGTCGACCTCGACCTCGTAGCCGATCGGGCGCAAGCACCCGTTGATGAACGACTCCTCGGTGAGCCGTACCTTGACCTTCGCCATCGTGATCCTCCTCAGTAGCCGGTGTTGGCCGGCGCGTTGTTCGGGTACGGCGAGTCGTGCACGATGCTCGCCGAGAACGCGCCGGCGGTGAACGTGCCGGTCGACGTCACGCGCAGGAACACGTAGCGCTGGGTGTTCTGCGGGATGTGAATATCCCACAGCGGCACGCCGGCCTTGGCGTTCGCCGCCACGGTCGTGGGGCTGGTCGCCAGCACCGTCGAGCCCGAGCCGTCCGGGTTGGGCGACTGCTCGTAGGTGAACTTGACGTCGGTGCCGCCCACGAAGTCGGTGTCCGCGCTCACGACGAGGCGCAGCGGCTCGCCGCGCCCGATGTTGCGGTTCGCGACGAGCGTGTCGTACACGTTCTGCGTGATGGTCGTCGCCGCGGCCGTGACCGCCTGGGCCTGCGCGAAACGGGTCTGTGCGTCGGTGATCATACCTGTATCCTTTCCGTTTCGAGGCGTCAGATGACGCGGGCTTCGGCGACGTTCATCGCGTCGAGGCGTTTCACCTCGACCTCGCCGAACGCCATGACCTTCTGGCCGGCGCTGTCTTCCATCGACAGGAAGGTGTTCTTCGTGTCGTTGAGCTGGCGCCGGAAGAACTGGCGGATGATGCGCGGCATGTAGAACTTGGGGTTGACGCCCGCGGTGTCCTGGATCGTCTCGACCGCCTGGATCATCAGGTCCTGGAGGTACGCGCCGGTCGCGTGGTTCACGGTCAGCGCCGAGACGTCGATATTCGCGATGCGGACCACGTAGCGCCAGTCCTCGACGACCAGGCCGGTGTTCCACTCCCAGTGGTCCATGTAGCCCATGTACGGGTTGCCGCTCGCGTCGCGCAGCACCATCGCCGCGGGCGTGCCGGGGATCTGCGTGCCGCTCGGGCTGGTGGCGTCCTCGTGCTGAAGCCCGCCCATCGTGCCCTTGGGATAGATGCCGTAGACCTTGCCCTCGCCCCAGCCGACGAGCAGGATCGAGCGCAGGTTGGAGCCGGTGCCGCCCGCGTCGATCACCTGACCGCCGGTGACGCCCGACTTGGAGTTGTACCGCGGCATGAAGCCGGTGAACTCCTTCTGGTTGGCGAGCGTGTTGCCGTAGACCAGCGACTTCGTCATCTGCTGGTTCATGCCCTCCATGTGCGGGCGGGCCTCCTTGAGGCGATAGGCGTCGACGTTGCCCGACAGCATCGCGAGCTTGCGATCGACCTGGCTGAAGTCCTCGAGCTGCGCGCACGGCTCGTCGAACTGCGTCGCGGTCGACTTGGTGAGCGGCACGCCCTCGTTCAGCGCGCGGTAGTTGGGCTGCGGGAGCGTCGAGCGTATCGTCACGCTGTGACCGGTCGGCAGATTGCTCTCGTAGAAGGGCATGTCCGCCAAGATCGGGTTGGTCTTGTTCAGGACCTCCGCGATATCCGCCTGCGACCCGTCCGGGTTGAGGTTACCAAGCACGTCCACCAGCGTGGGGACGGCAACGCCGAGAACTGCCATAGTCGTTTCCTCCGTTTGTCGTCGCTACGCCGAGCGCGAACCGTAATATTTCTCTTCGCGCGACTGCGGCTGACGCGCGCTGGACGAGACGAAATCCGCGTCCTCGCCGATCGACTTGCCGATCTTCGCGAACATGCGGATCATCTCGGGGTGATTGCCGAGCCCGCTGTCGTTCAGCAGCGCGCGGAAGGGGGAGCCAGCGGGCGCACCGAGCCGGTCGAGTGCCTTGGCCGACGCTGCGATCGACGCGTCCCAGTTGGCACCGCCGATCTCCGGGTCCGCCTTGGCCTCTGCGGCCCACGCGGCGCGCTGCTCGGTGATCTGCGTCGTCTGCTGTGCCTGATAGCGCTCGGCGAGCTTGGGCAGGATCTGGCCGTAAGCATCGGTCAGCTTCTGCGCCTGCTCGTTGGTCAGGTTGAGGTCGCGCAGCACCGGCTCGGCGATCGCCAGCGCGTCGGTGTCGAGCGTCATGCCCTCGGGCGCCTTCAGGTCGTATGCCTCGGGCGCGCCGGCGGGCTCGGCAGGAGCTTCCGGCTCGGCGGGATCGGTCGCGGGCGCGTCGCCGCCCAGGATCGTCGCGTCGGGCGCGGGATCAGCCGGTGCCGGATCGGTTGCCGGTGCGGGATCGGCAGGCGACGCGTCGGGCGTCGGATCGGCCGGCGCGGGATCAGCAGCCGGCGTCGCGTCATGCCCGTCCGGCGCACGCATGAACCGACCACGCGCACGCTCGGCAGCCGTCATCATGAAAGTGTTCAGCAGACGGGAGCGATGACGGATCATGCTCAACCAACCTGCTTGTAGGCGGCTTCGAACACGCCGGCCGGCGACCACGAAACGTAGCCGTCATAGCCTTCGACGATCGGCTGCACCTTGTCGGTGTACTGGACCATGTAGCCGGCATCGTCCGGATTCTCGTCCGCGGGCACGGTCCAGCCGCGCAGGTCACACCATGCTTTGCGCGTCATCGGCTTAGCGTCGACGATCTTGGTGCCGATAAAGCGGTCCATGTCGGCGGGCTTGGCGACCACGGGGTTCGGGATCGCGTCATCGCTTGTGAGACGCGCCGGCTGCGCCACCGCCCGGACCGCACGCATGAACGCGTCCTCGCCATGGGTCTGCGCGAGCGACACGTGCCGCTGGTCAATCCCCGACGTGCCACGCAGCTTGTCGATGAACCCGTTGAACCGTGCCTCAATTTCCTTGGCCTCGTTCATCAGCGCGACCTCGGCGGGCGACAACTCGCGATAGCCTGCAATCTTGCGGTGCTGGTTATCCATCGTCCCGATCTCCGTCATCGTATCGCGATCGCCGAGATCGCACCGTTTCCGAGATCGCCGTTTGCCCCTCTTCGCGAAGCACTTGAATCAGCAGATCCGAGAAAGGCCCGGCGGGGTTGTCGGTCGACACGCCGCGCGCCGCATCGTGCAGGATCGTCAGCGCCAGGTCACGCCGCCCCTCGCCTACCCAGCGCTGCCCGTCGGTGCCGGTGGTGGTCGCCGCGTGCAGGCCCGACGCGGCGACGACGCGTCCCAGGAAACGCAGGAACTCCGGCTGCGCGGCCAGCTTCTCCATGTCCGCCTGTTCGGATTTGTCGCTCATGCCGGCATCATCTGCGCGAGCAGGTTCTGCCCGCCTCCCGTGTCAGCCTCCGACAGCAGCCGCGCGGCGTCGGCGCCCTGCTGGACCGCCGGCATCATCGCTGCGGTCTTCTCGGCGTTCTGTGCCTGCGCGCGCGCGTCGCGAATTGCTTTCACGTCGTCGGCGCTGCGGATCATCTTCTTCGGCGTGCCGGCGCGATCGGCGTAGTCGTCGATCATCGCGTCGACGTCGAGCTTGTCGACCGCTTCCGGGAACACGGCCGCGAGGTTGCCGACAAAGCCCGCGGTGCGCTCGATCTGGCCGATGCCGATCATGCGCTGCATCTGGGTCAGGATCGACACAAAATTGATCTTCAGATCGACGTTGTGCAGCGATTCCGGCGCGGGCGGCAGCATCTGGCCGCGCGACATGATGCCGAACACGCGGTCGATCGCGATTTCCAGCTTCTCGTTGTTCACGCGCTCGATCACCGGGCCGAGCTGCGTCAGCTTCTCCTCGTTGCGCGACGCGATCTCCTCGACCGTGCGCGGCTGGACGCCCGGCATGTTGGTGATGGCGTTGAACAGGTCGGCGTAGGTCGCCTGGTCGATCGACACCTTGCAACGCTCGATGTCGTCCGCGATGGCAGCGACCGCCTGATACGGCACCTGGTAAGGCACCAGCACCTTGTCCTTGTCGATGCTCGCCGCGTAAACGACGCTGCCGGGCTGGTTGCGCAGCTTCATGGTCGACGGCAGCACCTTTTCGGGCCGGATCAGCCAGTCGATCGCCTCGCCCTTGCGCTTGCTCTGCAGCTGGAGCTCGCGCAGGTCGGGCAATGCGTCCTGCCCCGGCGATGAGCCCCACACGTCCGAGCCGGTGGTGTCCCAGCGCGGCGCCCAGAACGGCTGCTCCTCGTAACCGGACTCGCGCAGCGTCGTCTTAACGCTGCTGTCCGTCTCCCACCACACCGAGCGGAACGCCTTGCCCGACGCGTCCAGCCTGCCCTCGACGCGCGTGTCGTTCGGCTCGATCGCATGCATGACCTCGACGATCGCCTCGTAGTTCGACGCGTCGTAGAGGTTGCGGACGGTGGTGGAGACGCGGGTGCCGAACGTGTCGACCGCCTGCTTCACCGTCATCGGCACGCGGCGGTACAGCGTGTCGGGCATCAGCGAGCGGCCGCACGCGATCCAGTATTCGCCGAAGGTCAGCGCGTGACAGACGATGCCCTGTCGCTCGTCCTCGACCATCACGCAGGCCTCGGTGCCGAACAGCCCCATTTCCTGGTAGCCGGTCTTCACCGCGCCGTAGAAGTTCGACGAGGCGAGGAAGCTGTACATCCGCTTCTCGACCTCTTGCAGCCACGCTTTCGCGTCCTCGTCCTGCATCAGGTCGGCGTCGTAGGTGCCGAGCGCGAACCACGGACGCGACGACGACGACAGGCCCGACGTCATGCCGCCCGTCAGCGTGCGGAAGGCGCGGCTGCCGTGGCTGTCGAGCACGGTCGGGCCCTTGCGCCGGCCCTGGTTTGTCGCGGTGGTCAGGAACCGCGTGCGCGCGGGTGCAGCGAGGCGCGCGATTTCGGCACATTCGGCGTCGCGCGGCGTGCGCATCGCCTTCAGACCGGCCAGCCGCTTCTCGCAACGCTCCCGCAGCGTCGGGGTCGTCATCCCAGCGCCGCCTTGGTGCCGGCACCCGACACGGACGGCATGCCGATCGCGCCGTTGTTGCTGGTCAGGACGGTCGCCATCAGTGCGCGGCGACGGGCGGCTGCCTGGGTGTCGGTGTTGGTCGCGCTACCGCCGTCGGGAAGCTTCGCCGCCTGCCGCTCGGGCACGGTCGGCATCTCCGGTGTTCCGCCCATGCACATTGTCGTCAGACCTCCGCTTGTAGGCGGGGTACGACGTGGTGGAAGGGCGTTGAATCAGCGGAAGATTACTGCTTGTCGCTGAGCAGCCCTACAGAACTACCGGCGCACCGATGGTTGCAGAGCCAGCGCGGATTGCAGCAGGCACATCGTCTTCGTCCAGGAGGTATCCTTCGCGCTGATACCACGCGGCTATTTCGCCACGGATTTCAGTTTCAGCATTCGCACGGTAGGCGCGCAGCTTCGCGAAATCCTCTTGGTATTGCTTGTCGACCTCGCCCTGCCTGATTGCGTAAGCACCGTTCATGTAACCGGCATCGTAGATGTACCCCGCGACGATCTCGCGCTCCTCCTGCGTCGGTACGATTTGCTCAGCGTCTGCCATCATCGCCTCCTCAATACCGCTCATAGTCCCACTTCGACGCCATCCGCGCCAGCTCATCGTCGATCGCACGGTCCATCTGCTCCTTGCGCAATTCCTCGGCCGTCTTCGGCCGCTCGACAGGCACCCGCCGCGGATCAGGCGTAGCGTTCATAGTCACCGCCCCCATCGTACACGTCCGGGTTGAGATACCCCGGCACCTCACGCGGCATCACGGGCTCGGCGAAGGTGCAGGCGAGCGCGTCGGCATCGTCTGGCGACTTCAGCCCGCGCGCCTTCATGTGCTCCTTCTTCTCAAGCTGGATCGCCTGCTCGGCATTGAACCCGTATTCCGGTCCGACCAGGTCGTCGGCGAGTTCCTGATCGTCCGGGATGCATGCGCCGGGCAGCCACGCCTTGACGCTCGACCACATCTCCGCGCGCTTGTTGGCGGTGCGGATCTGCATGCCGTTGGCGAGCACCACGTCCCTGCCCTTCCCGCCGAACCACACCTCTACCACCAGCGTGTCGGGCAGCAACTGGCGCACGCGGTCGACCACAGCCGCGCCGATGTTGCCCGCGTCGATGAAGATCGCGTCCGGGTGCCACTGCCGCGCCTGGAGCACGATGTCGCCGGCCAGCGTCATCGCGTCGACGCCGTGCCAGCGCTTCCACGGCCGCGATCGCGCGTCGCGACCGCACCGGATGGCGAGCGTCGAGTGGTCGTCGCCGAACCGCGCGCAGTCGACGCCAAAGATCACCGGATCGGACAGCAGCGTATGCTCCAGCGGGCGGTAGCGCGCCGCCTCCACCACGTCGCTGCCGATGAACTGCATGGACGACGCCGACGGGAACATGCCGCGGACACGTACCTTCACGATGTCGCTGTCCTCGCCATAGGTCTGCACCAGCTCGTCGAGATAGGCCTTGTTCGTGCCCTCCACCGTGCGGCTGTCGATCTGGCGCGTCTTCCACAGGTTGCGCAGCCGACCGAACGTCTCGCGGAACTTGCCCGTGTTCTTCGTCGGGTTGCCGAACGCGATCCAGATGATCTCGGTGTTCTCGTCGGTCAGCGCGCCGAGCGTCACCTCCCACACCTTGTCGTCAATGCCCGAGGCCTCGTCGTAGATCACGATGATGCGCTTGCCGAGGTTGTGCAGGCCGGCGAACGCCTCGGTGTTCTCCTTCGACCAGGTGACCGCGTCGAGCCGCCAGGACTTGTCGTGACCAGGACTGGTGGACGCGAGCGCGGACGCCGTGACCTTGAACCAGTCCGCGGTGATCGACAGGCGCCGCCACTTCGCGATCTCGGGCATGGTCTTCGTGCGCAACTGCGGCTCGGTGTTCGCGGTCAGGACGATCTTGCAATCCTCGCAGGTGTCGATGCCCCAACCCGCCAGCATGCCGATCAGTGCCGACTTCCCGATGCCGTGCCCAGACGCCACAGAGACGCGGCAGGGCGTGTGCCGGGTCGCTGGGTTGCTCAGGTGATCCCGGATGTCGCGCATGACGTCCGCCTGCCACGTGCGGGGGCCGTTGACCCCCTGTAGCTCGCCCTCGCCCCACGGGTAGGCGTAGAGCGAGTGCGCGAGCGGGTCGTGCGTGAAGCTGGCGATGTCGTCGATCAGCTCCAACTCGGGATCAGGTTTCGTCGGCATTGCCCGCCTCGGCAGCCCGGCGCCGGCGCTCGGCCAGCAGCGCGGCGCGATCGGTCACATCGACCGCCACCTCGGTCTTGTCACGCCACTCAGCCGGCTTGCGGTTCTTCAGCCAGAAGATGGCCGCAGTATCGGAGGGAGGTACATGCTCAACGCACGGCGTCTCAGTCACGCAGCCCTCGAACGCATGGTATTTCACCGAGTCGAAGCTGTAGCCGACCGCTTTGCGATACAGCGATTGCACCACGCGCTCGTCCGCCGCATCCTTGCCAACTTTTAGGGCCTCCGAAAATTCCGGCTGGGTGTGCTTCCACAGGTACAGCGTGCTCTCCGCCACGTCGAAGAACTCGGCAGCCTCACGGTCGGTAGCGCCGAGCGCGGCCAGCTTGCGCGCCTGCTCGACGAACTCGGGCTTGAACGATGTCGGGCGACCACTCATGCCATCACCATACGCTGCGCCCGCGGCTTGTGAATCTGCCGCGTGCCCCTCGCCCGATGCGGGATCGTCTCGCCAGACGCCGCGGTGCGCTCGCCGGTCGCCACGATCTCCACCACGCGCGATTTCTGAAACCGCCAGACCCGGATCAGCCCGCGCGCCTCCAGGTTCTGCACGATGTACACCGTGCCGGTCAGGCTCATCCCCGTGATGTCGCACAGGTCGTCCGCAGTCGGACAGCGTTCACCACGTCGAGCGGCGCGGAACAGCGCGCGGTAGACGATCCCCCGAGCTTCCTTGGTCGCGCGGCGGTGCGTTGCGACGAGGTCGTCGAGGTATGCGGGGAGGGTCGCTTTCGCCGTCATAGCAACACCTGCTGATCGCGCGCGACTTTCAGCGCAGCGCGGATAGACCGGCGCCAAGCATCTCGCGACCGCGGCGTTTCCCACGCATGCTCAACCATGTGTGCACCATCCCACTGCCAGCCCATCTCGGCTGCTGCAGCACGCGCCATTACCTCGACAAGGTCGCGCTCCTCCGTGTCGCTCTCGACATTCCGCAGCGTCCAGTCACCGCGCTCGGCCTCGATGCCAGCAGGGTCGTAGAACACGCAGTGCTGCACCAGACCATGCGACCACAGAACATGTCCGCGCTCGTTCCGCGTCGTCGGCACAACCGCGCCACTCACGTGCACAGCCTCGATCGGCCGCGTCAGATCCACCTCACCCACGCCCCGTCTCCTCCATGTAGAATTTCGCCCAGTCAGCCCGGATGCCGTACTTCGCCGCTGCAGCTATCGGATCGGTGCCGACCTCGCCCTTGAGCGCCGCGATGAGGAAGTCGGTGAGGGGGAAGCGGGTCATGCCGCTGCCGCTTTGTCCGGGGTGTCCACAGGTTGGGTGTCCACACCCTCACCCTGAAACCGTTCGCGGTCTGAAACGGGGGTCGTAAGCCCCATTCCACCGCTTTTCCCTTTATTTACAACATAAGGTGTGGACAGTGTGGACAGGGTAGAGAACGCCGCAGAAAACTGCGGAATTTGGTGTCCACACCCTGGCGTGGACATGCCGTGGACACGGGCGTGGACGCAGGTCCGAACCGGCCGTGGAGTGTCCACACGGTCCGTCGATTGTCCACGCGTTCGGGTGGTTGGTGTGGACACCGTCACGATGGCAGCCGCCACACGCGCGCGCTCTTACGCGATCCGTCTGCCTGGCGCTCCTTACCCCACGCCTGATCCCATCCGAGATCGGTCATGATCTCGGCTATGCGCTCCTTGGCGCGTTGATCGAGACGGTCGAGCGGCATCTTGATCGCTTCAACCAGCAACTGCGTCGAGGTGTATGTGAACCCGGGCGTGAGGTGCGCCGCGATCGTCTCTTCCCAAGCATCGCGCTGCATGCGGGCGTCCTGCTCACCGACTGCGAGCGCGTTTTCCTCATCGGTCAACCACCACTGCTCGCCGTCGCGGTATCGCACCAGCGCCTCGGCCCACAGCAGGTCGCGCTTGCGCTCGATCTTGGCGAGGTCGATCGCGGTGCATGCGACCGGCCAGAAACGGCGGTTCCCGGTACGGTCGGTAAGATAGCCTTGCCCGGCCTTCGGGTTGACCGACGCGGCGAGCACGCACTGACGCGGATATTCGACCGTGTGCCGCCCGTATGACGGCCGCGTCTTGTCGATCTGCATCGTGATGATCGCCTTGACCATCTCGACGTCCGCCTTGCGCAGCGCGGATAGCTCGGCGAACTCCACCACCCACTTGCCCGCGATCTGTTCGACAAAGCGTTTGTGGTCGCGCAGCTCGTTGACCATCTCGGTGAAGAACTGCGCGCCGAACAGCGTGCGCAGGGCGGTGGATTTCTTGAGTCCTTGCGGACCCTCCAGCACCAGCATCGTGTCCATCTTGCAGCCGGGCTGGTAGACGCGCGCGACTGCGCCGATCATCCACCGTGCGCCGATCGCGCGCTCGTATGCCGTGTCGCGCGTGCCGAACAGAATCGGCAGGAACCGGTCGAGCCGGTTGATGCCGTCCCACTTAAGGTTGTCGAGATACTGCCGCACCGGGTGATACGCGTGGTCGAACGCGAGGCGCGCGACCGCGGCGGGGATGTCGGTCTTGTTCGGCTGGAACCCGGCCTTCTCGACCAAGATTTGAATGTCGACGTAATCGGCGTCGCGCAGCGGCTCTCCCTTCCATTCGACGATGCCCGCTAGCTCGTTGAACCGGATCGTCGCGCCGAGCCCTGGAAGGTTCTGCAGGTACAGCATCAGGTTGTAGAGCGTCTTCCGCTCGCCCTTCGCGCCTACCTGGAGACGTCCCCGCCAAGCGTTGAGCTGTATCGCCTCAGCTGCCACGGATGATCTCCAGCGTGTGCGCGACCGCGTCGTCACCGGTGCCATCGGTGGAGCGTGCGAGGATGTAGATGCCGCCGGCGCTGGTCAGAGCGTCGGCGAAATTGCGTTGCAGCGGGCGCCACGCGTCGCGGCCAACCTTGGCCTCGATGCCGAACATGCGGCCGGCGGGGCGCGCGGCGAGCAGGATGTCGCTGGAACCGGGCAGGCCGTAGCGGACGAGCCGCCCGTCGACCTTCAGCGCGCCGGTGTTGTTCGGCCAAGCGAGGCCAAGCGGCGAAACTGCCAGCAGCAGCCGATTGACGAGATCGGCGTGGGTCACCGCTCAGCCTCGTGCACGACGATACCGTCACGCGAGACGTCGACGCGGATCACGCGCGCAGGCCGCTGGAGCGCGCCGACAAGGAGCCAGACCGTCACCGCCGCGGTCAGCGACAGGTCGAAACCGTCGCCGCGCGGGGCGTCACGCCAGAACGGCACATCGAGCGCGCCTGACAGGGCGAGGCCAAAGAACCATGCGGCGCCGGCAGCCCACCAGCGGGCGATGCGTAGATCGCGCGTCACGCCCGAGCCCGCCATTCTTGGCGCTGACGCATAATGTGCCCTGCCCAAGCGACCGGATGCTTGTACCGCCGCTGCCGCCCGAGCTCGATCAGGTCCTCCAGCGTCCGCGCCGACTTCAGCTCGTGCCGCTTGCGCGCGCGGATCGCGTCGAGGTCCACCACCTCCAGCTCGCCATCGACCTGCTCGACCTCCCGCGACTGCACCGCGTAGGTGTGACCGCAGCCGGGGCATTGCGGCGCCGGCTGGTGGACGCGGAAGCACGTCGGGCACTGCTTGACCGGCACCTCTGTCTTCGCGCCGCGCTTCTTCTTCGGCCGATCCTCCAGCGTCCATTCGCGCTCGTCGTCAGGCAGCCCGTGGCGCATCGCGTTGCCGGCATGGTCGAGGATGATCGCATGAGGCTTGCCCGCGGCGGGACGCAGCGCGCGGCCGATCTGCTGTAGATGAAGCGACAGCGACTGCGTCGGGCGCAGCAGGATCACCGCCTCAACCGCCGGCACGTCGAAGCCCTCGCCGAACAGGTCGGCATTGGTCAGCACCTGGATCGCGCCGGTCGTGAAGTCGGCGACGATCGCGTCGCGCGCGCCGCTGTCCATGCTGCCGTCGACGTGCGCGGCCGGGATGCCCGCCGCTTGGAACTGCTCGGCGATGTGGCGGCTGTGCTCGATCGACACCGCGAAGGCGATTGCGCGCTTGCCATCGGCCAGCTTGCGGTAGTGCGAAACCGCGTCGCCGACGATCGACGGCTTGTCCATCACCTTGGCGAGCTCGTCGCGCTTGAAGTCGCCGCCCTGGCTGGCGACACCGGTGATGTCGGTCGAGGACGGCGCGTAGAGCCGGTAATCGCACAGCGCGCCGCGCTCCATCAGGTCGGCGACCGACGGGCCCTGAACCATGCTCTCGAACCAGGTGCCGAGCCCGCGACCGTCGAGCCGCCACGGCGTCGCGGTAAGGCCGACTATCTGCGCGCGCGGGCACGCCTCGAAGATTGCCTGATACTGCGCGGCGCCCATGTGGTGGCACTCATCGAAGATGATCAGGTCGGGCGGGGGCAGCTTGCCGAGCCGGCGCGCGAGCGTCTGCACCGAGCCGACCTGCACCATCGCGTCGACGTCAGAGATCGAGCCGCCCATGACGAGGCTGTGCGGGATCTCCATCGACCAGAACGTGCGACTGGCCTGCAGGATGATCTCGCGGCGATGGACCACCCACCAGCAGCGCCGCCCACGCGCGGCCGCGGTCTTGACCATGTAGGCGGACGTGACGGTCTTGCCGCCACCGGTGGCGAGCTGGACGAGGACGGTGCGGTCCATGCCCTTGAACTGGGCGCGGATGCCGGCGATCAGCGCCTGCTGGTAGTCGCGAAGCTCAATCACGATGACACCTCTCGATCGAGCGGGCGGCGAGCATGGTGAGGTTGAGCGCCGTCACCAGACTGCTCAGCTTGCGAAATGTGAGCGGTGCGTAGACCGCCTCTGCCGCCAGGCTGGACACCTGCATCAAGAGTATCGCAGCGCTATGGCTGGCGTGCGCGATGCCCTTGCTGGCCTGGTCACGCAGCACCGCCAGCTCCAGACGCGCCGCCATCGTCATCTCGTCTTGGTTCGGACAGTGCATCGAGATCGTCGCGCGGTATGCGCGTGCCAGTTTCTCCCCGCGCGCCTCGCGTAATGACGCGGGCGGGCTGGAAGCGCACTGCTCGCGCTGGATGCGAGCGGGCGCGTTCACAGGTACGCCACCACGCCACCGAGCGTCATCGCGTGCTCGGCCGACCGCCGCGGCTTGACCTCGACCAGCGCAGCGCCCGCGTTCAGGCGTTCCATCTGCCGCTCGAGCGGCGACATCGCAGCGAGCCGCGCGCGCTCGTCGGACTTCACCTGTGCCAGGATTGCGGCCTTCGCCTCCGGGGCCGACATGTTGCCACTGCGGCAGAGCGCCCGGTATTCGTCGCGATACGCCTCGGGAATGTCGCGCAGCACGGTCGCCGACCGGGCCGCACCAGCGCGCGCGCGAACCTCGGGCGCCAGCGTCTTCGCCCGCACGTCGGCGCGCGTCAGCACGTTCTCGGCCAGCCAGCGGCCATGCGCGCGGCGCTGTTCGCGCTCGGCATCGGAGAGGTTGCGGTTCCGCTCGGCGCAGCGCTGCGCGTAGCCCGCCTTGACGGCGGGGTCGGCGTGATGCGCCTTCACCGCGGCGATCTGCTTCGCGCGCGTTGACGGGTCGGCGTTGTTCCGCTTGGCGACGCAGGACCGGCACAGGCCGGAGCGGTTGCGGTCACCGAGCGTGGCGGAACAGGTGCTGCAGGTGGTCACGCCCGCCCCCGCATCGCAACGACCTTGCCGTCGAGCGCCACGCGCTCGCAGTCGCTGATCTCGCGCCCACCGGGGCTGTCAGGCCGATGCGCCTCGCCCTTGGTGGCGAGGAAGTCGCGGCACTGGCGCTCGATCTCGTCGTGATCCAGCCCTTCGTCCGCGCGGACGATCTGGAAGCCGTCCGGCAGCAGCAGCGACAGCAGGTCGACGGGCAGCGCCTTGGTGGTCAGCAGCGTGTAGATCGCGGCGCCGGGGATCACGGCGGGCTGGCGGTCGCGCTCGCCCGGGAAGTACGAGACGACCGTCGCGTACGGAATCTTGCTGTCGAGCGACACCGCCTTCAGGCTGATGCCGCGATCGTCCATCTGGCGACGGATCAGCAGCTGGCGGTCGCGAACGATCGTATTAGCGTCACGCATGATGATGCGGCTCCGAAACGATAGCTGATGAGTAATGGAAGCGACCACCCACCTGCGACTGACGCGCCGAGCGGCCGGGGAAGAGTGCGCGCGCGGCGAGCAGGGCGGCGCCGAGCAGGGTGAGCAGCGGGGAGAGGGTGAGGTCGTCGATGCCCTCGTCGTCGGCGAAGTCGGTGAGGTGGGTCATCTCTCAGCGCTCCGCCCGGTGCCGACGCACGGCGCGCACCACGTCGCAGGTGAAGCCGACCGCGAGCAGGAGCAGGAAAGCCGCCGCGACGGCGATGGCGAGGATCAGCGGGGCGGTCATGCAGACAGCCCTTCCGGGGAGACGCTTGCGGCATTCCCCCGTCCGGCTACGGTGTTGGAGCGACCAATCACCGGAGCATGCAATGGACATGGAGCAGCAGTGGGCTGCGGCGATCCGCCAAGCAGTTCAGACCATCGGGCAAGAGGTCGTTCTGCCGAACGCTCGCGCCTCAGTGTACCTAGCGCTGCAAGAAGCTGTTCTGGCGATGCACCACGCACCGCATTCGCCAGCAAATCTTCTAGCCGCAGAACTTGGAGGTCTCGCGCGTGAAGCCGTTCGAGCAGATCAAGAATTGCAGAACCGGATGCGGTTTGGCTACTCGCCGCGATCCGCTGGTCGATCCACGCCACCTGCTCCGCAGTGAACGGCGGTTCCTTGTGGCAGGCCATCAGGCGGCTGCCTGCGCGTCGGCGCGGGCGGTCCACGGCTCGATCGTTTCGAGCGTGGCGATCTGCTCGTCACTCAGGTCGGCGATCAGCGGATGACGCCAACCAGTTTTCCGAAAGATGTGGATCGCGAGCGACCGCGACGGAATTTGCCGACCCGAAAGGATCATGCTTGCGTAGGCTTTGCTGATCGGCACCGCCGCGCACAGGTCCTTGACCGGCGTTACGCGAACCTTGGCTTTCGGCTCGTCAAGAGATGCCATCCACGTGACGATTTCAGCCGTTTGCATGAACCACTCACCACGAACGGCGAAGGCTGCGAACCGGCGATGCAAAGCCTTCTCGCTTGCAACGTCGCCCTCCGTAACACGCTCAAGCGTGAGCGCGACTGGGCTGTCAGACTGCAATTTGCTGAAACGACCGCGCGGATTGTCGGAAAAGCCGATCTTCACCAGCCCGAGCGAAGGTGCTGTGATGCAGTAGATCATGCCGCTGCCTGCGTATCGACGCCAGAGACAGGCGGCAGGCCAAAGAAATCGTTCGGTGTGACGGCGCCATCGGTGGCGGTCGCAATCGCCCCCATCAGCTTGGGTGACGGCCTGTGACCGCGCCGCACGCGATTGATGGTGGACTGATCCACGCCCACCTTCGCGGCGAAACTCGCCTCGGTAAGCGCCTGCGAAGCGAGGTAGCTGTCGAGTGTCATTCAAGGAATATGCGTGTGGTGCATATGCGTGTCAAGCATGAGTATGCATCGCCGACACTGGCGCGGCATATGCGCGCGGCGCATTGCGAGCGCATGGAAAAGAAGGCCCGCCGTAAGACCTATCTACGCGAATGGCGTAAGGTGAAGCCCGGCCGCACGCTCGAAGCTGTGGCGGAAGAGCTGCATATTTCGCAGCCTCAGCTCGGCAGGATCGAGCGCGGCGATCAGCCTTACAACCAGGACCTGCTTGAAGCGCTGGCGGCGCTGTACGGATGCAGTCCCGCAGACCTGCTCATGCGAGATCCAAGCGACCCCGAAGGCATGTGGTCGATCTGGGATCAAGCGAAGCCAGGCCAGCGTCAGCAGATCGCGGAAGTCGCCCGCACGCTCACGCGCACCGGCACCGAAGGATGACCTCGCCAGAATAATGCATGTAGCGCATATTACCCGTTGACAGGGTTATGCGCCACACGCATATTGCTCCCTCACACCGGCTCGCACCCCGCGGCCCGGCGATGGGAGCGAGACATGGCATCTGCCGCAACCGTTCGGATCGCAGACGACGTAGCTGACGTCCTCCGCCGATCCACAATCTCTGGTGTCGAGTTGAGGCTGCCCGAGGGCCAGCTTCCTCGTCCGCTGTATGCAGCCACCGACAAGGCTTTGCAGGCGCTTGGCGGTAAGTGGAACACCAAACGGCGCGCGCATCTATTCCCGGTTGATCCGTCGGAGAAGGTGGCTGCGGCGATCTCGTCTGGAGCCGCAATCGACGATGCGCTGACTCGTAAAAAGAGGCTGCAACTGTTCGAGACGCCCGCCGCGTTGGCGGCGCAGATCGTCGCCATGCTGGGTGTCACCGATAACGACATCTGCCTTGAGCCCAGCGCCGGACGAGGCCGCATCGTCGCCGCGCTTGCCGAGGCCGGAGCCAACCACATCATTGCGGTCGAGATCGATGGCGATAACGGCTCTGACCTGATCGCACAGGGCATAGCCAACGACATCTTGGTCGTCGACTTTCTCGATCAGCGTCCGGCTGTTCTGCGCGCGACTGCGATCGCGATGAATCCGCCGTTCACCCGCAATCAGGATGTGCGGCACGTTCGCCACGCCTATGACTGTCTCGCTGACGGCGGACGCATGGTGGCGATTACCAGCGCACATGGCTTCATCGGCACTGAGCGTGAAGCGCAGGACTGGCGCGACTGGCTTGCGCAGGTCGGTGCAGAGGTGACGACGATCCCGGCGGGGGCCTTCAAGGAGAGCGGCACTGCGATCGAGACACGTTGCGTGTTTATCCGCAAGCCGGCAGCCGCAGCATGATCCGCCAGACCTTCCCCGAGGCGCGCGCCCACAACCCGCTGACCGGCACGCGCGCGCATGAGCCGCTGAGCAGCCAGACCTGCGCCGAGCTGTCCGCGGGCATGTACCCCGGGTCGCCCGACCACCAGGCCCGCGCCGACAAGGCGATGCTGGCGATGTTCGGGGGTGCGCGCTGATGGCCGGCTGGATGCGTCCATATGCCAACGCGCTGGAGAGCTTCGACCCGTGGCAGGGTGTGCCCGCGCCGGAAACCGACTTCTTCGAGCTGGAGCGCTACTGGAACGACCCTGCATACCGGGATCAGCTCGACCGGGAGACGGCGCAGAACCGCGCGCTCGCTAACGCTGCGATCGACCGCGGCATGGCTGCCTCGCGTGCGCGCCAGGCTGCGCGGTGGGCTGCTGAGGAAGCGGAGGGGCGAGCATGAGCGGGCACACTCCGGGGCCTTGGGCCGTATCGAAAAAGAAGCAGCGTCGCGTGACGGCGAACGGCATTCAGATTTGCAACGCCATTCTGCGCAATCAGGGTGGGCCGAAGGCCAAGACGCACATGAAGGATGAGCATGAGGCGGAGGCCAATGCCTGCCTGATCGCCGCCGCGCCTGACCTGCTCGCCGCGCTGGACGCCCTTCGCAATCACCTGTCCGGCGCACCAAAGCCGACCACGCTGCTGGCGCTGCTGGCGAACGCCGACCTCGCCATCGCCAAAGCGCGAGGTGAAGCATGACCCGCCCGCGCTTGCTCCCCGACGACCGCGCAACGCCGGTCCTCCCCATGCTCGACAGCCTCAACCGGGATCGGATGCGGCGGATTGTCGATGCAGTCGTCTGCGCGGCCATGTTCGGCGCAGCCTTCATCTCTCTCGTCCTGATGGGAGCCTTCCTGTGAGCACCGCCGTAGCAGAACTGCCCCTGACCGGGCGCACCGACATTGCCACCCAGGTCCAGCACGAGCCCGCCATTGTGCTGCTCGACGCTGGCAAGCGTGACGACCTGTTCGACCATATTCAGCGCGAGATCGACGCGTTCGAGCCGGACCTGACCACTGTCAAGGGTCGCGACGCGATCAAGGCGCTGGCGTACAAGATCACCCGCACCAAGACCGCGATCGACGCGGCTGGCAAGCAGCTGAACGAGGACGCGCGCGCCAAGATCAACGTCGTCGATGCGGCGCGGCGTGTGGCGCGTGACCGGCTGGACCAGCTTGCCGAGGACGTGCGCCGCCCGTTGACCGCCTGGGAGGAGGCCGAGAAGGCGCGCGTTGCCGAATGTGAGGCGACAATTGCGCAGATCGTCTCTGCCGGAACTGTCACGCTGGACGACACCGCCGCTACGGTTCGCGAGCGCGGCGCCTCCATATGGCAGACCGAAATCGACGCGGATCGGTTCGGCGGGTTGTTCGAGAAGGCCACCAGCGCCAAGGATCACACCGTCAGCCTGTTGAAAACGGCGCTGGCCCGACTGACACAGGAAGAGACTGATCGCGCCGAGCTGGAGAAGCTGCGCGCAGAGGCTGCGGAGCGCGCCGAACGTGAGCGCCAGGAGCGTGTCGCTCGCGAAGAGCAGGAACGCGCAGAGGCTGAAGCGAAAGCCGCTGAGGAGCGTCGCGTAGCCGCCGAGAAAGCCGAGGCTGATCGTCTGGCGCGGATCGAGCGTGAAGCTACCGAGCGCGCGCAGCGTGAAGCCGAGGCTGCCGCGCGCGCTGAGCAGGAACGCCGCGATCGGGAGCACGCCCAGCAGCTTGCCGCCGAACGTCGCCGTGCCGAGGAAGCCGAGCAGACTGCGCAGGCAGAGCGCGACCGGATCGCTGCCGACGAGGCCGCGCGTCGGAAGCAGGCCGAGCAGGAAGCTGCCGCGCAGGCAAAGCGCGATGCCGATCAGCAGCACCGCACCAGCGTGAAGACCGCCGCCAAGCAGGCGCTCATCACCTGCGGCGCCGATGAGGACACCGCGCGCAAGATCGTGGTGGCCATTCTTGCCGGTGAAATCCCCAACGTCACGCTGAGGTTCTGACGATGACCGACAACCCATTCGCATTGGATTATCGCGAGCCTGAGCCGTCCTGCACCGATGCAGGGGTAGGCGAGGCGACCACCTTCCGCGCCGGCCTCCACCAGATGGACGCCGCCACCTATCATGGTGACCCGGCCCCGCTGCCGAGCCTGTCGTCGACGATCGCCAAGGTGATCACCAGCAAGTCGCCGCTCCATGCCTGGCACGCATGTCGTCGGCTCAATCCCGATCACGTGTCGGTTGAGCGGAAGACATTTGACATGGGCACCGCGGCGCACCGGGCGCTGCTCGGCGTGGGCGAGGACTATGTCGCCATCCCCGACGAGTTCTTGGCGGCGAACGGCGCGGCGAGCACCAAGGAGGCCAAGGCGTTCATCGCCGACGCGCGGGCAACCGGCCGCACGCCGCTCAAGTGGGACGAGGTCGAGCAGGTAGAGGCCATGCGCTCGGCTGCCATCGCCAAGCTCGACAGTTACGGCATCCGCCTCGACCCTGCGCGATCGGAGATGGCGGCGTTCGCTGAGATCGACGGCATCTGGTGTCGCGCGCTGTTCGATAACGCGCCCGCTGACTCGCGCCTGCCGCTGTACGACTACAAGACGTGTGAGGACGCGAGCCCCGAGGCCTGTCTGCGGTCGATCGTCAATTACGGCTACGACGTTCAGGCGGCGCACTACCTTGCAGTGTGGAAGGCGGTCACCGGCGAGGACCGCGCCTTCACCTTCATCTTCCAGGAGAAGCCGGCACCCCACGAGGTGACGCTGATTCGCTTGTCGGGATCGTTCCGTGACATCGGCGAGAGCCGCGCAGCCCGCGCGCGCCGACTTTGGGGCGAGTGCCTGACCACCAACAACTGGCCCGGTTACCCGGCGGGTGTCCACGAGGTGGATGCCCCGGCGTGGCTGATCGAGCGCGAATACAAGGAGGCCGCATAATGTCCATCCGCTTCATCCCCGTCACCCAGATCAACGACCCGCTCACGATCGCGCTAGGCTTGTCGGGCGGCAGCGCCACCGGGAAGACCTACAGCGCGTTGCTGGTCGCCCGCGGCATGGCTCAGGAGATGGTCGGCAAGTCAGGCGCGCCGATTGGCTACGTCGACACCGAGAACAAGCGCGCGCTGCACTACAAGGAGGCGTTCCCGGAAATGATGCACTTCGACTTCGCCGCCACGAACGAGGCGGGCGAGGTCGTCGGGTTCGGACCGGAACGCTGGATCGAGGTGATCGACGCGGCGGAGGCTGCCGAACTGCCGGTGCTCATCATGGACAGCTTCTCGCACGCCTGGGAGGGCGTCGGCGGGGTGCTCGACCTCCACGCGCAGGTGCTCGACCGGCTGGTGCGCGACAAGGAGGCGCAGAACGCACGGTACAACAACACTTCGCCGGTCGACCCGGCCAAATACAGCCAGCTCGCCTGGGCGGAGGTGAAGCCGCGCTACCGCCGCCTGATTGACCGCATCGTGCGCGCGAAGACCAACATCATCATCTGCACCCGCGCCAAGCCGGTGATGCAGGCCGGGTTTGGCGCGAAGGCGAAGAACGCGCGCCCGACGAAGACGCGCCGCGAGGACGTGCCCTGGGATCCCGCGAGCGACGGCGACCTGATGTTCGAGATGACCGCGATGGTGATCCTCGACCCGTCGGCGCCGGGCTGCCCGGTCCACCAGATCAAGGTCGCGGATCAGTTCAAGGGCCTGTTCGACCCGCGCCGGCCGATGGGTGAGTACACCGGCGCTGCGATGGCGAAGTGGGCGCGGGGGCAGAGCGAAGCGCAGGAGCAGAAGGCCATTATGGATGGCGCCCGCGACAAGGCGCGCGAGGGCACCGAGGCGTTCACGGCGTGGTGGAACAGCGACGACGGCAAGGCGGTGCGCCCGGTCGTGCGGCCGATCATGGACGAAATTCAGGCGCTGTGCCGAGTGGCGGACGAGGTCGCGACGATCAGCGATGACGTGCCGTTCGGGCGCCCCGACGAGGACTACGGCGAAACCTTCACCGGGGAGGCCGACCGTGGATAACCTACCCGAAAGCACGAACGCGTGCCCGGCATCCTCAACCACCGATATTCAACCCGACCTGCTGGACGAGGCGCGCGAGTTCTTCGCCGTTGAGTGTGAGAAGAACGGGTTCGTCGTCCAAGCTGCGGCGGTGCGCGAGGGGCGCATATCGCACCGGGATGGCGGGCAGGTCTGCCTCGACGCGATGGTCGCCTTCGCTCGTCACCACCTGACATCCACCACCCCTACTCTCGGGGACATGGTGATGGTGCCGCGTGAGCCGACAGAGGCGATGCTGCAAGGCGCGTGCGAGAAGCATCGGCCCGGCAGACCCATGCAGGAGACGACGCCCCTGCCAGGGCGTGAGGGCGACACCGAGGAATGCCCGCTATTCGCTAAGCGTCGGCGCATCTGGTCCGCCATGCTCTCCGCTGCCCCTGCATCCCCTATCCCCACCTCTGTAGGAAACGAGGGGGCGCGGAACAGCGGCGATCTGGCTGAACGCATCCGCGCGGCCGTCACCTATCAGTACATGCCGATGCAGGTCAGACGGTTGCTGTCCGAGGCGGCTGAAGCCCTCTCGCCCGCACTCGATAATACAGCGGTGGAGGAAGACGCGGCCGAGATCGCCAGCGTCGTAGAAGCGTGGCGGGATGCCAAGCGCCTTGGGCTGCGTGTCCTGACCTTCGGCATGTGGAAGCCATCCGCCATCCGCCGCCTCTCTATCGAGCAGGGCGATCAGGATGGGGGTGAAGAGTGAGCGGTTTGCGCTACCTGGACGTGTGCGCGGGCATCAGCGCCAGCACGGTCGCGTGGAAGCCGCTCGGCTGGATCGCCGCTGCCTACAGCGAGATTGAGGCAGCACCCCGCGCCGTCCTCGCGCACCACTATCCCGATACGCCGCTGCATGGCGACTTCACAACCATCCGAGGCGATGAATATGGAGCAATCGACCTTCTCGTGGGCGGAACCCCCTGCCAGGATTTCAGCGTCGCCGGCCTCCGAGCTGGACTGGATGGCGACCGTGGCAACCTCTCGCTTGAGTTTCTCCGGCTTGCTGATCGCACACGGCCCCGCTGGGTGGTCTGGGAGAACGTCCCCGGCGTCCTGTCAATTGACGGAGGGAGGGCATTTGGAGCCATCCTCGGGGGGCTGGGGGAACTCGGGTATGGGTTCGCCTACCGAGTTCTGGACGCTCAGTTCTTCGGAGTTCCACAGCGACGCCGACGCGTGTTCGTTGTCGGATGTGCTGGAAACTGGCGAGGTGCCGCAGCGGTACTTTCTGAGCGCCACAGCCTGTCGGGGCATCCTGCGCCGCGCCGAAAAGCGGGGCAAGACGTTGCCGGTGTCCTTACAAGCCGCGCTAGCGGCGGTGGGGGAGGACCGGGAGCAGGAACCGATGAAGCGGCAGCAGGGTATCTCCAGCCTGTCTTAGCCCATGCGCTGCGAGGTGAGGGGTTTGATGCGTCGGAAGATGGTACGGGACGCGGAACGCCGCTCGTGCCGGTGCACGCTATTCAGGCTGGCGCACTTCGAGAGAACATCAACAGCGGCCCGGATGGTATCGGGGTTCAACGGGACTGCGCTTACACGCTAGAGGCGCGGGCGGAGGTCCAGGCGGTTTGCTTTTCCGCTAAGGACTATGGCGCAGACGCTGGCGAGATCGCACCGACCCTCCGCGCTGGTGGCCACAGCGGCAGTCACGCCAACGCGGGTATTATGCCAGCTATCGCTTTCGCGCAGAATCAGCGTGACGAGGTGCGAACCATGCACGTCGCGGGCGCACTGGCGGCAGAACCCGGCATGAAGCAACAGACGTATATTGCCACATCCGCAGTCCGTCGCCTTACCCCGCGCGAGTGCGAACGCCTCCAAGGCTTCCCCGACGACTACACGCTGGTGCCGCACCGTGGAAAGCCGATGGCAGACGGCCCGCGCTACAAGGCCCTCGGCAACAGCATGGCAGTGCCGGTGATGCGCTGGATTGGTGAGCGGATTGACAAGGTCGAGCAACTGTCGGCCGAAAGCCTCGCCGCATGACTCCTCCATCCTCCGTATCAGGGATACATGACATGGTAGATGACGAGCGTCCGCGCCGGGTGCAGCTGTCCCGCAAGAAGGGGTGGCGGATGCCGGCGAACACCGTGTCGGTCGCGCGTCCTTTACTGCTCGGCAACCCGTTTGTCGTCGGAGAGGATGGCACGCGAGAGCAGTGCGTGTTTCTTTACCGCCACTTGCTGGACGGGCGCGTCTGCCTCACCTCGAAGGTGAGCGTCGCCCGTCAGCTGGAGCATCGAGCCGCCGTGATGCGCGATTTGCCGCGTCTCCGCGGCTCCAATCTCGCTTGCTGGTGTCGGGATGACGGCAAGCCCTGCCACGCCGACGTGCTGCTCGAACTGGCCAATGCCGATCGCATCCTCAAGGAGCAGGCCCGATGAAGCTTCTGACAGCCGAAGAGGTAGCGACTGAATACGGGTTGCCGTCCGCTCGCACCCTGCGCACCATGCGCGCCAATGGGCTTCCTGCCGTGCGCATCGGCAAAGCCTTCCTGTTCGAAGCTGCTGACGTGGAGCAGCACATCAGAAACGCCAAGGTAACGACATGCCCCGCGCCAACCGAGGACCGTCACTCAAATGGGTCGCCAAGCGTAAGGCGTACTACATCGTCTGGTACGAGGCGGGGGCCGAGCGTGTCCGTTCGACTGGCACAACAGACCGCATCCAAGCTGAAGAAGCTCTCGCGGACTTCCTGCGCGAACGGCGCCGGATCGAGCGACCAGACCGGCCGCGTGATCCCGATAAAGTCCTGATCGCGGACGTTCTCGACTTCTACGGCGAGGAACACGCACCCGAAACCAAAGACCCGGCGCGCATCGGGTACGCCATCGCCGCCCTCCTACCCTACTGGGGTGAGCGGCCGGTAAGCGACATCACCAAAAGCACGTGCCGGGCCTATGCGAAAGAACGCGGCCGGGCACCCGCAACGATTCGCCGTGAGCTGACGACCTTACGCGCCGCGCTCAATCTGTACGTGGAGGAAAAACGGCTCACGTCCGCACCGCACGTCCAACTACCCGAGAAGCCAGACGGCAAAGAGCGATGGCTCACGCGATCGGAAGCGTCTGCGCTGTTGAACGCTGCCCGCACCGGACGGGCGGACGTGCGTTTGTACCTGCCGCTGTTCATCCTGATCGGGCTTTACACAGGGGCGCGCAAGGAAGCGATCCTTTCGCTCCGCTGGCCTCAGATCGACCTAGTGCGTGGGCGCATTAACTTTGCGCGTGAAGGCGAGACACAGACGGGGAAGCGCCGCGCTCGCCAGCCGATCCCGCGCGGGCTGCTGACTTTCCTGCGCCTGGCACGTCGGCGTGGTAGCGACCTCGGGCATGTCATCCACGACAAGGGCCGTCCAATCCTCGACATAGGCGATAGCAACAACGGCAGCTTTGGCGGCGCGGTAAAGCGCGCGGGGCTGGCGAAGGTGTCGCCGCACACCCTGCGGCATACCTGCGGGACGTGGATGGCGCAGAAGGGCGTGCCGTTGCACCAGATCGGCGGATGGCTTGGGCACTCCGATGCGCGTACCACGCAACTCTACGCTCACCACCACCCAGAATACATGGAAGAAGCTCGACGTGCGCACGAGCGGTAAGCGTCCGGGCTATGTCCGGGCAACGAACGTCGATTCACGTCCTGTTCCGCCAGTCAACGCGGGCAAAGCGGCGGAAAACTGCGCCAGTTCCACTATTGGCAAGCCCTCCGAAGGCAGAGGCCACAGGTTCGAATCCTGTCGGGTGCGCCATTTCTCAATGGCTTAGCGGCGAAGGTGTGAGCTTTCCGGTAATAATCCGGTAAATCATGCCGCAGAGCAGCAGCAGATGCACCGTCGCTTGTTGTGCCAACGCCGAGACCAACACAATACGGTCACAGACGGGCAGCGTCACAAATCCAATATGGTGAGGACGAGCGCGGGTCCCGGTTCGCTCGACAAGGGTGACACCCCTATTTTCGGATAAACGCCACAGCTAATGCGATAATGTGCCGTTCGATCGCGCTATATTTTCTAAGTTTTTTGGGTTCATTCGCTCGCTTGATCTGACGCAGTTGCGCTACCAAGCCCCTTAACCGGTGCCTCGCGGCGAGTTGGCCCGCCGAGCAGCTGGACAGGGCGATTTCGCGCTGCGACGACACTTACCCTTAGCAGGGCTGGCCGCGACAATAGCTGCCATCAATCTCCCGCGCAGCGGTCGCCGCCAAGCGCACCTTCGGCACCTCAGCACACTAAATCACCGCCCTCCCAGACGAGGGTAGGGGTAGAGGAAAATACGGACTGCGGCAGTCGGCGTCGGCATTAGGAGACCAAATCCCGCCTAATTATCGAGTGGATGGCGTCAAGGTTTTGACCGCGTCGTGCAGGTGAGCGGCGTCGACCTTCCGAGCGAGGATATCGGCGGCGACCATACCGACGAAACCGCCATTCTCCGCGTCCTTGAAGGGCATCCCGAGAATAAGTGCGTGTGCAGGATTGGCAGGTCCTTTGTCGGAGTGACGTGACCCCCGCCTTTCATCCAGCGGCAACCAGAGACCGACCGGTGTTGTC
>NZ_JBELMJ010000026.1:0-42983 GCF_042095875.1 Sphingomonas sp.
CATAGTCGGTGCCGTCGAGCGCGATCCTGGCAAGCTTGTTCTTCGAGACCTTGTATACCGCGCCGGCATCCCGCATCCGGTTGCGCAAGTCGGTCGACTGCGCAACCGTCATGCCGAGGTTGCGGGTGACAACCACCACGCCGACCTCGGAGAAGGTGCTGTTCAGCTCGGCAACGGCTGCGCTTTTCTGCGCACGATCCATGCCATTCTCCACGTTCATGAGCGCGCCGCCGAAGCGCCGCGCCCGGTTGCTTGTCCCGCCCGCGCCGAGCGGCGCGAACGGTGTGTCCGACGATGGGGAAGGGAATGCCCGCTGGGAGCGGCACGACGGCGGCGGGTTGCGCGAACCGAGGTGCGTTGAAATCCTGTTTCCCCGTCTCGGCGGGAAATTAAGCCACGGCAGATCCGCGGCACCCACTGTCTTGGACGGATGAGCCGAGCGGGGCGAGCCCGACCGGTTCGAGCGCGCCTTTAGCAGATTTGGCGTGGCACACAATAGCGCCGTCCGGTGTCGCGGAAGTGCAACGCGCGCGTCACCGATCCATCACCGAACTGCCACCGCCGTGTCGCGTGAACCCGTCACAGGGACGCGACGGCGTCGTGGGAGCGGCGCGCACCGGGGGATTTCACATGACCGAGCTCAGCCTCACCACGATCGGCTACGACGACGGCGACGTCGACACCAACGCTAGCCGCAACCCGCACCTGAACCAGATCGTCCAGCAGCGCTACTCGCGCCGCCAGACGCTATTCGGCGGCCTGTCGGCGATGACCACCGCGGCGTTCGGCTCCGTGCTGCTGTCGGCGTGCGGCGGCGACGAGCTCGACGATCCGGGCGTGGTGGTGAGCGCGGGCGATTCGATCACGACCTCGGCCGGCAAGACGGTGACGCTGAACGGCCTCGCGGGCAACAACGCGACCACGTCGGGCTACACGCAGGTGAGCGGGCCGACGGTGACGCTCAGCACCGCGGGCGGGGTCACCACCTTCGTCGCGCCCGCGGTGGCGGCGGCGACCGCGCTCGTCTTCCGCTTCTCCGCGTCGGGCGCGAGCGGGCAGACCAGCAGCGCGGACACGACCGTCACGGTCAACCCCGCGACGCTCGGCTTCACCGCGGTGGCGAAGAATTTGAACGACGTCGTGACCGTGCCCGAGGGTTACTCGGTCGCGGTGCTCTACCGCCTGGGCGATCCGATCGCGTCGGGCGTCAGCGTCTACGGCAACGACGGGCAGGACACCAATTTCGCGCAGCGCGCGGGCGATCATCACGACGGGATGAGCTTCTTCGGGCTGGGCGCGACCGCCGGCGCGCCCGACGCGGCGAACAACACGCGCGGCATGCTGGTGCTCAACCACGAGAACATCACGCAAGCCTATCTCCACCCCGCCGGTCCGACCACGGTCGGCGGCCGCCGCCCCGAGGCGGAGGCGATCAAGGAGATCGAGGCGCACGGCGTGTCCGCGATCGAGGTGACCCGCGCGAGCGGTGGAGCGTGGAGCTACGTGCAGGCGTCCGCGCTCAACCGCCGCGTCACCCCCAACACGCCGACCGTCATCAACGGACCCGTGCGCGGCAACGCGCAGCTGCGAACGCTCTACTCGCCCGACGCGACCGCGGGGCGCGGCACGATCAACAATTGCGCCAACGGCCAGATGCCGTGGAACACCTACCTGACCAACGAGGAGAATTGGGCGGGCTATTTCCGCCGCACCGCGGGCGACGCCGCGGTCCGCACCGCCGCGGGTCTCGCCAAGCAGAACGTCTCGCTCGCGCGCTACGGCGTGCGCGAGGGGGCGAGCGGAAATTACGGCTGGTCGACCGTCCAGCCCTCCACCGCGGGCGACACGCGCTTCGCCAAGTGGAACGCGACCGCGACCGCCGGCCTGGCGGCGGACGGCAGCGCCGATTTCCGCAACGAGCCGTTTCAGTACGGCTGGGTGGTCGAGATCGATCCGTTCAACCCCGCGGCCCCGCCGCGCAAGCGAACCGCGCTCGGCCGGATGAACCACGAGGGGTGCTGGCCCGGCCGCACGATCGCGGGCACGCGCCCGGCGTTCTACATGGGCGACGATGCGCAGAACGAATATATCTACAAGTTCGTGTCGAACGTGGCCTGGGCCGAGGCGGACGCGGGCAACGCCGACCGGCTGGCGATCGGCGACAAGTACCTCGACGCGGGCACGCTCTACGTCGCGCGCTTCAACGCCGACGGCACGGGGCAGTGGCTGCCGCTCGTCTTCGGGCAGAACGGACTGACCGCGGCGAACACCACCTATCCCTTCGCCGACCAGGCCGACGTGCTGATCAACACCCGGCTCGCCGCCGACGTGCTGGGCGCTACCCGGATGGACCGGCCCGAGTGGACCGCAGTCAACCCGGTCAACGGCGAGATGTACTGCACGCTGACCAACAATTCGTCGCGCACGCCGGCGACGACCGACGCGCCCAACCCGCGCGCCTACGTCGACCCGAAGCTGCCGCAGGGTGACGTCGTCAACGCCGATCCGCCCACGTCAGCCCAAGCGACGCGCGGCAACGCCAACGGCCACGTCATCCGCGTGCGCGAGAGCGGCGACACGACCGAGGCGACCGCGTTCAGCTGGGACGTCTACGCCTTCGGATCGGGCGCCGACCTCGACCGCGCCAACATCAACCTGTCGGGGCTCGACGCCAGCAACGACTTCTCCTCACCCGACGGGCTGTGGTTCGGGCGCAACACCAACGTGACCGGGCAGGTCGCGCCGGTGCTGTGGATCCAGACCGACGACGGCGCCTATACCGACGTCACCAACTGCATGATGCTCGCCGCGCTGCCGGGCCGCGTCGGCGACGGCGGCACGCGCACCGTCAACAACACGCTGACGACCGCCGCGGGCGTGACCACCACCAGCACGACGACGACGCGGATCGGTGCGGCGCCGGGCGCGAACCTCAAGCGCTTCCTGGTCGGGCCGAAGGAGTGCGAGATCACCGGTATCACCTCGACGCCCGACGGCCGCTCGCTGTTCGTCAATATCCAGCACCCCGGCGAGAATGGCAACGCCGGCAACATCACGTCGAGCTGGCCCGCGTCGCAAGCGGGGCAGGCGGGCACCAGCCGCCCGCGCTCTGCGACGATCGTCATCACCAAGAACGACGGCGGGATCGTCGGTATCTGATCGCGCGAAGGGAGGGCTGATCGCCAGAAGGGGGAGGGCGCCGCCGCGGCGTCCTCCCACCCGTGTTTGTGGCAGTTCCGTGACGATAGTGGCCGGACCGGTCATGCTATGGACTCGGCCGTTCATGTGGCGTACAAATGTGAGACGGACCGGGAGACCCCGGACAGGTGGCCCCGGCTCCATTTAGGAGAGGACGCCACATGAGTACCATCAAGCAAGTCGGACACACGGGCGGGATCGCCGCCGCCGCACTCGGCCTGTCCGCCGCCGCCATCATCTTCGCGCAGGCGACCGCCTCCGCGATGGTGTCGCTGGGCGAATTGCTGCTGCGATGAGGCGCGCGGGCCGGGCGGCGCCTCGCAGCGCTCGCCCGGCCGGCCTCAGTTCCGCTCGATCCACCAGCGCTGCCGCCAGCCGCGCCGCTCGCTGACCGCGACGCCGTTCGCGTCGCGTGCGGGCGCGTAGCGGAAGCGCGCCTCGACCAGCCGGCAGGTGGTGGCATCGAGCGCCGCGTTCCCGCTCGACTGCGCCACGGTGCAGCCGTGCACCCGGCCGTCCGCCGCGACGACGAAGCCGACGGTCACGCTGCCGCTGATTCCTTCTCTCCGCTCTGGCTTGGGATAGTCGCGCGGGCCGATCGTGCCCGACACCAATCGCGCGCGCGTGCCGCCGCCGGCACCGCTGCCGTCTCCGCGCACCCCGCTTCCGCTGCCCGTACCGGTCGACCCGACTCCCGTGCCCGTGCCCAGCGCCGCGGTTCCGCCGACGGGCGCCGCGCGATCGTCGGGAACGAGCGGCGCGGTGATCGTGGGCAGCGGCGGCGCGACGATCGGCAGCGGCGCGACTACCGCGCTGCGCGTCGCGGTCGCACCTGCCCGCCCGCTGGCGGCCGCCGGTCGAGCCGTGCGCTGCCTCGCGGGTGCGGGTGCGGCTGGGGTTGGCAGCGGAGGCGGAACGACGTCGAACGTGGCGAGCGGCGCGGCCGACGTGGGGAGCGGGCGCGGCGGCCGGGCGTGCAGCACCAGCAGCAGGACCGCGGCGTGAAGCGCGATCACGCCGCCGGCACTGATCGCTCGTTCACGTCCGCTCGCCGCCATGCCGCACCATAGCGCAGGCGGACGTCGGAACGTAGCCGGTCATGTCCCGTTGCCGATGTGACCGCACCGCGGCTCCATTCGAAAAGGACGTTTCCATGCCGCTGCCCGCCGATCCCGTCTGGCTGATCACCGGTTGCTCGACCGGCTTCGGGCGCGCGCTCGCCGAGCGCGTGCTGGCGCGCGGCTGGCGCGTCGTCGCGACCGCGCGCGGCGCCGAACGTGTCGCCGACCTGATCGAACCGGCGCCCGACCGCGCGCTGGCGGTCGACCTGGACGTCACCGACGCGGCGCAGGTGTTCGCCGCCGTCCATGCCGCGACCGAGCGGTTCGGCCGCGTCGACGTGCTCGTCAACAACGCGGGCTACGGGTACCAGTCGAGCATCGAGGAGGGCGAGGAGGCGGCGATCCGCGCGCAGTTCGACGCCAACGTCTTCGGGCTGTTCGCGATGACGCGCGCGGTGCTACCGGACATGCGCGCGCGGCGCGGCGGCGCGATCGTCAACGTAACCTCGGTCGCGGGGCTCGTCGGCTTTCCCGCCTCGGGCTATTACGCGGCGTCGAAGCACGCGGTCGAGGGCTTCTCCGACTCGCTCGCCGCCGAGGTCGCGCCGCTCGGCATCGCGGTCACCTGCGTCGAGCCGGGGCCGTTCCGCACCGACTGGGCGGGGCGCTCGCTCAAGCAGACCGAAAGCCGTATCGCCGATTATGCCGACACCGCGGCGGCGCGAATGGCGCAGACCAGCGGCTACTCGGGCCAGCAGCCCGGCGATCCGATCCGCGCCGCCGAGGCGATGATCGACGCGGTCGCGCGCGACCAGCCGCCGCGCCACTTCGTGCTGGGCAAGTTCGGCATCGACGCGGTGACCGACCGGCTGCGCGCGCGCGTCGAGGAGATCGAGGCGCAGCGCGCGGCGAGCCTCGCGACCGACTTCCCTGACGGCGAGGGCTGAGCCCTAGCGATCGGTCCGCGTCGCCCCCGCGGCGCGAACCGCCTCCAGTGACGGCAGGCCGTTGACCGCCATCAGCAGGTCGGCCTCCGCCAGGATCGCGCGCAGCACGTGCGCGCAGCCGTCCGCGCCGCCCAGTGCCAAGCCGTAGCTGTACGGCCGGCCGACCCCGACCAGGTCGGCGCCGAGCGCGATCGCCTTGACCACGTCGGTGCCCGAGCGAATGCCGCTGTCGAACAGCACGGGCACGCGCCCCGCCACCGCCTCCGCGACGGGGCTCAGCATGTCGATCGCGGCGATCCCGCCGTTCGCCTGCCGCCCGCCGTGGTTGGACACGTAGATGCCGTCCGCGCCCGCGTCGATCGCGCGGCGCGCGTCGTCGGGGTGGCAGATGCCCTTCAGCACGATCGGCAGCGTCGTCAGCGACTTCAGCCACGCCATGTCGTCCCACGTCAGCACCTTGCCGAAGGTCGCGCCCCAGGTACCGATCGCGGCGCGCAGATCCTCCTCGGGCGGTTTGGCGAGCAGCCGGCGAAACGCGGGATCGCTGAAGTAGTTCTGCAGCACGTGGCCGCGCAGCTGCGGGAAGTTCGACACGTTCAGGTCGCGCGGGCGCCAGCCGGTCACCCAGGTGTCGAGCGTGACGACGATCGCCTTGTACCCCGCGGCCTCCGCGCGCGCGACCAGGCTGGCGGCGACGTCCGGGTCGCGCGGGGTGTAGAGCTGGAACATCGCGGGCGTGTCCCCGCACGCGGCGTGGACGTCCTCCAGCGTGTCGTTCGACAGCGTCGACGCGGTCAACGGCACGCCGGCCGCCGCACTCGCGCGCGCGGCGGCGAGATCGCCGTGGCCGTCCTGCGCGCAGATGCCGGTCACCCCGATCGGCGCCATGAACAAGGGCGAGGCGAGCCGCATCCCGAATGCCTCCACCGACATGTCGCGCTGCGTGCAATCGACCATCATGCGCGGCACCATGCCCCAGTGGCGGAACGCGCGCGCATTCTCATCCTGCGTCCACTCGTCGCCGCAGCCGCCCTGGACATAGTTGAGCACCGACGGCGGCATCGCCGCCTCCGCGCGTGCCTTCAGCGTCGCGTAATCGACCGGCCATGTCGGCTGCACGCCCGACAGGCCGGCGTAGTAGATCGCGTTCTGGAAATCGCCGAAATGCGCCATGCGCGCCTCTCCTGTTTATCGAGCGGCAGCATGGCGCATCGGTGGCGGTGTTGTCGAGGCGGGTCGCCCGCTCGCGTCAGAAGGTTAAGCGTCCCCCGAGCGACAGCACGACCGCGTGCGCGTCCTCCAGGCGACCGTCGGTCAGGATCGGCGTCTGCGCCGCCGTGCCGGCATAGGCCGCGGTGACGCGGTCGATCGTCTCGTCCTTGAAGTCGACGTAATTGGCTGCGGCGTCGATGCCGAAGCGCGGGGAGAGCTGGAAGGATAGCCCGCCGCCGTAGTTCCAGCGGTTCGCGTCGGGCACGCGCGGGTCGCGCTCGCCGTCGCGCGTCGGGGTGATCGCGCGCTGCACGCCCGCGCGCAGCGTCAGCTTGGGCGAGACCGCGTAATCGAGCCCGCCCGCGTAGCTCCAGCTGTTCCGGTAATTCTCCGGGATCGCGGTGTTGAGCGGCGCGCCGAGGCGGATCGCGTCGAACTTGTCCCAGGTAAAGCGCACCACCTGCGCGTTGAGCGTCAGCGCGGACCCGGCGCGCTGGCGCAGGCCCAGGATGATCTGCGCCGGCGTGTAGAAGCGCGCCTTGACTCCCGACAGCTCGACGTTCGAGCCCGCGAGCGGCCCGACCAGCCCGCTGATCGTCAGCTCACCCTTCAGCGTGTGCTTGATCGCCGACTTGTAGCTGAACCCGACCGTGGTGTTGTCGTTGTGCATCTGGAAACCCGCGCTCCAGCCCAGGTCCCAGCCGTCACCCTCCAGCTTCTGGCGACCGTCGGGCAACGCGGCGAGCACGTTGGGCAGCGCGTTGCTGAGGCTCGCGTCGGTGTACTCGACGTTGGCCGCGCCGCCGACGCGCAGCCAGTCGGTCACCGCCACCGCGATGCCGGGCTGGATGTCGATCGTCAGCAGGTGCGTGCGGTCGGCGCCGTAGCGCGCCCAGCTGTCCGTCTCGTAATTGGTGGTGAAGCTGTACGGCGAGGAGACCGCCACGCCCAGCGCGACGCTGTCGTTCAGCGGCAGCGCGAACGCGCCCGACGGCAGCACGCCGTTGTTAATCGGATCGCGCGACACCGCGTTGCCGCCCACGGGTGCGAACGGCTGACCGGGGCGCTGGATCAGGGTGCGGTTGTCGATCACCTTGCCCTTGGGCAGGATCGCGGCGGCGTTGGCGGTCGCCTCCGCATCGGTGCTGCCCGCGATCGCGGCGGGGTTCCACCACAGCGATTGCGCGCCGGTATCGGCGACCTCCCCCGAGAAGGCGCGTCCGGCGCCGCGCGCCGACTGTTCCTGCAGGTAGAAGGCCTGCGCGTGCGCCGCGCCGGCGACGGTGGACGAGGCGAGGATGGCCGCGGCGGCGGCGGAAACACGATAACGCGAGAACATGCGCGCTTACTCTCCAGATTATGCGGCGCGACGCGGTCGCTGCCGGGGCTGGTCGGCTAGCGAGAAAGGGTCAGTGTTACAAACCTTTTCCGCGCGTGAGCGTGGCGGGTGAGGTCGGTTGCCGTACGATCGGTGGCGCATTGTGACGCGCGGACCACAGGCGAGGAGTCTCGATGCGTTTCTCTCTCGTACGTCACCCCGGACTTGATCCGAAGTCCCGCTCCTTTGCACGCGCCGACAGGAAGCGGGATCCCGGCTCGAGGCCGGGATGACGGAGTGTAGAGGACCGGGCGCATGACGCCGCTGCGGCAGCCAGCTCGAGCGCTGCGTCGACATCATCACCCATGAGAAAGGGGCCGGAAGCGCGTGCCTCCGACCCCTCTCGTCGTCTCGGTGGTGCGTCGTGCTTACGCGCCCGCGATCTCGGCCACGTCGACCTTGATCCCCGGGCCCATCGACGAGCTGACCGCGACCTTGCGGACGTACTTGCCCTTGGCGCCCGACGGCTTCGCGCGCACCACGGCCTCGACCAGCGCGTCGAAGTTGCGGCGCAGGTCTTCCTGCGCGAACGACGCCTTGCCGATGCCCGAGTGGATGATGCCGGCCTTCTCGACGCGGTACTCGACCTGGCCGCCCTTGGCCGCCTTGACGGCTTCCGCGACGTTCATGGTGACGGTGCCCAGCTTCGGGTTCGGCATCAGGCCCTTGGGACCCAGCACCTTGCCCAGGCGACCGACGACGCCCATCATGTCGGGGGTCGCGATGCAGCGATCGAACTCGATCTTGCCGCCCTGGATCTCCTCCATCAGGTCCTCGGCACCGACGACGTCCGCGCCCGCGGCACGCGCCTCGTCAGCCTTGGGCCCGCGCGCGAACACGCCGACGCGCACCGTCTTGCCGGTGCCCGCGGGCAGGGTCACGACACCGCGCACCATCTGGTCGGCGTGACGCGGGTCGACGCCCAGGTTCAGCGCGACCTCGATCGTCTCGTCGAACTTCGACGTGGCGTTGGTCTTGGCCAGGCCGATCGCCTCGTCGACGCCGTGCAGCTTCTCGGCGTCGATCGTCCAGGTCTTCTGCTTCTTGGTCAGCTTGGTCACGTGCTCAGCCCTCCACCACTTCGAGGCCCATCGCGCGGGCCGAGCCTTCGATGATCTTGGTCGCCGCCTCGATGTCGTTGGCGTTCAGATCCTTCATCTTGGTCTGCGCGACCTCGACCAGCGCCGAGCGCTTGATCTGTCCCGCCGACACCTTGCCCGGCTCCTTCGAGCCCGACTTCAGGTTCGCCGCCTTCTTGATCAGGAAGGTCGCCGGCGGCGTCTTCGTGATGAACGAGAACGAGCGGTCGGCGTAAACGGTGATGACGGTGGGGAGGGGCGAGCCCTTCTCCATGTCGCCGGTCTGCGCGTTGAACGCCTTGCAGAATTCCATGATGTTGACGCCGCGCTGACCCAGCGCCGGGCCGATCGGCGGCGACGGGTTCGCGGAGCCCGCGGGCACCTGCAGCTTGATGTATCCTGTGATCTTTTTCGCCATGTCACTCTCTTCAGTTTAGCGGTGATAGCGGCGCCTGAAAGGTGCCTCCCGCGGCTTGTCACTGGCCGACTGGGTCGACCGGGTGATTTCTTGGTGGCCTCCCAGATGTGGGAAGCCGACACGTGAGTTAATCCCGTGTCGTCAGTCCTCGGCGGTGCCGAGGCTGGCCGGTCGAGCGCTGATCGCGAGCAAGCCTTGGCTTACTTGCTGCGCTCGACCTGATCAAACTCCAGCTCGACCGGCGTGGATCGACCGAAGATCGACACCGACACCTTGACGCGGCTGCGGTCGAAATCGAGTTCCTCGACCGTGCCGTTGAAGCTCGCGAACGGGCCTTCCAGCACCTTGACCGCGTCGCCGATCTCGTAATCGACCTTGACCTTCTGCTTCGGCGCGGCGGCTGCCTCCTCCTTAGAGTTGAGCATGCGCGCGGCCTCCGCCTCGGAGATCGCCTGCGGCTTGCCCGACGAACCCAGGAAGCCGGTCACCTTGGGCGTGTTGCGCACCAAGTGATAGACGTCGTCGGTCATCGCCAGCTTGGCGAGCACGTAGCCGGGCATGAACTTGCGCTCGACCGCGATCTTCTTGCCGCGGCGCGCCTCGGTCACCGTCTCGGTCGGTACCTCGATCTGCTCGACAAGTTGCTCCAGGCCGAGGCGCTGCGCCTCCGCCATGATCGAGTCGCGAACCTTGCCCTCGAAGCCCGAGTAAGCGTGGATGATGTACCAGCGTGACATCGTGTTGTGTGTTCCGCCCTTTACTTGGCCAGGCTCAACAGCGCTTTGACGACCGCGTTGAACACCGAATCCACCGCGAGGAAGAAGAGCGCCAGGATCGTGGTCATGATGACGACCATGACGCCGGTCATCACCGTTTCACGCCCCGTGGGCCAGACCACCTTCGCGGTCTCGGCGCGAACCTGGTTGATGAATTCGATCGGGGTCGTCTTCGCCACGCGTGTTGAACCTTCGATAACGCCCGGCATAAGCTTTCCATCGCTACCCTCGTTCAAGGTAGCGATGCAGGCCGTCCGTGCTGTCGGATGGGTGCGGGACTTAGCGAATGGCCCGCGCGAACACAAGGGTTGCGTGACAGGCGGCAGGCTAGGCGAACGTCGCGCGGCCGCGGCCGCGGCCGCGGCCGATAAGATTGGCTATCCCCCGGCGCGCACCTATATGTAACGCGTGACGAACGCCGCCCCCCATCGCTTCCCGGTCGGCATCGATCCGGCCGACATCGACTTCATGGGGCACGTCAACAACGCCAGCTACCTAAAATGGGTACAGGCGGCGGTGATCGACCATTGGCGCGCGCTCGCGCCGGCCGAGGCGGTGGCGCAGCACCTGTGGGTCGCGCTCAAGCACGAGATCACCTACCTCAAACCGACCTTCCTCGGCGACGATGTGGTCGCTACCGTGCTGCTGGAAAAGGTGCAGGGCGCGCGCGCCTTCTACGAGACGGTGATCCGCCGCGGCGAGGACGTGCTGGCGGAGGTCAAGTCGAGCTGGTGCTGCCTCGACGCCGATACCCTGCGCCCGGCACGGCTGGCGCGCGAGATCGTGCAGCACTTCTTTCCTGCCGACAACAGAAGCTGACCCTGGGGCTGACGCCAGCGGCTGACGGCACCATCGCAGGCCGCGAACGTTACGCCTCCAGATCATTCAGGAGGTCGCCGTGCACGTCATCCGCCTGCCACGAGGGACATCGGCGCCGCCCGAGGCCGATTGCATCACGATCGAGCGCCGCGGCGACGGCAAGTTCGTGCTGAACGCCACCGCACTGATGACGTGCGGCGACACCGACGAGGCCGAGTCGATCTCGATGATTGGCAGCCAGCCCTACGACAGCTACGACGAAGCGGAGGCAGCCGGGCTCGCCTGGGCCTCGGAGCATTGCGCGGGCGAGGTCCACGTCAGCACGACCGTCTAGTCGCGCGCGAGCCGTGAAGGATGGCGATGAGGCTGGCAGGGGAGCTCGGACTCGAACCGAGGGCCTTCGGTTTTGGAGACCGACGCTCTAACCAACTGAGCTACACCCCTGTGCGGCTGCGGCTATTGTCGCAAGGGTGATGGTTCGTCAAGCGGTTGATCGCCGCGCCGCGCGCTCCGTCACGCCGCGCGCGCGCTGTCGCGGCTGCGGCGGATGATCTCGCGCGCTTCGCCGACGGGCAGGGGGCGGCCGAAATAATAGCCCTGGATGTTGGTGCAGCCGAGCTCGCGCACCATCGCGAGTTCCGCCTCGGTCTCGACGCCTTCCGCGGTGGTCGCCATGCCCAGGCTGCGCGCGAGCGCGACGACCGCGTGGATGATCGCGAGCGACTCCGCCACGCCCCTCGCCGCCGACATAACGAAGCTGCGGTCGATCTTGATCGAGGAGAAGCGCGTGCGGCTGAGATAGCCGAGCGAGGAATAGCCGGTGCCGAAATCGTCGAGGCTCAGGCGGACGCCGAGGTCGAGCACCTGTTCGAGCACGCGCGTGGCGCCGGTGCCCTCCCGCATGAACACGCCCTCGGTCACCTCCAGCTCCAGCCGCTCCGCAGGGAGCCGACTCTGCGCCAGGGCGGACGCGATCACCGTCACGAAATTGGGGTTGGTGAGCTGCTCGGGCGAGACGTTGACCGCGACCCGAAGGTCGCCAGGCCAGCGCGACGCTTCCTCGCAGGCGGTGCGCGCGACCCACTCGCCGATCGGGGAGATCAGGCGCGTTTCCTCGGCGATGGCGACGAACCTGTCGGGTCCGATCGGCCCAAGCCGCGGATGATTCCAGCGCAGCAGGGCCTCGAAACCGCGCAGCGCACCGGTCGCCGCCTCTACGACGGGCTGGTAATGCAGCGCCAGCTGCCCCCGCTCGAGCGCCTGCCGCAACTCGAGTTCGAGCACGCGGCGCTCCTCCGCGTCGGCGTGGAGCTGCGGTTCGTAAGCATGAAACACACCGCCGCCGCGGTCCTTTGAGCGGTACAGCGCGAGATCGGCGGAGCGGATCAGCGTTTCGGCGGTACGCCCGTCGCGCGGGCTGGTGGCGACACCGACCGAGGCACCGATGTAGAGTGTGTGCTGGTCGACCTCGTAGGGGCGCGACAGCGTGTCGATGATGGTGCGGGCGAGCCGCTCGACGCGCTGCGGGTCGGACGCGTCGCGCACCACGACGGCGAACTCGTCGCCGCCGAGCCGGCCGATCAGCTCGTTGTCGCTCATCAACTGGCTCAACCGCTCGGACACACGACCGAGCAGGCGGTCGCCGATCGGGTGGCCGAGCGTGTCGTTCACCGCCTTGAAGCGGTCGAGGTCGATCATCATGAACGCCGCGCGCGAACGCCAGCGCTCGGCATCGCTCAGCGCGCGCGACAGCGCCTCGTTGACGTGGAGACGGTTCGGCAGGCCGGTCAGTGTGTCGAAACGTGCCATGCGGTTGATGCGGTCGGCAGAGGCGCGCTGCTCGGTCACGTCCGAGCCGACGCCGCGGAAACCGAGAAAGGTGCCGGCGGGATCGTAGCGCGGGCTGGCGGCGATTTCCCACCAGCGCTCCTCCCCATCGACCACGATCGGGAGCGCGAGGTCGCGGAAGCTCTCGCGCTGCTTCAGCTTCTCGGCGAGCTGGCGCAGCCCGGCGGCGAAGTTGCCCGCTTCCCAGGTCGGCCCGGCGAGCACCTGGAGGAACGGCATGCCGTTGATCGCCGCGGGCGACAGGCGACAGGCGTTTGCGAACCGGCTGCTGGCGCGCACGATGCGGCGCGCGGCGTCGATCTCCCACAGCCAGTCGGCGCGTGATTCCTCGAACTCGCGCAGCAGCAGGCTGACGGTCTCGTCGCGCTCGGTCAGCGTCAGCGCCGACAGGTGCAGCGCCGCGAAGCCGCGCGCGCGGATGGCCGAGGCGTAGATCAGCAGCCCCGCGAACATCGTGGTTGCCGCCGCGGCGACGTAGGCGTGCGAGAAGATCAGCGGGATGGCGACCGCGACGGCGAGCAGGCCGATGAAGGCGAGCGTCGCGAGCATCAGCGGCGCGAGCGCCAGCGCAGCGGCGGTCATCAGGACCGACAGGACCATCCATAACCCTAGCTCGGTCGGCGGCGCGGTGTAGCGCGCGAACAGCAGCGGTGCGGCGCCCCAGGCCATTGCGAGCGCGAGTCCGTCGAACAAGGTGGTGCGGACGTCGCCGAGCGTCGCGGTGCCGCCCGCGCGCTCGGGGATCCGCAACCGTCGGAAGGCGACACCCACCGCCGCTGCGGCGAGAAAGGCGGCCCAGGCCAGCAGCTGCCACAAGGCGACCGCGGGTGAGAGCATCATCACCACGAGCGCGGCGCCGATCAGATTGGCGGCGAGCAGGAACAGCGCGAGTTCACGGCCGGCGAACAGCTGCGCCGCACGGATTCGGCCCCAAACCTGCGCATCCTCGCCCTCACGCAGCGCGAGCAGGGTGGCGACCGGGATCGGCGGCAGCGAGGATGGGATCGGCGGCGTCACCCTTTCGGATTAAGCCGTCGCAGGTTGATTAATGGTTTAACCGGCCGCCGATTGTACGAATGCTGCGACGCGCGGCGGGGTCAGGCCGCGATATCGTACGGCTTGATCTCTCCGGCGAGATAAAGATTGCGTGCCTTCGCGCGGCTGAGCTTGCCCGAGCTGGTGCGCGGCAGGGTACGCGGCGGGATCAGTTCAACGACGCAGTTCATGCCGGTGACCGAGCGGACACGGTCGCGGATCTCGTCGCGCAGCCGCGTCCGCTCGCCGTCGTCGGAGCTGCGGCACTGCACCAGAACCGCGGGCGTTTCCTCGCCACCGGGCGTCGTGATCGCGAAGGCGGCGATGTCGCCGGCCTTGAAACCGGGAAGCTGTTCCACCGCCCATTCAATGTCTTGCGGCCAATGGTTACGACCATTAATGATGATCATGTCCTTGGCGCGGCCGACGATGTAGATGTAGCCGTCCGACATGTACGCCATGTCGCCGGTGTCGAGCCAACCGTCGACCATGCACGCGGCGGTCGCCTCGGGATCGCGGAAATAGCCGACCATGACGGAAGGGCCGCGGCACCACAATTTGCCGATCGCGCCGTCGGGCAGCGGCGTGCCGTCCTCCTCGCGCACCTCGACCTCCATGTCGCGCACCGGCTTGCCGCAATTGACGATCGCGCGGTAGCGTTGCGGGCGATCCTCGCCGTGGCTCATGCCCGACAGCTCGGTTTCCTCGACCAGCTCGACGCGGATGCCCTCGCCCGGCGGCATCAGCGACACCGCGAGCGTCGCCTCGGCGAGGCCGTAGCTCGGCAGGAACGCGCTCGCCTTGAACCCGGCGCTGTCGAAGGCGTCGACGAACGCCTGCATGACGTCGGGGCGGATCATGTCCGCGCCGTTGCCCGCGATCCGCCAGCGCGACAGGTCGAAGCGGTCGGACGCCTTGGTCTGGCTGGAGATCCGGCGCGCGCAGATGTCGTAGCCGAACGTCGGCGAGTAGGAGAGGGTGGTACCCGTGTTGCGGCTGATGAGGTCGAGCCACGACAGCGGGCGGCGCGCGAAATCCTCGGTCTTCAGGTAATCGGTCGAGACCTGGTTCGCCATCGGCGACAGGAAGCAGCCGACCAGACCCATGTCGTGGTACCACGGCAACCAGGAGATGCAGCGATCGTCTGCCGCGATCTGCATCCCGTGCGCGTGCGCGGCGAGATTGCTCAACAGCGCGCGGTGGGTGATCGCGACGCCGTGCGGGAACCGCGTCGAACCGCTGGAATATTGCAGGTAGCAGATGTCGTCCGCGCGCATCGTCGGAAGCGGGACCGCCGGGGCGGGCCGTGCGAGCAGCTCGCTCCAGTCGACCGCCGCGACGCCCTGCGCCTGCGCCGCGGCGCCGGCCATCTGATCGAGCTCGCTCGGGTAGATCAGCATGCGCGGATCGCAGCTCGACAGCTGGTTGCGCAGCTGGTCGATGTACGAGTCGCGCCCGCCGAACGAGGTCGGCAGCGGCAGCGGTACCGGCCACGCGCCCGCGAGCACCGTGCCGAAGAACAATTGCGCGAATTCCGCGCTCGTCTCCGCGACCAACGCGACGCGATCGCCAGGTTCGATCCCGGCGGCGATCAGGCGATGGGCAGCGGCGCGCGCGTCGTCGCGGAGCTGCGCATAGGGGTAGACGCGGACCAGGGTCGCGCGCGCGTCGTGGAAGTTCAGGCCGCGCTCGCCGCTCGCCGCATAGTCGAGCGCTTCGCCCAGTGTGCCGAAATCGGAGAAGCGGCGCGGCAAGGCGTCGGTCGTCGGCGTCGGCAGGAGCGGGGCGGGGTCACTGGTCATTCACATTGGTCCTGTCGCGGCGCATGGGCGCACGTGCATGGATCATGAGCGGGGTTCATGAGCGGGCGGCTAAACCCAGGCGTTCAAAATCCTTCTTTACTGTGGCACAAACAAGGCGTGGACAGGTCATCGCGAGTCAGCCGGGCACGCGGCGCCGGGGCAAAAGACGGCGAGGCCGCGCGCGGTCGCGCACCGCGTGAGCGCCGCGTCGTGCCGCCGCTGAACGCGGTCGCGCTGGAGGGGCTGGCGCTACGCTACGTCGAGCGGTTCGCGACCACGCGCGGGAAGTTGGCCGATTACCTGAGGCGCAAGATTCGCGAGCGGGGATGGGAGGGCGAGCCCGCCGACGTGGCGGCGCTCGCGGAGCGGTTCGCCGAGAAGGGCTACGTCGACGATCGCGGCTTCGCGGAGATGAAGGCGGCCTCGCTCGCGCGGCGCGGCTACGGCGAGCGCCGCATCAGCGCCGCGCTGCACGCCGCGCACGTCGGGGCGGACGATGCCGCCGAGGTCGTGGAGCAGGCCCGCGACGGCGCGCACGAGCAGGCGATGGCGTTCGCGCGGCGCAAGCGGATCGGCCCCTTCGCGCGCCAACCCGCCGACGAGAACCAGCGGCGCAAGCAATTGGCGGCCATGATGCGCGCGGGGCATTCTTTCGCGCTGTCATCGCAAATCGTACGATCTTGTGTCACGGGTGACGGGAACGACGATTGACGCGAGCAGTATAACGCGAAATCATTGTGCGGCGCATGATTGTCGCTGCGCGCGCGAACGGGAGCTTGGATAAACGGTGCCGGAACGGACGCCCTTGGCCGATGGCAGGGACGAGCACGCACGCGTCCACGACGATGCGGGCCAGGCTGTTGCCGTGTCGGGCGCGCTGAAATGGTTCGACGCGACGCGCGGTTTCGGTTTCCTGGTCGCGGACGAGCGCGCGATCGGCGACGTGCTGATCCACTTCTCCGTGTTGCAGCAGCATGGTCGGCGTACCCTGCCCGAGGGAACGCGGATGAACGTCTCGGCGGTGCAGCGCGCGCGCGGGTATCAGGCGGTCGCGGTCCACGACATCGACGTCGACGCGGCGGCGAGCGTGGTGCGCGACCGCGACCGCGACCGGATCGATCCGCAGATCGCGCTCGACGAGGCGGGCGACTGGCAGGACGTGCTGGTCAAGTGGTTTAACCGTTTGAAGGGGTACGGGTTTCTCGTGCGCTCCGACGCGCCGGGCGACATCTTCGTCCACATGGAGACATTGCGCCGGGCCGGCGTGGCGGAGGTCGAGCCCGAACAGCCGTTGCGCGCGCGGATCATCGACGGTCGCAAGGGGCCGCTGGCGGTCGCCGTGGCGGCGATCGGTCCCGACCAGCCGGTTTACCCCGTTGAAGCGGAGCGGCGTGGGGGGTAAGCGGGCGAACGATGGGTATCAATCTCAATCCGTTCACCTGGTGGAACGGCGCAACGATCGGCACGATGATCTACGGCCTGCGCGGCAAGCGCCAGGTCGGCGAGGACGCGCTGGGCAACACCTATTGGGAAGGCGGCACGACGCCGCAGGGTACGACGCGCCGCTGGGTGATCTACGAGGGTGCGAACGACACCAGCCGCGTCCCGCCCGACTGGTTCAGCTGGCTGCACCACCAGATCGCCGACGTGCCCGACCAGTCGCTGCCAGCGCCGCGCCAGTGGCAGAAGCCCGCGGTGCCCAACATGACGGGTACGGCGCTCGCCTATCGCCCATCGGGCGCGCTGGAGAAGGGTGGCAATCGCGCGTCCGCCACCGGCGACTATGAAGCGTGGAGCCCGGACGCGTGAAGCGCGCGGCCGCGATCGGCGGCCTGGTTCTGCTGGCAGGCGGGGTCGGCGCGACGTGGTACGGCATCGATCGTGGCATGATCGGTGCGCCCCAGAGCGCGCGGGCGACGGTGACCCGCGCGGTGCCCAGCGCAGCGCGCGCGACGCGGGACCAGCCTGCGATCGCCGGGTCCGAGGTCGTCGACGCGACGCAGGACACCGCGGTCGACGCGGGCACCACGCCGATGAAGCAGCGCGTTGCCGTGCTGGGCCTGCTCAACAAGCGCAACGGGGTCAGCCGCGACCTGACGCTCAAGCCCGGTCAGGCGGTGCGCGTCGGCGACGTGGTGGTGCGCCTGTCGGCGTGCGAGCAGACCGCGCCGTGGGAGCAGCAGAGGCTGACGGGCGCGTTCGTCCAGCTCGACGTGCAGAACGTGGAGCGCCGCTGGCAACGCGTCTTCTCGGGCTGGTTGTACAAGGAACGGCCGCAGCTGAACGTCGTGCTGCACCCGATCTACGACGTGTGGACCAAGAGCTGCGCGATGAGCTTTCCGGGCGGCGAGCCTGCCGCCGCGCCATCGCCCACCGCCAAGCGGTCGAACGCGCCGAAGTCGGTGGCGGTGGCCGCGCCGGACGCGTCCGCCCCCGATGAGTCCGATGACGCGCCAAGCGCCGCGGCCAACAACGCCATATAGGCGCCCCGGCTGATCTCCACCGCGCCCAAGGTGGCGAGGTGGTCGGTCATGAACTGGCAGTCGAGCAAGGCGTAGCCGCCCACGCGCAGTCGCGCGACCAGCGCGGCGATCGAGACCTTGGACGCGTTGGTCGCGCGGCTCACCATGCTCTCACCGAAGAAGGCGCGACCGATCGACAAGCCGTAGAGGCCGCCGACGAGCTCGTCGCCCAGCCAGCACTCGATCGAGTGCGCGTGTCCCATGGTGTGCAATTGCTCGAACACCTGCTCGATCGAGGCGTTGATCCACGTCTCGGGTCGGTCGGCGGCGCTCTCGGCGCACAAGCGCACGATCTGCCCGAAGGCGCGGTCGTGCGTCACGCGGAAGCGATCGGCGATGATGACCTTGCGCAGCGAGCGCGAGAGATGGAAACGGTCGAGCGGCAGGATCGCGCGACGGCGCGGCTCGACCCAGTAGACACCCTCAGCATCGCGGCTGTCCGCCATCGGAAACACGCCCACCGAATAGGCGCCGAGCAGCACGGCGGGGTCGAGCCGCTGCGCCATCAGGCGAGCCGCCGCTCGATGGCGGTCCACAAATCGGCGAAGGCGAGCGCGGCCGTCGAGCGCGGCGCGACCTGACCCAGGCAGCGGCGGTCGGTCGCCGCGCGCTCAACCACGCTCGCCATCGGGATCACCGGCCAGTCGGGATGGCGCGCGAGCGCATCGGCGTGGAGCGCGCGGCGGCGATCGACCATGACGTGGACCGGCAAGGTGCGGGTCCGACCGCCCAGGTGCCGGTCGACCTCGCCCCAGGCGCGCTCCGAGAGGGCGGACGGCACGACGGGCACGACGATCAGGTCGGCGGCGCGCGCGACCTGGTCCGCGGTCTCGGTCAGCCCGGGCGGGCAGTCGAGCAGCACGCGGTCGTGATCGCCCAGCTCGCCGAGCAGACGTTGCAGCCGACGCTTCTTGGCCAAGGTGCGGAAGAGATGGTCGAGATCGCGCAGCGAGGCGTCGGCGGGGAGGAGGTCGAGTCGCTCGACCGGCGTGACGCGGATCAGCCGCGCGGGCGGCACGCGGCGCGCGAAAACGGCGTAGGCGAGGTCCCCGCCGCCATCCTCGCCCAGCATCCAGCTGGAGGCGGCCTGCGGATCGAGGTCCCACAGCAGGGTGCGCCGCGACGACAGCGTCGCGGCGCACCAGGCCAGATTGACGGCGAGCGTCGACTTGCCGACGCCGCCCTTCAGGCTGTAGATCGCGACCGTCGCCATCGGAGCGGCAGGCTAGGCCGTGCGCCCCGTGAATACAAGGTCCGGGGCGGTCCTAGTTACGCGTGGCAGGTGAGCGCCGCCTTGCCGGGCTGGTTGAGCGTCACCTCGGTGGTGTTGCCGGTCATCGACCAGCCGCCCTCGGCGGTCAGCGGCTTGCCGGCCTCGTCGCTCTTCAGCAGGGTCGGGGAGCCATCCTTGGCGGTGCGCACGACGGCCTGCTTGTCGCCTTCGAAGAAGGTGACGTAGACGAGGCTGCCGTCCTTGCAGCGCATCGTCTTGTCCGCCTTGATCGCGGGCGGCAGCTCGACCGGGGCCGCGTTGGCGAGGTTGGCGGCGAGCGGATCGGGGTTGGAATCGACCACTTCGGGGCTCGACTGCGAATTGCATGCCGCGAGCGCTAACAATGCGGTGGCGGCGAGCGGGGGGAGGAGGCGGGTTACCATAGCGCGGCGGCGCTTCGCGCATGCGCAAAACCACGTCAAGTCTCTGCTGCGCTGCGATACGACGAGTTGCGCGTCGACGGGGTCCGTCACGATCGTGGCGGGGATGATCGAACTGGGCATGATCGCGCGCGTTGGGCGCCGCGAAGCCGCACTTGCTTGCGGGCGGCGGGGGGGACCCACTATGTCGTCGCGATGGATACCACCCGCGACACGCTCTCGCTCATCGGCAACACGCCGCTCGTTCGCCTGAAGGGGCCGAGCGAGGCGACCGGCTGCGACATCTTCGGCAAGTGCGAGTTCGCCAATCCGGGCGCCAGCGTGAAGGACCGGGCTGCGCTGTCGATCGTCGAGGACGCGGAGGAGCGCGGGTTGCTGACGCCGGGCGGCACGATCGTCGAGGGGACGGCGGGCAATACCGGGATCGGGCTGGCGCTGGTCGCCAACGCCAAGGGATATCGCACGATCATCGTGATGCCCGACACCCAGTCGAAGGAGAAGATGGACACGCTGCGCGCACTGGGCGCGGAGCTGGTCACGGTGCCCGCAGCGCCCTACTCGTCGCCGTGCCATTTCGTGCACACCTCGCGGCGGATCGCGGAGGAAACGCCGGGTGCGATCTGGGCCAACCAATTCGACAATATCGCCAACCGCCGTGCGCACATCACCGGCACCGCGGAGGAGATCTGGGCGCAGATGCACGGCCGGGTCGACGGGTTTACCTGCGCGGCGGGCACCGGCGGCACGATCGCGGGCGTCGGGCTGGGGTTGAAGGCGAAGGACGAGCGCGTGTGCATCGCGCTCAGCGACCCGCACGGCGCGGCGCTGTACGAATATTACGCGCACGGCGAGCTCCGCTCAGAAGGCTCGTCGGTCGCGGAAGGGATCGGCCAGGGGCGGATCACCGCCAATCTCGACGGCGCGCCGATCGACACGCAGTTCCGCATCTCCGATCAGGAGGGGCTCGACTGGGTCGACCGCCTACTGCGCGAGGAGGGGCTGTGCCTGGGCCTGTCGTCGGGCATCAACGTGGCGGGCGCGGTGCGGCTGGCGCGCCACCTGGGTCCGGGCAAGCGCGTCGCGACGATCCTGTGCGACACGGGGTTCCGCTACCTGTCCACCTTGTACGATTCGGCGTGGCTGAGTGCCAAGGGCCTGCACCGCACTGCCTGAACGGGCCGGCGGCGGCGCGTTCGACACGGTCGCGCCGATCTGGTATGAGCGCCAGACGGAATGAAGCACCAACCCAATCCTCGCGACGTGGCGGAGCAGGCGCGCCAACGCATCCGCGTCGGCATGATCGGGCTCGCCGCGGTCGTGCTGCTGATCGGCCTGGCAAGCGCGATCTTCTCCACGGTCACCCGCGATCGGCCGGTCGCCGATAGCACGTTGCGCGGCGCGGTCGTCGCCGAAGCGGGCACGCCAACCGCGGCGCCGTCCCCCGGCAACGAACCGCTCGCGGAACTGGGGGTCGCGCCCAGCATTGGCAACAGCGAGGCGGACGCCGCGGGCGAGTAGCCGGGCGGTTCGCCGAGGCATGTTTCGGACCGCCGCCGATCGTGATCGTGGCCGACTCGCTGAACCTTTTGTACAACAATCAACATACGTTAGCGGGCGCTGCTCGGAACAGATAGTGAACGTCACGCGGGCTGTTGCAGCCTCGTCACGCTATTCCAGCACATTGCACGATTTCCCCTAATTTCCCCGGAAATCCCTTCCGCTCCCACGACGTGTTTGCTACACATCATATGACATTGGGGGCAGCACCAACGTTGTTTGCAGACAGGCATGAGCGCGAGGCGGCGATGGTCGTTTCGCGGGCAGCTTGGTCATGTACCCCGAGCGCGAGGTGGGCGTGGCCGAACGGGTGGATTATCAGGGAAAGGGGCTCGGACTTGTCGATGACAAGGGCCGTGTCGCGATTCCCAACACCCTGCGTGGGGCACTGGCCAAGAACAGCCCGCGCGACGACGGCAAGGACGGCGGCACCGTTATCATCGCCGCACACCCGACCTACCGCTGCCTGATCGCCTACGATCCCGGCTTCGTGCCGATCCACAAGGCGGAGCTGAAGGCGCGCGAGGCCGCCGACGAGGCCAAGGAAGGCCGCACCGACTGGAACATCCTGGACCGCGCGGGCGCGGCCGAACCGCTGCCGTTCGACGGCTCGGGCCGCTTCATTATGCCTGCGTTCGAGCGACGCTACGCGCGGATCGGTGGCGCGGCGGTGTTCCTGGGTTCGTTCAACTGGATCACCATCTGGTCGCCGGCGCTGCTGCTTGAAACGTCGGACGTCGACCCGTTCATCCGCGAGTTCGTGGAGTTCACCTGCGAGGAAAAGGGAATCGCGCTGTGAGCGATGCGTCCCCGCATATCCCCGTCCTGCTGGACGAAGTAATAGCGGCACTCGCGCCCGCGCCGGGGGAGCGCCACGTCGACGCGACCTTCGGCGCGGGCGGCTACACCCGCGCGCTGCTGGCGGCGGGGGCGGAGGTAATCGCGTTCGATCGCGATCCCGACGCGATCCGGGCGGGTCGCGCGCTGGAGGAAGCCGAGCCGCGGCTGACGCTGGTCGCGGGCGACTTCTCGACGATGGAACAGTCGCTGGCGGAGCGCGGCAAGCTGCCGGTCGACGGCGTAACGATGGACATCGGCGTGTCGTCGATGCAGCTCGACCAGGCCGAGCGCGGCTTCTCGTTCCAGGCCGACGGGCCGCTCGACATGCGGATGAGCCAGGATGGGCCGAGCGCGGCGGACTTCCTCAACACCGCCGACGAGCAGGAGATCGCCGACGTGCTCTACCGCTACGGCGACGAGCCCAAGTCGCGGCGCGTCGCGCGCTTCGTGGTGGCGGCGCGCCCGCTGACGACCACGGCGCAGTTCGCCGGCGTGGTGCGCCGCGCGCTGGGGCATCGCCCGCACGAGAAGAAGGACCCGGCGACGCGCGCCTTCCAGGCGGTCCGCATCCACGTCAACCGCGAGCTGGACGAATTGGCGGACGGACTGGCGGCGGCCGAGCGCGTGCTGGCGCCGGGCGGGCGCTTGGCGGTGGTCAGCTTCCACAGCCTGGAGGATCGCATGGTGAAGCGCTTCCTGCGCGAGCGCGGCGGTGCCGCACCGGCGGGATCGCGCCACCTGCCCATGGTCGCGGCGGCAGCGCCGGCGGCGTTCGAGAATCTGTCCCGCGCGATCCGCGCGGGCGAGGCGGAGCTGGCGGCCAACCCGCGCGCGCGCTCCGCGACCCTTCGTGCCGCTCGGCGTAGCGCGGCATCTGTTCCTGTGGAGGCGTAACCGTGGTGGCATTGTACCGGTTGAAAGGGCTCGGGTGGCTGTCGAGCTGCGCGCTGGTGGCGATTGGCTTCTATCTCGTGTCGTCGCAGGTCGCCGCGGAGCGGAAGCGGTTGCAGACGATCGACGTCAAGATCGCGAGCGCCGAGCGCGACATCCGCGCGCTGGAGACCGAGTTCGACGTCCGCTCCAATCTGGTGCAGCTCGAGCGCTGGAACGGCAACACGCTGGCGCTGACCGTACCCACCACGCGGCAGTTCGTGCGCGACCAGGTCGCGCTTGCCGGGCTGTCGCCGCGCGACATGATGCCGCTGCAGCCGGGTGGCGTCGGTGCGAACGGGGGCGCGGTGCAGACCGCGGCGCTGATCGTGCCGTCGTCGCCGCTGACCGTCGCGCCGCCCGCCGTCGTCCCGACGACCAGCGCGGCGCCCACGATCGTCAAGGCGGTGGTGACCAAGCCGGTCGCCGCCCCGCGCTACGACGCGGTCCGCGTCGCGCACGTCGTCCCGGCCGTGGCGGCTCCGAGCGCGCGTTCCGCGCCCGCGATCGCCAAGGCGCGCGTGCTGATCCGGCAGGCGATCGCCAAGGCCGATGAGCGACCGCGCACGCCCGACCGCAACGTCCGCTCGGTCGCGATGATCGACGGGGCGCTGCTGAGTGCGGGCACGCTGGGTGAGCTGGCGAGCGGCGCGCGCGCGGAACGGAACCGCTTGCGGTGACCACGCTGGTCGCGCGTCCCATTCGCCAGACCCGGAACGTCGATCAACGTCACGCCCTGGTCGCGACGCAGCACATGCGCCTGATGGTGCTGATGCTGGTGTTCGCGGCCGGGGTATTCGCCGTCATCGTCCGGCTCGCGCTGCTCGGTGTGCTGGAGACGGGCGGCGAGAATCTGTCCAACCGGCTGAGCGCGCCGCGCGGCGACATCGTCGACCGCAACGGGCAGCAGCTCGCGCGCACGATCGACGCGTGGACAATCGCGGTCCACCCGCGCAAACTGATCGGCGACCCGACCGAGATCGCGCAGCGACTGGCCGACCTGATGCCCGACCGCGGCAACCAGGCGTGGTTCTATGGGCAGCTCACCAAGTCGTCGAGCTTCGTCTACCTCAACCGCCGCGCGAGCCCGGCGCTGGTCGAGGCGGTCAACGCGATCGGCGAGCCCGGCATCGTGTTCGAGCGCGAGACGCAGCGCCTGTACCCGCAGAGCTCGCTCGCCGCGCACGTGCTGGGCTTCATCAGCAACGGCACCGGCATGAGCGGGATCGAGCGCGCGCTGAACGACCGCCTGACCAATCCCGCGACGCAGAACCAGCCGGTCGCCTTGTCGATCGACACGCGCGCGCAGGCGGCGATGGAGAGCGAGCTGGGCCGCGCGATGACGACCTTCTCCGCGCGAGGCGGCGGCGGCATCGTGCTGGACGTCGCGACCGGCGAGGTGATCGCGATGGTGTCGCTGCCGACGTTCAACCCCAATCGCGTCGGTCGCGCGGGGCTGGACCAGTTGCGCAACGTGACGACGCAGAGCGTGTTCGAGCTCGGCTCGACGTTCAAGCCGATCACCATGGCGACCGCGATCGACAACGGCGTGGTCACCTCGATGCAGCGCCGCTTCGACGCGACGCACCCGTTGCAGGTCGGCCGCTTCACGATCCACGACGAGCGCGGCGACCCGAAGCGCTGGCTCAACATGGCGGAAACGCTGATCTACTCCTCCAACGTCGCCACCGCGCGCGTCGCGGACGAGGTCGGGCCGGCGCGGATGCAGGCGATGTTCAAGAAGCTGGGCTTCGACACGCCGCCCGACATCGAGCTGCGCGAGAAGGGGCGTCCGCTGCTGCCGAGCTACTGGGCGCGCACCACGACGATGACCACCGCCTACGGCCACGGCATCGCGGTGACGCCGCTGCACCTCGCCAGCGCCTACGCCGCGCTGGTGAACGGGGGCACCTGGCGGCCGGCGACGCTGCTGAAGGTCGCGCCGGGCCATCAGGTCGCGGGTCGCCGCGTCATCAGCGAGCAGACCAGCGCGCGGATGCGGCAGATGCTGCGCCTGGTCGTGCTGCGCGGCACGGGGCGCAAGGGCGACGCGCCGGGCTACCGCGTCGGCGGCAAGACCGGTACGGCCGAGGCCGCGGTCGCGGGCGGATACGACCGGTCGCGCAACGTCGCGACCTTCGCCGCCGCCTTTCCGATGGACGCGCCGCGCTACGTCGTGGTCGCGATGCTCGACTCGCCGCTGGGTACGAAGGAGACCTACGGCTGGAAGACCGCGGCGTGGAATGCGGCACCGGTGGTCGGGCGCACGATCGCGCGGATCGGCGCGATGCTGGGCGTCACACCCGACGACACGCGCGACGTTGACGTGTCTGACATTCTGCCGACATTGTGGCAGGACCCCTCGCGCGCGCCGACGAGTGGCGGACAGTGAGGACGGGAGCCGCGGGTGGCTGGAATACGGACGATTGATGGGGCCGGTTGAATGAGATTGTCGGCGCTGACCGACACTGCCCTGAGTGACAAGGGCGGCACCGCGGAGGACGCGACCGTCACGGGCTTCGCGATCGATCACCGCAAGGTCGCGCCGGGCACGATCTTCGGCGCGTTCGAGGGCGCGCGCGTGAACGGCGAGGACTTCATCCCCGCCGCGATCGAGGCGGGCGCGGTCGCGGTCGTCGCGCGCCCCGAGGCACGCGTCGAGGGCGCGCTGCACATCGCCGATCATTCCCCGCGCGAGCATTTCGCCAAACTCGCGGCGCGCTTCTTCGCGCCGTTTCCCGCCACGACGGTCGCGATAACCGGCACCAACGGCAAGACATCGTGCGTCGAGATGACGCGGCAATTGTGGCGGATGGCGGGGTGTCACGCCGCCTCGATCGGGACGCTGGGCGTCACCACCGCGGACGAGCGCGTCGTGACCGGCCTCACGACGCCCGATGTCGTCACCTTCCTGTCGAATGTCGCCGGGCTGGCGCGCGAGGGCGTGACGCACCTGGCGTTCGAGGCGTCGAGCCACGGGCTCAGCCAGTATCGCACCGAGGGATTGCGCGTCGCGGCCGCCGCCTTCACCAACCTCAGCCGCGACCACCTCGACTATCACGGCGACATGGCGGCCTATTTCACCGCCAAGCTGCGACTGTTCGCCGAGGTGCTCGCCGACGATGGCACCGCGGTGGTGTGGGCCGACGATCCGCAATCCGAGCGCGTCATCGACTTGGCGCGGGAGCGCGGCAACCGCGTGATGACGGTGGGGGAGCACGGCGACGATTTGCGGCTCGTCTCGCGCGCGCCGACGCTGCTGGGGCAGGGGCTGGTGATCGCGACCGCCGACGGCACCGAGCACCGCGTCAACCTGCCGCTGATCGGCGGCTACCAGGCGGCGAACGCGCTGCTGTCGGCCGCGCTCGTCATCGCGACGGGTGGCGCGCCCGCGGCGACGCTCGCGGGGCTGGCGCGGCTGCAGCCGGTGCGCGGGCGGCTGGAGCGCGCGGCGATCGCCAAGTCGGGCGCGCCGATCTACGTCGATTACGCGCACACGCCCGACGCGCTGGAGGCGGCGATCGCGGCGCTGCGCCCGCACGTCGCGGGCCGGCTGATTCTCGTCTTCGGCGCGGGCGGCGACCGCGACCAGGGCAAGCGCGCGCCGATGGGCAAGGTGGCCGCGGCCCACGCCGACGTCGTGATCGTCACCGACGACAATCCGCGCGGCGAGGATGCCGCCGCGATCCGGCGCGACGTGCTGGAGGGCGCACCCGAGGCGACCGAGGTCGGCGATCGCCGCGCGGCGATCGCGCACGCGGTGGCGATCGCGCGCGCCGAGGACATCGTGCTGGTCGCGGGCAAGGGCCACGAACAGGGGCAGATCGTCGGCGACATGGTGCTGCCGTTCGACGACGTAGCGGTCGCGCGCGAGGTCGCGGCATGAGCTTGTGGACCGCCGCCGAGATCGCCGCCGCGACGGGCGGAACCGCCACCGTCGACTTCGCGGTCGAGGGCGTCGCGTTCGATTCGCGCGAGGTCGGGCCGGGCGACCTGTTCGTCGCGCTGACCGGCGAGTCGACCGACGGTCATCGCTTCCTCGACCAGGCGTTCGCGCAGGGAGCGGCGGGCGCACTCGTCTCGCGCGATGCGCCGCACCCGGCGGTGAAGGTGTCCGACACGTTCGCCGCGCTGGAAGACCTCGGGCGCGCGGCGCGGGCGCGGGTCACGGGCAAGGTGATCGGCGTCACCGGGTCGGTCGGCAAGACCTCGACCAAGGAAGCGCTGTTCGCCGCGCTCGACCGCTCGCCGTCCGCTCGCGCGCACCGCTCGGTCAAGAGCTACAACAACCATACCGGCGTGCCGCTGAGCCTCGCGCGCATGCCGCAGCGTAGCGACTATTCGGTGCTCGAGATGGGGATGAACCATCCCGGCGAGCTCGCGCACCTGACCTCGCTGGTGCGCCCGCACGTCGCGCTGGTCACCGCGATCGCGCCCGCGCACACCGAATTCTTCCCGCACGAGGCCGCGATCGCCGACGCCAAGGGCGAGATCTTCCGCGGGCTGGAGCCGGGCGGCGTCGCGATCGTGCCGTACGACAGCCCGCACCGCGACCGCCTGATCGCCGCGGCCGAGCCCTATGCGGCGCGGATCGTCACCTTCGGGCTCGACCGCGCGGCGGACGTCCACGCGATCGAGATGGCGCGCGCGAGCCACGGCGGCACCTTCGTCACCGCGCGCGTCGGCGAGCACGAGCTGAGCCTGACCGTCGCGCAGGCGGGCGCACACTGGGTGTCGAACGCGCTGGCGGTGCTCGCCGCGGTCGATGCGGTCGGCGGCGACCTGGCGCTCGCCGGGCTCGCGCTGGCGGAGCTCGGCGGGTTGGCGGGGCGCGGTGCGCGCAGCGAGATCGCGGTGGGCGACGGCCGCGCGCTGCTGATCGACGAGAGCTACAACGCCAATCCCGCCTCGGTCGCGGCGACGCTCGCGGTGCTCGCCGACCAGCCGGGCCGCCACGTCGCGGTGCTGGGCGAGATGCGCGAGCTGGGGACCAAGAGCGCCGACTATCACGCCGGGCTGGCGCCCGCGGTGATCGCCGCGCGCGTCGAGACGGCCGTGCTGGTCGGCGAAGCGATGGGTGCGCTCGCGCAAGCGCTTGAGGGACGGGTCGATTTCGTCCATGTGCCCGACGCCGCCGCCGCGCTAACCCACGTACAACGCGTGATCGCGCCGGGCGACGCGGTGCTCGTAAAGGGTTCGAACGGGGTGGGGCTCGCGCGGGTCGTCGCGGGCCTCTCGGGCGGGAAAAGATAAGTGCTCTACTGGATCGCGCAGTACCTCGGCTTCCCGGGCCTGCTCAACCTCATCCGCTACCAGTCGTTCCGCACCGGGGCGGCGGTCGCGACCGCGCTGCTGATCGGGCTGATCATCGGGCCGAAGTTCATCGGCTGGCTGCGCGTGCGCCAGGGCAAGGGTCAACCGATCCGCGCCGACGGCCCGCAGACGCACCTCGCCAAGCGGGGCACGCCGACGATGGGCGGGTTGATGATCCTGACCAGCGTGTCGCTCGCCATGCTACTGTGGATGGACCTGCGTAACCCGTTCGTCTGGGCGTGCGCGTTCGTGACGCTCAGCTTCGGCGCGATCGGTTTCCTCGACGACTACGACAAGGTGCGAAAGGCGAGCACCGCTGGCGTGCCGGGGCGCGTGCGGCTGCTGCTCGAATTCATCATCGCGGGAATCGCGGCGTGGATCATCATGCAGGAGAACGGCTCCGGCCTCTTCCTGCCGTTCACCAACCGCTATTACATCGACCTCGGCTATTTCTACCCGATCTTCGCCGCCTTCGTGATCGTGTCGTTCGGCAATGCGGTGAACCTGACCGACGGGCTAGACGGGCTGGCGACGATGCCGGTCATCATCGCCTCAGTCGCGTTCATGGTGATCGTGTACCTCGCCGGGAACGTGCGCTTTGCCGACTATCTCGGCATCCCGCACGTGCCGCGCGCGGGCGAGCTCGCGATCTTCTGCGGCGCGGTGGTGGGCGCGGGGCTCGCCTTCCTGTGGTACAATGCGCCGCCCGCCGCGGTGTTCATGGGCGATACCGGCAGCCTCGCGCTCGGCGGCGCGCTCGGCACGATGGCGGTGGTCGCGCACCACGAGATCGTGCTCGGCATCATCGGCGGGCTGTTCGTGGTCGAGGCGCTCTCCGTCATCATCCAGGTCTTCGTCTACAAGCGGACGGGCAAGCGCGTGTTCCGCATGGCGCCGATCCACCACCATTTCGAGCAGCTCGGCTGGAGCGAGCCGACGGTCGTGATCCGCTTCTGGATCATCAGCCTGGTGCTGGCACTCGCCGGCCTGTCGACGCTGAAGCTCCGGTGATCGTCGCGCACGCCTGGGCGGGGAAGCGCTACGCGGTGCTCGGGCTCGCGCGCTCGGGCGCGGCGACGGTGCGCGCGCTGGCGGCTTCGGGTGCGCAGGTCGTGGCGTGGGACAGCGACAAGGCGCGGCGGCAGGGCTTCGACGGGGTCGCGATGACCGACCTCGACAGGCTCGACCTCGCCGGCTTCGATGCGCTGGTCGTCTCGCCGGGCGTGCCGCTCAACACGCACCCGCTCGCGGCCAAGGCACGCATGGCGCGGTTGCCGATCATCGGCGACATCGAACTGTTCGCGCAGGCGCGCGGCGAGCTGCCGCGCCACGAGGTCGTCGGCATCACCGGCACCAACGGCAAGTCGACCACGACCGCACTCGTCCGCCACATCTGCGACGTGGCCGGGCTGCCGGTGCTGATGGGCGGCAACATCGGGCTGCCTATCCTGGCGCAGGACTCGCTGGTGGAAGGCGGCGTCTACGTGCTGGAGCTGTCGAGCTACCAGATCGACCTGACGCAGACGCTCGACTGCGACGTCGCGGTGCTGCTGAATGTTACGCCCGACCATCTCGACCGCTACGACGGGTTCGAGGCGTACGCGGCGTCGAAGGCGCGGTTGTTCGCGATGCAGTCGGCGCGGCGCGTCGCGGTGGTCGGCACGGGCGACGACGCGTCGGCGCGCATCGCGGCGACGCTGGGCAAGCGCGCGATCCGCCTCGACGGCAGCGGCCTCGACCAGTCCGGCTGGCCGGCGCTGCAGGGACCGCACAACGCGCAGAACGCCGCCGCCGCGATCGCGACCGCGCGCGCGCTCGGCATCGCGGAGGAGGTGATCGCGCAGGCGCTCGCCAGCTTCGCCGGCCTGCCGCACCGGATGGAGCGGGTGGCGACGCTGGGCGGGGTGACCTGGTACAACGACAGCAAGGCGACTAATCCGGAGAGCACCGCCCCCGCGCTCGCCGCTTTCCCGCGCGTCCACTGGATCCTGGGCGGGCGCGCCAAGGGCGACGACCTCGACGCCTGCCTGCCGAGTCTCGGCCACGTCGCGCGCGCCTACACGATCGGCGAGGCGGGGCCGCGCTTCGCCGAAGTCTTGCGCCCGCACGTGCCCGTCGCCGAGGTGGAGACGCTGGAGCGTGCGGTGAAGCTCGCCGCGCAGGAGGCGGTGCGTGGCGAGGCGGTGCTGCTGTCACCCGCCGCTGCCTCGTTCGATCAGTTCCGCGACTACGAGCATCGAGGCCGCGCCTTCCGCGAAGCGGTCGAGGCGCTGGCATGACCGGTGCACGGATCAGGGTGTATGGCGTAGGATCAGCAGCATGAACGACATGGGGGCGATCAGGCGAGGGCGGTTGCAGGGGCGTGGTGGGCGCGGCGATCCGTCGCCGCTCGGCACGTGGTTCTGGGACATCGACCGCGTGCTGCTGCTGCTCGCCTTGTTCTTGATCGCGATCGGGCTGATCGCGGTTGCCGCCGGATCGCCCGCGACCGCGGTGCGCTACTCGGGCGAGCATGTGAAGTTCGCGCCGCTGCATTATTTCTGGCGTCAGGTGATGTGGGTCGCGGTCGCGCTGCCGGTGCTGTTCGGGGTGTCGATGCTGCCGGTCACGCTGGCCAGGCGCATGTCGCTGGTCGGGGCGGGGGTGTGCGTCGCGCTGCTGACCGTCACGCCGTTCCTGGGCGTCACGGTGAACGGCGCGCGGCGCTGGATCGGCTTCGGCATCGCGCAGTTCCAACCGTCGGAGTTCCTCAAACCCTTCTTCGTCGTGACGGTGGCGTATCTGCTGTCGCTGAAGGCGCGCGACGAGGAACTGCCAGCGACGATCATCACCGCCGGCATCACGGGCGTCATCGCGGTGCTGCTGATGCTGCAGCCCGATTTCGGGCAGACGATCATCTTCTGCTCGATCTGGCTCGCGCTGATCGTCATCGCGGGCACGCCGACGCGCACGATCGTCGCCCTGCTCGCGATGGTGCCGGTCGGGCTGGTCGCGGCCTATCTGTTCTACGGCACCGCGCGCAATCGCATCGACGCGTTCCTGTTCCCCGGCGTGGAGGGCGAGGGCGCTAGCGACCATTTCCAGACCAACGCCGCGCACAACACGCTGACCGCGGGCGGCTGGTTCGGCACCGGGCCGGGCGGCGGCAGCGCCAAGTTCGGGCTGCCCGAGGCGCATACCGATTATATCTTCTCGGTCATCGGCGAGGAGTTCGGGCTGATCGCGTGCATGATCGTGGCGCTCGTCTTCCTGGCGATCGTCGTGCGCGTGTTCGTCAAGCTGCTGGACGAACAGGACAGTTTCAAGCTGCTGGCGGGCGCCGGGTTGGCGGTGCAGTTCGGCGCGCAGGCGCTGGTCTCGATGGCGGTCAACACCGGGCTCGCGCCGTCGAAGGGCATGACCCTGCCGTTCATCAGCTACGGTGGATCGTCGATGATCGCACTATCGATCGGGATGGGCTTGCTCCTGGCGTTCACCCGTCGCAACCCGTTCCTGATGCGTAGCCCCTATCTCAACCGCTGGAACGCCGCGTGACCCGCGCGCGCTCGTTCGTCCTCGCCGCCGGCGGTACCGGCGGCCACATGGTACCCGCAGCCGCGCTCGCCACCGAACTCGGGCGGCGCGGCCACCGCGTCGCCTTGGTCAGCGACGCGCGCGGCGTCCGCTTTCCCGGCCTGTTCGACGGAGTCGAGACGCACGTGATACCCGCCGGACGCTTCGCCGGCGGTCCGCTCGGCTGGGCGAAGGCGGCGCGGCAGATGGTCGAGGGCCGCCGCACCGCGCGCGACCTGTATCGCACGCTCAAGCCCGCCGCGGTGATCGGCTTCGGTGGTTATCCCGCGTTTCCGGCGCTGTCGGCCGCGTTCGCCGCCGGCATCCCGACCGCGGTGCACGAGCAGAACGCCGTGCTCGGCCGCGTCAATCGCCTGGTCGCGCGCCGCGTCGACGCGATCGCGACCAGCTACCCCAACACAGAGCGCCTGAAGCCCGGCCACGCGAACAAGGTCCACCTGGTGGGCAATCCGGTGCGCGAGGCGGTGCTGGCGTTGCGCAGCCGCCCCTACCCACTGCTGGAGGAGGACGGCATCTTTCGCGTGCTCGTCACCGGCGGCAGCCAGGGCGCGAGCGTGCTGAGCCAGGTCGTGCCCGACGGGCTCGCGATGCTGCCGGTCGCGTTTCGCCGCCGCTTGCAGGTGACGCACCAGGCGCGTATCGAGGACATCGACGCCGCGCGCGAGAAATATGCCGCGCTCGACATCGCCGCCGACCTCGCCACCTATCTGCCCGACATGCCCGAGCAGCTCGCCTGGGCGCACGTCGTCATCGCGCGCGCGGGCGCGTCGACGATCGCGGAGCTGACCGCCGCCGGGCGCCCTGCGATCCTGGTGCCGCTGCCCGGCGCGACCGACGACCATCAGACCGCCAACGCGCGCGCGATCACCGAGGCAGGCGGCGCGCGCACGATCCCGCAGCCGCAATTCACCCCGACCGAGCTCGCCAAGCAGATGCAGAAACTCGGGCTCGACCCGGCCGCGCTCGAGAACGCTGCCGGTCGCGCGCGCGCCTGCGGCATGCCCGACGCGGTCAGCGACCTCGCCGACCTGGTCGAGAGCCTCGACGCGCCGCGCGCGCCGGTCCACGTCGGGCGCGTCCAGCCGAAGGAAGCGTTCGCGTGAAGGAGATTGGCGCGTGAAGGGCGTCGCGACCGATATCGGCACGATCCATTTCGTCGGCGTGGGCGGCATCGGCATGTCGGGCATCGCCGAGGTTATGCACAACCTCGGCTACTCGGTTCAGGGCAGCGATGTAGCGGAGGGTTACGTCATCGAGGGGCTGCGCCGTCGCGGCATACCGGTCACGATTGGTCACTCGGCGGAGAACGTCGCGGACGCGGCAGTCGTGGTCACCTCGACCGCGGTGAAGCGCGGCAACCCCGAGGTCGAGGCCGCGCTCGACCGGCGCGTGCCCGTGGTACGCCGCGCGGAGATGCTCGCCGAGCTGATGCGGCTGAAATCGACGGTCGCGGTCGCGGGGACGCACGGCAAGACGACGACGACCTCGATGGTCGCGGCGCTGCTCGACGCGGGCGGGGTCGACCCGACCGTCATCAACGGCGGGATCATCAACAGCTACGGCTCGAACGCGCGGCTCGGCGCGTCCGACTGGATGGTGGTCGAGGCGGACGAGAGCGACGGCAGCTTCCTGCGGCTGGACGGTACGATCGCGGTCGTCACCAACATCGATCCCGAGCATCTCGACCATTACGGCAGCTTCGAGCGCGCGAAGGACGCCTATGTCGAGTTCGTCGAGAACGTGCCCTTCTACGGCGCGGCGTTGCTGTGCCTCGATCACCCGGAGGTGCAGGCGCTGATCCCGCGCGTGCGCGACCGGCGGATCGTCACCTACGGCTTCGCGGCATCGGCCGACGTGCGCGGCGTCAACGTGTCGCCTTATCCCGGCGGCAACCGGTTCGAGGCGCTGATCCGCGCGCGCGACGGCACGACGCGCTCGATCGAAGGGATCGACCTGCCGATGGCCGGCCGTCACAACGTGCAGAACGCGCTCGCCGCGATCGGCGTTGCGCTCGAACTCGGCATCGACGACGCGACCATACAGCGCGGGTTCGAGAAGTTCGGCGGGGTCAAGCGGCGCTTCACCAAGGTGGGTGAAGCGAACGGTGCGACGATCATCGACGATTACGGCCATCATCCGGTCGAGATCCGCGCGGTGCTCGCCGCCGCGCGCGAGTCGGCGCAGGGCCGCGTGATCGCGGTGGTGCAGCCGCACCGCTACTCGCGGCTCGGCAATCTGATGGAGGATTTCCAGGGCGCCTTCAACGACGCCGACGCGGTCTACGTCACCCCGGTCTACGCCGCGGGCGAGGCACCGATCGAGGGCGTCGACGCCGAGGCCTTGGTCGCCGGCCTGCGCCGCCGCGGGCACCGCGACGTGCACACGGTCGCCGACGCCGACGCGCTCGCCGGCGTGCTGGCGGGCGAGGTGCGCCAGGGCGATCAGGTGATCTGCCTGGGTGCGGGCGACATCACGAAGTGGGCCGCCGGGCTCGCGCCCGCGATCGAGGCGCGCCGGTGAGCGTGACGGACGATATCCTCCCCGGCACGGGGAGGGGGACCAGCGAAGCTGGTGGAGGGGGATCTGCGCAGGCGGTGTCGCTTGAGGCGCTCCCCCTCCACCACCAGCCGATGGCTGGCGGTCCCCCTCCCCAAATTGGGGAGGATAGCAAGGTCCGCGGCCGGCTGACCCCGCGCGCGCCACTCGCGCCGCTGGTCTGGTTCAAGGCTGGCGGCGCAGCGGAGTGGCTGTTCGAGCCCGTCGACGCCGACGATCTCGCCGCCTTCCTGCGCGACCTCGACCCGGCGGTGCCGGTGATGGCGCTGGGGCTCGGCAGCAACCTCATCGTGCGCGACGGCGGGGTGCCGGGCGTCGTGATCCGCCTCGGCAAGCCGTTCGCGCGCGTCGAGGCCCTTGACGCAACGACGCTGCGCTGCGGCGGCGGGGCGAGCGGCATTCTCGTGTCCTCGACCGCGCGCGATGCGGGCATCGCGGGCGTCGAGTTCCTCCGCTCGATTCCCGGTACCGTCGGCGGCTTCGTGCGGATGAACGGCGGCGCCTACGGTCGCGAGGTCAGCGACGTGCTGGTCGAGGCGGAGGTCATGCTGCGCTCGGGCGAGCGTCGGACGCTGTCACTGCACGAACTGGGCTACACCTATCGCCACAGCGCGCTGCCAGACGGTGCAGTGGTGATTGCCGCGACCTTCCGCGGGCAACCGGGCGAACCGGCGGCGATCCAGGCCGAGATGGACCGCATCGCCGCCGCGCGCGAGGCGTCGCAGCCGCTCAGGTCGAAGACCGGCGGCTCGACCTTCAAGAACCCCGACGGGCACAAGGCTTGGGCGCTGGTCGACCAGGCGGGCTGTCGCGGCAAACGCCTGGGCGACGCGCAGGTCAGCGACAAGCACACCAACTTCCTCCTGAACGTCGGGCAGGCGACCAGCGCCGATATCGAGGCGCTGGGCGAGGAAGTACGCGCGGCGGTGAAAGCGAACAGCGGCGTGACGCTCGAGTGGGAGATACAGAGAGTGGGCGTTGGCGTGGGCGGGCAGGCATGAGCGGAACGTTGCACATCGCGGTCCTGATGGGCGGCTGGTCGGCGGAGCGCGAGGTGTCGCTGTCCTCCGGCGCGGGGGTTGCCGAGGCGCTCGAGTCGCTCGGCCACCGCGTCACCCGCATCGACATGGCGCGCGACGTCGCCGCGCGATTGGCGGAGGCGAACGCCGATCTCGTGTTCAATGCGCTCCACGGCACGCCCGGCGAGGACGGCAGCGTGCAGGGCCTGATGGACCTGATGGGCCTTGCCTACACGCACAGCGGGATGGCGACCTCGGTGATCGCGATCGACAAGGTGCTGACCAAGCAGGCGCTGGTGCCGCACGGCATCCCGATGCCGGGCGGGCGCATCGTCAGGTCGGCCGAGGTGTTCGACGCCGACCCGCTCGCGCGGCCCTACGTGCTCAAGCCCGTCAACGAGGGTTCGTCGGTCGGCGTCGCGATCGTCACAGATCAGGGAAACTACGGCAACCCGATCGCGCGCGACGCGAAGGGACCCTGGGCCGAGTTCGACGAGCTGCTCGCCGAGCCGTACGTCCGCGGGCGCGAGCTGACGACGGCGGTGCTGGGCGGCGCGGACGGCCCGCGTGCGCTCGGCGTCACTGAGCTCAGGCCCAAGTCGGGCTGGTACGACTATGACGCCAAATACACCGACGGCATGACCGAGCATCTGTTCCCCGCGCCGATCCCCGACGAGATCACGAGCGCGTGCATGGCGCTGGCTGTCGACGCTCATCGCCTGCTCGGCTGCCGCGGGGCGAGCCGATCCGACTTCCGCTGGGACGACGAGCGCGGCGTCGACGGGCTGTTCCTGCTAGAGGTCAACACGCAGCCGGGCATGACGCCGCTCAGCCTCGTGCCCGAACAGGCGCGCCACACCGGGATGAGCTACCCCCAGCTCGTCCAGGCGATCGTCGACGAGGCGCTGCGCGATGCTGCCGAGCGGCAGCAAAAGCGCGCGCCATGAGCCGCACGATCCGCCGCGAGCCCGCGGGCGGTCCGCGCCGCACCGTCAACCGCCGCAAGCCCGCGCCGAAGAAGACCTTCGCGCAGCGGATGGTGGCTAAACTGCCATTCAACGAGGCGTTGCTGCGCCGCGCGGTGACGTGGACGCTGCTCGGCGCGGGCGGCGCGGCGGCGATCGCGGTCGCGTCGTGGATCGGCATCCCATCGGCGATCGGCATCGGCATCGCCGAGACCGCAGCGGACGCGGGTCTGCGCGTCGAGCAGGTCGACATCACCGGGTTGAAGCGAATGGACCGCGAGACTGTCTACGCGGTCGCGCTCGAACAACCCTCGCGCGCGATGCTGCGGCTCGACCTTGAGGCGGTGCGTCAGCGGCTGCTCGACTATGGCTGGATAGAGGACGCCTACGTTTCGCGCCGGCTGCCCGACCGGCTGCTGATCCACGTCACCGAGCGCGAGCCCGCCGCGGTGTGGCAGGACAACGGCCAGCTCACGCTGATCGACGCCGGCGGGCGCCTGCTCGCGCCGGTCGACCGCGCCAACATGCCTAATCTGCCGCTGGTGATCGGCCCCGGCGCCGACCGGCAGGAGCCGGCCTACCAGGCGCTGCTCGCCGCGACGCCGGGCCTGCGCCGCCGGATCAAGGCCGCCGCCTGGGTCGGCAACCGGCGCTGGGACCTGACCTTCGACACGGGCGAGACGCTGGCGCTGCCGCAGGACGGCGCGCGCGAGGCGTTGGTCAAGTTCGCCTCGATGGAGCGTGCGAGCCCGCTGCTCGGCAAGGGCTGGCTGCGTTTCGACATGCGCGATCCGGCCAAGCTGGTCGCGCGCAAGCCGGGTCAGGACGCGCGCGCGGCCGAGCCGAGCGGATCGCCCGAAACGTCGGAGGCGCGCACCGCGCGCGCGCTCGGCGCCGGCGACGTCTGAGGCGGGAACAGGGGGGCAGGGCAGATGGCCAAGGCGGCACCGGAAGGACTGATCACCGCGCTCGACATCGGGTCGTCGAAGGTATCGGCGATGATCGCGCAGAAGGGCGACGGCGGCGAGCTGGTCGTGCTCGGCACCGGGCAGCGCGAGAGCCGCGGCGTCAAGCGCGGCTATATCGCCGACATGCAGGCGACCGAGGTCGCGGTGCGCGAGGCGGTGGAGCAGGCGGAGCGGATCGCCGGCGTGTCGATCGAGAACGTCTGGGCCGGCTTCTCGGCCGGCGGGCTGGTCAGCGACGAGGCGTTCATCGAGGCGGAACTGGGCGGCACCCGCATCGAGCAGGCGGACATCGATGCGCTGCTGCAGGAAGGGCGGCAGGCGATCGACCCGCAGGGCCGCATGGTGCTCCACGCGCAGCCCGCGCTCTACACGCTCGACGGGTTGAACGGCGTCAAGAAGCCGCTCGGGCTCCACGCCGACCGACTGGGCGTCCACATCCACGTCATCGCCGCCGACGGCTCGCCGGTCCGCAACCTCGACTTGTGCGTCCGCTCCGCGCACCTGGAGGTCAAGTCGATCATCGCGGCGCCGGTCGCGACCGGGCTCGCGTGCCTGACGCAGGAGGAGCGCGACCTGGGCGTCGCGCTGGTCGAGATCGGCGCGGGCATCACCAACGTGTCGCTGTTCGCAGGCGAGATGCTGGTCGGCTTGAAGTCGATTCCGATCGGCGGCGCGGACATCACCGACGATATCGCCTCCGCGTTCGGCACCACGCGGTTGCAGGCCGAGCGGATCAAATGCTTCCACGGCTCCGCCAACGCGTCCCCGCGCGACAATCACGAGATGGTGACGATTCGTGAACGCAGCGAGGCGGAGGACAATGACTCGCTCCAGATCACCAAGGCGGCGCTGATCGCGGTCATCCGACAGCGGCTGGAAGTGCTGATGAACGAGGTGCAGACCGCGCTCAAGGAACTGCGCTTCGAGGGGCCGGTCGGGCGGCAGGTCGTGATCACCGGCGGCGGAGCGGAGCTCAAAGGCATCGCCGACTACGCGCAGCAATTGCTCGGCCGGTCGGTGCGCGTCGGGCGGCCGCGCGGGCTCACCAACCTGCCGGACGCGCACTCGGGGCCGGGGTTCGCGACGCTCGCCGGGCTCGCCTATTTCGCCGCGGCCGATCCGATCGACCTGCGCGGCGTCGCGCCCCGGCAGCAGACGGTCCACCGCAGCAGGGGCTGGCGGGGATTGCGCCGGCTGATCCAGGCCGCGAAAGCGAATTATTAGATCATTTCCCGATTCGGGTTGGTTTTCGCTGGTGCGTTGACCATCCATGTGAAAAATACACCAACGCCCCGTTCACAATCAAATAAGCGGGGGCTTGTGACCGGAGTAAACAGGCGATGAGCATCGAATTCATTGCGCCCGACGTCGACGATCTGACGCCGCGCATCACCGTCGTCGGCGTGGGCGGCGCGGGCGGCAACGCGATCGCGAACATGATGCGCGCGGACGTGCAGGGCGTGAACTTCCTCGTCGCCAACACCGACGCGCAGGCGCTGCGCTCGTCGGAGGCGGAGCAGAAGATCCAGCTCGGCACCAAGATCACCGGCGGCCTGGGCGCGGGTGCGCGTCCCGAGATCGGTCGCGCCGCGGCCGAGGAATCGATCGACGAACTGTCGCGGCTGCTCGAGGGCAGCCACATGTGCTTCATCGCCGCCGGTATGGGCGGCGGCACCGGCACGGGTGCGGCCCCCGTCATCGCCAAGGCGGCGCGCGACATGGGCATCCTGACCGTCGGCGTCGTGACCAAGCCGTTCAGCTTCGAGGGCAATCGCCGCGGCAAGTCGGCTGACGCGGGCATCGAGGAACTGCAGAAGTTCGTCGACACGCTGATCGTCATCCCCAACCAGAATTTGTTCCTGGTCGCCAACGCCAACACGACGTTCAAGCAGGCGTTCGAGATGGCGGACGAGGTGCTGCAGCAGGGCGTGCGCGGTATCACCGACCTGATGGTCATGCCCGGCCTCATCAACCTCGACTTCGCCGACGTCCGCTCGGTGATGCAGGAGATGGGCAAGGCGATGATGGGCACGGGCGAGGCCGACGGCGACGACCGCGCGATCATCGCCGCGCAGAAGGCGATCGCCAACCCGCTGCTCGACGGCGTGTCGATGCAGGGCGCGAAGGGCGTTATCGTGTCGATCACCGGCGGCGAGGACATGCGCCTGCTCGAGGTCGACGAGGCTGCGAACCACATCCGCGAGCTGGTCGATCCCGACGCCAACATCATCTGGGGCTCGGCGTTCAACCCCGACCTGGAAGGCAAGATCCGCGTGTCGGTCGTCGCGACCGGCATCGAGAGCGCCGGCGCGCCCGAGAAGCCCGGCAGCACCGCCGCGACCACCAGCCAGAGTGAGCCCGTGCGCCCGTTCAGCTTCTCCGCGCCGCGCCGCGCCGATCCGACCCCCGCGCCGGCCGCTTCCGCGCCGCAGCAGAGCTACCAGCCGACACCGCAACCGGCCGCGCCGCAGCCGAGCTACGCTGCGCCCGCCCCGACACCCGCACCGTCCGCGCCCGCCGCACCGCGCGGCCATGCCGGCTACGATCAGGCGCAGCCCGCCGCACCCGCCCCGGCCAGCGACGCGCTGGCGCAGGGTGTCGTGCCGCAGAGCCAGGTCGACACCGCGACCAACGCCAGCGACGACGAACTGCTGCTCGGCTCGGAAGCGATGCTGCCCGAGCAGGGCGGTGCGGCGCAGGCCGCTCCCGCGCAACCCGCCGCGCCCAATGCGGGCGAGCAGGGTGCCGAGCCGCGGCGCCGCTTTCTCGCGCCGGAAGCCAACGAGGAGGCGCCGCCGCAGCCGCGCGTCAAGCTGGGCGGTACCTTGTTCGAGCGCATGCAGAACGCGACGCGCGGCGCGCCGCGTACTGGCGAAGCGTCGGGCGATGCGCCGGCCGGCGACCTGCCGCGCTTCCTGCACCGTCAGAACAACCAGTAACACCGGCGGCGGGCGCGGCCGTGAACGTCGCGTCCGCCATGATCCGCCACCCACCGATGTTCGTCGCCGCTGCGGCTCGCTTCGCCGCAGCGGTTGACCCGCGTCATTGCCGGTTCGGTCCGCACCGGCTTTAGCATTGCTCCACATGCGTTTTCCGATGCTTATTCCCGCGTCGCTGCTGCTGGCCGGCGCCGCGATGCCGCTGCCGCTCGCCGCGCAGGCGATGGTGCAACCGCTGCCGGGTACCACCGACGCCGACAAGCTGGCCGATCTCGTGCGCCAGATCGGCCGCAATCCCCGCGACGTGCGCGCGCTGGTCGACGCGGGCGACTTGTCGGCCAAGCTCGGCGACACCACGGCCGCGGCCTCGCTCTACAAGCGCGCGTCGCAGGTCGATCCCAACAACGCGCGCGTGCAGGCCGGGATCGCGCGGATCCTCGTCAACGGCGAGCACCCGGGCGAGGCGCTGCGCTACTTCAACCAGGCCGAGCGCGCGGGCCTGTCGCCCGCCACGTTCGCGGGCGACCGCGGGCTCGCCTTCGACCTGATCGGCGAGCAGGAGCGCGCGCAGCGCGACTACCGCGTCGCGCTCGCGCGCACAGGGCAGGACGACGAGGACGAGGTCCGCCGTCGCTACGCGCTGTCGCTCGGCATCTCGGGGCGTAAGGACGAGGCGTTGCAGCAGATCGACGCGCTGCTGCGCAAGAGCGACCGCGGCGCGTGGCGCGCGCGCGCGTTCATCCTGGCGATGAACGGCGACGCGAGCGGTGCGAACCGGATCGCGACCACGATGATGCCCGCAGGGATGGGGGCGGGGCTCGCCGCGTTCTTCGCGCGCCTGCCGACGCTGTCGCCCGCCGACCGCGCGTTCGCGGTGCATTTCGGCGAGGTGACGCCGACGCCCGAGCGGATCGCCGACGCGCGGCTGGTCCCGCCGCTGCCCGCGCTCGCGCCCGATCCGTACGCGCGCCCGGTCGGCGTGCAGGTCGCGGCGCAGACGGCCGCGACGCCGGCGCCGATCGCGCGCGACAATCGTCGCGGCCGCGAAGCCCGCCAGCGCGAGCGTATTGCCTCGCGCGCCGGGTCGACTCGCGCGGAGCAGGTCGCGAGCGCGGCGGCACCGCCCGCCCGCGCCGTCGCGCAAGCGCCGGCCGCGACGTCGCCGACGCAGGTCGCGCAGGCGCTCGTCCCCGTGCGTCCGACCGCTGCACCGCAACCCGTTCCGAGCCAGCCCACGCCCGCCACCGCGCAGGTGCTGGCCGCGGTCCCGGCGGGTACGGCGGCACGGGTGACGCAGTCGCCGCTCACCACGACACCTGGCTACACGCCGCAGTCCAGTGTGCCGGCTTCTACCCTGGCGGCGGCAGCCGAGACGCGCACCATCGTGCCGACCCAGGCCGCAGCGCTCGCCAGCGCGGCACCGGCGGCGAGTGCCGCGGCGCAGGCCAACAGTGCGATCAGCCGCCAGAGCCCCGCCACGTCGCTCGCCGCAGGAGCACCGGCCGGTCAGGCGACGAGCGCCGCGGCGCAGCCGACCGTGGCGCTCGCCGAGAGCGGCGCGGCCACGTCGGCGACCCCTACGGCCGCGTCGCCCGCGAACAGCTCGCCGGTACCGTCCGAGCCCGTGCAGCTCGCCGCGGCGACCAGTCCGGCGCCCTCGTTCACCCCGCCGCCCAGCACCGCCGCGCCGCCGCGCGTCGAGAGCGAGGACACGATTCTGGCGCGGATCGTCGCCAACATCTCCATCCCCGCGTCCGAGCTCGGCGTCGCGCCGATGCCGGGGGCCGCGCCGCAGCCGGGCTCGCCCACGACGATCGACGAGGCCGCACTCGCCGCCGAGCGCAACGCCGCCGCGGTCGAGCGTCGCCGCGAACGCGAGGCGACCGCCGCCGCCGAGTCGCGCGCGCGTGCGGCGGCACCGACCAAGACGGCGACGGCGCAGACCGAGCCTGCCGCCGCGAAGGAGCGGGCCGACGACGCGACCCCGTCCAGGTCGCGTCGCGCGATCGCGCGCAAGGAGCAACTCGCGCAGGCCGACGCCGACGAGGCGCCCGCGACCAAGCGCCGCGGCGCGCGCGCGAGCGACAGGAAGGCGGAGGCGGACGAGCCCAAGCTGACGCCGAAACAGGCGGCGGCCAAGGCGAAGGCGGACGCCAAGGCGCTCGCCGACGCGAAGGCGGCTGCCGCGGAGAAGAAGGCGGCGCGCGCCGAGCCGGAACGTTACTGGGTCCAGGTCGCGGGCGGCGCAACGCAGGGCGACCTCGCCAAGGCGTGGAAGAACGTGCGCGCCAAATCCTCGCTACTCGCCAATCGCGCGGGCTACACCACGCCGCTGCGCGCGACCAATCGTGTGGTGACCGGTCCGTTCAAGACGCAGGACGAGGCGCAGGCGATGGTCAACAAATTGTCGAAGGATGGCGTCTCCGCCTTCACCTTCGCCAGCGAGGCGGGGCAGAAGATGACCAAGCTGGGCGGCAAGTGATCCGCCGGGTCGCGCCGTGTTCCACCACGACATCCACCGCGTGACCGCACTAGCCCCCTGGGCGTCGCGGCCCGAGCGGAGCCGCGGGCGGCT
>NZ_JBELMJ010000027.1:0-42721 GCF_042095875.1 Sphingomonas sp.
GATCCTCCTTAAATCACAACCTCAAATCTGTGCCATTGGTGCTGACGGCGGACACCGGACCGCCTCGCCCGAAGTGAGCGCGAGGCGGCGGGAGCCGCGCAGGAGGCGGCGCCGGTCTTGCCGGGGACAACTGTGGAGTGGAGATACTCGAGGACGGTGAGCGGGGTCTCGTCATCGCCGATGCACCTAAACCGCGCGACCTCATGCTCCATTTGGGCGCAGCCCGCTGTGGCCTGGTCCTAGCGCATTGGACACCTGCCAGCGCAGTTCCGGGAGCACGTTTTCCTCGAACCAAGGGTTCTTTGTCATCCACCCTCTCGACCTCCACGACGGGTGCGGCAAGGGAAAGTGGCGAGGAAGGTATCGATCGAAGTGACGCACGCGGTCGGCCATCCTTCCTGAACCGAGCACATGTTCCTGTGCGTAGGTCCCGACGAGTAGGGTGAGCTGCAGGTGGGGAAGCTGTGCGAGCAGCGGCTCCCGCCAAAGTGTCGAGCATTCAGGGCGAGGCGGCGCATCACCGCCGCCGCTGGCTCGCCCGGGGTAGCATAAGGCCATCGGAACGATGGCGACCCGTGCCGCGTCGTAGAACTGCTCGTCAGAGATGCCCATCCAGCGCCTCAGCTGGTCGCCGGACGCGTCAGAGAAGGGGATGCCACTCGCGTGTGCCTTGGTTCCTGGCGCCTGACTCGCGATCAGAAGGGTGGCACTCTTGGACAGCTGCAGGACGGGCCGCGGGCCAAGAGGGAGGTAATTGGCGCATGCGCTGCATGATCGCACCCTCTCTATCAAAGGCCCCAATTCGTCCGCAGTTCCGCCGTCCATAAGTTGTGAATGTCTCCCTGCTTGAGGTGTTCCCTGGCCAAAGCCCGATGTATCGCATTGCGATATACCAACGACATGGCTATAGGTTTTTGCACGCCCGTGGGATGATACGGTCTGTGTCTGCCCGGCTCGGACCGAATTGATGGAGAAGTGGCATGGCGCACGCGCAAGGCTCAGAATGGCCGGTGCTTGCAGCTTGTATCGGCAGAGATCGCCCATCGACGGCCGGTGAGATCGACAGACTGGCAGGCCGGATCTGGCGCGAAACTCATCCAGGTGCACTCGGGTGGGACAGTGTGACGCGAGGCAGCGAGCTTCACAGGCAAACGCTCGAGGTCGCACTTGTGGCGGTGGGGATGCCCCAACGTGACGATGTGCACTCGTCGACGTTGCGCCAGCGAGCACTACGCGAAAGCCCGATCTCCGAGTCCATTGAACACAACGTGTCGCTTGCGCCCAGAACCCTGCCTCTACCGGAGGAAGGGGATACCGTTTCGGCGTCTGTGGCTCCGGAAATGAGAGCGGACATCGATCCGAGCGGCGAGCTTCTCGGCGATAACGATTATGCCACTTTAGCTGCGTTCCGCCAGAACCTCCGCAGCTTTCTCCGTTTCAGCGAAATTGCGGCCGAGGCAGCCGGCATCACTGCGCAGCAGTACCAAGCGCTCCTTGCGCTGCGAGCAGCCCCGGATTGCCAGCTTTCGGTAGGCGAGTTGGCAGACCAGATGCTGCTTCAGCCGCACAGTACGAGCGGTCTCCTTAATCGGCTCGAGGCTATCGGCATGGTTGAGCGGCTGAGATCAGGGAGCGACCGGCGGCGGGTTGGGATCCGGCTCACCGCGGCGGGGCGGGCGCTACTGTCATCACTGGCGAATGCGCACCGTGCGGAGTTAGCACGGCTGCGTCCGATGCTTGACAACGTGGTTTCCCGGCTGTGACAGGTCGAGAGATGTCTTCCCCTATGCTGCACTCTATGGGGCACACGTATGCCTGAGATGCTCCCAGTTTTTACAATCGGCCACTCGACCCGCTCAATCGTTGAGTTCGTCGCCTTGCTGTAGACTGGCGGCGTGCAGCTTGTCGTGGATATTCGCAGCGTCCCGAAATCGCGGACCAATCCTCAGTATAATTTGGACGCACTTCCCGATGCCTTGGCCGAGTTCCAGGTGGCCCATATGCGGTTCGCGGAGCTCGGTGGGCTCCGGAAGAAGTCGGGAATGCCGGCGGACGCGAACGCCTTGTGGCGCAACCAGAGCTTCCACAATTACGCGGATTACGCCCTTTCAGAGCCGTTCCGTTGCGGTCTGGCGCATCTCCTCCATGTGTCAGCGGAGCGCCGTACCGCCATCATGTGCGCGGAAGCGGTCTGGTGGCGGTGCCATCGCCGGATCGTAGCCGATTACCTTATCAAGGAGGGCAGACGCGTGTTCCACCTGATGTCGGAGACGACGGTGAGCGCTGCTTCGATGACCCCAGGAGCCATCGAAGCAGCAGACGGTCTTCACTACCCAGCTCGAGAGCTAGGCGCGGTACCCGAATAGCATCATCATGCGGGCAGTTCGAAGCTGTCCGCCCGCGCGAGATCCCATGCGGCGCTGTAGAGGTCGCGATTATGGGAGTTGGTAAGCAGTTCTCCGTCCTCGAGAAAGATGTGAAGCTGTGAGAACAGCCGGATCTCGGTCAGAGACACGCGCCGCACCAGATGATGGGGGCCAAGCAGCGAGGGATGGTCCAGGCCTGCCGCCGCGCAGCGGCGCGAACTGGCTTACGTCCCGTCCTAAGCGCGGCCATCGTGCATAGTGCCACACCAGAACCGCTGAACATGCTTAAGCATACAAAGGGTCTGGAACATCCATGCAGAGTGCACTATGTATGTCTCGCCAACACGGACAAACGCTATGCAAGTGACTCACGAGACCGATGCCGACAAGTGGGGATGGATCATGCGGACCGGCTGGAAGGGCCTGTGTCCACGCTGCGGCAAGGGCAACATGTTCAAGTCGTGGCTGAAGGTCACGGATCGATGTGAGACGTGTGGTCTCGATTACCGTTTCGCGGCGCCAGATGACGGCCCGGCGTTCTTTTCGCTTTGCTTCTTCGCACTGCCGCCGATCGCGTTTCTGGTCTGGTTGCAGGCGGTCTATGAACCGTCGGTCTGGGTTCACCTGGTAACGTCAGTGCCGCTGATGTTGCTGTTCTGCCTTCTCCCACTCCGCCCAATCAAAGGGTGGCTGGTAGCCTCGCAATATGTGAACCGCTCCCAGGAAGCGGGTACGGGCAAGCTGTGGGACAATCTGCATGGCCGCCAGAGCACCAGCGAGCACAACAGCAACTTCGACGATTGATCACGCACCCGGTCGACGACACGTCCAATCGAAACCATCATGCGAACGATGCTGCTTGAAGCCCGCCGGGCTGCCGCCGCCTATCTCCTGAGCGTCGGACGTTCAGACGACGCACGCGTGGTGAATAGCGGCGGCGGTGATGATTTTGTGGAGGTGCGCGTCGCTCTCCAGGCCATTGGCGCAACGATGGAACGATTCGGGCGCCTTGAGCGAGCGCTGGCCTGCTATGCGGATCAGACCTTCTGGGATGGCGATGTTCCCGAAGCCTCGCTCGCCTTCCATGACGAAGGCGAGATCGCCCGGTCCGCGCTCAACGGCAAAGAGCTGTACGCCGTCCATCGGGACTGATGCACCATAGCGACAAACTCACCTATCTGTGCACTATGTATGGACGTTGTACGTAAAGCGCTTATGTAGCAGCCATGCAAAACTGGAAGCCAGATATCGAGTCGGTGACTGGTCCGAAGTATCTCGCGATCGCCGAGGCGCTCGCACGGGATATCGAGGCCGGCAGATTGGCGGGTGGCACCCGACTGCCGCCGCAGCGCGCCTTGGCCGATGTTCTCGGCGTGGACCTCACAACGGTCACCCGCGCCTATGGCGAGGCGCAGCGGCAAGGCCTCATTGAAGGGGACGGACGGCGCGGTAGCTTTGTTCGTCAGAAAAAGGCGGAGACGTCGAAGGTCAGGTATAGCGAGCCCGCGGACACCGGCATGAACGCCCCCCCGGAAGTTCCAGGTGCCTTGCTCACGGCAGCGTTCCGCCGATCGGCCGAGGATCTGCTGGCGCGCGCCGACATGGTGGCGCCTTTTCAATATCAGCCGAGCGGCGGGATGGTCGCAGTTCGCGAAGCCGGGGCCGATCTGCTCAGCGCACGCGGCGTTCCATGTCACGATGACACGGTGCTCGTGACCGCCGGGGGGCAGCACGCCCTTCACGCGGTCGTCAGCGCCGAGTTGCAAGCCGGCGATGCCGTAGCAGTCGCGGCCCATGCGTATCCGGGCTTCCTTTCCATCGCGCGCCGCTACGGCCTGCGGCTTTGCGTGATCCCCTCCGACGGGGAGGGGCTTGATCCCGTCGCACTGGCCACGGCCTGCACGAGGTGCGCGATCCGCGCCATCTACGTCGTGCCGACCAACGACAATCCGACGACGGCGACGATGAGCGCCGAGCGTCGGCAAGCGCTCGCGGAAACGGCGATACGGCACGGTCTGATCGTGATCGAAGACGACGCTTACGGACTTTTGCCCGAACGGCCATTGGCACCGATCGCGACCCACGCGGCTGATCGGACATGGCATATCGCCAGCGTCTCCAAGATCCTTTCGCCGGGCCTGCGTATCGCCTGGTTGCGCGCACCCACCGTGGCGCAGGCTTGGCGGCTCGCTGCCGATCTGCATGAGACGGCGGTGATGGCGCCTCCGCTCAACGCTGCGATTGTTGCAGACTGGATCGGCAGCGGCGTGTTCCAGCAACTGACAGGAGCGGTCCGCGCCGAGGCGCAGGCCCGTCAGGCGATCGCCGCAAAGTTCCTAGAGCCCGAAAGCTACCGGGCTCAGGCCGAGGGTTATCATCTCTGGGTGCCGCTCCATCCGGAGGCCAATCCGGGTGAGATCGTGAACACGCTGCGGCCGCATGGCCTTTCGGTAGTAGGAAGCGAGGCGTTCGCCGTGGACCGGTCGCTGGCCGTCCCTGCGCTCCGCGTGTCGATCGGTGGTACGATATCGAGAGAGCGTCTCGAGCGCGGTTTGCGTCTGCTGGGTGCGCTCGTCGCGCCAAATGCTTCCCGGAAGATATCGCTCGTTTAGGTCGGATGGCTGGCGCGGCGCTGACTAAGTTTACGAAGTAAGCCCCGGAGCAACCCGGCGCGAGTACCACCGGCCTGCAACGCAAGCGCACGACCATGGAGGTTCTGACCGACCTGCTCCGCGCCGAAGCCGCCCATCGCCATGCAGCGTCGGTCCGTTACCGAATGTCGGCCGCAAGATTGCCAGCGGTGAAGGACCTCGACGCCTTCGTCTTCGACGACACCCCTATCAACGAGGGGCTGGTGCGCTCGCTGAACAGCGGCTCGTTTCTTCCGGGTAGGCGCAACGTCGTGCTGGTCGGCGGAACTGGCACCGGCAAGACGCATCTCGCCACCGCCATCACCGCCAATGTGGTACGGGTCGGCGCCCGGGGGCGCTACTTCAACACGGTTGATCTGGTAAACCGGCTTGAGGAGGAAACGCGCCTTGGCAAGGCCGGCACGCTGGCAGCCCAGCTCTCCCGGCTCGATCTGGTGGTGCTCGACGAGCTTGGCTACCTGCCGTTCGCCCGCTCGGGCGGCCAACTGCTCTTCCACCTCGTCAGCAAGCTCTACGAGCAGACCTCGGTCATCGTGACCACGAACCTCGCCTTTGGCGAGTGGCCGACCGTCTTTGGCGACCCCAAGATGACCACCGCGCTGCTCGACCGCATTACCCACCATTGCGACATCGTCGAAACGGGCAATGACAGCTGGCGCTTCAAGCACCGCAGCTGACGCCCAGGACCACCGGCAGAGAACGCTTCGCGCTGGTTGCGCCTCCGGTCGGGCTACGCCCGCTCTACGCCGCAACCAGCGCGAACGGTGCGCCCGCCATACCCGTCACACCGCTCGACGAAGGGGGTCCCTTTTGCACGCCGATAAGGGGTCCTTTTTGGACGCCGATTGACAGCCCTTAACCTCGGCAACATTGTCCGCTGGGCCGATCTGGGCGACATTCTTCGGGTCCGGTGGGAGTTGCTCAAGGAAGCAACGGCGACCGCGCCTTATCTGCCGTTCGCCACCAAGACCCAGGATGATGGAACACAGTCGCGATTGGCCTTGGCGATGAAACCTCTCAACGATCGCCGGTTCGAGCTGGCGAGGATGATCGGCGACGAGGTGTGGACCGGTGGCCGAGGCTTCGGGGTGATCAGCCGATCGCGGACCGACCGCCAGAAGTTCCAGCGCGCGTTCGCCCAGGCGCTGCTCTGTCCGATGGAGGCGCTGCGCGACGTCGTCGACGTGAACCGTCCGACCCGAGAGCAGATCGTGCGCGCTGCGAGCCGCTTCGGGGTGCGCGACAGCGTGATCGTTACGATCCTGCGCAATCGCGGGTATCTGCCGCGAGAGTCGATGGCGGACTGGATCGAGGCGGCCTGACTGCTGACCGAAAGCACCAACATTTTACATAATCTGTGCTATCGTTTCGGTTGAGAGGAATGGTAGTCGGCAGCTTCAATGACATAGTTGAAGGTCAAGTCAGCGTTAGCCCGCCACAATCCGTTCGAGCTCGCCATTCCAGCTCTCCAGCGCTTCTCGTTTCTCCCGCTGGTAATCGTAGCGTTGGTAGACGCCGGCGATGCCTGATCGGGAGCCGCTGATGTGGTTCAGTACGGCTTCGGTAACGGGCATCGGTACTCCTAGGCGCTGCATGCCTGTTGCGACCGTGCGTCGTAGATCGTGCAGGATGAAGTGATCCACCGCGTCTACCTTCAAGATCTTGGCCATCTCCCGGAGGAGGCGCGGATGCCCTTTGCTGAAGCCGTTGACAGAAGCGTCGGGATTACCTGCGACGGGAAAGAGCTTGCTCGAGTCATCCATCACCGGAAGACCTTCGATCAATGCCTTGGCGGCTTTGGTAAGCGGAACGATGTGCGCTTTGCCGTTCTTTGCCCGCGCGGCCGGAATGACCCAGGTGTCACCGTCGAACTCGGAACGGGCAGCGTTGAACACCTCGCCGCGACGTTGCCCGGTCAAGAGGAGCAGCTTGAAGCCAGGTCCGAACGGCCATCCCATGACGTCGCACGCCTGCCAGAAAACGCGAATCTCGGCCTCTGAGAGGAATCGGTCTCGAGCCTTTGGCAGGGGAGGGCGACCCGCATCGCGACATGGGTTGGCTGGAAGCTTTTCCAGCTTCGGCATAGCCCAGGTGAAGAAGGAGCTCAGCTGTTGGTGCACTCCCAACCCCGCTCTTGGCGTCGGGTTGTTCGCGTCTCGGTAGGTGATGTCTTCGACCAGCGCGGTCACCTCCGAGCGGGTGATCGTGTCGGCAAGCCGATCGCCAAAACGTGGAAGGATGAACTTCTTTCCGATGCGCTCGATCTCGGAGGCGCTCTTCTTTTTACCCCGTACAGCACGCTCGAGGTATTGCCCCCAGAGTACGGAGAAGGTGAGGCGTCCGACAGCGCCACCGGCGCTACCGGTCGGCTGGGGCAGCCCCTTTCCGGATTCAAGATCGATCAGCAAGGATCGAGCCTTCTTGCGGGCGTCGGCTAGCGTGAACGCATCCGAGAAGCGGCCTAAGGTAACGTTTCGAACAGAGCCTCCAACGCGCTTGTGTAGGATGAAGGTTTTGCCGCCTGAGGCGCCAACGCGTACGCGGAGCCCGCCAACGAGTTGATCTAGTAGTTCCACTTGGCCTGACGACGGCGGGTTTAGGCCTCGGATCTTTGCATCCGTGAGACCTACAGCTTTGCTGGGCATAGCTATGATCCTGGTCTGTTCCGGCCGCCATGCTGTTACCTTAGGTAACAAATGGGTGCTGATACCCTAGAACGTAAAGGGAACACTCGGAACATGCAAGTTGTTGTTTTCGCGCCAGAAAGAGACGTTCTGGGACGCTGCTGGAAGGCGCTTTATTGCCCTACGAATCTGAGGGTCGGACGTTCGAATCGTTCCGGGCGCGCCACTTCTCCTTCGGGACAAGTGAGCTGGAGTAACCATCGCTACGATGGACGAAGCCGGGTCAGCAATGGCCCGGCTTTTTCGTGTCCGGTACATTTGGTCGCTTCAATCGTGTGCGCCGTGCTCCACCGCGTCGATGATCTTCGCGCCTGCCATGAACACCGCCAGCGTGCAGGCGCCGAACAGGATCCATCCTTGCGTGCCCGGGTACTGCGCGCGGTAGTGCATCCCGCGCTCCACCGCGCCCGTGCCCAGCCCATAGATGACGAGGAATGCCTCGAACTTGTTCTTGATGACGAACAGGCGGGCGATGCGCTTCAACATGCGAGTGATTACGCAAAAGCCGCGCCAAGCGCGGATTTGCGCCATTTCGGCGTTACCGGTCGTGGTTACCTGTCAATTAACTCGACAAGGTCGAGCGCCCGCAGCAACGCACGCCATGCCTTCTCGACGCGCGCGATCAGTTCGGGTTCGCCGATGTGATCGGGTGCGATCACCTCCGGCCAGTACTCGCTGACGACCTCGGCGATCAGGTCGAGCCGGCGATCGTCGACCAGGAAGCGCGGATCGACCGTCGCGGGATCGCAGGCGACGCGCAGGCGCAGGCACGCGGGGCCGCCGCCGTTCGCCATCGACTCGCGCACGTCGACGACCTCGACCGCGCGGATCGGACCGTTGCCGGCGACGTGACGCTCGATCCACTGCCACGCGGCCGGGCAGTCGCGCACCTCGCGCGGCACGATCAACGTCTGGCCGCGCGCGGGCGTGCTCACCAGCTGCGCGTTGAACAGGTAAGAGCTGATCGCGTCGGCGAGGCTCACCTCCGCTGCCGACACCTCGACGATCTCGACCTCGGGCATGATCGCGCGCAGTGCGGCGTAGAAGCCGTCCCGGTCGGCGAACGCCAGCTCGTGCGCGAAGAGCGTTCGGCCATTGGCAACAGCGACGACGTCGTTGTGGAACGCTCCCGCCGCGATCGCCTGTGCAGACTGTTCCACGAACAAGGTGCGGGCGGGATCGAGCCGGTGCGCGCGCGCGATCGCGCGGCTTGCCTCGACGTGCTGGCGCGCCGGAAACGGCCCACCCGCCTCGCCGTAGACGAAGACCTCCACGCCCGCCGCACCGTGCCCCGCGCACAGCCGCATGTGGTTGGCCGCGCCCTCGTCGCCGAACGGCGCGGGCACGGGCGCGTGGACGCGAAACGCATCGTTCGCGAAGGCGAGGCGGAGTTGCGCCAGCGTGTCGGGCCACTCGTGGCTGCGATGCGGCATGGTCACCAGATTGGCGACGCTCAGGTGACAGCGCCCGTCGTCGCAGTCGGGCGCGGGCGAGACGGTTGCCGCGTTGGCCGCCCACATCGCCGAGGCCGACAGCGCGCGTGCCTTCAGGTGCGGCGCGGCCGAAGCGTAGTCGGTGTGCAATGCCGTCAGCCACTGGTGATCGGGGCGCGGGTGCGGGAGCAGCACGCCCTGCGCCAGCCCGAGCGCGACGTTGGCGCGCATCTTGGCGATGCCCTGCAACGCCGCCGCGCGCGGTCGCGCGATCGCGCCCGCATTGTGCGTGGCGGCGAGATTGCCCGGACTGAGCCCGGCGTAGTTGTGCGTCGGGCCGATGACGCCATCGAAGTTGATCTCGGCGATCATCTCACCACCGCGCGATATGGTTGACTTGGGCGTCCTCGGCGACACCCAGCGCGTCGGCGCAGCTGCGATCGAGGATCACGCCGTCGCCGCACGCGCGGACGTCGCCGTAGGCGCAGCGGAAGTCGGCGAGCGCACCCGCCGCGACCAGCGCCTGCGTTCCGCCATCGCCGTCGATCGCTACCACGCGCGCGGCTCGGGCATCGCGGATGCTGCGCACCGCGTCGGTCCGCGCGGTCATCGTCGGCCCGCCGTCGAAGATGTCGACGTAATTCTCGAACGCGAAGCCTTCGTTCTCCAGCATCCGCATCGCCGCGCGGCCGCTCGGGTGCGGCAGGCCGATCGCGGCGCGTGCGTGTTCCGGCAGCATCGCGGTATAGACCGGGTGCTTGGGCATCAGGTCGGCGATGAACTGGTGGCCGTTCACCGCATTGAACTCGTCCGCCGCCTGGAAATTCATGCCGAAGAAGCGCCCGGCGAGCCCGTCCCAGAACGGCGATCCGCCCGCCTCGTCGATGACGCCGCGCAGTTCCGCCAGGATGCGCGGGGCGAAGCGCGCGCGGTGCGCGGCGATGAACAGGTAGCGCGCGCGCGCGAGCAGCAGCCCGAGCCCGCCGGCACGCTCGCCTGGATGTAGGAACAACCCGCCGACCTCACTCGACCCTTCCAGGTCGGTGGTCAGCGTCAGCATCTCGGCGCGAAACGTCCGGTCGAGCTCGCGGCTGTGCTGCGTCAGCGTGCCGATGCGATAGGAGTAGAAGGGGTGCTGCTGCCCCACCATCGTGAACAACTGGCAGGTGCCGCGCACCTCGCGCGTCGCGGTGTTCTCCAGCACGAGGACGAACAACTCGTCGGTGATCGGGCCTTCGACCCGCGCGAATGCCTCGCGACTGCGCGCGAGCTTCGCCGACAGGGCCTTGCGGTCGGGCGGCAGGTTGGTGAAGCCGCCGCCGGTCAGCTTCGCCATCTCGTACAGGTGCGGCAGGTCCGCCTCGGTGGCGGCACGAACGACGAACGTCAAAGAAGGGCTCCCTCGGCGATGCGCGTGATCGTCAGCGCGGACAGCGCGGCGCGCTCGACCAGGCTGTCGACCAGCAGATACTCGTCCGACGAGTGGATCGCGCCGCCGCGCACCCCCATGGTGTCGACTACGGGCACGCCCGCCGCGGCGATGTTGTTGCCGTCGCACACGCCGCCGGTGTCGCGCCATGCGATATCGAGGTCGAGCACCGCGCCCGCTTGCCCGATCAGCGCGAACAGCCGCGCGGCGCCCGGATCGATCGGCTTGGGTGGGCGGTTGAAGCCGCCGTGCAGCTCGACCCGCACGTCGTGCCGCTCGGCGACGCGGCCGGTCACCTCCGCGATCAGGCCGCGCGCACGCTCGATCTCGCCCAGGTCGCCGGGGCGAAAGTTGATGCGTAGAACGGCCAGGTCCGGCACCACGTTGTTCGGGCCGCCGCCGTCGATCCGGGCCGGGTTAACCGCGAGCCGGGGACCTCTGGCATCGTGCAGGCGCAGTGCGATCTCGCTCACCGCGGCAATCGCGTTCCTTCCGTCAGCGGGGTTGCGCCCCGCGTGCGCCGCCCGCCCCCGCACCACAACCGAGAAATTGCCCGTTCCGCCGCGCGCGCCCGCCAGCGTGCCGTCGGGCAGCGCGGGTTCGTAGGTCAGCGCGGCGTGCTTGCCGCGCGCGGCCTCCGCGATCAGGCGGGCGGACGAGAAGGAGCCAGTCTCCTCGTCCGAGTTAATCACCACCTCGTAGCCGAGCTGCGGCGTGCCCGCGGCTTCGACCGCGCGCAGCGCCTCCAGCATCACCGACAACCCACCCTTCATGTCGGTGACGCCGGGACCGTTGAGCGTGTTCTCATCGCGCCACGTCAGCGCCTGGAACGCGTGGTCGGCGGGGTAGACGGTGTCCATGTGTCCGGTGAACAGCATCTGCACCGGTGCCTCGGGCCGCACCACCAGCCGCAGGTGCTGGCCGTGCTCCAACCGAGTGACCACGCCGTCGCTGCCGACGCTCTCGGCGCCGTCGCCGTCGACCAGCGACAATGCGCCGGGCAGCGAGGAGAAGGCGTCGCCGAGCAACGCGGCGACGTGCGCCAGACCGTGCAGGTTGCGCGTCCCGCTGTTCACCGCGCTCCACGCCTGCGTCCGCGCGAGCAGCGCCCCCGCGTCGATGCGCGCGATCAGCGCCTCGTGTTCCTGCCCGCTCTCCATGGGGACCAGCCTAGCGCGACCGGCGCACGATTGCGACCGTCGGGTCGGCGCGCGCGCAAATCAGAAGCTGTAGACCAGCGACGCGCGGCTGGTTGTGTCGGTGGACACGCGACCCTCCGGCGGGCTGCTCTCATACTGGACCGTGTACGACACCTGACCCGACAGCGGGCCGATCAGCTTCGCCGACAGTGCGGTGTTGCTGCTCACCGTGCTGTTGAATCGCTCGGCATAGGCGGACGCGTTCTGCTTGATCGTCACGCCCGAGGACAGCTTGAGATTAAGGTCGAGGCTGCCGCGCGCCGCCGGGCTGCTCTGCAGTCGTCCGTCGGTGAAGCTGGTGTAGCGAAAGGCGGGGCCCAGCTCGACGTCCAGCGTCAGCTTCGGCGAGCGGATCGCATTGTAGCCGGCGCCGGTCGAGGCCGAGTAGCGCTCATAGTAACCGAAGAAGCGGTCGGCCTCGAATTGCGCGCTGCCGTAAAGGTAGACGCGGTCGTCGATCTTCCAGTTCGGCTCGTAGGCGGCGAGATAATGTTCGCGGCTGGTGACGCCGGCGTTGCGCTGATAATCGGCCTGCAGCCTCAGCTTGTGGCGCCAGTTAAGGCTCTCGCGCTGGAGATTGGCGGAGCCGGTGATCCCGGTCACCTGCGTGTTGCCGGTCGACGCGAAGCCACCCGCCTCGATCCGGCCGGTCCACAATTCGAACGCGGTCGCCTCGCGCAGTCGCTCGTTGCGCTCGCGCGCGCGCACTTCCTTCCAGTCGCTGGCGAGCTTCAGCGCCGCGTCGCCCGACGCCGGATCGGCGACCCGCGCGTATTTGACGATCGTGTTGACCGCATTCTCGTCGCCCGACGCCATTGCCGCGTCGAGCATGGCGCGGATCGTCTGCGGGATGGCCATCGTGTCGGGCGCGTCGACGGCGACGGCGGAGAGAAGCAGCGCGGCGATCATCGCGCGCACGATCCTATGCGGCAGCCGCGATGACGGGAACGCTGAATGGGCAAGGCGACGACGAACCGCCCGTCAGTTGAGATGATCGGCGAAGGCGGCGAGCACGTCCTCGTACAGCGCGCGCTTGAACGGCACGATCAACCGCGGCAGGTCGGCGGGCTCGGCCCAGCGCCACGCGCGGAACTCGGGGTGCGCGGTGTCGATGCGGATGTCGCTGTCCTCGCCGGTGAAGCGGAACAGGAACCAGCGCTGGCGCTGCCCGCGATACTTGCCCTTCCATACCTTTCCGACCAGATCGGGCGGCAGGTCGTAGAGCAATTCGTCGGGCGCCTCGGCGATCAGCGAAACCTTGTCGGGGGTGACGCCGGTTTCCTCGCCCAACTCACGAATTGCCGCGGCGCGCGCGTCCTCGCCCTGATCGATCCCGCCCTGCGGCATCTGCCACGCTTCCAGCGTGTTATCGATCCGCTGCCCGACGAACACGCGCCCGTCGCGATTGACCAGCATGACGCCCGCGCACGGGCGATAGGGAAGCGAGGAAGGGTCGGTCATGCCCGCTTCCCTATCAGCCGCCGCGCGCCGACTCCACCGTCGGTCGCGTCCGGCGACCGATCGTCAGCCCGCCGCCTGCGCCATCACGCGCTGCCCCTCGGCCTCGACGATCGCGCCCTTCACCGCCGTCAGATAGGCCGCGACATCGCCCGTGCTCGACGGCACGGCCTGCCGCAGCGTGATGAACCCGTGGATGTTGCCGCGGGCCTCGCGAAAGGTGACGGGCACGCCCGCCTGGATCAGCGCGGCGGCGTAGGCGCGGCCCTGGTCGCGGATCGGGTCGAGGCTGGCGGTGACGATCACCGCCGGCGGCAGCCCGGCGAGCGACCCGCCCATCGGCGACGCCTTCACGTGCGTAGGCTCGGGTGCGTAATGCTCGCCGAACCACATCATCCCCTCGCGCGTCAGCAGATAGCCGTCGGCGAAGTCGTTGAACGACGGATATTCCTTCATCATGTCCGCGGCCGGATAGATCGGTGCCTGAACGATCACCGGCACCGCGGCCGCCTCGTCGCGCAGCGCGATCGCGGTGGTGATGGTCAGCGTGCCGCCCGCGCTGTCGCCCGACAGCACCAGCGCGGTCGCGGTGCGGCCGAGTTCGGCCGGGCTGGACGCGACCCAGCGCGCCGCCGCCTCGCAATCGTCGGGTGCCGCGGGCCACTTCGCCTCGGGCGCGAGGCGGTACTCGACCGACACGACCGGCAAGTCGAGCTGTCGCGCCATCTCCGCGGTGAAGCTCGCGTGCGTGTCGACGTTGCCGATCACGAAGCCGCCGCCGTGGAAGAACACCACCACCGGTCCGGGCGCGCGCGTCTCGCGCGGATCGAACAGCCGCGCGGCGATGCTGCCGCCCTCGACCGGGATCGTCAGGTCGGTGATCGTGGCGAGCGTGCCGACCGGCGGATCGGCAATGTCCTTCATCGCGTGGAACACTGCGCGCGCCTCGCTGGGCGTCTGCTGGTGCATCTTCGGCCCCGGAATGCTGTTCAGGTACGCCAGGAAGTTGCGCACGTCCGGCCTGACGAACGGCTCGCGCTCGTTGGTGGCAGGACGGTCGATGGTCGTATCGGTCACGAACGCTCTCCTGTGTGCCGCGCGCGGTGGCGCGTCGTTCTTTGCAACCTATCTTAGCCGCATGATCGCGGTCGTCCACCATCCCGATTACGTCACCGAGGCGCCGGCGCGCAGCACCTATCGCTGGGGCAAGAACGGCGCGATCCGCGACCTGCTGCGCGGCGAAGGCGAGCGGATCGCGTGGCACGAACCGGCACCGATGCCGCGCGCCTGGCTGGAGGCGGTCCACGATCCCGACTACGTCGCGCAGGTGCTCTCCGCGCAGGTGCCGCGCGAGAAGGAGCGGCGCACCGGCTTTCCCATCACGCCGCTGGTCGCGCGCCGCGCCGCGGTCGTGCCCGGCGGGACCTATCTCGCCGCGCTGCTCGCGCTCGACCACGGCTTCGCCGCCAACACCGCGGGCGGCAGCCACCACGCGCTCGCCGACACGGGCGCGGGCTACTGCGTCTTCAACGACCTCGCGATCGCCGCGCACCGGCTGGTCGAGGAGGGCAGGGTGGAGCGCGTAGCGATCGTCGACTGCGACGTCCACCAGGGCGACGGCACCGCCGCGCTATGCGCCGGCCACCCGCAGATCGCGACCTACTCGATCCACGCGGCGAAGAACTTTCCCGCGCGCAAGGCGCAGTCGACGCTCGACGTCCCGCTCGCCGACGGGGTCGGCGACGACGAGTATCTCGTCACGCTCGATCGCACCCTGGCGGGCTTCCTCGACGCGCACCGCCCCGACCTGATCCTCTACCAAGGCGGCGTCGACCCGTTCGCGGGCGACCGGCTCGGGCGGCTGAGCTTGAGCGAGAACGGGCTCGTCCGGCGCGAGCGGCTGGTCGCGCGGCTGGCGTCCGCCCGCGCACTCCCGCTCGCCTGCACCGTGGGCGGCGGCTACGGCGACGAGGTGGTGGCGATCGCCGCGCGCCACGTCCGCGTCATTGTGACGCTGAGCGAGCTGCTGGCCCGGCGACCCGTTGCGGCAGCGGAACAGAATCGCGGGGTCGGCGTAGTCGCGGGGTGACGAGCATCCTCTGGTTCCGCCAAGACCTCCGCCTCCACGATCAACCGGCGCTGCTCGCCGCGGTGGCGGACGGCGACGTGATCCCGCTCTACATCCTCGACGACGAGACGCCCGGCGACTGGCGGATCGGCGCGGCGCAGCGCTGGTGGCTGCACGGCAGCCTCGCCTCGCTCGACGAGAGCCTGCGCGCGCACGGCAGCCGCCTGATCCGGCGCCGCGGCGCGTCCGAGACGGTGCTGCGCGAGGTATTGGAAGAGACCGGAGCCGACCGCATCCACGCGCTGCACCATTACGAACCCTGGTGGCGCAAGGTCGAAGAGGCGCTGGACGACCGCCTCTGCCTCCACGACGGCAATCACCTCGTCCACGTCGAGGACGTGAGGACCGGCAGCGGCAGGCCGTACCGCATCTACTCGTCGTTCTGGAAGGCATTGCAGCAGCACCTCTCGCCCGAGAAGCCGCACCCCGCACCGAACAGCATTACCGCGCCCGGCAAGTGGCCGAAGTCGGAGACGCTCGCCAGCTTCGACCTTCTCCCGACCAAGCCGGACTGGTCGGTCGACTTCGACGGCGAGCCCGGCGAGGGCGACGCGCAGAAGAAGGCCCGTGCCTTTGCAAAGCGCGTCGACCGTTATGAGCAGATGCGCAACCTGCCCGCCGAGGAGGGCACCTCGCTGCTGTCCCCGCACCTCCACTTCGGCGAGATCTCCGTCCGCGCGCTATGGCACGAGGTCGCCACCGGCGAGGACGCGACCAAATATCACAAGGAGCTCGCCTGGCGCGACTTCACCAGCGGCGTGACGCTCGCGCTGCCCGATTACGGCGACAAGAACGGCCGCCCAAAGTACGACGCGCTCAAGTGGCGGACCGGCAAGGTGGCACAGGCCGACCTGCGCGCGTGGCAGCGCGGGCGTACCGGCTACCCGATCGTCGATGCCGGCATGCGGCAACTGTGGACCAGCGGCTGGATGCACAACCGGCTGCGCATGATCACCGCCAGCTTCCTCACCAAACACCTGCTGATCGACTGGCGAGAGGGCGAGCGCTGGTTCTGGGACTGCCTGGTCGACGCCGACTACGGCAACAATTCGGTCAACTGGCAGTGGGTCGCGGGGACGGGCGTCGATGCCAACATGTTCTCGCGCATCATGGCGCCGCTGACCCAGTCGGAGAAGTTCGACGCGGGCGACTACATCCGCCGCTGGGTGCCCGAGCTCGCCGACGTGCCCGACCCCGCGATCCACGATCCGGAAAGCGCGGGGTGCAAGCCCGACGCCTACCCGTCCAAGATCATCGGGCACCGCGAGGCGCGCGAACGCGCGCTGGCGGCGGCGGCACGGTTGCGATAACCGCCGCGTCCTATGGACGCCCCAGTTCGCTCCCTGTCTCGCCAGCCCTCGCGCGTCGACCGTTTCTCCGGGCTGACCGCGCCTGTCTTCCATCGTATCCTCGACCGCGTTGACGCGGGCCTGGTCGCGGGCGCGATCGAGGCGACGCTGCCCGACGGCACGCATCGGCTGCTCGGCGGGCGGGAGGATGGGCCAGTGGCGATCGTCGCGGTGCACCGCTGGCGCGCGCTGTGGCGGCTCGTCTCGGCGGGCTCGATCGGCTGGTACGAGGGGTGGGAGGCCGGCGACTGGTCGAGCCCCGACCTGGTACCCATCTTCGACCTGTTCATGCGCAACCGCGTCGCGCTCGGCGACACCGCGCGGGCGAAGCGGGGGGCGAAGCTCGCCGCGCGCCTGCTGCACGCATTCCGTCGCAACGACCGGCGTGGCGCACGCCGCAATATCGCGGCGCATTACGACCTCGGCAACGATTTCTACCGCGAGTGGCTCGACGAGACGCTGACCTACTCGTCCGCGATGTTCACCGACCCGGACGAACCGCTCGCCGCCGCGCAGCAGCGCAAGCTCGACGCGGTGCTCGCGCGTACGGGCACCGGCGCGGGCGACCGCGTGCTGGAGATCGGCTGCGGCTGGGGCTCGTTCGCCGCGACCGCCGCCGCCGCGGGCGTGCAGGTCCACGCGCTGACGCTCTCGACCGAGCAGCGCGACCACGTCGCCGCGCGCGCGCTGCCCGGCGTCACCGTCTCGCTGACCGACTACCGCGACGTGACCGGCACCTATGACGCGGTCGCCAGCATCGAGATGGTCGAGGCGGTCGGCGAGCAATACTGGCCCGCCTATCTCGCGACGATCGCGCGCGTTCTGAAACCCGGCGCGCGCGCGGGGCTGCAATATATCTCGATCGCCGACGACGTGTTCGACCGCTATGCCGGCAGCGTCGACTTTATCCAGCGCTACGTCTTCCCCGGCGGGCTGCTGCTGTCCGAGACGCGCTTTCGCCGTATTGCCCAGGCGAGCGGGCTCGACTGGCACGACCGGCACGCGTTCGGGCTCGATTATGCCGAGACGCTGCGACAATGGCGCGACCGCTTCGACGCGGCCGCGCGCGAGGGTCGCCTGCCACCGCGCTTCGACGCGCGGTTCCAGCGGCTGTGGCGCTTCTACCTGATGTACTGCGAGGGCGGCTTTCGTGGCGGCGGGATCGACGTAGCGCAGGTCACGCTGGTGAAGCGCTAGCGCGAAACATCCTCTATTCACGTCATCCCGGATTTGATCCGGGATCCCGCTGTGTCACGTTGCCGAGAAGCAGGACCCCGGATCAAGTCCGGGGAGACGAGAAATGCAAGCTGACTACTACCCTTCAACCCGCTCGCGGTGCCCCGCCGGGAAGCCGTCAATCGCCAGCCGCAGGATCGACGCGGCCACCGTCTCGGGCGGCTTGACCGAGGCGGGGTCCTCGCCCGGATAGGCGCGCGCGCGCATCTTGGTCCGCGTTGCACCCGGATCGAGGATCGCGGTGCGAACCTTGCTCACCTCCGCCATCTCGTCGCCGTACGCGCCCAGCAGCGTGTCGAACGCCGCCTTCGACGCACCGTACGCGCCCCAGTATGCGCGCGGCTTGCCCCCCACCGACGAGGTGACGCCGATCACCCGTGCGCCCTCCGACCGGCGCAGCAGCGGGTCGAACGCCTGGATCATCGCCACCTGCGCCGACACGTTGAGCGTCAGCACCTGCGCCAGCTCCTTCGGGTCGATCGCCGGCACCGCGGCGAGCGTGCCGAGCATGCCGGCGTTCAGCACCATGACGTCGAGCGCGTCCCAGCGGTCCGCCACCGCCGTCGCCAGACGCGCGATCGAATCGGTCTGCGTCAGGTCGAGCGGCGCGATCGTCGCCGATCCGCCAGCGTCGAAGATCTGCTCCTCGACGGCTTCCAGATCCTTCGCGCTGCGCGCGGTGATGACGACGTGCGCGCCCTCCGCCGCCAGCGCGATCGCGGTCGCCGCACCGATCCCGCGGCTCGCGCCGGTCACCAGCGCGAGCTTGCCTTCCAGAGCCTTGGTCAAGTCAGTTCACTCGTTCTGCCAAGAGCGCGAATTGGTCGACCGCCGTGGTGTCGTCGTGGTCGGTCAGGCTGGTCGGGTAATCGCCGGTGAAGCACGCGTCGCAGTATTTCGGGCGGATGTCAGCGCGGTGGGTCTCGCCCAGCGCCTTGTACAGCCCGTCGATCGACACGAAGGCGAGGCTGTCGGCGTGGATGAACTCGGTCATGCCGCCGATGTCGTGCTTCGCCGCGAGCAGCTTGGCGCGCTCGGGCGTGTCGACGCCGTAGAAGCAGGAGTGGCGCGTCGGCGGGCTGGCGATCCGCATGTGCACCTCCGCCGCGCCCGCCTCGCGCATCATCTGCACGATCTTGAGGCTCGTCGTGCCGCGTACGATCGAATCGTCGATCAGCACGACGCGCTTGCCCTGGATCAGCGCGCGATTGGCGTTGTGCTTCAACTTGACGCCGAGGTGGCGGACCTTGTCGCCCGGCTGGATGAAGGTGCGCCCGACATAGTGCGAGCGGATGATGCCGAGCTCGAACGGTATCCCGCTCTCCTGCGCGTAGCCGATCGCGGCCGGCACGCCCGAATCGGGCACCGGGATGACGAGGTCGGCATCGACCGGCGCCTCGATCGCGAGCTGCGCGCCGATGTTCTTGCGCACTGAGTAGATCGACTGCTCGTCGACGATCGAGTCGGGCCGAGAGAAATAGACCCACTCGAAGATGCACGGCCGCGGCGACAGCGGCGCGAACGGGCGCACCGATCGCATCTCGCTGCCCTGCACGATCACCAGCTCGCCTGGCTCGACCTCGCGCACGAACTCCGCGCCGACCACGTCGAGCGCGACCGACTCGGAGGCGAAGATCACCGCGTCGCCCAGCTTTCCCATCACCAGCGGGCGGATGCCGAGCGGGTCGCGGCACGCGATCATCCCTTCCGGCGTCATCACGATCAGCGCGTAGGCGCCCTCCACCTGCTTCAACGCGTCGATGAAGCGGTCGAGTAGCGTGCGATAGCTCGACGTCGCGACCAGGTGGATGATCGTCTCGGTGTCGGAGGTCGACTGGAAGATCGACCCACGCCGTACCAGCTCGCGACGCAGCTTCATCGCGTTCGACAGATTGCCGTTGTGTGCGATCGCGAACCCGCCCGACGACAGTTCGGCGTAGAGCGGCTGGACGTTGCGCAGCGCGGTCTCGCCCGTCGTCGAGTAGCGGACGTGCCCGCACGCGACCTCGCCCGGCAATGACCGGATCACGTCGTCGCGGTCGAAATTGCCCGCGACGTGCCCCATTGCGCGGTGCGTGTGGAACATCGCGCCGTCGAACGTCGTGATCCCCGCCGCTTCCTGACCGCGGTGCTGGAGCGCGTGGAGGCCGAGCGCGACCAGCGCGGCGGCGCCCTCGGTCTGCGACACGCCAAAGATGCCGCACTCCTCGTGCAGGTGGTCGTCGTCGAACGGATGGGTGGTCAGCATGGGGCCGAAGCTCGCGTTGGGGGGCTCGCGTAGTGCCGGGCCGCATATAGCGGCTGTCGCGGGAATGTCATCCTGCGTGCGCCCGGCGGCCCGCGTGCGACCTGTTGCCGGACGCCGAACGTCGCTACGACGCGCGGCATGGACCATCGCGAGCAGGGCAGCACCTTTCAACCGAAATTCGACGCGAACGGGCTCGTCACCGCCGTGGTCAGCGACCGCGCCGGCGCGCTGCTGATGGTCGCGCACATGAACGCCGACGCGATCGCCGCGACGCAGGCGAGCGGGGAGGCGACCTTCTGGTCGCGCAGCCGCGGCAGGCTGTGGAAGAAGGGCGAGACCTCGGGCAACGTGCTGCGCGTCGCTGAGATGCGCGTCGACTGCGACCAGGACGCGCTGTGGCTCATCGTCGACGCCGCCGGCCCCGCCTGCCACACCGGCGCGACGAGCTGCTTCTACCGCCGCGTGGACGGCGACAGGCTCGAGCGGATCGTGTGACGCGCGCAATTACCTTCGCGCTGCTGCTCGCCGCGTGCAGCAGCGAGCCCGCCGCATCGGACGAAGGCGGAGCCGGCGCCGCGCTCGAACGAACCGCGCGCGCCGTCGGCATGGTATCCGATCCGTCGCGCGTCACCCCCACCGGCGTCTACGCCAGCGGCGAGGACAAGGTCTGCCTCGTGCCCCAAGGCGACGACCGCTACCGTATCGGCGCCTCGATCGACCTGGGCGAGCAGCAGCGCTGCACCGGCCGAGGCACCGCGCGCGGGCAAGGCAAGCTCGACGTGCGGATGGGGGATGGCTGCGAGTTCGTCGCCTCGCTCGACGGCGACACGATCGCGTTCCCGGCCGTGCTGCCCGCCGCCTGCGACACGATGTGCGAGGGCCGAGCGACGCTCGCCGCGCTCGCCGCGACCCGGCTCAGCGACAGCGTGTCGGAGGCGACGCGCGCCGCCGGCTCGGACGGTCGGCCGCTGTGCGCGGGTTGACGTTCACGTAAGGGGAAGGTAAGTGACGCCGCATGAGCGCTGTCGCCTACGCCGTCGTTCCGCCGCGCGATGATCGCGAGCATTTCAGCATTTCCGACCTCTCGACCGAGTTCGGCATCACCCCGCGCGCGCTGCGCTTCTACGAGGACGAGGGGCTGATCAGCCCCGAGCGCCGCGGCCTCGCACGCATCTACTCGCAGCGCGACCGCGCGCGGCTCGCCTGGATCCTGCGCGGCAAGCGCGTCGGGTTCAGCCTCGCCGACATCCGCCAGATGATCGACCTCTACGATCTGGGCGACGGCCGGCGCGCGCAGCGCGCGATCACGATCGAGCGCTGCCGCGAGCGCATCGCGACGCTCCAGGCGCAGCGCACCGACATCGACGCCGCAATTCTCGAGCTCGAGGAATTCATCGGCGTCATCGAAACATCAAACCCGACCAAGGAAGCCTGACATGCCGCAATACACGCCCCCCGTCCGCGACACGCGCTTCGTGCTCGAACACGTCGTCGGGCTCGACCGCTACGCCAACGTGTCCGGCTTCGCCGCCGCCACCCCCGACACCGTCGACGCGGTTCTGGAGGAGGGCGGCCGCTTCGTCGCCGAGGTGCTGTTTCCGCTCAACCAGTCGGGCGACCTGGAGGGCTGCACCCGTCACGAGGACGGCCGGGTCACTACACCCAAAGGGTTCAAGGACGCTTATGACAAGTTCGTCGAATCGGGCTGGGGTACGCTCAGCGCGCCCGAGGCGTTCGGCGGGCAGGGGATGCCGCACGTCGTCTCCACCGCGTTCCAAGAGTATATGATCTCCGCCAACATGGCCTTTGCCATGTACCCCGGCCTCGCGCACGGCGCGATCGCCGCGCTCGTGGTGAAGGGCAGCCCCGAGCAGCAGGAGAAGTACCTCCCGCGCATGATCTCGGGCGAGTGGGGCGGTACCATGAACCTGACGGAGCCGCAGTGCGGCACCGACCTGGGCCTGATCCGCACCCGCGCCGAGCCGCAGTCGGACGGCAGCTACGCCATCACCGGCACCAAGATCTTCATCTCGGCCGGCGAGCACGACCTGACCGACAACATCATCCACCTCGTCCTCGCCAAGACGCCGGGCGCGCCCGATAGTTCGAAGGGCATTTCGTTGTTCGTGGTGCCCAAGGTGCTGGTCAACGACGACGGCTCGCTGGGTGAGCGCAACGCGGTGTCGTGCGGCTCGATCGAGCACAAGATGGGCATCCACGGCAACGCCACTTGCGTGATGAACTACGACGGCGCGACCGGCTGGCTCGTCGGCGAGGAGATGAAGGGCCTGGCTGCGATGTTCATCATGATGAACGCGGCGCGCCTGGGCGTCGGCTTGCAGGGGCTGGGCGTGGCGGAGACCGCGTACCAGAATGCGGTGCAATACGCGAAGGACCGCCGCCAGGGCCGCGGGCTGACCGGCCCGGCCGAGCCGGACGAGAAAGCCGACACGCTGTTCGTCCACCCCGACGTGCGCCGCATGCTGATGGATTCGAAGGCGTGGATCGAGGGCTTGCGCGCATTGTGCCTGTGGGGGGCGCTCCAGGTCGATCTGGAGCACAATGCCAAGAGCGAGGAGGAGCGTCAGCTCGCCGGCGACCTGATCGGGCTGCTCACCCCGGTCATCAAGGGCGTCGGCACCGACAAGGGCTACGAGATCGCGACCAATGCGCAGCAGGTCTACGGCGGGCACGGCTACATTCAGGAATGGGGCATGGAGCAGTACGTCCGCGACGCGCGCATCGCGCAGATCTACGAGGGTACGAACGGCATCCAGGCGATGGACCTCGCCGGGCGCAAGCTGGCGCAGAACGGCGGACGCGCGGTGATGGCATTCGGCAAGATGGTGACCGAGGAGATCGCCGCGGCCAAGCAGGACGAGGCCACCGCCGACTTCGCCGCGCGGCTGGAGAAGGCCGCGGGCGAGCTGCAGGGCGCGACGATGTGGTTCATGGCCAACGGCATGAAGAACCCGAACAACATCGGCGCGGGCGCGGTGCCCTACATGCACCTGGTCGGCATCGTCGCGGTCGGGCTGATGTGGCTGCGCATGGCGTCGGCCGCCGCGCGGCTGAAGGCGGCGGGCGAGGGTGACCAGGCCTTCCTCGACGCCAAGCTGGTCACCGCGCGCTACTTCGCCGAGCGCGTCCTGCCCGAGGCGGGCGCGCTGCGTCGCAAGATCGAGGGCGGTGCCGAAGCGATCATGGCGCTGCCGGTCGAGATGTTCGCCGCGGCCTGAACGAGACCCCGCCGGCCGGTGCGCGTCACTGGTCGGCGGTGGTCTTCGTCACGGCGCCGGCTCCACTACCACTACCAGCACCAGCCGGAGTCGGCTCGCTCGCCGGCACGGTTGCGTTCTTCGGTGCGGGATCGACGACGCGGCGTACCCCCGGCAGCGCGGTCGGACCGCGCGGCGTCGCGGCGGGGGCCGGCATCGCCGTCAGCGATCCGCGTCCGCGCATGCACTGCGCCGTATCGTCGCGCTTGAACTGTCCGCAATTCCACAGCGCGCGGTCGAAGCCGTTGCCGCGATCGCGCAGGTAACTGAACCCCATGGACGTATATTGCTGCGGCGACATGGTCAGCCCGGCGGGCATCAGCCGCGCGTCGACCCAGCCCATCAGTTTGCAGCGCGGGCGATCGCCGCACGCGGTCTTCGCAAGCGCGGGCAGCGCGTCTTCCTGTCGCGGGTCGATCACGACCAGGAACGTGTCGGGGTCCTCCGCCAGCGGCTTGAGCGCGGCGGGCTGCGCCAGCGGCAGCGCGCCGGGCGCGGGCTGCGCGTCGGCGGGCAGGTCGGCGAACAGCGGCAGTGCGGCGGCGAGCGCCTCCTCCGCCTCGTCCATCGCATTGCCCAGCCGGTGCGCGTCCGAGATCGCGGCCAGCTTGGGCACGCTCGGCTCGACCGGAGCGACGCTGCGATTGAACGCGGGCGGCGTGCCCCACCATCCCGCCCAGCGGAAGAACAGGTGGCTGTGGACCGCCGCGATCTTGTCGAGGCTCGACTGCCAGTAGGGCACCACCCAGTCGGTGTGATAGTGCGTCGCGTAGCCGACCGGCTTGTACACCTTGCCCGACAGCGCCTGCGTCGCGCGCGCGCGCGCGTCGCGCCACATCACCTCGCTGGGCGTCCAGCGCGTCAGCGCGCCGTCGCAGGTGAAGGTAAACTGGCAGCCGGTGGCGCGCTCCTGCCCCTCGAACACCACGCCGCACACCGTCTTGGGAAAGGCTGGGTGACGCAGACGGTTGAGCACCACCTGCATCACCGCGCGCTGACCCTCGGGATCGTTGCCCGCCTCGTAGATCTCGGCGGCGGCCAGGCAGTCGGTCGCGCGCGCGATGCTGGCGGCGTCGCCCACGATGCGGAACGGCCGCGCCGCCGGGTTGGGACCGGTGACGAACGGCACGCTGTCGTTGAACGCCTTCGCGTCCTGCGGGCTGAGCTCGACCAGCTCGACCGGCTCGACGGCCGGGATCACCGTGGCGGGCACGACCTTGCGCTCGGCCAGGGCACGCAGTGCCGCCGGGCGCTGCGGCATCGCAGGCGGGTGCGTTACCACCCACGCCGGCAGTGCGACCGCGGCCACCGCGACGATTGATAGGATGGCGCGCAGGCGAGGGCTCGCCTGCGCGCTTGTGGTCTGGTTGCTCACTGTTCGGGCAGGAAGTCCGGCACCGACAGGTAGCGCTCGCCCGTGTCGTAGTTGAAGCCGAGCACGCGGACATCGTCGGGCAGGTCGGGCAGCTTCTGCAGGATCGCGGCGAGCGTGGCGCCCGACGAGATGCCGACCAGCATGCCTTCCTCGCGCGCCGAGCGCCGCGCCATGTCCTTCGCGACCGCGGCGTCGACCTCGATCACGCCGTCGAGCAATTGCGTGTGCAGGTTAGCCGGGATGAACCCCGCGCCGATGCCCTGGATCGGGTGCGGACCCGGCTGTCCGCCGCCGATCACCGGCGACGCGGCGGGCTCGACCGCGTAGACCTTCAGGTTCGGCCACTCCTTCTTCAGCACTTCGGCGACGCCGGTGATGTGCCCGCCGGTGCCGACGCCGGTGATGATCACGTCGATCGGCGCGTCGCGGAAATCATTCAGGATCTCCTGCGCGGTGGTGCGGACGTGGACGTCGACGTTCGCCGGATTCTCGAACTGCTGCGGCATCCACGCATTGTCGGTCTGCTCGACCAACTCGAGCGCGCGCTCGATCGCGCCCTTCATGCCCTTCTCGCGCGGGGTCAGGTCGAAGGTCGCGCCATAGGCGAGCATCAGCCGCCGGCGTTCCAGCGACATGCTCTCGGGCATGACGAGCACGAGCTTGTAGCCCTTGACCGCGGCGACCATCGCGAGGCCGATGCCCGTGTTGCCGCTGGTCGGCTCGATGATCGTGCCGCCGAGCTTCAACTCGCCCGACTGCTCCGCCGCCTCGATCATCGCGAGCGCGATGCGGTCCTTGACCGAGCCGCCGGGATTGCCGCGCTCCGACTTGATCCACACTTCGCTGTCGGGGAACAGCCGCTGCACGCGGACGTGCGGGGTGTTGCCGATCGTGTCGAGAATGGTGTTGGCCTTCATGGCTGTATGCCTCCGTTCTGCGGTCCAGGCTCTAGCGCCTCGGGCGGGTCAAAGGTCCGTGCGTTCTTGAGTTCGGGGAAAAGCCGCGCCCAGACGAGCGTGATCGCAATTGCGCCGACGCCGCCCACGACCACCGCGCCGACCGGCCCCAGCAGCGACGCGAGGATACCGCTCTCCGCCTCGCCCAGCTCGTTGGAGGCCGAGATGGTCAGCTGCGACACCGCGCTGACCCGCCCGCGCATCGCGTCGGGCGTGTGCAGCTGGATCAGCGAGGTGCGCACGTACACCGACACCATGTCCGCGCCGCCCGCGACGATCAGCGCGGCCAGGCTCAGCCAGAAGGAGCGCGAGATGCCGAAGGTCAGGATCGCCAGCCCGAACACGACCACCGCCGCCAGCATCTTGACGCCCACGTTGGCCTTCATCGGATTGATCGAGAACCACAAGGCGGTCGACGCCGCGCCGATCCCCATGCCCGCCGCGAGGAAGCCCAGTCCGGTCGCGCCGACGTGCAGGATATCGCGCGCGTAGATCGGCAGCAGCGCGGTCGCGCCGGCGAGCAAGACGGCGAACAGGTCGAGCGTGATCGCGGCGAGCACGAGCCGGTTCTGTCGCACGTACTGGAACCCGTCCAGGATGCGCTGCATCGGGCGGCGATCCTTCTGCGCGGGCGGCTGCGGCACGCGTCCGATCAGGAACATGAGCCCGAGCGCCAGCAGCAGCAGCGCGGAGACGACGCCGTAGGCGACGTCGGGGTGCAGCCCGTACAGGAACCCGCCGACGCTCGGGCCAACGATCGTCCCCGTCTGCCACGCGATCGAGCTGATCGCGATCGCGGTCGGCAGGCTTTCCTTCGGCACCAGATTGGGCGCGAGCGCGGAGTAAGCGGGGCCGGAGAAAGCGCGCGCTACCCCGACCAGCACCGCCGCGCCGAACAATGCGGGCAAGTTGAGCGAATGGGTGTAGGTCAGGTAGCCGAGCGTCGCCGCGATCGTGCACAACAGCGCGGTGGTGCCGCGCACGATCCAGCGGCGATCGACGCTGTCGGCGACGAGCCCGACGATCGGGGTCAACAGGAACAACGGCACGAACTGCACCAGCCCGATCATGCCGAGCAGGAACGCGGATTCCGGCACGTCCATCGTCTGGCGCGCAACGCTGTATACCTGCCAGCTGATGATGATCGCCTGCGCGCTGATCGCGATGGTGCCGGCGAAGCGCGACAGCCAATAGGCGCGGAAATTGGCGATGCGCAGCGGGTGCACGGTCTGTTCCATCTGGCGTGCGGCTTAGGCGGGGGTGCAGCGCTAGGCAACCACTGACCCCGGCACCCACGCAGCCACTCGCGCCTGTCGTAGCGGCAAGCGTTGCAGGTGCGCGGCAATCGCGCCTATAGGCCCGCATCCCTTTCCCCAGGTACGAGGTTTTTGTCCGTGGCCAAAGCCCCCGCCCGCGCTCCCGCGCCAAGCGAGCCACCTACGTCCAATCGCGAGCGTCCGAGCGAGCCGCAACCCTATGCGGCGACGAAGGACGAACTGCTCAAGTTCTACGAGCAGATGCTGCTCATCCGTCGCTTCGAGGAGAAGGCCGGGCAGCTCTACGGCCTCGGCCTGATCGGCGGCTTCTGCCACCTTTACATCGGCCAGGAAGCGGTCGCGGTCGGCCTGCAGTCGGCGCTGTCGGGCGATGACTCGGTCATCACCGGCTACCGCGACCACGGCCATATGCTGCTGTGCGGTATCCCGCCCAAGGACGTGATGGCGGAGCTGACCGGGCGTCAGGCCGGCATCTCGAAGGGCAAGGGCGGCTCGATGCACATGTTCAGCGTGGAGCATAAGTTCTACGGCGGGCACGGCATCGTCGGCGCGCAGGTGTCGCTCGGCACCGGGCTCGCGTTCGCGCACAAGTATCGCGGCGATGGCGGCGTGGCGCTTGCCTATTTCGGCGATGGGGCTGCGAACCAGGGTCAGGTGTACGAGAGCTTCAACATGGCGCAGCTCTGGAACCTGCCGATCATCTACGTGATCGAGAACAATCAGTACGCGATGGGCACCAGCGTCAATCGCGCCTCGGCCGAGGACCAGCTTTATCGCCGCGGCGAGAGCTTCCGCATTCCGGGTCTGCAGATCGACGGAATGGACGTGCTGGCGGCGCGGGGTGCGGCTGAAGAAGCGCTCGCCTGGGTGCGCGCGGGCAAGGGGCCGATCATCCTCGAAATGAAGACCTACCGCTACCGTGGCCACTCGATGTCGGACCCCGCCAAGTACCGCTCGCGCGACGAGGTGCAGGCGGTGCGCGACAAGTCCGACCCGATCGAGCACGTCAAGAAGCTGCTCGCCGAACAGGATGTTGGCGAGGACGAGCTGAAGAAGATCGAGCAGGACATCCGCCGCCAGGTGAACGAGTCCGCCGACTTCGCCGAGAGCACCCCCGAGCCGGAGCCTTCCGAATTGTACACCGACGTTCTGGTGGAGAAGTACTGACATGGCGATCGACATCAAGATGCCGGCGCTGTCGCCCACGATGGAAGAGGGCACGCTGGCCAAGTGGCTGGTGAAGGAAGGCGACACGGTCAAGTCCGGCGACATCATGGCCGAGATCGAGACCGACAAGGCGACCATGGAGTTCGAGGCGGTCGACGAGGGCGTCGTCTCCAAGATCATGGTCGCTGAGGGCACCGACAACGTGAAGGTCGGCACCGTCATCATGCAGGTCGACGGCGAGGACGCCGGTTCGGGCCAGTCGACCGCGTCCGAGCAGGCCGCGCCGGCCGACAAGGGCGCGGCGACCAAGGACGACAATCCCGCCGCCGACGCGAAGGCGGACGAGAAGAAGGCGGACAAGGTCGAGGACTCGGCGCACCCCGCGCAGGAGAAGGTCGAGACCGGCGCGCGCCAGATGTTCGAGGCGGCCAAGCACGACGCCGAGGTGCGCGACCCGGCCATCCCCGAGGGCACCGAGATGGTGAAGATCACCGTCCGCGAGGCGCTGCGCGACGCGATGGCGGAGGAGATGCGCGCCGACGACCGCGTGTTCGTGATGGGCGAGGAGGTCGCGCAGTACCAGGGCGCGTACAAGGTGACGCAGGGGCTGCTCGACGAGTTCGGCGAGACGCGCGTCATCGACACGCCGATCACCGAGTACGGCTTCGCCGGCATCGGGTCGGGCGCGGCGATGGGCGGGTTGAAGCCGATCGTCGAGTTCATGACCTTCAACTTCGCGTTGCAGGCGATCGACCACATCATCAACTCGGCGGCCAAGACCAACTACATGTCGGGCGGGCAGATGCGCTGCCCGATCGTGTTCCGTGGTCCTAACGGCGCGGCGAGCCGCGTCGGCGCGCAGCACAGCCAGAACTTCGGTCCGTGGTACGCGAGCGTCCCCGGGCTGATCGTCATCGCGCCGTACGACGCGGCGGACGCCAAGGGGCTGCTCAAGGCCGCGATCCGCACAACCGACCCGGTCGTGTTCCTGGAGAACGAGCTGCTCTACGGCCGCTCGTTCGAGGTGCCCAAGCTCGACGATTGGGTCCTGCCGATCGGCAAGGCGCGGATCATGCGCGAGGGCAAGGACGTGACGGTGGTCAGCTACTCGATCGGCGTCGGCCTCGCGCTCGAAGCCGCCGACAAGCTGGCCGAGGAAGGCATCGACGCCGAGGTCATCGACCTGCGCACGCTGCGCCCGCTTGACAAGCAGACGGTGCTGACGTCGCTCGCCAAGACCAACCGCATGGTCGTGGTCGAGGAAGGCTGGCCGACCTGCTCGATCGCGTCGGAACTCTGCGCGATCGCGATGGAGGAAGGCTTCGACGACCTCGACGCGCCCGTCATGCGCGTGACCGACGAGGACGTGCCGCTGCCCTACGCCGCCAATCTGGAGAAGCTGGCGCTGGTGTCGGCCGACAAGGTGATCGAGGCGGTGAAGAAGGTCTGTTACCGCAAGTGAGCCGCACGCCTGCGACCGCTCACGTCGTCGTGTAGCGATCGCGGGTTTTAGCATATCGCGGCTTGCGATCGATTACAGAGTCGGGTGAACACGAGTCCGTCGCGGTGATCGAGCGCTCTGGTGCGTTGCGCTGCAGTGAGCGAGGACCGAGATCCACGCGAAGGCTGATCGGCAGGGGTTGAAACTTGCCGGCTGACCGCTCGCGCGCCATCTAGCCTTCGTGCGCGAGCCCTTGCCCCTCAGCGATCCCGAACAGGTCTTCAATTGGTGCGGCACCACATTGGCGTCTAGCGGGATCGATGCCTTGTTCGCGCTCGACCGGCAGTTCGGCGACATCGTGCGCACCACCGTTCAACCGATCGTGGGCCAGATGCGGCTGACCTGGTGGTTCGAGGCGATCGAGGCGCTCGAGACCGGTCCGCCACCGGCACAACCGCTGCTCGCCGACTTGGCCGCGCGGGTGCTGCCGGCCGACGTGGGTGCCAAGCTGCTCGCCTCGATGAGCGAGGGCTGGGAGGTGCTGCTCGACGATGAGCGATGCGATCCCGCGTCGCTCAAGGAATATGCTCGGCTGCGTGGCGGCCGCCTGTTCGCCGCGGCGGGCAAGCTGATGCGCGTCGACGCGCCGATGCTGGAAGAGGCCGGCATGACGTGGGCGCTCGCCGATCTGGCCACTCACGTGACGCGCCCCGACTTGCGTGGTCGGGCGCGCGAGATGGCATGTGCGCTGGCCGAACAGACCTTTGCCGGGCGCTGGCGCGGTGCGCGGGTGCTGGGCGCGCTCGCGCTCGACGCGCGCGCCGCGATGCTCGGGCAAGGTACGCCTGACGGACCGCGCCGCGCGGCGGCGGTGGCCCGATTTCGTCTGTTCGGTCGCTGACACGGCTTTACGCGACGTCGTGATGACGACTAGCTTCCCAGTCGGGGACTACGGGAGGTGCGGCGATGTGGCGGTATCTGTTGGCCGGGCTGGCGCTCGCGTCACTCGTTGGTGCGGGCTGGTTGATGTTTTACGGCGAGGCACGCAGCGACGCGGCGGTGCGCCGTACGGCGACGCCGCCAGCGCTGCCGTCCAGCGACTCGCCGCAGGACGACGCTGGGCCGGCGGCGCTGCCCGAGGCGCCCGAGCGCTCGCGCGAGCAGAAGCGGTTCGACCGCTACGACAAGGATCGCGACGCCACGATCACGCGCGAGGAATATCTGCTCAGCCGCCGCAAGGCATTCGCGAAGCTCGACCTGAACGCCGACGGCCACCTCTCGTTCGACGAATGGTCGGCCAAGACGGCCAAGCGGTTCGCCGACGCAGATGCCGACCGCTCGGGTGGCCTGACGGCGACCGAGTTCGCGACGACCAAGCCGAAGCGCAAGAACAGGCGTCCGGCGTGTGCCTGCCCACCCGCGTCGGCCCGCGACGACGACTAAGCGGCGAGCCAGCCCGCCAGCGCCTCGCGCCCGCGATCGGTGTACATCCGCTTGCGATCAGCCTTCTTCGTCTTGCCCGCGATCGGCGGAAACAGGCCGAAATTGACGTTCATCGGCTGATAGGTCTCCGCGATGGCGTCACCGGTAATGTGCGACAGCAGTGCGCCGAGCGCGGTCTCACGCGGCGGAGAGGGCAAGTCGCGCCCGGCGAGTTCCGCCGCGGCGAAGCGTCCGGCGAGCAAGCCGATCGCCGCGCTCTCGACGTAGCCCTCGCACCCGGTGATCTGCCCGGCGAAGCGGATGTTGGGACGCGACGTCAGCCGCAGCGTGCCGTCGAGCAGCTCGGGCGAGCGCAGGAAGGTGTTGCGGTGCAGCCCGCCCAGTCGCGCGAACTCGGCTTTCTCAAGCCCGGGAATGGTGCGGAAGATGCGGACCTGCTCGGCGTGCTTGAGTTTGGTCTGGAAGCCGACGATGTTCCACAGCGTCCCCTGCGCATTGTCCTGGCGCAGTTGCACCGCTGCGTACGGCCAGCGCCCGGTGCTCGGCACGTCGAGACCCACACCCTTCATCGGGCCAAAGCGTAGCGTTTCCGGGCCACGCGATGCCATGACCTCGATTGGCATGCAGCCTTCGAAGTACGGCACGTCCTCCCATTCCTTGAACTCGGTCTTCTCGCCGTCGAGCAGCGCCTGAACGAAGGCGTGATACTGCTCCTTGTCGAGCGGGGAGTTAATATAGTCGGTGCCGTCGCCCTTGTTCCAGCGCGACTGCGCCCAGGCCACGTCCATGTCGATCGAATCGCGATGCACGATCGGAGCGATCGCGTCGAAGAAGGCGAGCGAGTCGCGTCCCGTCTCCGCCGCGATGCTGTCGGAGAGCGACGCGGCGGTGAGCGGACCGGTGGCGATGATCGCGGGACCGTCCGGCAGCACGTCGACGCGCTCGCGCACGATCGTGACGTTCGGATGTGCGTCGAGCGCGGCGGTCACCCCGGCGGAGAAGCCGTCGCGGTCGACTGCGAGCGCGCTCCCCGCGGGTACGCGGTGCGTGTCGCCGGTGCGCAGGATCAGCGAGCCGAGCGCGCGCATTTCCTGATGCAGCAGCCCGACCGCGTTCGACTCGGCGTCGTCGGAGCGAAAGCTGTTGGAGCAGACGAGTTCGGCGAGATGGTCGGTGTGGTGCGCGGGCGTGTTCTCGCCGCTGCCGCGCATCTCGGACAGGCGGACCTTCAGCCCAGCCTCGGCGAGCTGCCACGCGGCCTCGGAGCCCGCCAGCCCGCCGCCGATCACGTGAATGTCATGGGTCATGCGCGTGGCAGATAGCGTCTGCCCGCCCCACGGCAAGCGCGGCGTCAGCGCGCGGCGACGTTGACCAGCGCGTCGATCGCGGCCTGCAGGATGTGCGCGGCGGCGGCCGAGTCGATCCGCTCGGCGCGTTTGGCGCGGCTCATGTCCTGCTCGATCAGCGCGCGCTCGGCCGCGACGGTGGACCAGCGCTCGTCCCACAGCAGGATCGGCAGGTTCATGTCGGCGCAGTTGCGCGCGAAGGCGCGGGCCGACTGGCTGCGCGGGCTGACGCTGCCGTCGAGGTTGAGCGGCAGGCCCATGACGATGCCGAGGACGTGCTGCGCCCGCGCGAGCCGTGCGAGTTCGGCCTTGTCGGCGGTGAACTTGGTGCGGCGCACGAGTGGCGCGGGGCTGGCGAAGCTCCAGCCGGCGTCGCACAGCGCGGTGCCGATTGTCTTGGTACCGAGATCGAGCCCGAGCAGGCGTCCGCCGTCCGGCAGCGCCGCGGCGAACGCGCTGGCGTCCGTCGTGATCACCGCGCGGCCATCCGCCGCGCCGCGTCCGCGCGGACGTTGGCCCAGAACAGGCTGTAATCGTAGACGTGGTAGTTGTTGCCCGGCAGCACGTACGGTCCGACGTCGGGTGGCGAACCGATCAGCAGGAGGCCGCGCGCGTCGCAGCGCGCGCCCACGGTGCCCGGCCGAAGCTGCGCGGTCGACAGGTCCTCGCTCGGGTAGAGCGTGCCGAGATTGGCGCTGGCGGGCGCGGCAGTGAACGGCACGCCGGTGATCGGATTCGTGCAGAGCATCCGCGTTCCCTTGCGCGGGCGCCCGTCGAACCCGGTGGTGCGATCGTAGATGTCGGTAATCAGCGACGGGTCGGCCGGCTCCGCGAACGATTGCCACGAGAGGATACATCCGCGCTGGTCGGCGCGCGCGCAGGCGGGCAGGCCGAGTGCGGCCAAATCGGTCGCGGTCGAGACCGGCCAGCCGACGACGTAGGCGGCGACGATCCGGCGAGCGAGCGGCTTGCCCGCGACCCGATCGCGCAGCAGGTGCGTCAGGTGCAGTCCGCCCTGGCTGTGCCCGGCGAGAACGATCGGGCGGTCGGGGCCGATCTGTGCCACGAAGGCGTCAAACGCGGCGAGCACGTCGCGGTAGGCCTGATCGAGCGCGCGGTCGGCGTTCTTCTGATCGGTCAGGAACGCGCCGAAGGTCGCCTGATGGTAGCGCGGCGCCCAGATCTCACCCACCGCGTTGAACGCGCTCGCCTGCCCACGCAGGAACAGCGCGGCGCGGTCGTTCGCCTCCTGATCGTCGAGCGGTGCGTTCCAGTGCGCGCGGTTGAGGTAGGAAGTCGGGTGGATGAAGAACACCGCCGCGCCGCCCGCCTGCCGCCGCGGTTGCTCGCCCGCGGGCGTCCAGAGCGCGGGATTGCCCCGGATGTCCGGTCGCGCGAGCCACAGGCGGGCGTCGCGGTAGTCGGCGGGCGTCAGGCCGCGCACCGCCTTGAAATCCTCGCCCGGCACCATTGCCGCGCGCATCAGCTCGACGCCAAAGATGCGATAAGCGAGCAGCCCGGCGAGCACGAGGACAATCAGCCCGGCGACGACGTAGAGGAATTTGCGAACCAAGCGACAGCGTCCATCTTTCGGCAACGCGACCTCGGCGACGCCTCGTCGCCCGCTGTGCCGCAGCCGCCGCGCCGGCGCAATCGTCGCGGTTGCGCGATGCGCTCGGCTGATGGTAGCGGCACCGGCATGTCCGTAGACACAGCAACCGTTAAACGCGTGGCCAAGCTCGCGCGGATCGCGATCGGCGACGAGGAGGCGAGCCGCCTCGCGCCCGAGCTCGACAACATCCTCGGATGGATCGAGCAATTGGGCGAGGTCGACACCTCGTCGGTCGAGCCGATGACCGCGGTGATCCCGAACCACCTGCGGCTGCGCGACGACGTGGTGACCGACGGCAACATCCGGGCGCAGGTGCTCGCCAACGCGCCACAGGCCGAGCACGGCTTCTTCACGGTTCCCAAGGTGATCGAATAGTGAGCGACCTGACCGACCTGGGCATTCGTCAGATCCGCGACGGCGTGGCGGACGGCGACTTCTCCGCGCGCGAGGTGGCCGACGCGTTCAACGCCGCCGTCGCCGCCGCCAAGCCGCTCAACGCCTTCATCGTTGAGACGCCCGACCACGCGCTCGCCGCGGCCGACAAGGTCGATCAGGCGCGCGCGGCCGGCGAGACGCTGCCGTCGATGGCGGGCGTGCCGATCGGGATGAAGGACCTGTTCTGCACGCGCGGCGTGCAGACGACGGCGGCCAGCCATATACTGGAAGGCTTCAAGCCCGAGTATGAGTCCACGGTGTCACAGAAATTGTGGGACGCGGGCGCGGGCATGCTCGGCAAGCTGAACCTCGACCAGTTCGCGATGGGGTCGTCGAACGAGACGAGCTATTTCGGCAACGTCATCAGCCCGTGGCGGCGCAGCGACGGCGGCAATGCGCCGCTCGCGCCCGGCGGCTCGTCGGGCGGCAGCGCGGCGGTGGTCGCGGGACGGATCGCGCCGGGCGCGACCGGTACCGACACCGGCGGCTCGATCCGCCAGCCGGCGGCGTTCGTCGGCATTTCGGGGATCAAGCCGACCTACGGCCGCTGCTCGCGCTGGGGCACGATCGCCTTCGCTTCCTCGCTCGACCAGGCCGGGCCGATGGCGCGCGACGTGCGCGACTGCGCGATCATGCTGGAGGCGATGAGCGGGTTCGATCCGAAGGACGCGACCTCGCTCGACCTGCCCGTACCCAAGTGGGAAGCCACGCTCAACGCCAGCATGTCCGGCAAGCGCGTCGGCATCCCGCGCGAGTACCGCGTCGACAACATGCCCGAGGAGATCGAGGCGCTGTGGCAGCAGGGTATCGCTTGGCTGCGCGACGCGGGCGCGGAGATCGTCGAGGTGTCGCTGCCGCACACGCGCTACGCGCTGCCGGCCTATTACATCATCGCGCCGGCGGAGGCGTCGTCCAACCTGGCGCGCTACGACGGCGTGCGGTTCGGACAGCGCGACCTGCCCGAGGGTGCGAACCTGCAGGACATGTACGCCGCCACGCGCGAGGCGGGGTTTGGCGACGAGGTGAAGCGCCGTATCCTGATCGGCACCTACGTGCTGTCGGCCGGTTTCTACGACGCCTATTTCACGCAGGCGTCGAAGGTTCGCGCGCTGATCGCGCAGGATTTCGAGCGCGCGTGGGAGCAATGCGACGTGCTGTTGACGCCGACCGCGCCCTCCGCTGCGTTCGCGTTGGGCGAGAAGAGCGCCGATCCGCTGGCGATGTACCTGAACGACGTGTTCACGGTGCCGTCGTCGCTCGCGGGATTGCCGGCGATGAGCGTGCCGGGCGGGCTCGACCAGGCGGGGCTGCCGCTCGGGTTGCAGGTGATCGGCCGCGCGCTCGACGAGCAGGGCGTGCTGAACGCCGCGCTCGCCCTCGAGGAGCGGGCCGGTTTCGTGGCCCGGCCGGAGCGCTGGTGGTGACAGACGAGCTGTGGGCCAAGGCTCTCGCGCGTTACGTGGAAGCGGACTGAGGTTTATGGAATCGACCTATAGCATCAAGGGCGCGACCGGGGACTGGGAGGTCGTGATCGGCCTGGAGGTCCACGCGCAGGTAACGAGCAATGCCAAGCTGTTCTCGGGTGCGGCGACCGCGTTCGGGGCCGAGCCGAACAGTCAGGTGAGCCTCGTCGACGCGGCGATGCCGGGGATGCTGCCGGTGCCCAACCGCGAGTGCATCCGCCAGGCGGTGCGCACCGGCATGGCGATCGACGCGCAGATCAACAAATGGTCGCGCTTCGACCGCAAGAACTACTTCTACGCCGATCTGCCGCAGGGGTATCAGATCAGCCAGCTCTACCATCCGCTGGTGGGTGAAGGTGCGGTCGAGATCGAGGATGGCGAGACGATCAAGACGATCGGCGTGGAGCGCATCCACGTCGAGCAGGACGCGGGCAAGCTGATGCACGATCAGCACCCCCGGCTGTCCTACGTCGATCTCAATCGCTCGGGCGTCGCGCTGATGGAGATCGTCAGCCGGCCCGACATGCGCTCGCCCGCCGAAGCCGGAGCGTATCTGACCAAGCTGCGCTCGATCCTGCGCTACGTCGGGTCGTGCGACGGGAACATGGATCAGGGCTCGATGCGTGCCGACGTCAACGTCAGCGTCCGCAAGCCGGGCGACGAGTACGGCACGCGGACCGAGACGAAGAACGTCAACTCGGTACGCTTTGTGATGGCGGCAATCGAGCATGAGGCGAAGCGGCAGGTCGCGGTGCTGGAGGATGGCGGCACGATCCAGCAGGAGACGCGGCTGTTCAATCCCGACACCGGCACGACGCGGTCGATGCGGTCGAAGGAAGACGCGCACGATTATCGCTACTTCCCCGATCCCGACCTGTTGCCGCTCGAACTCGACGACGCGTTCCTTGACGAATGCCGTGCCTCGCTGCCTGAGCTGCCCGACGCCAAGCGCAAGCGCTACGAGGCGTTGGGGATCAGCGCCTACGCCGCGGGGGTGCTGACCGCCGAGGTCGAGAGCGCGCGCTGGTTCGACATGTTGCTGGACACGGGTGCGAAGCCGGTACCGGCGGCGAATTGGGTGACCAGCGAGCTGTTCGGCGCGCTCAACCGGCTCGGCACGTCGATCGCCGAGAGTCCGGTGCAGCCGGGGCAGGCGGCGGAGCTGCTCGCGCTGGTGGCGGACGGAACGCTATCGGGCAGCCTCGCCAAGCAGGTGTTCGAGGCGATGCTGGAGACGGGCGACGCGCCGGGCAAGATCGTCGAGGAGCGCGGCCTGAAGCAGACCAGCGACACCGGTGCGATCGAAGCGGTGATCGCCGATGTTCTGGAGAAGAACCCCAAGCAGCTCGAACAATATCGCGGCGGCAAGGAAACGCTGTTCGGCTTCTTCGTCGGGCAGACAATGAAGGCGATGGCGGGCAAGGCCAATCCGCAGGTCGTCAACGAGTTGCTGAAGAAGGCGTTGGCAGGCTGATCCGTTGGCTGTGACAGGCTAGGGGCGGCACGTTGTCGAACGGCCGCCCTTTCTTGATCACTGCTGCATGTCGTCCTGGTTCTTCACCTCTCCGCCGGTGCCGCTGTTGCCGTCGAACTCGCCGGTGGCGGTGAACGTCGCCGGTTCGGGGCCACCTTCGCCGCGTTCGACCGCGTCGCTGCGTGCTTCCACGGCCTGCTTGATGTCGGGGCGGGGGTCGTCGCGGTTCGGGACGACGTCGATCGTCTTGGGTTCGGTCATGGTCGCCTCAGATCGTCGGGTTGGCGGGGGCGGGCGTCTCGCTGGGCGCACCGGGGCTCGGCGTGTCGATGTCGGGACCGGGCGGCGAGACTTCGGGCGGCGGGACGTCGGGTTGGGCGGGCTGCGTCGGCTGCGGAATGTCGGCGGGCAGATCGCCAGGGTTGGTGGCCATAAGTTCGTCTCCTTCGTCTGGCTCAACGCGGGCCGACGGAGATCGGTTGCCGCCGCGCTTGCTCCCGCGGTTCCCACGGTATAGAGGCGCGCGACCGACGGTGTCCTGTGCGGGCGTGGCGGAACTGGTAGACGCAGCAGGTTTAGGTCCTGCCATCGCAAGATGTGGGGGTTCGAGTCCCTTCGCCCGCACCAGTCCCGCGCTGCCTGCGCGGGTGCCACCATTCAATGCTATTTTGGCAACGATATTCCTGGAAGCGAAGGCGTAACATGCAGACTGTGGAGACGTTGAACGAGGGGCTGAAGCGCGCCTACACCCTCACCATCCCCGCCGCCGAGATCGCGAAGAAGGTCGACGCCGAGCTGAAGCGCGTCGCTCCGCAGATCCGCATGCCCGGCTTTCGCCCCGGCAAGGTGCCCGCCAATCTCGTGCGCAAGATGCACGGCCCTGCGCTGATGCAGGAAGCGCTGAACACCTCGATCCAGGACGGCGTGCAGTCGCTGATCGCCGACAAGCAGCTGCGCCCCGCGACGCAGCCCTCGGTCGAGCTGGCCGACGGCTACGAGGAGGGCAAGGACGCCGAGCTGAAGGTCGAGCTGGAGGTGCTGCCGCAGGTGCCGACGCCCGCGATCGACGCGCTGAAGCTGGAGCGCCTGACCGTGCCAGTCGCCGACGAGGCGGTCGACGCGCACCTGCAGAAGTTCGCTGACCAGCAGAAGAATTGGGACGACGCGGGCGACAAGGCGGCCGAGCAGGGCGACCTCGTCACGGTCGACTTCGTCGGCAAGACGATGGACGGCGTCGCGTTCGAGGGCGGCACTGGCGAGGACATGGCGGTCGAGATCGGTTCGGGTCGATTGATCCCCGGTTTCGAGGACCAGGTCGTCGGCGCGAAGGCCGGCGAAGAGCGCCAGATCAAGGTGACCTTCCCCGGAGATTACCCGGCCAAGGAGCTGGCCGGACAAGACGCGACGTTCGACCTGACGGTCAAGTCGGTGAAGACCGCGGGCGAGAGCGTGATCGACGACGCGCTCGCGACCAACCTCGGGCTCGAGAGCCTGGAGCAGCTGCGTGGTCTTCTGAAGGGGCAGATTGAGCAGGAGCACAACGGCCTCACGCGCACGCACATGAAGCGCAAGCTGCTCGATCAGCTGGCCGAGGGACACGACTTCGAGGTGCCGCCGTCGATGGTCGAGGCGGAGTTCAACCAGATTTGGTCGCAGCTCCAGCACGAGGCGACGCACGAGCCCGACCCGCAGGCTGCGCTCGACGAGATGGAGAGCGAGCGCGACGATTACCGCAAGATCGCCGAGCGTCGCGTGCGCCTGGGCCTGCTGCTCTCCGAGATCGGCCAGGCGAACGGCGTCGAGGTGAGCCAGCAGGAAATGCAGCGGCTGATCATGCAGGCGGCGCAGCAGTATCCGGCCGAGCAGCGCCAGCAGTTCGTCCAGTACGTGCAGCAGGAGCCGATGGCCGCCGCCCAGCTGCGCGCGCCGCTGTACGAGGACAAGGTCGTCGACTTCCTGTTCGACAAGGCCGAGATCACCGATCGTGAGACGACGCGCGAGGAGCTGGAGGCCGCGATCGAGAGCGAGGACGGTTTCGCGACCGGCACGCACACGCACGATCACGACAACCACAAGCCCAAGCAGAAGGCGAAGAAGGACGCGGGTGAGCCCGCGACCGAGGATGCCGCGGCGGCTGAGGTAAGCGACGCGGCGCCCGCCAAGAAGGCGAAGAAGCCTGCCGCGAAGGGCGACAATGCGGGCGTCGAGCCGACCGACGCCGAGGCGACCCCGGCCAAGAAGCCGCGCGGCAAGAAGGGCGCGCCGGTCGAGGCCGAGACGCAGGTGCTCGAGGCGTCGCCCGTGGCGGCGGAAGCAGCCGAGGGCACGGCCGCAGCGGACGAGGCGGCTCCTGCTGCCAAGAAGCCGCGTGCTAAGAAGGCGCCCAAGACCGAAGCGTGATGTTAAGGGGTGGGCGCTAGTTACTGGCGCTCACCCGCTACATGGTTGCGGGCTGTGTTCCTTCAGTCTGAGGCGTCGCCGCGGTGACGCTCGAACGGGTGTCCAGTGCCGCCTTCCACCGCTCCGACGATCGCCGTTCTGCTGCCCTGCTACAATGAGGAAGCCGCGATCGTGCAGACGATTGCCGGTTTCCGCGCGGCGCTGCCCGACGCGGCAATCTACGTCTACGACAACAACAGCCGCGACCTGACGGTCGAGGTCGCGCGCGCCGCCGGGGCGATCGTGCGTACCGAGCGCATCCAGGGCAAGGGCGCGGTGGTCCGGCGCATGTTCGCCGACGTCGATGCCGACGTGTACGTGATGGCGGACGGGGACGCGACCTACGATGCGGCCTCCGCACCGGCGCTGGTCGCGAGGTTAGTCGATGAGCAGCTCGACATGGTGGTCGGCAGCCGCGTGCACGAGGCGGTGGAGGCGTATCGGCGCGGGCACCAGTTCGGCAACGCGATGCTAACCGGCATGCTCGCGCGCCTGTTCGGCCGCAGCTTCAGCGACATCCTGTCGGGTTACCGCGTCTTCTCGCGTCGGTTCGTGAAGAGCTTTCCCGTACTGTCGGTAGGGTTCGAGATCGAGACCGAGATCAGCGTACACGCGCTGGAGCTGAAGATGCCCGTCGCCGAAGTCTCGACGCCGTACTTCGCGCGGCCGGAAGGGTCGGCGTCGAAGCTGTCGACCTACCGGGACGGCTGGCGCATCCTCGGCACGATCGTGACCTTGTACCGGATCGAGCGACCCTTGTGGTTCTTCGGCGGGCTGGGCGTGTTGCTGGCGCTCCTGGGCGTCGTGCTGGTGATCCCGCTCGCGATTACCTATGCGCAGACGGGGCTGGTGCCGCGCTTTCCGACCGCAATCCTGGTGACGGGGTTGATGATCATCGCCACGCTCGCCTTCTTCGCCGGGTTGATCCTGGACACGGTGGTGCGCGGCCGGCGAGAGGTGCGGCGCCTGGCATATCTGGCGCACCCGGCACCGCGGCCTTCCTGATCCAGGCTGCCTACGTTGGGGCTTGAACAAGCCTGCGCCAGCGACGATGTTGCAGGTCTTCCCTTCAAGAGAGTTTTTCCATGCACAATCCGTTCGACAACGGCGATTTCGCGGGCAAGCTGGCGAACGCGGGCGTCGGCCTCCAGCCGACCCAGGCCGGGTTGGTCCCGATCGTGATCGAGCAGTCGAACCGCGGCGAGCGCTCGTTCGACATCTTCTCCCGTCTGCTGCGCGAGCGCATCGTGTTCGTCACCGGCGGAGTCGAGGACGGCATGGCCTCGCTCATCACCGCGCAGCTGCTCTTCCTCGAATCGGAGAACCCGAAAAAGGACATCTTCATGTACATCAACTCGCCGGGCGGCGTCGTCACGGCGGGCATGGCGATCCACGACACGATGCAGTACATTCGCCCGCGCGTCGGCACCGTGTGCATCGGTCAGGCCGCATCGATGGGCAGTTTCCTGCTGGCGAGCGGCGAGCCGGGCATGCGCGTCGCTCTGACCAACGCGCGCATCATGATCCACCAACCATCGGGCGGCGCGCAAGGCATGGCATCGGACATCGAAATCCAGGCCAAGGAAATCCTGCGCATCCGCAAGCGCATGAATGAGCTCTACAGCCAGTACACCGGCCAGCCGATCGAGGAGATCGAGCGTCGCATGGACCGCGACACCTTCCTCGAGGCGAACGAGGCCAAGGACTTCGGCCTGATCGACGAGGTGTTCGACAAGCGGCCAGCACCGGCCGACGACGTGGCTGCGGCAGCCTGAGGCCGCCGGCGCTCCTACGGCATTGCTTGATGAACATGGGGCAGGCTAGATGCCTTTCCAGCATACCGCCGGGCGGCGGGAAGGATGATTGAATGACGAAGCTCTCCGGCGGCGACTCCAAGAGCACCCTTTACTGCTCGTTCTGCGGCAAGTCGCAGCACGAGGTGCGCAAGCTGATCGCCGGGCCGACGGTCTTCATCTGCGACGAATGCGTCGAACTGTGCAACGACATCATCCGCGAGGAGACGAAGTCGGCGCTGGTGTCAAAGAAGGACGGCAGCGTGCCGACGCCGCAGGAGATCTGCGACGTGCTGGACGACTATGTCATCGGGCAGAAGCAGGCCAAGCGCGTGCTCTCGGTCGCGGTACACAACCACTACAAGCGGTTGAACCACGGCGCCAAGGGTGCCGACGTCGAACTCGCCAAGTCGAACATCCTGCTCGTCGGGCCGACCGGTTGCGGCAAGACGCTGCTGGCGCAGACGCTGGCGCGCATCCTGGACGTGCCGTTCACGATGGCGGACGCGACGACGCTAACCGAGGCGGGCTACGTCGGCGAGGATGTCGAGAACATCATCCTCAAGCTGCTGCAGGCGTCCGACTACAACGTCGAGCGCGCGCAGCGGGGCATCGTCTACATCGACGAGATCGACAAGATCAGCCGCAAGGCCGAGAACCCGTCGATTACGCGCGACGTGTCGGGCGAGGGCGTGCAGCAGGCGCTGCTCAAACTGATGGAGGGCACGACCGCGAGCGTGCCGCCGCAGGGCGGGCGCAAGCATCCGCAGCAGGAGTTCCTGCAGGTCGACACGACCAACATCCTCTTCATCTGCGGTGGTGCGTTCTCGGGCCTGGAGAAGATCATCGGCGATCGCTTGCAGGGCAAGTCGATCGGCTTCGGTGCCTATGTCGCCTCCCCGGAGGAGAAGCGTACGGGCGAGATGCTGCGCCAGACCGAGCCGGAGGATCTTCTCAAGTTCGGACTCATCCCCGAGTTCGTCGGTCGCCTGCCGGTGATCGCGACCTTGGAAGACCTCGACATTCCGGCGCTGGTCAAGA
>NZ_JBELMJ010000028.1:0-5603 GCF_042095875.1 Sphingomonas sp.
CCGAACAGCTGGATCACCGGGCTCGACCGCTTCTTTCCGCTGATCATCCTCGCGCCCGCGCTCTCCGACGTGAGCCTGGCGGCACTCGCCTATCGCCACGACGTGAAGGCGAGCGTCACCGCGCGCGCGGTGGTGGAGCCGTGGACGCTGTCGGGCGCGGCCTACGCCTTCTCCTTCTTCACGCTGCGCGACGGGCTGATCCTCTCCTACGTCGCGTCGATGATCGCAGCGCTGATCGCCAGCATCGTGCCGCTGGTGCGCAGCTACGGTGTCCCGACCGGCTGGTCGCCGCAACTGCGCGGCCTGTTCGCGCTCGCGCGCGCCAACGCGCCGCTCGCGGGCGCCGACGCGCTCGAATGGGGCAGCCGCAACGTCGACCGGATCGTGCTCGGGCTGCTGTTCGCGCCGGGCGTCGTTGGCATCTACTACATGGCGCAGCAGGTCGCGAGCCTGCCGCAGAAGCTCAAGACCAGCTTCGACCCGATCCTCGGCCCCGTGGTCACGCAGAGCCTCGCGCGGCGCGATTACTCCGCGATCGCGCGGCAGGTGCGCCAGGTCGCGTTCTGGATCATCGCCGCGCAGCTCTGCCTGGCGCTGATGGCATCGATCCCGCGCAAGGCGGTGATGGCCTCGATCGGCCCGCAGTTCGAGAGCGGGGCGGCGGCCATGGTGTTCCTGCTGTTCGCGGAAGTGTTCGCCTCGACCGGCGCGGTCAGCGAATCCGCGCTCGTCTACATGGCGCGGCATCGCAATCTCGTCATCTCGGCGACGATGCTGGGGGTGCAGGTGGCGCTGTCGTTCGCGTTCGTGCTCGGCATGCGCGCGCTCGGTTTCGGGTTGACCGAGCAGGCGGCGGGCGCGCCGGTCGCGCTGATGGTCACATTGCTGCTGACCTCGGTCGTGAAGGCGCGCGTGCTGCGCCGGATGCTCGGCGCGTCGGTGTCGCCGGTGCGCTGGCCGCTCGCCTGGGCAGCGGCGGCGGCGGGGCTGGTCGGGGCGGCGTTCACGCTGCTGCCGCCCGGCTACCGCGCGGTCCAGCTCGCCGCCGGCATTCCCGCGACCGCGGCGGTCTACCTGTGGATGATCTGGCGCTACGCCTTCGGGCCCGAGGACCGCGCGCTGTTCACCAAGATGCCCAAGGCGGATGAAGCGACGCTGCCCAAGGAGGGCGGCGTCACGATCTGACCGAACGCGGCCTCACGTCATTCCGGGCTCGACCCGGGATCCCGCTTCTGTTCGAGCCGAGCGGGACCTCGGATCAAGTCCGAGGCGACGAGAGGGGAGACGCGCGCCCGCTCCCGTCATCGCCCCAATCAGTGGCGGAAGTGGCGCATGCCCGTGAACACCATCGCCAGCCCCGCCTCGTCCGCCGCCGCGATCAACTCGTCGTCGCGGATCGAGCCGCCCGGCTGGATCACCGCGGTCGCCCCCGCCTCGACCGCAGCCAGCAACCCGTCGGCGAACGGGAAGAACGCGTCCGACGCAACAGCCGAGCCGATCGTGCGAGGTTCGCCCCAGCCCGCCTTGTCGGCGGCGTCCTTCGCCTTCCACGCCGCGATCCGCGCGGACTCGAGCCGATTCATCTGCCCCGCACCGACCCCCGCAGTCGCGCCGTCCTTCGCGTAGACGATCGCGTTCGACTTGACGTGCTTGGCGATAGTCCAGGCGAACCGGCAATCGGCCAGCTCCTGCGCCGTTGGCTGGCGCTTGGTCACGACCTTCAGCATCTCGTCGGTGAGGGCGCCATTGTCGCGCCCCTGCACCAGCCAGCCGCCCGCGATCGACTTGGCGAACAACCCGCCGCGCGCCGCGTCGGGCAGATCGCCGGTCAGCAGCAGACGCAGGTTCTTCTTCGCCGCGAACAGCGCGATCGCCTCCTCGTCGGCGTCGGGCGCGACCACCACCTCGGTGAAGATGCCGGTGATCGCCTTCGCGGTCGCCGCGTCGAGCCGGCGGTTAAGCGCGATGATCCCGCCGAACGCCGACACGGTGTCGCACGCGAATGCCTGCGCGTAGGCGTCCTCCAGCGTTGCCGCGGTCGCGACGCCACATGGGTTGGCGTGCTTGACGATCACGCAAGTGGGCTGCGCGTCGCGGAACTCCGCCACCAGCTCCAGCGCCGCGTCGGCGTCGTTGTAATTGTTGTAGCTGAGCGCCTTGCCCTGCACCTGCCGCGCTTGGCCGACACCGCGCACGCCGTCGTTCGCGGCGTAGAAGGCGGCGGACTGGTGCGGGTTCTCGCCGTAGCGCAAGTGTTCGCCCACGCGGCGTAGCGTCAGCGGCAGCACCTCGGGGAAGGCCACGCCCTGGTCGACCTGCCCGAACCAGCGCGCGATCGCGCCGTCGTACGCCGCTGTCAGCGCGAACGCCTTCGCCGCCAGCCGCTTCCGGTCGTCGAGGCTGGTCTCGCCCTTTGCCACCAGCGCGTAGTCCGCCGGATCGGTCACGATCGCGACGTAGGCGTGGTTCTTGGCCGCCGATCGCACCATGCTCGGCCCGCCGATATCGATGTTCTCTACCACCTCGTCGCGCGCGGCGCCCTTCGCGACCGTCGCCTCGAACGGGTAGAGGTTGACCACGACCAGGTCGATCGCGCCGATGCCGTGCTCCTGCATCGAGGCGGCGTGGTTCGCGTCGTCGCGCACCGCGAGCAGCCCGCCGTGCACCACCGGGTGCAGCGTCTTGACGCGCCCGTCCATCATCTCGGGAAAGCCGGTCAGCTCCGATATGTCACGCACGTCGAGCCCGGCGTCGCGCAGCGCCTTCGCGGTGCCCCCGGTCGAGACGAGCTCGACGCCGCGGTCGGCGAGCGCGCGGGCGAGATCGACCACCCCCGTCTTGTCGGACACGGAGAGGAGCGCGCGCTTGATCGTGATGCTGGTCATAGGCGCGCGCCTTGGCCGCTCAGCGCGCGCGCTTCAAGACCCGAGCGGCACGACTGCGGGGAGCCGGAGCGTTTAGCCACAACTTCTTCCCGTCACCCCGGACTTGATCCGGGGTCCCGCTGCCTTCGCCTGTCCTGTCTGGGAAGCGGGATCCCGGATCAAGTCCGGGATGACGCGGAGTTAATTCGGTCGGGCGCTCTAAGTCACCGCGCGCGCTTGAACACCCAGTTGAGCGTCGCGCCGCCCGGATCGGCGCTGCCGCCCGCCACGATCTGCCGGGTCGGCACCATCTGCCCCTCGGGATCGATCCACACGCTGTCCTCGATCGTCACCGTCCCGCCCGCCAGGCGGAAATGCCACATCGCGCCCTGCGGCGTCACCAGCGTCGCGCCCAGCGCGTCGCCGCTCGCCGCCACCTCGACCCCCGCGCCGAGGTGGAAGCGCGCCGCGAACGGCACCGCGCCGCGCCCCCGTCCGGGGCCGTGCCGTTTCCACGCGGGCAGCAGCGCGTCCTCGCCGCGCAATTCCAGCCCGTCGACCGTCATCGTCAGCGTGCGGTGGTGGCGAAAGCCGAAGCGGCGCGCGTAGCCGTCGTGCCGCGCCTCGATCCGGCTGCCCGCGTCCGATTCCTGCCGCGACAGGTCGACCTCGCTCACCCCGCGCCCCAGCGACCCGTCGGGCAGCAGCGCGGTCGAGTTGGTGTCGGCCAGCACCAGCGTCGAGTGCGCCGCGGTGGAGCGCAATCCCGCCGCTAGACCCGCGTCGGCGACCAACAGCGCGCCGCCGCAGTTGACGATCAACCGCTCCTCACCGTCCGACAGCTCGAACGCCAGCGTCGAGGCGCACGCACCGGCGGCGCTCGGGCTGGTCGGCGGCGGGGCGGCGTCCATCACCAGCACGCTGCGCGCCGCCGCGATCCGCTGGTAACCGCGGTCGCTCGCCTGGCGTAGCGGGCGGCGCACGACGCGGCTGGCGGCCAGCACCGCCTGCACCGCGTCGAACGCGATCGGCCCCGCGCCCTGCCAGCTCGACAGCCCCGCGTCGCCCATCATCGTGCCGAGCAGCGCGGACACGCTGCGCGCCAGCACCTGCATCACCGGCTCGGGCAGCTCGAGCCGGCGCGCGTCATAGGCGGCGCGCAAGCATGCGAGCAGTTCGATCGCGTCCAGCTGGTCGCGCGGGGATCGGCTGGCGATCCCGCCGTCGCCGCCGATCGACACCGCCAGCGCGCGCTCCAGCCCGGCCTCGCCGATCGCGCGGCGCGGGTCGCCGCCCGGGATCAGCAACCCCGACGCCACCACGCCGCACCAGGCCGCGATCCGCCGCACCCCCGCGGGCGTCTTGTCGGCGGTGCGATCCAGGTGCCGCGCGCCGCGCGCGATCGCGCTCAGCACGCTGCTGCGATAGATCAGGTCGCTCGACGACAGCAGCAGCGGCGCGTGCGCGGTCCACATCAGCATGCGCCTGCCCCACAGATCGGGGCGCCAGCCGCGCTCGGTCACGCGCTCGCCATTGACCGCCAGCCAGCGCTGCGTCAGCACCTCGGCGGTGCGCGTCGCCTTGGCGCGGTCGGGCGCCGCCCACAGGTCGCGCAGCCAGGCGAAGCTTTGCGCGTGGTCGTCGAACGCGACACTGCCGATCGACGCGGCGAACGTGACCTCGTCCAGTGCGCGGAACTCGTTTCCCCACGCCAGCCAACCCGCGGTCAGCGCCTCACCGCGCTCGGCGTCGCCCGCGACCGGGTCGGCCGGCACCGCCAGCAGCTTGCGCGGGTAGCGGCCCTTCAGCCGCATGTCGTGGATCGGGGTGCGCCACGTCAGCCGGTCGAAGTAATCGACCACGCGCTGCCCGAGCGAGGCGCTGCCGTCGCCCGCGGCGCGCACCATGCGGTGGCCGGCGTCGATCGTGTCGCGCGCCTGGCTACCGGAATCCTGGCCCCCAGAACCCTGGCCGCCCGGCGCGTCGGCGTGGCCGTCGCTCATTCGCCCCGGATCGCGGCGATGTTGGCGGCGTATTGCTCGGGGCCGCCGCGGAAGGTGGCGGTGCCCGCGACCAGCGCGTCCGCGCCCGCGTCGATCGCGCGCCGCGCGGTGTCGGGATCGATCCCGCCGTCGACCTCCAGGTCGATGTCGCGCCCGGTGGCGTCGATCATCTTGCGGATCGCGGCGATCTTCTTGAGCTGGCTGTCGATGAAATGCTGCCCGCCGAAGCCGGGATTGACGCTCATCACCAGCACCAGGTCGACCATGTCGAGGAGATAATCGAGCATCTTGGCCGGCGTCCCCGGGCACAGCACTACCCCCGCGCGCTTGCCGAGCGATTTGATGTGCTGGAGCGAGCGGTGGATGTGCGGCCCCGCCTCCGGGTGGACGGTGATCGTGTCCGCCCCGGCCTCTGCGAACGCGTCCAGGTAGGCGTCGACGGGCGAGATCATCAGGTGGACGTCGAACGGCTTGGTGGTGTGCGGGCGGATCGCCTTCACCACCGCGGGCCCCATCGAGATGTTGGGGACGAAATGCCCGTCCATCACGTCGATGTGGATCCAGTCGGCACCCGCCGCGTCGATCGCGCGCACCTCCTCGCCCAGCTTCGCGAAATCGGCGGACAGGATCGAGGGCGCGATGCGGACGGCTTTCTGCATCGCGCAGCCCTAGCGCGCGTGGGCGTTATCCGCCAGCACGACGCAGCCGCGCGACGAAGAAGCCGTCGCACCCGCCC
>NZ_JBELMJ010000028.1:5703-19403 GCF_042095875.1 Sphingomonas sp.
ATCGTCGCCGCGACGTCCTGCACCCACCAGCCGCCCTCGGCGTAGCCCGGCAGCGTTGGCACGTCGCCGCCCGCGACGCGCACGTGACCGGCGGCGAGCGACACGCCGTCCGGGTGCACCGCGCCGTCGCCGCGCAGCGTCAGGTCGAGCGGCGGCGGCACCGCGATCGCGCGCGCCGCCGCCTCGACCACCGCGTCGCCCCAGTGCGCGCGCCAGCGTTCGGCCACGTGCGCGGGCAACGTCGGCTGCTCGGGCAGCGTCGCGCCCTGCCGCATCAGCGTGCCGAACACGCCGTGGACCAGCCGCTTCGGCCCGCCGTCGATCAGCGGCAGCACGGTGGCGATCGCGGCGTGCGGCGGCGTGCCGAGCGACAGCGCTTGGACGAGCGCGATGCGCAGAACGAAGCGCGCCTTGGCATCGTCGGGCAGCCGCTGCTTCGTCGCCGAGTCGATCAGCGCGTCGAGGTCGGGCAGCCGCCTGAGCGTTTCCGCCGCGATCGCGTGCGCCAGGCCACGGTCCGGCCCGCCGTGCAGCGCGCGCGTGGCGAGCGGGATCGCCGCGTCGAGCGCCTCGCCGCGCCGGAGCACCGCGTCGAGCAGGCGAAGCGCCGCACGCCTGGGCGCGGTGCCCAGCGGCTCGCCCGCCCGCGTCATGTCACGCGCCATCAGCGCGCAGCTTCGTGGGAATGGGTGGTCGTCTTGAAGCGGATCATGCCGGCCCATATGTCGACCGCGCCCCCCGCACACAATCCGAAAGGCCGGTTCATGGCAAAGCGCCCCGACCACGTGAAGCCGCCCGAGTACCTCACCCCCAACACCTCCGTCCCCGCGCCCGAGCCGATGGAGCGCCCGGCCGAGGACCCGCTGGGTCGCGATCCGGTCCGCTACGGCGACTGGGAGAAGAAGGGCATCGCGATCGATTTCTGACCGGCCGGAGTTCAATCGGGCCGATCGTCGTCTGGAATCGTTACGCATCTGGAACACGCCGGGGCGACCGGCTAAGGCGACGGGCAGTCGGCAACCGGGTGCGCGCCGGTGCGTTCGCCCTTTAATCCGCAAAAAGGCTTCCCGATGACCGATACCGCGACTGCCCCCGCCGTTACCGCTAACAACGACACGCACGAGGACGGCAGCCCTGCGCGGCTCCAGATCGACACGATCCGCACCCTGTCGATGGACGCGGTGCAGAAGGCGAATTCGGGCCACCCCGGCACCCCGATGGCGCTCGCGCCGGTCGGCTGGACCGTGTGGAGCAACTATTTGCGCTACGATCCCGGCGCGCCGCAATGGCCCAACCGCGACCGCTTCGTGCTGTCGGTCGGCCATGCCTCGATGCTGCTCTACGCCCTGCTTCACCTGGCGGGCGTCGAGGAGGTCGGCAGCGACGGCAAGAAGACCGGCAACCCCGCGATCAGCCTCGACGACATCAAGCAGTTCCGCCAGCTGTCGTCCAAGACCCCCGGCCACCCCGAATACCGCCACACCACCGGCGTCGAGACCACCACCGGTCCGCTCGGGCAGGGGTGTGGCAATTCGGTCGGCATGGCGATCGCCGAGCGCTGGCTGGCGGCGCGCTACAACAAGCCGGGCTTCACGCTGTTCGACCACGACGTCTACGTCCTGTGCGGCGACGGCGACATGATGGAGGGCGTCAGCGCCGAGGCGGCGAGCATCGCGGGCCACCTGAAACTCTCCAACCTGTGCTGGATCTACGACAGCAACCACATCTCGATCGAGGGCGACACCGCGCTCGCGTTCGACGAGGACGTCGGCAAGCGGTTCGAGGCGTACGGCTGGAACGTTTTGCACGTGAACGACGTCAACGACCTGTCGGCGATGAACGCCGCGCTCGACGCGTTCAAGGCGACCGACGACCGTCCGACCTTCATCGTCGCGCACTCGGTGATCGGCTGGGGCAGCCCCAAGGCGGGCAGCGAGAAGGCGCACGGCGAGCCGCTCGGTGCCGAGGCGATCGCCGAGACCAAGCAAGCGTACGGCTGGCCGGAGAAGGACTTCTACGTCCCCGCCGATGCGAAGACTGCTTTCGAGCAGGCGGTGCGCGGCCGCGGCGAGAAGGCGCGGACCGAGTGGGAAGCACTGCTGGCGAAGTACACCGAGCATTTCCCCACCGAGGCGGCCGAGCTCAAGATGCTGCTCGCCGACGAGCTGCCTGATGACTGGGAAGACGCGCTCCCGACCTTCGACGCCGACGAGAAGGGGCTCGCCAGCCGCGATTCGAGCGGCAAGGTGCTCAACGCCATCGTCAAGAAGGTGCCGTGGCTGCTCGGCGGCTCGGCCGATCTCGCGCCCTCAACCAAGACCGACATCAAGGAAGCCGGCTCGTTCGAGGCGAACAATTACGGCGGCACCAACTTCCACTTCGGCGTGCGCGAGCACGGCATGGGCGCGGTGGTGAATGGCATGGCGCTGTCGCACCTGCGCGCATACGGCTCCACCTTCCTCGTCTTCATTGACTATATGCGCGCGCCGGTGCGCCTGTCCGCCATCATGGAGATCGGCTCGGTGTGGGTCTACACGCACGATTCGATCGGCGTCGGCGAGGACGGCCCGACGCACCAGCCGATCGAGCAGCTCGCCACGATGCGCGCGATCCCCGGGCTCGACACGATCCGCCCCGGCGACGCCAACGAGGTCGCGGAGGCTTGGCGCGCGCTGCTGAAGGACGGCAGCACGCCCGCCGCGCTGGTGCTGTCGCGCCAGCCGCTGCCGACGCTCGACCGGTCCAAGTACGCGAGTGCCGCGGGCGTCGCGAAGGGCGGCTACGTTCTCGCCGACAGCGAGGACCCGCAGGTCATCCTGATCGCGACCGGCTCCGAGGTGTCGCTAGCGATCAAGGCGTACGAGCAGTTGAAGGCGGATGGCGTCGCCGCGCGCGTCGTCTCGATGCCGAGCTGGTTCCGCTATGAGCGCCAGGACGAAGCCTACAAGGAGAGCGTGCTGCCCAAGGCGATCAAGGCACGCGTCGCGATCGAGATGGCGGGCGAGATCGGCTGGGACCGCTATGTCGGCTTCGAAGGCAAGACGATCGCCATGTCGACCTTCGGCGCTTCCGCCCCGATCGCCAAGCTTCAGGACAAGTACGGCTTCACGGTCGAGAACGTGGTCAAGGTCGCCAAGGAAGTAATGGGCTGACGCCTGCGCGCCCGCCGCGGGCGTTTCGCGGCGCGGCTTCCTATATAGGCACCACGACCATCTCACGCGCCGCGGCGCGCCGCGCGATCAAGAGGACCAAGGCATGAGCAAGCTCCAAGAACTCCGTGACAGCGGCCAGGCACCGTGGCTCGACTTCGTCGACCGCAAGTTCCTCGACGGGGGCGGCCTGAAGAAGCTGGTCGAGGAGGACGGCGTCACCGGCGTCACCTCCAACCCGACGATCTTCGAGAAGGCGATGGGCGCGGGCGACGCCTATGCCGCGGGGTTCGCCGAGTACGACCAGGCCAATCCCGGCGCGGAGCCGATGGCCCGCTACGAGGCGCAGGCGGTGAAGGACATCCAGGCCGCCTGCGAGGTGCTGCGCCCCGTCTATGACCGGCTGGATGCGAAGGACGGCTACGTCAGCCTCGAGGTCTCGCCCTATCTCGCGCTCAAAGGGCCGGAGACGGCCGAGGAAGCCGAGCGGCTGTGGAAGGCGGTCGACCGCCCCAATCTGATGATCAAGATCCCCGGCACCGACGACGGCGTCCGCGCGATCCGCGACACGATCGCCAAGGGCATCAACGTCAACGTGACGCTGCTGTTCTCGGTGGAGGCGTATAAGAAGGTGGCGCACGCCTACGTCGAGGGACTGGAGGAGCGCGTGTCGAAGGACATGGCGATCGACCGGGTCGCCAGCGTCGCGAGCTTCTTCGTCAGCCGCATCGACGGCAAGATCGACGACAAGATTGATGCCGGCACCGGTGGCGGCGAGGCCAAGGCATTGAAGGGCAAGGTCGCGATCGCCAACGCGAAACTCGCCTACGCCTGGTACCAGGAGTTTGTCGCCTCCGACCGCTGGCAGAAGCTCGCCGCCAAGGGCGCGCAGCCGCAGCGATTGCTCTGGGCGTCGACCGGCACCAAGAACCCCGACTATCCCGACACGCTCTACGTCGACGAGCTGATCGGCCCCGATACGGTCAACACCATGCCGCCCAAGACGATGGACGCGTTCCGCGACCACGGCACCGTCGCGCAAACGCTGACCAGCGACGTCGAGGGCGCGCGCAAGGTGATCGCCGATGCCGAGCGGCTCGGACTCGACCTCGGCGGCGTCACCAGCAATCTGGTCGACGAGGGCGTGGCGAGCTTCACCAAGTCGTTCGACGACCTGCTCGCCGCGATCGGCAAGCAGAAGGCCGACGCCTGACGACCACGTTTCCGCCGGCGGTCGCGTCGGCGGAAACGCCCCAGTCGTGGCGGCCGTGACGAGGGCTGTCCTACAGCGCACGGCACCGCTACCGCACCCGCAAGCGGCTTCGATCAAGGCTCTTTCACATCGCCCGATACAGCGCGACGCACGACGATAGCTCCCGGCTCAGCTCAGCCGAGCCAGTCAGCACACCTCATCCACACTCACGTCACCCCGGACTTGATCCGGGGTCCCGCTAACCTTGTCCGACACGCGGAATGGCCAGCATTCCTTCAACGAGTAACCGCCTCATTGGCGTGACCTTCGCGTGACCTTCAGACCCGCCACGACCGCGACGCCGCCCGCACTCACATTATTCAACCCCGCCACGATGTCGCGCTTCGTGCCCGAACGTCGCTACCCGCGACCACGCCTCTGCTTGTCGTTGGACTATACTTCGCGTGACCTTCCGCGATCAGCGGCCCGCAACTTCACGCGCTCGCCCGCAGGTCTCCCGCCGCGCGCGTCGCGCCCCAGGTGGCGAGCGCGTCGACGATTCGGCCGACCGCGTGGCCGTCGCCGTATGGGTTATGCACCGCGCTCATCGCGGCATAAGCGTGCGCGTCGGTCAGCAGCCGCGTCGTCTCGCGCACGATCGCTTCCTCGTCGGTGCCGACCAGCCGCACGGTGCCCGCGTCGACCGCCTCGGGCCGTTCCGTCGTGTCGCGCATGACCAGCACCGGCTTGCCGAGCGACGGCGCCTCCTCCTGGATGCCGCCCGAGTCGGTCAGCACCAGAGTCGCGGCATCCAGCATCGCGACGAACGGCAGGTAATCGAGCGGCGCGATCAGCCTCACGTTGGATAAGCCACGTAGCAGGCGGTTGACCGGCTCCTGCACGTTGGGGTTGAGGTGCACCGGATAGACGAAGTCGACCGCCGGGAAGTCGCGCGCCAGCCGCGCCAGCGCGGCGCAGATGCGCTCGAAGCCCCCACCGAAATTCTCGCGCCGGTGCCCGGTCACCAGCACCATCCGCCGTCCGGGCGCCGGCAGCGGCAGGCCCGCGGTGACGCGCGCGTGCAGCTCGGCGTCGCCGCGCAGTCGCGCCACCACCTTCAGCAGCGCGTCGATCACGGTGTTGCCGGTCACGGTGATGATGCGCGGGTCGACGCCTTCGGCGCGCAGGTTCTGCGCCGACCGCGTGGTCGGCGCGAAATGCAGCGCGGCGACCGCCCCGGTCAGCTTGCGGTTCGCCTCCTCGGGCCAGGGCGCGTACAGGTCGCCGGTCCGCAGCCCCGCCTCAACGTGCGCGACGGGCACGCGGTGCCAGTATGCCGACAGCGACGCGGCGAGCGTGGTCAGCGTGTCGCCGTGGACCAGCACGACGTCGGGCGTCTCCTGGGCGAACACCTGTGCCATGCCCGACAGCACCGCGGTCGCGACCCCGGTCAGATCCTGTCCCGGCTTCATCACCGCCAGGTCGTGGTCGGCGCTCAGGTCGAACAGGCGCATGACCTGGTCCAGCATCTCGCGGTGCTGCCCCGTTACGCACACCTTGGCATCGAACCGCGCGTCGGCGGCGAGCGCGAGTGCCAGCGGCGCCATCTTGATCGCCTCGGGCCGGGTGCCGAACACCGACAGAACCTTGATCAACGCTGCAACCCCATCTGACCGTCCCGGCATCGGTCTACCGCACAAGGCTTAACGAAGCAGTGCCGGCGCGACCACGCGAAATGCAGGCTCAGCGCGAGCCGAAGCCGGTCAGCATCGTCTTGATCGTGCGCACCACGATCAGCAGGTCGATCCACGGCGAGAAGTTGCTGATGTAGAAGAAGTCGTAGCTGAGCTTCTTCATCACGTCCTCGATCTCGAGCACATGGCCCTGGCTCACCTGCGCCCAGCCGGTGATCCCCGGCCTGACGATGTGGCGATAACGGTAGAAGGGGATCTCGTTCTGGTACCAGCGAGACAGCGGGATCGCCTCGGGCCGCGGGCCGATCCAGCTCATCTGCCCGCGCAGCACGTTCCACAGCTGCGGCAGCTCGTCCAGCCGGCTGCGGCGCAGGAACCGGCCGGGCGCGGTTATGCGCGGATCGCCGTCCAGCGTCTTCGCCGCCTCCAGCTCGGCCTGGGTGGCCGGACGGTTCACCATGGTGCGGAACTTCCACATGCGGAACGGGCGCCCGCGATAACCGACGCGCGGCTGCACGAAGAACACCGGCCCGCGCGAGGTCGCCTTGATGAGCCCTGCGATGACGACGAGCAGCGGCAGCAGCAGCACCAGCGCGACCGCGGCGGCGGCCGCGTCGGCCAGGATCTTGAAGCGCAGATAGGTGGGGTCGGGCACCAGCGAGCCGTTGGCGTTCTCCGACAGATGCTCCATCTCGACCCGCCCGGTCAGCGAGTGGATCAGGTCCTTGTAGTGCAGCACCGGCACGCCCGACAGCGCGCACTCGGCGAGGAACTCCTCCCACGCAGCCCCCATGTCGACGTGGAAGTCGGCGGCGACCGAGTGGTAGCCCGGCGGCAGCGCGGGCGCGTCCAGCGCGGTCCAGTTGACGCCCGGCACGTCGAACAACCGCGCCGCGCGCCCCATCGGCACCACGGCGATGAAGAATTGCTGGCGGCGCTGCAACTTGAAGTAGACGACATAGTGCCAGATCAGCGTGACCAGGAAACTGACCAGCAGCAACGGCCGGCTGTACCCCGCGCGCGTCATGAACAGCACCATGACCGCGACGCCGAAGGTCGAGGCGAAGATCGGGAACACGTAGTAGCTCGAACGAATACCGGGAAAGTTGCCCAGGTTGCGGAAGATCTGGTGCCCCGCGATCAGCGCGCCCGCGCTCGCCACCAGCGTGTTGGCGAACAGGCTCTCGCCGCTCAGCACGTCGAAGAAGGTGACCGCGGCGGTGAAGGGGATGATGATCGCCAGCAGCAGCGCGCCGCCCAGCTGCAGCGCGACGCCGTGCCACGGATCGACGCGGCGCGGACGATAGCCGGGCGGGATCACGCGCGCGCGTCCGTCGAGCCGATCACCGCGCCCGCCTCACAATCCCCAGCGGCGGATGCGCGCCGGAACGTGGCTGGGCGGCACGACCGCCTTCAGGTCGCCGAAGATGCCGTTGTCGGCGACCAGACCGGTCAGCGTCTCCGGCGACAGCGCCCGGTACTCGGCATGCGGCACCGCGAGCAGCACCGCGTCGTAGCGCGCGCTACTCTCGACCGGGGCGACGAACGGATCGGCGCACAGCGTCAGGCCGTACTCGTGCATCGCCTCGCCCGCGTCGGCGCGTGGGTCGTGCACGTCGACGAGGTGGCCGAGCGCGTGGAGCCGCGCGATCACGTCGGCGACCTTGGAATTGCGCAGGTCGGGCACGTCCTCCTTGAAGGTCAGGCCGAGCACCAGCACCCGGCGACCGGGGGCGAACCCCGCCATCAGTTCGTCGGCGACCCACTCCGCCATCGAATCGTTGATCGCGCGGCCGGCCAGGATGACCGCAGGCTCGTGCCCCAGTTCGCGCGCGCGGTGGCTCAGGTAGTACGGATCGACGCCGATACAGTGCCCGCCGACGAGCCCGGGCTGGAACTTCAGGAAGTTCCACTTCGTCCCCGCCGCCGCCAGCACGTCCCACACCGAGATGTCGAGCCGCGCGAAGATGCGCGCGATCTCGTTCATGAACGCGATGTTGATGTCGCGCTGCGCGTTCTCGATCACCTTGGCGGCCTCGGCGACCGCGATCGATGCGGCGGGAAAGCAGCCGCCGCTCGTCACCGCGCCGTAGAGCGCGCAGAGCCGCTCGGTCACCGCCGCATTCTCACCCGCCACCACCTTGGTAATGCGATCCACCGTATGCTCGCGGTCGCCGGGATTGATCCGCTCGGGCGAGTAGCCTAGGAAGAAGTCGTGACCGCGCACGAGGCCGCTGACCTCGGCGATCAGCAGGCCGCAGATATCCTCGGTGACGCCGGGATAGACGGTGCTCTCGAACACCACGATAGGGTTTCGCTCGGCAGCGATCATCCCGCCCACCATGCGTGAGGCGGCGCGCACCAGTCGCAGGTCGGGGACGTTGTCGGCATCGACCGGCGTCGGCACGGTGACCACGTACACGTCGGCGGGCGGGCAGTCCTCCGGCCGCGCGACGAGACGGAGCGTGCTGGCGGCGAGCGTGTCGGCGTCGATCTCGCCGGTACGGTCGCGGTGATCGTCGACCAGCTCGGCGATCCGACCCGCGTCGATGTCGAGTCCGATCGTGTCAAATTGCTTCGCAAGCGCGACCGCGAGCGGCAGCCCGACATAGCCGAGCCCGATGACGACGACGCGCGTATCGGGTCCGACCGGGGCTGGGCCGATCGTCACCGCACCGCTCACCCGGCGATCCGGTGATAGTCGCGGTACCAGGAGACGAAGCGCGGCACGCCCACGTCGATCGAGGTGGTCGGCGCGTAGCCTAGGTCGCGCTGAATTGCGGACACGTCGGCGTAGGTGCGCGGCACGTCCCCCGCCTGCATCGGCAGGTAGTTGCGCACCGCCTCGCGCCCCGTCTCACGCTCCAGCAGGTCGATCATGCGGCCGAGATGCTCGGAATTGCTGTTGCCGATGTTGTAGAGCCGGTGCGGCGCGTGGCTGCCGCCCGCCTTCTCCTCGCCGTCGTCGGGCGGAGGACTATCGTGGCATGCGACCACGCCCGAGACGATGTCGTCGATATAGGTGAAGTCGCGCTCCATGTTGCCGTTGTTGAACACCGGGATCGGCTCGCCCGCGAAAATCGCCTTGGTGAAGATCCACATCGCCATGTCGGGGCGGCCCCACGGGCCGTAGACGGTGAAGAAGCGCAGGCCCGTCAGCGGCAGGCGGTAGAGGTGGGCGTAGGTCTCGCTGATCAACTCGTCCGCCTTCTTGGTCGCGGCGTAGAGCGAGATCGGGTGGTCGACGCGGTCCTCGACCGCGAACGGCAGCTTGGTGTTGCCACCGTAGACCGACGACGACGAGGCGTAGACCATGTGCGCGGACCCGCGCGCCCGCGCGATCTCCAGCATGTTCAGGTGCCCGACCAGATTGGCCTGCATGTAGGCGTGCGGGTTCTCGATCGAGTAGCGGACACCGGCCTGACCGCCCAGGTGAACGATCTGCTCGAAGTTCAGTCCCGACAATGCATCGGTCAGCGCGGCCATGTCGGCGAAATCGACCTGGAGAAAGGTGAAGGCGTCGCCGAACGCGTTGCGCAGCTTCGCCAGTCGCGCCTGCTTCAGCGTCGGGTCGTAGTAATCGTTGACGATGTCGATGCCGATCACGCGGTCGCCGCGCGCGAGCAAGCGCTCGGCCACGTGCATCCCGATGAAGCCGGCCACACCGGTCACCAACGTTGTCATGTCCATCGTCCCCCAGCCGTGCGCAGTCCTAGCCACCACCATCCAAACCGCAACCCTGGAGCGTTTGGCCGTCCGGGCAATTGTACGTTTTGCGGGGTTCGGGCAGCGATTGCCGCCCTGCCCGCGTTGACGTAGCTTCGATCCCGGATAGGCGGCGCGCAAGGGCGATGGGGGAACACGACACCGATCTCTACGCAACGCTCGGCGTGTCGCCGCGCGCCGACAGCGCGGCGCTCGCGCTGGCGTACCGCGCGATGCTGCATCGCCACCACCCCGATAAGGGCGTGGAGCCGAGCGTCGAGCGGACGATCGCGGTGGTGCGTGCCTATGCCGTGCTGCGCCACGACGAGGAGCGGGCGCGCTACGATCGTACCCGGCTGCTGCGCTGGAGCGCGCGGCGGCGCGACGAGCCGAGCCCGCTGCTGCTCGCCAGCGACCGAGACGAAGTGCCGCTCGGGCGCGTGCCGGTTCGGGCCTATGCCTCGGCCGGACTGATCGCGCTGTTCGCGCTGGTGCTGTGCCTGGGCACTGCCTTCGCGTTGATCGTCCTGCAACATGTCGAGACCAGCGCGGTCGAGACCAATGCCGGGCACTATTCCGGCCTGAACGGCGAGCGCGCGACCGGGCCCTGACGCCGGGTGATCCTTGACGTACTCGTTCTCGACGGCACGCGCGTTGCCGCGCGCGGCCTCGCCGGTTATAGCATCTGGCGGGGGCGCGTAGCGAACGGCATGTCGACAGCACGGACGATGGATCATGCCGCGCCGCGGTCGGGCGAGCGCCCGGCGGTGTTGTACATCAGCTACGACGGCATGCTCGAACCGCTCGGGCAGAGCCAGGTGATCGCCTATCTCGAGGGGCTCGCCGATCGGTACCGCTTTCACCTGCTCAGTTTCGAGAAGCCGGCCGACTGGGCCGACACTACGCGACGCGCGCACGTCGCCGAGCGGTTGCGCCGCGCCGGCATCCACTGGCATCCCTTGACTTACCACAAGGCGCCCAGCGTGCCCGCGACCTTGTTCGACATCGCGCAAGGTACCGCGCGCGCGCTGGCGATCGCCGTGCGGCACCGGGTGCGGATCGTTCACGCGCGCAGCTACGTCGCGGCGCTGATGGCACGCGCGGTGAAACGCACGACTGGCGCCAAGCTGTTGTTCGACATGCGCGGGCTGTGGGCGGACGAGCGGGTCGATGGCGGGCTGTGGCCGCGCGAGGGGAGGGTATACCGCACTGTCAAGGCGCTGGAGGAAGGGCTGCTGACCCACGCCGACCACGTCGTCACGCTGACCGACGCATCGGCCGACGAGATCGCGACGTTCCCCTACCTGCGCGGGCGCGACGTGGCGATGTCGATCATTCCCACCTGTGCCGACCTCGATCGTTTCCGCCCGCCGACCAGCCGCGCGCCGGAGCCGTGGACGCTCGGCTATCTCGGCTCTGTCGGAACCTGGTACCTGTTCGACGAGGTGCTGGAATGCTTTCGCCTGATTTTGGAGCGCCGGCCCGACGCGCGGTTGCTGGTCGTCAACCGCCACGAGCATGATTTCATCCGCGCGCGCGTCGCCGCGCTGGGGATCGCGCCCGAGCGGCTCGAACTCGTCGCGGCGGACCACGCGCAGGTGCCCGCGCTGATCGCGGGGATGACCGTCGGCGCGGCGATCATCAAGCCGGTATATTCCAAGATCGCCAGCGCTCCGACCAAGCTCGCCGAATATCTCGGTTGCGGCGTGCCGTGCCTCGGCAACGCCGGGGTCGGCGACATGGAGGCGGTGCTCGAGGGCGAGCGAACAGGCGTCGCGCTGACCGATTTCTCGCCCGCGGACCGTGCAGGCGCGGTCGACCGGCTGTTCACGCTGCTGAACGATCCCGCGCTTGCGTCCCGTTGCCGCGACACGGCCGAGCGGCTGTTCTCGCTGGACGCCGGCGTCGCCGCTTACGCGCGGATCTACGAGGAATTGCTCGCGTGAGGCGCCGTCGGATGCTGGTGCTGTGCCCGCACCCGCAGGGTGTCGCGGCAGGTCAACGGCTGAAGTACGAGCAGTATATGGATGACTGGCGCGCGGCCGGCTGGGATATCACCGTTTCGTCCTACATGGACGACGCGATGTGGCGCGTGGTGTACGAGAAGGGACACGCGCGCGCCAAGGCAGCGGGGGTCGCGCGCGGGCATCTCAGGCGAATGCGCGACCTGGCGCGGGTGGCGCGCTACGATCTGGTCTACGTGTTCATGTGGGTGACGCCGGTCGGAACTTCGGTGTTCGAGCGCCTCGTCAGGCGCTTCGCCCGCCACGTGATCTACGACGTCGAGGATAACGTGCTGGTCGGGCAGCGGCTGGACAAGGGCGACAACCCCAATCCGCTGGCCAAGCTCATCAAGGGGCCGGGCAAGGCGCGCTACCTGATCCGCACCGCCGACCACGTCATCGCCAGCTCGCCGTTCCTGGCCGAGACGTGCCGGGGAATGAACGCGCGCGGTGCCGCGACCTACATCTCGTCCTCGGTCGACACAGATCGGTTCGAGCCGACCGGCCGCTACGACAACGACCATCCGATCGTCATCGGCTGGACCGGGACGTTCAGCACCAAGCCGTTCCTCGACCTGCTGGCGGACGTGTTCCGGCGGTTGGCCGAACGGGTGCCGTTCACGCTCAAGGTCATCGGCAATTTCGACTACGACTTGTCCGGCGTGCCGCTGGAGGTGGTGCGATGGAGTGCGGCGAACGAGGTCGCCGACCTGCAGACGTTCGACATTGGCGTCTATCCGCTGCCGATTGACGATTGGGTGACCGGCAAGAGCGGGTTGAAGGCGATCCAGTACATGGCGTTCGCGCTGCCGTGCGTCGCGACCGAGGTCGGCACCACGCCGCTCTTGATCCGCGACGGCGAGAACGGCTTGCTGGTACGCAGCGACGACGAGTGGGTCGATGCGTTGGAGCGGCTCGTGCGCGACGCCGATCTGCGCCGGCGGCTGGGCACCGCGGCGCGCGCCGACGCGGTGGCGTGTTACTCGCTCCACGCGGTCGCGGGACAGTATCGCGCAGTGATCGACTCGGTCAAGGGAGAATGACGCGCGTCGCGCTGATCTGCGACAATGGGCGGATCGCGCAATGGCAGCGGCGCGCGCTTGAGGAAGCGGGCATCCGCCACATCGTGCTGCTGCTCGACTGTCGCAACACGGAAAGCGAGCGGCGCTGGGCGCGCCATGCAGGCTATTACCTGCTCAACATGCTCGCGATCCGCAGCCGCGAGACGCGGATGGTGGCGATCGAGGATTGCGAGATCGCGATCGACGAGCGCGTGGTGTTCGACGCCGATACCGCGGGCGCGTGGCAGTCGCTGCCCGACGCGGTGCTCGCGCGCCGGCGCAGCGTCGCGCCGGACGTGATCGTCAAGTTCGGCATGGGGCTGCTGCGCGTGCCGCCGCGCGACGTGCTCGCCGCACCGATCCTGTCGTATCACCACGGTGATCCGGCGGCGTATCGGGGGCGTCCGGCGGGGTTCTGGGAGACGGCGCACGGTACGCCGGTCTTGGGGCAGGTGGTTCAGGTGCTCGCCAACCGGCTCGACGCGGGCGCGGTGGTCGCCTTCGCCGAGACCAAGGTATATCCGCACAGCTACTGCGCGACGATGATCGAGGCGTATCGCCACTCGCCGCTGCTGCTCGGGCCGGCGATCGCGCGCTCGGTGGCGGGCGAGCACCTCCCAGCCGGGCACGGGCCGAACCATCGCCTACCGTCGAACATGGCGGTCGCGGGCGTGGTGTTCGGGATGGTGCGCAAGTGGCTGGGGCGGCTCGTCTACGGCGCGCTGTTCGAAAAGGAGTGGCGCGTCTCGGTCGCGGCGCCACCGCGCGACCCGCTCGCCGCCTCGCCGGAAGGCGCGCGTGTGCTGCCGGTGCCGCGCGGCTACACGATCCTGGCCGATCCGTTCCTGTGCGCGAACGGCGACGTGCTGGCGGAAGGCGTTCATGCGCGGAGCGGC